>NZ_UAPU01000005.1:135000-735000 GCF_900445255.1 Anaerobiospirillum thomasii
CGAAGTATCTACGGATATGAAGCAACTGATACCAGGCTTCCAGGAAAAGCCTCTAAGCTTCAGGTTATATGTGGCCGTACCCCAAACCGACACAGGTGGTCGGGTAGAGGATACCAAGGCGCTTGGGAGAACCCGGGTGAAGGAACTAGGCAAAAATGTACCGTAACTTCGGGAGAAGGTACGCTGTGAGCGGTGCAATCTGCACAGATGAAGCTGCACACAGCCGCAGATAAATGGTGGCTGGGACTGTTTAACAAAAACACAGCACTCTGCGAACCTGAAAGGGGAAGTATAGGGTGTGACACCTGCCCGGTGCCGGAAGGTTAAATGATGGGGTCAGACGCAAGTTGAAGCCCTTGAGTGAAGCCCCGGTAAACGGCGGCCGTAACTATAACGGTCCTAAGGTAGCGAAATTCCTTGTCGGGCAAGTTCCGACCTGCACGAATGGTGTAACCATGGCCACGCTGTCTCCACCCGGGACCCAGTGAAACCGAAATCGCTGTGAAGATGCAGTGTACCCGCGGCTAGACGGAAAGACCCCGTGAACCTTTACTGCAGCTTGACACTGAACCTTGAACCTGTTTGTGCAGGATAGGCGGGAGACATTGAAGTAGAAGCGCCAGCTTTTATGGAGTCAACCTTGAAATACCGCCCTGACATGTTTGAGGTTCTAACTAAGTACAACACATACGAGGACAGTGTCTGGTAGGCAGTTTGACTGGGGCGGTCTCCTCCCAAAGGGTAACGGAGGAGCACGAAGGTCAGCTGATCACGGTCGGACATCGTGAGGTCAGTGCAATGGCATAAGCTGGCTTGACTGCGAGAGGCACATCTCGAGCAGGTGCGAAAGCAGGTCATAGTGATCCGGTGGTTCCACATGGACGGGCCATCGCTCAACGGATAAAAGGTACTCTGGGGATAACAGGCTGATACCGCCCAAGAGTTCATATCGACGGCGGTGTTTGGCACCTCGATGTCGGCTCATCACATCCTGGGGCTGAAGTTGGTCCCAAGGGTATGGCTGTTCGCCATTTAAAGTGGTACGCGAGCTGGGTTCAAAACGTCGTGAGACAGTTTGGTCCCTATCTACCGCGGGCGTTGGATGATTGAGGGGGATTGCTCCTAGTACGAGAGGACCGGAGTGAACGCGCCTCTGGTTTACGGGTTGTCATGCCAATGGCACGGCCCGGCAGCCAAGCGCGGAACTGATAACCGCTGAAAGCATCTAAGCGGGAAGCAGGCCCCAAGATGAGTCATCCCTGAGCTTTTAGCTCCTAAAGGTTCGTTGCAGACTACGACGTTGATAGGCTGGATGTGGAAGCGCAGTGATGTGTGAAGCTTGCCAGTACTAATTAACCGTGAGGCTTGGCCATACAACCCCGGAGGGCATGGACATTTAAAGACCTCTTTATACTCAAGAGTTAAATCAGTTTGTTATAAGTTTTTTACAGAATTTGTCTGGCGACCATAGTGCTGTAGAACCACCTGTTCCCTTTCCGAACACAGAAGTGAAATGCAGTTACGCCGATGGTAGTGCAACGTACGATTGTGCGAGAGTAGGTCATCGCCAGGCTAACCTTTTAAAAGAAGCCATCTCATCTGAGGTGGCTTTTTTGTTTTCTGCAACATTACTTTTTAAAGTATTAATTTTTAATTTTGTCCCATTATTGATTTTTATGTCCCAATAATTTATTATCTGATAAAAGAGGGGATATCATGAAAAAGCAGTCTATCTTAAATCTCATTCGTTATTACAGTGATAATAATGACATAGGTTTTAAAAAACAAGCTTATGCAATTGCAGATGAGTTTTCAAAAAATGGTGATGTAGAACTTGCCCAATATATCATGACATTACTCTCTACAACAGGTGTTTTAGTACCTCAATCAACCGATGAGGAGATTGTATTATCATCTTTTTTTGAAAAGATTAAACCATCATCTGACTCTCTTTTTTTTCCAGATAGCTTAATTCAGGATTTACTGGGAGTTGTAAATGCTGTTAAAAGAAATATTGGCATACATAAGTTTCTTTTTCACGGAGCCCCTGGTACAGGTAAGACTCAAGGTGTCCAACATTTAGCAAAACTCTTGCGGCGTGAAACTTACACTATAAATTTCACTAATATTTTAGATTGTAAACTAGGGCAGACTCAAAAAAATATTCAAACTGTATTTAAAGAGATCAATTGCTTCCCTCAACCTAATAAAATAGTTGTTCTTTTTGATGAAATTGATGCCCTTGCTATGGATAGAATAAATGCAAATGATTTACGTGAAATGGGTAGGGTTACCTCCACTTTATTAAAAAATTTTGATACTTTAAATGAGGACATTGTATTAATCGCAACAACTAATTTATTTTCTAATCTAGATAAAGCTTTGATTCGTCGTTTCGACTCTACAATTGATTTTAATAGTTACACAAAAGAAGACTTAATAGAAATTGCACAGAGGTTTTTAGATTTTTATTTATCAAAAATAAAGGTATCTAATAAGAATATTAGAGTCTTTCGAAAAATTTTGAACTTGTATAGCAAGATACCATATCCAGGTGAGTTAAAAAATGTTATTAAAACAGCAATTGCATTTAGTGATCCTGATGATGGATATGACTACCTTCGTCGTCTTTATTATGCGGTATGTAATGAAAAGCCAGATAATATAAAAAAATTACAGGAACAATGTTTTACTGTAAGAGAAATTGAAATTCTAAGCACCAAATCAAAAAGTTCAGTTTCTAGAGAATTAAGGAGTATGCTAGCAAATGCATAATATATTGCAGTTAAAAGGTGATCTATCAGCAAAGCCAAACGCATCAAAGCCAGGACCTTTGACCATGAAAAAAGGTCAAACTGTATGTGCTTCGCATTTAGACAAGCTCTCAGCTGACATTGCTGGCGTTATATCTTATTGGAACACCAAGCAGTCTGTGCTACGAGACGTGTTCATAACTGCTTACCACAACCGAATTGTTCCTAAAAGTAGTAGATTAAGATGTCTTTTCTCTAGTAATTCAGCGGACAACCCATCTAATTATATGTGTGGAGCCAAGTTTAAGAAGATTGGGGATAAAATGTGTCACGTTTTTACATATTATGTTCCTATAAATATTCTAACCAAGGCTCAGAACCTACTTCTTAGAGTAGCACAGATTATAAGAGAAAATTTTGATAGTGGAGTTATAACTTCTGATGAGTTTAACTCTATAAGTAATAATAGTTTAAAAATTGATATGCAGGATATCTCAAAAAGTACATTTTTAAAAGTACTGCTTGATGTAACCTGTATAGATATTTTTACAGTAGAAGAAGGCTCTATGCTTACTGCTGAGGATGTACTAGTTACCATTTATAAAACAGAAGTAGGAATTAAAGAACTTCTATCCAATTTAAAAATAAATATTTTAGATGATAAAATTTTTAACGATACAACTTGTAAGTTATCTCAGAGAGAATACTCCAAACTTGTAGAAAGTGCACCATATTTAATTGCAATGAGTATATCTGATTTCGTCAGATTGACAGATGACTATCTGGCAGATCAATCAAATGAAGATCAGATTCAACAAATCCCGTCACCGACAAATGAGCCTATAATAGGAGTGATTGATACACAATTTAATAAAGAAGTATATTTTAGTGAATGGGTAGAGTATATAAACTTGCTTGATCCAAATGTAGCATTATCCGAGAAAGATTATATTCACGGTACAGCAGTCTCTTCTATAATTGTAGATGGTCCAAAAGGAAATAAAGACTATGAAGATAATTGCGGTAGGTTTAGAGTAAAGCACTTTGGTGTTGCGGTTTCAAATGGATTTAGTTCCTTTTCTGTGTTAAAGCATATTCGCAAGATAGTAGAAGAAAATAGTCATATTAAGGTTTGGAATTTGTCATTAGGATCAGTTGATGAAATACATGAAAATTATATTTCTCCAGAGGGGGCAGAGTTAGATAAAATACAAAATGAATTTGATGTTATTTTCATTGTAGCTGGAACAAATCAAACAGATGCTATGCAAAAGAGAATTGGAGCTCCAGCTGATTCTTTAAACTCTATAGTTGTCAATTCTGTAAACTCTAAGGGACAGTGTGCATCATACACAAGGACAGGACCTGTTCTTTCTTTTTTTTATAAGCCTGATGTAAGTTATTATGGAGGAGAAAGTGTTTCAGAACGAAAACCAATGGTTGTTTGCTACAATAATTTGGGAGCTGTAACAAGAGTTGGAACTTCATTTGCTGCACCATGGATAGCAAGAAAAGTAGCATTCTTGATTTATAAAATGGGTTTATCTCGCGAGTTAGCTAAAGCACTTATTATTGATTCTGCTGCACAATGGAGCAGGAAAGATGATATAAGCTTTAGTAAAGGCTATGGAGTTGTTCCTAAAAAAATTGAAGAAATTGTTCAAACAAGAAACGATGAGATACGATTTCTTATTTCAGGAAGAGCTGAGGAGTATACAACATATAACTATAATTTGCCTGTACCTTTTGAAGGAAATGGTCACCCATTTTATTCAAGATTAACATTAGTATATTTTCCTGAGTGTAATAGAAATCAAGGAGTAGACTATACCACTACAGAACTTGATATTAATTTTGGAAGGGTAAAGCATAATGTTTATAATGGTTCAATGAAAGTCGATATTGTATCAATAAATGGAAATCCTCAAAATGGTGATGGGGCTGAAAAATTATATGAAGAGGAAGCTAGAACTCTTTATAGAAAATGGGATAATGTAAAATTTATCTGTGAAGAGATAAAAAAAATAAAAAAACCAAAGAAAAAATATACTGAACATGGATCTTGGGGTATTAAAATCACATCTAAAGAGCGAAATTCTAGCAAGGAAAAGCATCCATTAAATTTTGGGCTTGTTATAACTTTAAGAGAAATGAATGGTAAGGACAGATATCATGATTTTATTCAGCTCTGTCAGTCACGAGGATGGCTTGTTAATGAACTCAACATTGATAATCAACTTAATATTTACGCTCAATCTCAAATTGAAATTGACTTGGAATAGATTTGTCTTTTTACAAGTTTTTCATGGTTAAATTAAATGATACACTGATATCAATTATGGCGAAATTATAAGAATGTGTCACATCACATTTAATTTCAGCCGATTATTAAAAATATGAGTCTACCTCATATGTAGTTCTTTAAAAATTTATCAAACCACTATTTTTTGTCCAATAGATGTCCAAAAGCCGACTTTATTGGTGATTGGGATATATTTAGGGATATGGCTTTACCACTGAGCAGCAGTGGTTGATGTTGTGTATGGACTTATTCAGAGTGTCCAAAGAACTCAATCAGACGATGCAGAGTATAATCAAGAGGTCTGCTTCTGAATTTTTCAGCAATACTCTTAAAGGTAGGTGGGCGTCCTGAGTTATCGGTATTAGCGCTATTCCTTATAAAGGAGTGGATGTTGTGCACTATTTTATTTATGCCCACATGGTTGGCAATTAAATTATCGTTGCATGACTGTAGGTCGTCCTGGGCTAAAGAGCCACAGTCAAGGTGTCCATGATGGTAAGTCTCAATTGCCCAGTACTCATCAATACTCCGCGCAATCTGATGTAGTGTTGATTCTTCACCATACTGCAGAGAGCTTATATAGTATCGGGTGTTAGATGTGCTGCTAACCTCTTTACCATTAATGATTTTTGATGTCGCCTTGGTATACATCACGATAGTGTTGATATTAGCGTATAAGCCTCTGACCTCATCGCTAAGAAGAGAGCCGTCCAATATGGATATCTCAATCTTTTCTTTGCGAGAGTGCCCTGTTTCTTGCCTACTTACAGTTAAAGCATCCTTAGCCAGCGATGAGGAAAATATCTCAGATAACGCCGCATTTAGCTTTTTCCTGATATTCTTTTTGATTGGCAGAAGATAATCGCAACCTTTCTGAGTTATAAGCTTTGCAATATATGGCGTGCTGTTAAGAGCATCAGCCATAATTACCGCATCTTTTATTTCAGTGGTCGAGAACATCTGAATAAAGGCAAGGCCTTCGTTATTTTTCTTGTTCGTCAGATAGTAGTCTAAGGCCAGCTTTTCAGTGCAGTTATATAGAGTAACAGCAATCTTCTTTTTCCTGCGACTCTGCTCTCCTTTAACAAACGTGCTTATCAGCTCCTGTCCATCAAAGGCTAGAGTATTTTTTATTGGAAGTACAATTCTTTCACTGTTTTTAGCCTCTTCTGGCGTATTCATGGCTTTTGTTACAGCGCGAGGTATTACACCAAAGAACTCAGTAAAAAACTTACTCATTTGCTCCTGATCAACCATACGTAAAACTCTGTTTACACTGGCAGGAGACAAAGAATGTTCAGGATCAGGCATACCATCGATTAGTGCGTGTAGCTGAAGATAATTTTGATTATAAAATTCAGCAATCTCATTTGCATCGGTTCGCCCCTGCAATTTTGCAAACAGTATGACACACAACACAACGTCCAAGGTATAGACCAGAGAGTTTTCACTTCGTGTATCTATAAAGAGCCTTCTGATTTTTTGCTGAAAATTAAGAATTTGATCGAGCTTTGATGATTTAAGTCTCTTAAGCATTTTTTGCAAGGACAAAAATTCAATCTCAATGTCATCTTCAAGCTTCTCTATTTCATAATCAATATCAAATTGATTTTTAGAGAATTTATTAAGAGTCTGATTAATACGCCTATTTCTGTATTTTTCTTCAAAGGACAATGATGCCTTAGGTATAGCAGATCTGGAACGCGATCTCGCTACAACATCTTGTAATCCCTGTGAAACCTGAAATACAGTCATAAAAACCAAAACGAAAGTTAAACTTTCATTATTTGATCAGAATCACGAAAATAGCACAAGCTATTTTATTGAAGTTTGATCCTTAGCTCACAAAAATATTTAAAATGAGATTTATAGCAAAAAACCAATAGTGGTTAGATAGATTTTTAAAGAGCTACATAATCAGGGTAGACCTGATTAAATTTTAACTATGGCCTTATTATAAAATGTGATGTGACACATTCCCGTAATTTCGCCATAGATATCAGTTTCACTGGATATTTAGTCGTATTTATATCATCGCAAGTTTTTTGTGTTATAAACATAAAGATATTATTTAGTAAAGCAACGCTTATAAATGTATTTTTGAACTACATTAAGTTAAATATATTATTACAACTGACAATACTAAAGGCTTTATACACCTTTATTATGACTCTCTTAAGTATCCTGAAGCACTTGCCACCTTGCAACTGGCTGTAAAACATGAAAAAGAACTGATAGATAAGGCCAAAACTAGTGGCATACATCTTAGTAAGGCGCAGGTTGCTAAAATGACAAAGTTTCATGATGCTCAAATAGATGCACAGAAGGCTATAGGCTAGACATTTACCTATAATCCTGATAAGTTTTCAAGGGCTAAAAGTCTTATAGGCTGGTTTGTTCTGTTTACTTGTAATGAAGATATAGATAGCGAGCAGGCATTGAAGATATATAGCATGAAGGACTCTGTAGAAAAGATATTTGATGCTTTAAAACATGATCTTGACTGTAAGCGACTTAAGACCCATAGATCAGACACATCTAACGGTAAGCTCTTTGTTATATTTATAGCTCTTATTTTGCACACATGTGCAAGTAAGGCATTGAGAGCTCTTAAAAATGATGAACCTAATCGCTTTAGAAAATTGACTTACAAAGGTCTTATAGATGAACTTGATGATATTACCATTGAGAAAAAAGGTGATAAGTTTACCCTGTCCAAGGCTTTAACTTTTACACAAAAAGAGATCCTGAAGGCTTTAGACGTTGATCTGTCACAATTTGAATTGGTATAGGGCTGTATACAGCACTATATATTGAATTTAGGTTAAAAGCCAGATACATTAATCAATTTCTATCACACAATCAGAATAATTTCCTTACCTATTTTAAAGTATAAGCCTATGATAATGAAGATTGGAGTGATCCACTCAGGCCGTTGTTTCGTATTTTTAATCATAAGAATAAAAAATAGTTAAGGAGATATATGTCAGATCACAACTCAAATCTCATCGATCGTCCAAAATCTGGCGATGAGGCAGATCTATTAGGTGTTAATCGCTATATAAAAGCACTTTCCAATTTTTTAAGTCATGCCAGCATGCCTACTACTATAGCCATTCAAGGTGAATGGGGCAGTGGTAAGACCTCAGTAATTAATTCTCTTCTCTACGAACTTTGTGATACTGCAAAAGCTCCGGATAAAAACAAGGTATTTCATGGAATATTCCTTAATATGTGGGAGTATTCACTACTGCGCACCCCTGAGGAGTCAATTGAGTCAATTATTCGCGGTTTGCTAAAACAGGTATCGCTTTTTATCGAGTTACACGATCGCTCCAATCCTGCCGTTGATGCCCTTAAGAAAATCTCCAAGTCACGTCTGTTTAAAGCTGCTCTGACCGGTGGTAAGGTAGCAACCTCACTAGCAGGGGCTAGTGCTGTTAATTTTGCAGTCGATAAGATAGGTGAAATGTTAAATGGAGAAAGTGAGGAAGAAGAATTTAATCCGGCCGAATTTCGTGAGCAGGTTGCAAGATCTATAGATGAGTGTCTGCGTTTAGATCGCGAGGATGGAGATCAAAATAAGCGTGGTTTTATGATCTTTGTTGATGATCTTGATCGCATCAATCCAGAGTCAGCAGTTCAGATCCTTGAGATGCTTAAGAACTTCTTTGAGGTTAACTGCTGTATTTTTGTTCTGGCCATTGACTATAATGTTGTTGTTAAGGGACTTAAGGCAAAGCTTGGTAATAAAGATGAAAATGATGAGCGTGCATATCGTTCATTCTTTGACAAGATTATTCAGATGCCTTTTACAATGCCTACAGAGCGCTACAAAGTTGGCGATTACATTGGTGCATCACTCAAAAAGATTGGCTATTGCTCTGAGGAAGATCTGCATGTTAAGGTAATTGACAAGGAAGGTGAGGAAAATGATCGCACCTACATACAGGCAGTAGCTGAAATTACAGCTAATAGTACAGGTAGTAATCCTCGCTCAATCAAACGCCTGCTTAATACTCTTTCCTTGCTGCAATATATGTATGAGCAGGATAGTGCTGACAGTGAAAATTTCAATTCATCAGCCAAGACTTATGTAGAGCAAGTCATCAATTATGCATTTGTCTGCATACAGATTGCATATCCAGAGGTATACAGACTTCTTGCTAAAGAGCCAGTTTATACAAGATGGGATCGCGATACGGCTGATGAATTTAAGATAAATAGCTTTGATACTTTCTACACATCCTGGTGCAAGAGTAATGATCATGAAGAAGATGCTCCAAATGAAAAGCTCTATCAGGCCATTATAACTGCCTATTGCAGGCAGGGCTCTACCTGGCTGCAAAATAGAGTAAGCTCCATCATTAATATCCTAGTTATGATAGAGGAACTCTGTTCTCTAAATAAAAAAGATTTTGATCTAATCATTCCTGCAATTATTGATATGTCATCTGTTACAGCTGTCAACACAGAGGATGATAAGAAGGTTAAAGTCACACTTACCAAGGGTCGTCAGACCTTGCTAGACTTCTGGGTCAAGTTCCAGGATACTGCGTTTGAAAATGAAGAGTTTGCTCAGCTGTTTAGAAGACGTAAGCCACCAACCGATTACTGGCTGAACTTCTTTACAGGTAATGGCAGCTGTAAGATCAGCGTGTCTAACTCACTGCAAAAGGGTGAGGTATGTATATACGTAAGTATTTCAAGCCGTGAGATTTTCAATCTTACCTTAGAGCACAAGGATGAGATTCTAGCTCAGGTTGGCGAGCCATTTCAGTGGGTATCATTTGATGATGTTTCAGCCTCTGGCGGAAAGGGAAAGACTGCCTTTATTCGCATTTATGTGAAAAAAGATCTTAATAATCGTGATGCCTGGTATGAGGCCTCACAATGGATTGCAGCCACCATGGTTTCAATGCGCAAGGCTCTTTCTCCATACATTGACAAGAAATAGTTAAGAAAATAAAGCTGCACATCTACAAATTGGCAGCTAATTGACTGCTATTTACACTGACAAAATGCAGGGCCTGGCTCTGCATTTTTCAACTGCGCCTGTCAGTTTTCTTTTATATTAGGTAAAACTGCTATACATCAAAGTTAAAGTCTTTAGAGAGCTTATTGTGTCAGCACTATATCAAGTATGTACAAGGCACAAGGTAAAACCTGCACACAAAAACTGCTTGCAGTGATGATATTTATGATCCTTTACATTTAAACAACTATTTTTAGATACATCAATTTTCTCATGTCTTAATAAATACAGATTTTTCATGAGTTTTCAAAGCTGTATACAGAGTGATAAAGATTGATGCTATCTGTCATCTGCTTGCATATTTATCACTATCAGAGGCTGTAGCTTTGCTATAATAGGTGCAGTTATTATCAGAGGTTTTAAGATGTTAAAGTTTTTTGCGTCATGTCCTTTAGGCCTTGAGGGGCTGTTATTTAATGAAATTGTAAGTCTTAATATAGCCAAGGCCAAAGAGACAACAGCAGGTGTCTCATTTGAAGGCACTATGGAAGATGGCATGAGATTATGCCTGTACTCCCATTTTGCCTCACGTATTTTACTTACCTTATCCACCTTTAACTGTGAGGATGATACCGATCTGTATCTTGGCGCCAACGGTATTGCCTGGGAAAATTACTTTACATCAGATAAAACTATCTCTGTTGAGTTTTCAGGTACCAATGACAAACTGCGCAATACACAGTACTCAGCTTTAAAGATTAAAGATGCCATCTGTGACAGACTGGTCAAAGCCTATGGCAGCCGTCCTGATGTAGATAAGCACAACTCTGATGTACGTATTTATGCCCACCTTCTAAAATACGGTGAGGCCACCATTACTTTAGATTTAAGCGGCTCTCCTTTACATCAAAGAGAGTATCACCGCGGTACAGGTATTGCTCCTTTAAAGGAAAATCTGGCAGCTGCCATGGTGGTAAGAGCAGGTTATGACAATTTTAACTTTATAGATCCAATGTGCGGCTCAGGTACACTGCTTTTAGAGGCCGCTCTGTATGCTACAGATACAGCCCCGGGCCTTAAACGCAGTCGCTTTGGCTTTTTACATCTTAAAGATTTTGATGAGAACAAATGGCAGGAAATGCTCTTTGAGGCCAAGGTCAGATCAAACAGAGGCCTTAAAAGCGCTCTTGAGAAAAATATCTGCATACATGGCTTTGATGCTGACTCAAATATGGTATCAATTGCGCAGCAGAATGCTAAAAAGGCAGGCTTTGGTGATCTTATAAAAGTTTCAGCCTGCTCAGTTGCAAAGATGTACAATCCTTTTGACAATGATCTGCATGTCACCTTAGTTACCAATCCGCCATATGGTCAGAGAATGGGTAACTTCAATGAGCTTATTGCTCTTTACAGCGATCTTGGTCTTAAGATCAAGCAGAATTTCAAAGGCTCAAGAGCTGCCATTATCTCAACCTCAACAGACTTGCTCTCATGTCTGCGTCTGTCATATGACAAGAGCTACAAGCTCTATAACGGCTCGCTTTTATGTCAGTTAAGAGTATTTGAAATTGATGACAGCCGCGATATGGCAGGATCAGAGGGTTCAGCAAAAGATGAAATTGCTGTAGATTTTGCCAACCGTCTTGTCAAAAATCTAAAGACACTGAACAAGTGGGCTGAGGGTGTCAATACTGATGCCTATCGTGTCTATGATGCCGATCTGCCAGATTATCAGGCCTGTATTGATAAATACGGTCCATACTATGTAATTCAGGAGTATGCAGCTCCATCATCTGTCTCTGCCAATATTGCAAGACGCCGTGTGCTTGATATGATTGCCGCCACCATAAGAGTGACAGGCTCTGATGGTGAACATGTGGTGCTAAAAGAGCGTGAAAGACAAAGAGGTAGCAGTCAGTATGAAAAATCTCAACAGCAAAAGCATGACTTTTTTAGTGTGCATGAGGGCAGCATCAACTACAGAGTCAATGTACATGACTACCTTGATACAGGACTGTTTTTAGATGCAAGGCCTATACGTGAAAAAATCAAGGCCTTAGCCTCTGGCAAGGATTTTTTAAATCTCTTTGCCTATACAGCATCTGCCTCTGTGGCTGCCGCCATGGGCGGTGCTTTGAGCACTGTATCTGTTGATATGAGCCGCACCTATCTTGAGTGGGGTATGGAGAACTTCAGGCAGAACAATATTGATCTTGCCTCCCATGATTTTGTGCAGGCTGACTGTCTTGCCTATATTTCAAATCCTACAGATAAGAAGTACGATTTAATCTATATAGATCCGCCAACCTTCTCAAACTCCAAGCGTATGGAGTCAACCTTTGAGGTGCAGCGTGATCATGTGGCTCTTTTATCCAACCTTACAGGTCATCTAAAAGATGGCGGCAGTATTATTTTCTGCACCAACAAGCGCAATTTCAATATTGACGGTAAGAAGCTTGCCCTCTATGGCCTTGAGTTTGAGGATATTTCAAAGGCTACCATTCCACGAGATTTTATGCGCAGACAGCAGATTCACTCCTGCTATATTCTTGCCTTTGATGAGTCTAAAAAGCAGCTTGATCCTGTGCCTATTGTTGAGCAGAAGGCTGTTCCTAAGTGGTCTGGATCTGTTAAAAAGAGCAGTTATAGCAGCTCATCTTTTGACAGAAACTCAGATAGAGGCTCTGACCGAGGCTTTAACAGAGATAACAAAGATAGAGACTTTAACTCACGCAGCAGCGCCTATGGCGGCAGACAGAACAGATCAAAGGGCTTTAAGGTAGGCTCCATGACCTTTAATAAAGATGGCAGAATCAATTCTGATTCACGCTCTGACAGATCTGAGCGTCGTCCTGCCCGCAAGGCACGCGTCTGGGGCCCTGTTGACAGTTAGGATAGACAGATGGCTTTAATTACTTTAAATGAGGCAAGCCTGGCCTTTGGCGATGAGGCCTTGCTTGACAAGGCTGATTTTGCCCTTGAGGAAAATGAGCGCGTCTGCCTTGTAGGACGCAATGGTACAGGCAAATCATCACTTTTAAAACTCTTATGCGGCATCAATACCTTAGATGACGGGCGCATGATTGTAAGACAGGGGCTTAATATTGCCCGTCTTGAGCAGGATCCGCCTGATCTAAAGCAGGGCTGTGCCTACAATATGGTAGCCATGGCCTTAGGTGAGTGCGGAGAGCATTTAAATAATGTCTTTAACGGCACAGATACAAACGGTGAGTCAGCAGCCTATCTTGAAAAGCATGATATGTGGTACAAGGATGGAGTTATAAGAAAGGTTTTAAATAAACTCTCCATAGATGTTGCCACACCACTTGAGTCCTTATCCGGCGGCTGGATGAGAAAGGCGGCTTTAGCCCGTGCCTTGTCATTGGAGCCTGAGGTTTTGCTTTTAGATGAGCCTACCAACCATCTTGATATTGAGACTATTGCCTTTTTGGAGCAGTATTTAAAAGGCTTTAACGGAGCTATTGTCTTTATCTCCCATGACCGAGCCTTTACGGACTCTCTTGCCACACGCATTGTCGAGCTTGACCGAGGCAAGCTTTATTCATACCCAGGCCGCTTTGATAAATATATTGAGCTTAGGGATGAAAGACTGCGCAAAGAGGAGCTCTATCGCAAGGAGTTTGACCGTGTGCTTGCTGAGGAGGAGGCCTGGATCAGACGAGGCGTTAAAGCCCGTCTTGCGCGCAATGAAGGTCGTGTGCGCGATTTAAAGCAGCTGCGTGAGGAGCGTGCCGCCCGTCGTGACAGACAAGGTCGCGTCAAGATGCAGGTAAGTGAGGCTGAAAAGTCTGGCAATATAGTCTTTGAGCTTAGCGGCATCAGTGTTGACTATGAAGGCACAAGAATTATTGATAATTTTGCAGCTACTGTCATGCGCTCTGACAGAATTGGTATTGTAGGTCCAAATGGTGCTGGCAAAACCACATTGATTAAGGTGCTTTTAGGGCAGCTAAAGCCTGATGAGGGCAAGGTTAAAGTAGGCTCAAATGTTATCTATCAGTATTTTGATCAGTATCATGAGACACTAGAGCTTGATAAGAGTGTAGCTGACAATGTGGCCGAGGGCCGTCAGGATATTACCCTTGGTAACAAGACTTTACATGTTATATCCTATCTTAAGGACTTTTTATTTACAGCCCGCCGTGCGCTCTCTCCTGCCTCTGTTCTCTCAGGCGGTGAGAAAAACCGTCTGATGCTGGCGCGCATGTTCTGCAGACCATGCAATGTGCTTATTTTAGATGAGCCTACCAACGATCTTGATCTTGAGACTTTAGAGCTTTTAGAGGATCTTATTGCCTCATTTAAAGGCACAGTTATAGTCATAAGTCATGACAGACGCTTTATTGACAAGGTGGCCACCGAGACCTGGGTCTTTGATGGTAAAGGGCATATTGAAACTATTGTTGGCGGCTGGTCTGATGTGCTTGCCTACTACAGACGTGTCGAGCTTGAAAATGCCTCAAAAAATACTGCTGTAACTAAAACTTCTGTCAAAGAGGGTAAAGAGGGCAAACGTGCAGCTCCTGCTGTAAATGATAAAAAAGGCTTATCTTTTACACAAAAACATGAATTAGAGCAGCTTCCTGATAAAATTGATGAGCTTGAGCAGGCTCTTTCGCAGCTTGATGAGAAGATTGCCGATCCTGCCTTGTATCAGGATGGCAGCGACAAGGTTAAGGAAGTTATGCAAAAGCGTGATGAGCTGCAGTCTGCGCTTGATGATCTGTATAGTAAATGGGAGGAGCTTAGTGCTCTTGAGTAGAGATAAATATGCGCGAGAAAATTGATCTGCATTGTCATACCAATATATCAGATGGTGCTCTAAGTCCTGAGCAGATAGTCTCAAGAGCCATAGGTTATGGTTTAAGTCATCTGGCTATAACCGATCATGATACAGTAGGAGCCTATGACAGAGCCTGCGTGCAGGCACAGGGCAGCGACCTTACTGTAATACCTGGTATTGAGATTTCAACAACTTTTAACAGCGTGCAGATTCATATTGTAGGTCTGTTTTTAGATACAAAAAATCAAAAGCTTTTAGATCTAATTAAAAGGCAGCGTGTACAGCGTGAAGAGAGGGCTGCGCTTATAGGGCACAAGCTTGAGAAGCTGGGCTTTAAGGATGCTCTTTTAAAAACTCAGGCCATGGCCGGAGATAACGCTGTTATCACCCGTGGCAATTATGCAAGATATCTCTTTTCAACTGGACTTTTTGCTACGCAGGATGAGGCTTTTAACAAATACCTTAAAAAGGGTGGCAGAGCCTATGTCAACACACAGTGGATAAGTGTGGAGGAGGCCTGCTCAATTATTGTTCACTCAGGCGGTGTGGCTGTGCTTGCCCATCCTAAGCGCTATACTATGACTAACAGCAAACTGCGTCTTTTAATTGAGCATTTTAAAGAGGCAGGAGGTATGGCCCTTGAAGTGTCATCCTCACAGCAAAGTCCTGCTGACAGAGACTATTTGGCCTCATTGTGTGAGCGCTATGAGATGTATGGCAGCGTAGGCTCTGACTTTCACAGTGAAGGGCCATGGCGCGATCTTGGACTTAATTTAAAACTGCCTGAGAAGGTAAAGCCCGTATGGACACTGCCACAGGCACAGGCCTTTGGCTTTTAAAATATAAAAGAGGTTTTTATGTTATATTCAACAGCTTTGGTAACAGGAGCATCTGCAGGTTTTGGCAGAGCTATATGTAAGTCACTTGTCAAAGATGGTTTAAAGGTCATAGCCTGTGCCCGTCGCGAGGATAAACTGCAGTCCCTGCGCGATGAGCTTGGTGAGGCTCTTTTACCTGTGGTGCTTGATGTAACAGATAATGAGGCCATTGACAGGGTACTGTCCTCACTGCCTGATGGCTTTAAAGATATTGATGTGCTTGTCAACAATGCTGGTCTGGCTCTTGGTCTTAACAAGATACAGGATAGCACCATGTCTGATATGCAGATTATGCTTGATACCAATATCAAGGGTCTGGTGGCTATGACAGCTGCTGTAAGTAAATCAATGATGGCAAGAAACAAGGGCTTTATTATCAATCTGGGCTCCATTGCAGGAGACTGGCCATATACAGGCGGCAATATCTATGGTGCCAGCAAGGCCTTTGTAGCTCAGTTTAGCCGCAATCTAAGAACAGATTTTCACGGCAGCGCCATAAAGGTCTGCTGCATCAAGCCAGGTCTGTGCTCTGATACTGAATTTTCCTATGTTCGCTTTGCAGGTGATGAGGGTAGAGTCAAGGCTACCTATGACAATGTTGAGGCTATAACTCCTGAGGATATTGCCTCATTAGTCTCCTACCTTGTGTCACTGCCACGTCATGTCAATATCAATGATATTGAGATGATGCCTGTAGCTCAGTGCTATGCAGGACCTGCTGTAGTCAAGGGCGATATATTTACTAAATAAAGGATAGTTATAAAGACTCAAGGCCACTTAAGTGGCCTTGAGAGTAAGAGCTATTCTTCAAATGGGGCAGGATCACCACCACCTACACGACGGATAAGAGGCACACCATCCTCAAAGCGTATAACAGTGGTAGGCTCTGTGGTAAGCACTCCGCCATCGACAATGACATCAACAAGCGATCCTATCTTGTCATTGATCTCCACAGGATCATTCTCAGCCTCTTCACAGTCTGGCATAATAAGAGAGCAGCTCATCAAAGGCTCTCCAACCTCCTCCATTAAAGCCTCAATAATGGCACCTCTAGGTACGCGTATACCAATAGTTTTTCTTTTTTCATTCATTAAACGGCGCGGTACTTCCTTGGTGGCCGGCAGAATAAAGGTATAGGCACCTGGTGTATTGTGCTTTAACAGACGAAATTCATTGTTGCCGATTTTTGCAAATGTTGATAATTCAGACAGATCGCGGCAAAGCAGGGTAAAGTTGTGATTTTTTGAAATCTTTCTTATGGCAATAATACGCTCCATGGCGCTTTTATCGCCTAGTGTGCAGCACAGAGCATAGGCTGAATCTGTTGGAATCACAGCTACACCGCCGTTTAGAATAATCTCGCTGGCCTGTTTTATAAAACGGCTCTGCGGATTGTCAGGATGTATACTGATAAATTTAGCACTCATATAAATTCCATGTTTTAAAAGTATGCCAGCATCTAGCTATGGCACATAAAAATAGAGCCGGAATTACAGCTTCCGGCCCTTTATTATAGTATAAACTTACTGTTTGTGCTCGTATTCTCTGTCAACACGCAGCAGTGTGCAAGTCTGCAGATTTAGCTTTTTATCACACTCAAGACTTACATAATAGCCATCACCAGGAGCCACCTCCATTGGATTGCCATTCTTGTCGCACAAGGTAGCTGCATTGACATCAATTCTGCCCTGTGGAGTATAGATTATAAGTTTTGATTTTGACTCAAAACGGTTTTTAACCTTGATAAAGATCCTGCCGTTCTCCTGTTTGTCAACCTCACCTACAATCTGCCAGGCACCAGGATTTGGAGAGTTGGTCTCATACTCCTGGGTCTCATCAGGACGATGCGGCTCTAAAAGACCTGTGGTGTAGGAGCGGGCAGGGATTGAGTTTACAATCTCATAAGACTCATGAGGGATCTCACCGCCATCTGCAATTGAGTCAATGGCAATTCTGTAGGCACGTGACATGGCGCCTGCGTAAAATGGCGATCTGGAGCGGCCCTCAATCTTTAGAGAGTCAACACCTATTTCCATAAGGCGTTTGATAAGAGGCAGGGCGCACAGATCCTTTGAGTTTAAAAGATATGAGCCATGCTCATCCTCCTCAATTGGCATCCACTCGCCTTTTCTTTGTGAAGTCTCTTCAATCTCGGCAGTTATGGAGCGTACATTAAAGCCCCAGCGGCAGGCATTGTTGCAGGTGCCGACATTGGCATCGCGGCGCGAGAGCATGCCAGAGATTAAACAGCGTCCTGATACGGCTATACATAAGGCGCCGTGCACAAAGACCTCAAGCTCCATGTCAGGACACTCATTGCGTATCATCTCAATTTCATTTAAAGACAGCTCACGGGCTAAAATTACACGCTCAACACCGATTTTCTGCCAGAATTTGACAGTGCCTGAGTTTACGCAGTTGGCCTGTACTGACAGGTGCACAGGAATTTCAGGATGTCTTTCACGGGCCTCCATTATAAGACCAGGATCGGCCATAATAAAGGCATCAGGCTTTAGTGTCGCCACCTTGTCAAGATCAGGGGTAAAGGCCTTGGTTCTGCGTACATGAGGAATAACATTAAGAACAGCAAAGAATTTCTTGCCATGCTCATGGACAAGATTAATGCCTCTTTGAAAATCCTCTCTTTCAAAACCGTTGCCGCGTACGCGCAGTGACCAGCGGGGAATACCGGCATAGATGGCATCAGCACCATAGGCAAGTGCCATCTGTAGATGTTTGTAGCTACCTGCCGGTGCTAATAGTTCAGGCTTTTTCACAATCAAAAATCTCTACAATTGAATCAATAAGTGAAGTTAAAATGTCAGATTGCAGAATAAGGTGCGACTGCATGTCAGCAATGGCATCCTCACTCTTTTCAGGCAGATTCTTTTCAAGATACTGATCTTCAGGGCGCATACGCTTGAATGAAAGATCGGATCCTAAAACAAAACTGATGCTGTCCTCAAAGGTCAGCTGAATATCGGTTATAACCTTGCCAGCTTCAATATGATTTAATACCTCATCAGAGGTTAAAAGCTCACGGCTGACTTTAACCACGCCGCCTTCATCATCACCGCTCTTTAAGGTGGCATCGCCGCCTAAAACAAAGATCTGAGGCAGAGCTGCATCCTTGACCCAGGATGTCATTCTGTCTTCAATTACACAGCGTGGCTGAAAGGAGCGGGCCGGGAAGGTTCCAGCAAAGGCCTCGCGCAGCATGGCTATGGCCTTTTCACTTCTTTTTGCTGATGAGGCTGCTACTGCCACATAGCCTTTATCTGAGTTGACATAGACTAAAAGATCGCGTCTTGTGGCAAAGGCTACAGCTAAAAGTCTATTGACAAGAGCTGTCTTAATAGTTGAAATTTCATTTTTTCTAAGTTCACGACCAAGGCTTGCCTCTTTCTCCTCAATCTCATTTTCAAGCTCATTTTTAATCACAGAGCTTGGCAGCAGTTTGCTCTCTTCTGTAATATTAAAGAAATGGTGATTGCCATAGGAGTAGGTATAGACATCAGCATAGCGGCCGAAAATAGGAGAAAAGCCTAGGGTGGCAAGCTCCTGTGCCTGACATGGCTTGAAGGCCTTTTGTGCAATGGTCTGTTCTAAAAGCTCATCGTTTCTTAAAATCTTTTTATGTTCATCACTTAGCTCAACGGTGTAAATACGAGCATTTTTAAACCACATAATCTCACCTAATCATTTAAAAATAAACGCGTGTATTTTATCAAATATTCTAAGATCTTAATGTTTATGATTAAGAATAATTATTAATGCAGGCACAATCTTTTAAAAAAGGGCATGACCACAGAGCAAAAAGGGTGGCTGCTTTTATAAAAAAAGATAATAAAGATCTGTTATTAAAGATAAAAGGTGTCAAAGACAATATCATGCCTGACATGAGGCATGATATGGCTCAGATAATTCTGCCAAGTTTCAGGGCAGCGTAGAGTGTGGCTGCAAGGGCAATGATACCGCCTACATAGCCTATATAGTCAATGGCCATATAGGTACTTACAGCACCGCCAAATAATGTGCCGCAGCCAATACCTAAATTGAAGATGCCAGAGAACACTGACATGGCAATAGCTGTGCTCTCCTGTGAGGACTGTTTTATAATCTCAGCCTGCAGTGCCACATTAAAGGCTGTAGCACTCATACCCCATATGGCAGCTATGACAATAACACCTGCAAAGCTTATGGTGGAGGCATGTAATAAGATAAGTGATATGGCAATAAGTGCTGTTGAGCCTGTAATAAAAGCCTGAGGCTTTTTATCATACAGGCGCGTGAAGAGCATACTGCCGACAATACCAAAGACACCAAAGATAATAAGACTTGAGGTTACAGCATCATCAGATAATAAAGCCACCTGCTTTAAATAAGGCTCAATATAGCTGTAGCTTGTAAAGTATGAGGTCGATACAGCCAGAGTTAAGATATAAATGCCAATAAGAGCTCTGCTCTTTAAAAGCTCTGGCAGTTTCTTTAAAGAGAAGGTACTTCTGTTCTCAAGCTTTGGAAAGACAAAGGACAGATAGACAATAATAAGAAAAGACAGTATTCCCACGCAGATAAAGGTCATTCTCCAGCCAAGTGACAGACCAATGATACGACCTAAAGGCAGACCGAAAATCACGGCCACACTTGAGCCTGTAACTATCATACTAAGGGCAAAGGCCTTGTGTTCAGGGGCTATGGCGCGCACAGCCATAGGGGCTGCAATGGACCAGAAGATGGCATGCGAGCAGGCTACACCTATACGCGAGAGCAAAAGCACCATAAATGATGGGGCCATGGCTGAGGCAATCTGACTTGCACAAAAAACGCCTATGACTATAAGCAGGAGCTTTTTAAACTCCATTTTGCACACAAGCAACATCAGTGGCAGTGACATAAGTGTCACCACCCAGGCATAGATAGAGATCATACTGCCGGCTAATGCCTCTGACATGGTAAAGTCTCTGGCAATATCTGTCAAAAGGGCTACAGGCATGAACTCTGAGGTATTGAAGATAAAGGCAGAGCAGGTCATGCCAAGTACTGGCAGCCATTCTTTTAAGGTTATTTTTGCACTCATTTTTGTTTTCTAGCTGTAATTGATTGCTAAAGTGGTGTACAGGATCTGTTGTGGCCAAGGTTAGCTGTGTCTGTGTTTTCAAGGCTTACAGGCTGCATCATAGCCTCCGTACAGCGCCCGTGAATTTTATCAATAAATGTTGATCTGTATCATAAAAAGCAGATTAACAAAATTTAAGATGTTGATATTAAGAGTAAAAAATTTTTTCATGTAATGTGCACAAAAATTGTTCTGTAATGTGCACAAAAACAGATCTGAGTGTGCAAAAAATCAAAGGTAGTTTTTGGAGCTTTAAATCATACCTTGAGCTTGGAGCTTTTAATACAGGGTATAAACCATGCTGTGCAGATACAACATTGTCGTACAGTCTCAAGGTCCTAGGCCTCTTTTGGAAGAATTTTTAAACCAAGAGGCTCAATAATGGTAAAACTTTAAAAAAAGGGCCTTAAATGATATAATTATACAATTGTGTCAGGTATTTATAGCATTAGGTTCTGACGCCTTTTTTATAACGAATAATATTGTTACAAGGTAGATTTTAATGGTTGACAAGACCAATGATGATTCTTTAGACAACAAGGATCTTAATACAGCTTCAACACAAGAGAGCATTGATAATAAAAACGCCGAAGATAGCATGGCATCTGATACTGAGGTTGTGGCAGAGGTACTGACAGATGGTGATGATACCATTGCAGATCAAAACAGCTCTGTTAACAGCAAGATGCCTACAGTAAAGCTTGAAGATGAGATAAAAAAATCGTTTATTGATTACGCCATGAGCGTAATTGTCGACAGAGCTCTGCCAGATGTACGTGAC
This sequence comes from Anaerobiospirillum thomasii, assembly GCF_900445255.1. Taxonomy (NCBI): domain Bacteria; kingdom Pseudomonadati; phylum Pseudomonadota; class Gammaproteobacteria; order Aeromonadales; family Succinivibrionaceae; genus Anaerobiospirillum; species Anaerobiospirillum thomasii. Next base: position 156,613 of record NZ_UAPU01000005.1, read on the forward strand.
GGTTTGAAACCTGTACACCGCCGTGTGCTTTATGATATGTACGATCTTAAGATCTGGTACAGCGGTCAGACTAAAAAATCAGCCCGTGTTGTAGGTGACGTAATAGGTAGATTCCACCCGCACGGTGATGCTGCCGTATATGAAACCATTGTGCGTATGACACAGTGGTTCTCCATGCGCGCTCCTTTGATTTTCGGTCAGGGTAATTTTGGCAATATCGATGGTGACGGTGCCGCCGCCATGCGTTATACCGAAATCAAGATGACCAAGATTGCAGAGATGATGCTGCAGGATATTGACAAGGAAACTGTTGATTCATATCCAAACTATGACGGCAATGAACAGATACCAGAAGTGCTGCCGACCCGTTTTCCAAATCTTTTAGTCAACGGCGCCTCAGGTATTGCCGTGGGTATGGCCACCAATATTCCTCCGCACAATCTGTCCGAGGTTATTGACGGCTCTATTGCGCTTTTGGACAATCCTGATTTAAGCCTTGATGAGATCATGCGCTATATTCCAGGCCCTGATTTCCCAACAGGCGGCTTTATTGTCGGCAATTCAGGCATTAAAGAGGCCTATGCCACAGGCCGTGGCCGCTGCATTATGCGTGCCCGCACTCATGTGGAGGAGGACAAGTCAGGTCGCAAGACCATCTACGTCGATGAAATTCCATTTGTGGTCAACAAGAGCGCCATTGTCAAGCAGATAGCCGATCTGGTACATGAAAAGAAGATTGAAGGTATTGCCGAGGTCAATGATCTCTCTGACAAGGACAATCTTGTAAGAATAGCCATAGATCTAAAACGTGATGCCTATGCCGAGGCTGTGCTTAACAATCTTTTTGACAAGACACAGCTGCAGACTTCATTTGCCATGAATATGATTGCACTTGTGGGCAATCATCCAAAGCTTCTGTCATTAAAGGAAATTTTATCTGAATTTGTCTCCTTCAGACGCGAGGTGGTAACACGCAGAACTGTGTACATGCTCCGTCAGGACAGACGCAAGGCCTTTTTAAATGAGGGTCTTATCGTTGCCAAGGCCAATATCAACAAGATTGTGGATATGATTACATCATCAGCCAACGCTGAGGATGCAAGACACAAACTTATGTCAGAGCCATGGGATGGTGCCCTGATAGGTTCATTGATAGTAAGAGCAGCCGATGGTTCAAATATCTGTATGCCATCTGGTATTGAGGTCACAGCAGGACTGCATGATGGCAAATACTATCTGTCAGAAGAGCAGGCCCGTGCTATTTTAGCCATGCAGCTGCAAAGACTTACCCATCTGGCATCTGATGAAATTCAGGCTGATTACAAGGCTTTAATTGAAAATATCAAGGGCTATCTTGAGATTTTAAATAATCCTGTACGCATGAATGAAGTTATACGCGATGAGCTTATTGAGGTTAAGAATACCTATGGCGACAAGCGCCGCTCTGACTTTATTGAAGATTATGGCAAGAGATCAAAGGGCGATTTTATTGCCAAGCAGGATGTGGTGATTACACTCTCAGGCGAGGGTTATATCAAATATCAGGATATCTCATCCTATGAGGCGGCAAGAAACAGAGGTGGCAAGGGCCGTGCTGCAGCCAAGCTCAAAGATGAGGATTACATCAGCAATATTGTAGTTGCCAATACCCATGATCATTTAATCTGCTTCACCTCTCACGGCAGAGCCTTCTCCACACTGGTCTTTGATCTGCCAACCTCAGAGAACAGAACCTGGAGAGGTCGTCCTATACAGAATCTCTTTGAGATTGAAGAGGGCGAGAAGATTACAGCACTGCTGCCAATCTCAGAGTTTGATGAAAGCCGCTTTATCTTTATGGCCACACAAAACGGTATGGTCAAAAAGACAAGACTTAGCGAGTATAGAAACTTTATAAAACGCTCCAACGGTCAGGCCATCAAGGCTATAAATCTTGCACAGGGCGATGAGCTTATTGGTGCACAGATCTCAACTGGCGATGATGACATCTTCCTCTTTACCACTCACAACAGAGCCATTCACTTTATTGAGCTGTACAAAGGCTCAGCTGCAAGCGAGGATGAGACCGAAAGTGAAGAGATGGAGACAGATGCATCTGATAATGTAATTGAAAGCGAGGCTGAGAGCAGCGAGAGCGAGAGCTCAGAGGGCGATAATGGCGATGATATTGAAGCAGAGCTTGTCTCATCTCCGCGTGTAGGCTCAGGTGTAAGACCATCTGGCCGAGCATCAGGCGGTATACGTGGTATAAGACTGCGCGATGGTGCCAAGGTTGTAGCTCTTATCGTGGTCAACCGCTTTGAAAATCCTGATCCAAAGGTCATTATTGCCACAGCCAACGGATATGCCAAGCGCATGCACTTAAATGCCATTACCATCAAGAACCGTGCCGGTATAGGTATTAAGAGTATGGGGCAGTTTGAGCGTAACGGCCTGTGCATAGGTGCAGTTCTTGCCCATGACAATGGCGAGTTTATGCTCATTACCGATCAGGGACAGCTGTTACGTGTGGGCATTGACAGCATACCTTTAGCCTCAAAAGCTGCAGGTGGTGTTATTGCCATGCGTCCTTATGAGGGCGAGAGCGTCATTGCGCTGCAGTCCATTGATGAGGATGTGGTAGCTGCATCAAATAAAGTCAGTGAAGGTCGTGCCAAAGACAAACAGGATCTTGATGATCTAGAGGCTGTTTTTAACAATTTAGCGCAGGATGATGCCCTTAATGCTACTTTGAGCACAGAAAATGACGATAAAGTAAATAATAATGATGGCATGAACGATGCCGAGTAATTTAGGAGATATTAAAATGGCTAAGGCATGGAACTATAATGCAGGTCCTTCAATGATTCCTGTCAGTGTCATGGAAAAGGCACAAAAGGAATTTACCGACTATAACGGCCTGGGACTTGGTATTGTGGAAATGTCACATCGTTCTGCTGAATATGATGCTGTGGCAAAAAATGCAGAAAAACTGCTGCGTGAGCTTTTAAACATACCTGATAACTACAAGGTGCTCTTTGAGCAGGGCGGCGGTCGTGGTCAGTTTGCAGCCATCTGTTTAAATCTGCTGCCAGAGGGTGGCAAGGCTGATTACTTTGTAACAGGCCACTGGTCAAGATGTGCCTATAAAGAGTGTGCAGAAAAATACGGCGAGGCCATACTGCACGAGTGCACCGAGGTTGATGACAATGGTCAGTATTTTATCAACTACGATAAAATGCAGGTTACAGAGGGTTCAAGCTATGCCTATCTGTGCTATAACGAGACTGTAAACGGTCTTGAGCTCAACCGTCTGCCAGATACAGGTGATGTACCGCTTGTTATTGATATGTCATCCAACATCCTGACCCGCAGCATTGATGTTTCAAAGTTTGGCGTCATTATGTTCGGCGCTCAGAAAAACGTAGGTCCATCTGGTCTTACTGTCACCATTGTGCGTGAGGATTTACTTGGCTCTGCCAGAAAGTACTGCCCTTCAGTCTTTGACTGGAGTGTGCTGGCTAAATTTGACTCAATGTACAACACTCCTACCACCTTCTCATGGTATATGGCAGGTCTTGCATTTGAGTGGATTAAAGAGCAGGGCGGTGTGGCTGAGCTTGAAAGACGCAATATTGAAAAGTCCAATCTGCTTTATGACTATGTTGACAATCAGGATTTCTACTCATGTCCTATAAGACGTGAGGACAGATCACGTGTCAACTGTGTCTTTACTTTAAAGGATGAGTCTTTAAATCAGGAATTTTTAGCCAGAGCTAAGGAGCTTAACCTCATTGGTCTTAAAGGCCACAAGGTTTTAGGCGGTATGCGCGCTAGCATCTACAATGCCATGCCGCTTGAGGGCGTTGAGGTTTTAGTCTCGTTCCTGAAGTCTTTTGCCAAAGAGCACAGCTAAGGGGATTTTATGAGTAAAAAAGACAGGCCATGGCATGCAAGTTATCCTTCTGATGTACCTACGCAGGTGGACTGTCATCCTTTTGAAAATTTAACCGATCTCTTTGATTATGCGGTGCGCAAATATGCACACCGCAAGGCATATATGAACATGAATGAGAGCCTGACCTATGAGGAGCTCTCAAATGATGTCGAGCATTTTGCCTCCTTCTTGCAGCATTACTGGCATATGAAAAAAGGCGATAAGCTTGCCATAATGCTGCCAAATCTCATGCAGTATCCTATAGTGGTCTTTGGTGCTTTAAAAGCAGGTCTTAGTGTGGTCAATGTCAATCCACTCTATACCCCGCGTGAGCTGCAGACTATTTTGGTTGACTCCGGGGCTACTGCCATTGTGGTTATTTCAAACTATGCTTTTAATCTGCAGAGCATAATTGCCAAAACTCAGATAAAATATGTACTTGTCACCAATGTGGGCGATGCCTTTGGCTTTATCAAAGGTCATATTGTCAACTTTGTGGTGCGTTTTATCAAAAAAATGGTGCCAAGCTATGGCTTTGGTGATATTGTCACCTTTAAACATGCTTTGCATATAGGCTCACTAAAAGAGCCTGAGCCTGTCTTTGTCAAATACAATGACATTGCCTTTTTACAGTATACAGGCGGCACTACTGGCAAGCCTAAGGGAGCTATGCTCTCCCATGGCAATCTTATTTCCAATATTGCGCAGGCCTATGGTATGTACGGACCTGTGCTCAGGCAGGGTGAGGAGACTATTGTTACAGCCATTCCTCTGTATCATGTCTTTGCCCTTACTATAAACTGCCTGTTATTTACCTATATAGGCGCCACCAATATACTTATCACCGATCCGCGCGATACACGCTCCTTTATAAAAGATCTGGCGCGCAATGCCGACAGGATAAGCTGTATTACAGGCGTCAATACTCTGTTTAATCTACTTATAAATAATAAGGAATTTACCTCATTAAAGTTTTCACAGCTGCGTCTGGTGGTAGGCGGCGGTGCTCAGGTGCAGTCGGGAGTGGCACAGCGCTTTTATGATCTTACAGGACATCATATATTAGAAGGCTATGGCCTTACCGAGTGTTCACCTCTGGTGGCCGTGTGTCCGTACACTACCGATCACTACACAGGATCTATAGGTCTTCCTATACCATCTACAGATGTGCGTATTGTTGATGCTGACGGTAATGACATCTGGGAGATAAATAAATCAGGAGAGCTTTTAATCAAAGGCCCGCAGGTTATGCAGGGCTATTACAATAATCAAAGTGCCACAGATAATGTCATGGATAACGGCTATGTTAGAACAGGCGATATTGCTGTATGGCTTGAAGGTGGCTATATCAGGATTATTGACAGAATCAAGGATATGATTTTAGTCTCTGGCTTTAATGTTTTTCCATCAGAGATTGAAGATGTGGTAAGTAAAAATCCTAAAGTCCTTGAATGTGCCGCCATAGGTATAGCCTCTGAAACTACAGGTGAGGCTGTAAGACTGGTGGTGGTAAGAAAAGATCCAAAACTTACGGCACAGGAGATTATTGATTACTGCCGTGAGTATCTGACTCCTTATAAAATCCCTCACAGCATCATCTTTACAGATACTTTGCCAAAATCTGCCATAGGCAAGGTACTGCGACGTAAACTGCGCGAGAATTTTGCTAATGCAAGGACAAATTGATTACACCTTTATAGATGAAGAACAAGCTCTGCACAATCTTGTAACTGTAATAAAATCTTTAACTGCCGACGATTACATTGCTATAGATACTGAATTTATACGTGTCAGAACCTATTATCCTGTTTTTGCTCTGCTGCAGCTAAAGTGCAGGGATAGGATTTATATTGTTGATCCAAAGGCTTTGTGTATAAAACAGCTGCTTGAGGCAATAAATAATACTAAAGCCTATATTCTTATGTTCTCATGCGATGAGGATCTGGAGATCTTATATCAGGCAAGCGCTGACTTTAATCTTGAAAAATGCCTGCCTGAGAGAATATATGATGTTCAGCTGCTGTGTGCTTTTGAGAGCACCTACTACAAGCCAGGTCTGTTTAAACTTATCAATGAGGTTTTAAATATAGATACGGCAGGTGACTGCTCACTGACCAACTGGGAGCTGCGCCCGCTTAGCGATTCACAGCTTTGCTATGCTGCCTGTGATGTGGCCTATTTATATGAGCTTTTTACCATCTTAAAGGAGAGGGTAGGGGCTAGAAAATTTGCCTGGTTTGAAAGTGAGATGGCTCATGTCATAAGTGATAATACACAGAAAATTGAGCCTGATATGCTCTACAGAGCAATAGCCGGAGCCGGAGCTTTGAGCAAAGATAGTCTTTTGCGCCTGCAGTATCTGTGCAAAAAGCGCTATGAGATTGCCATAGAGCACAATATAGCGCTCAATCAGCTTATAACCTCAAAAGCCCTGTGCACAATAGCTCAGAGTCTGCCACGCAATAATAAGGATCTGCTAAAGGCAGGAGTTAAATACGGCTGTCTTAAAGAGCATGGCGCTGTTATTTTAAAGCTTGTGGATGAGGCTATGTCTTTAAAAACCAAGGCAGATCTAATCCCGCCTTTTGACAGTTTTATGCACAATGGCGCGCATAAGGTCTATATAAAAAGACTTAAGGATTATCTAAAAACTGTGGCTGTAAAAGAGGGGATAGCAGGAGAGCTTTTGTACTCAAAACGCTATATTCAGGATTTCTTTTTACCAAGAAATGATGGGCAGGCCATGCTTGAGAGTTCATGGCGTGCTCTGTGCTGTAAAAAGCTCGATGGCTTTAAATTCAAATCATAAGTAAAAGGCCTGATCCTCTTTAAATACATTGACCTTAAATCAGTTCAAATTCTGATTTAAAGGTCATTGCCCTTTGGCCATATTGCCAAGAGATGCTATCTCACAGTATTTTCTACAAAAGCCAATGCCTATGCCGTATACCTGTGTATACTGTGTATCAAAAAGATCGGCATATCTTTTTTTAATAATCTGCTCTGTGGCCTCATTAGCTGTCCTAAGGCATAGATCTTCATCGCCAGCGCGCTTAAACTCCAGGATTACAGCTCTTTTATGCATAAAATCTTTAAGTATAATATCGCTATAGCCAAGACCACTTTCACTCTCATCTAACATAGTAATACCACAATCGGTTACAGCCTCTATCAAAAGACCCTGCATAAAACCATGATAGTATTGCTCATGACCTGAGTGCCTAATACTTATATAGGTTTTTAATACTGTATTGATAATATCCTGAGCCTTGGCAATATCATTACACAGTAATGCATCTAAAAGATTATAACCCTGTGCACTCCAGGTTGCATCGTCCTCTGAATATAAAACACCAAGCCTGTTTTCAAAGGCCTTTCTTACCTCATAATTTGGTATTTTAACTCTGACATTGCCTCTTAGTGCTGAGTCATCAGCTAAGGTAACATAACCTGTCTGCAGCAGCATAGTGCTAAAGGCATTAAATTTCAGACCACTTTTAATATCAGGATAAACAGTAAATTCAGATAGCTCTATGTCAATAGATTTGCCATCCATTAAGTCCTGTAATTTATCAATATTACCTTGCTTTTTAGCCTCAATTGAGTTTTTAGTATACAGAGTAATAATGTCATTGCCTGAGGTGTTGACCCAGAAGGCCTCAGGTTCATTGCTGCCATTTTGTTTTAATGCGGCACAATACTTCATTAAAGACCATGGGCAGTAGATATTATCATTGCCAAATCTATAGCCGTTATACCACTTTTTAATCTCGTCTCTTTTAGACTCTTCTCCAAAGTCGCAAAGGATTTTATCAGTCTCCTCCTGCGTAAAGCCAAAGAAGGATGAGTAAAGCTCATCGGTTACATTAAAGGTGGTAAAGTTATTAGCATCAGTAAAGACACTTTGATGAGCTATCCTTAGACATCCTGTGACAATGCCCTTGTACAGCCAGGGATCAGGATCCTGTTTAAAGGTATTAACACTTATATCACGGATAATGCCAAGCATTTCATCATAGTAAGGCTCTTTGGCTACAACTGCCTTTTGCAATGGCACATCATACTCATCTATAAGGATTAAAACTTGTCTGTCATACTCTGTATAGAGCATATCAGCTAGTGTTGGTATGAAGGTTCCACAATAAGATATTGCTGTATCAAGCAAAGCATCATTTTGTAATTTACCCTTGTTATTAAAACAAAAATTGTAAATGCTTAAAAAAAGATCCTTTTGCGCCTGAGGTATTTTTTTACTATCAGCAAGAAAGAGAAAATATTTATACAGCAGTGCTATCTTAGTAAGAATTTTATCAACGGCATGATGAAAACATAGGCCCTCAACACCTCTAAAAGAGACATAGATAACAGGCAACTGTCCCATAACCTTATCGCGCAGCTCTTTATACTCATCCTGAGCTACAGCAAGATTACGGCCATTGTCTATAAAGAGCTTTTGCTGATAGGTAATATCCCCTGGATTTTTATAGTCAAGCTCACAAAAGGCCTTTATCATGGACATATTTAAGGTTTTTCCAAAGCGGCGAGGTCTTGTGAATAAAGTGTTTTTATCACCTCTGTTTATAAAGAGATCATTAAGATAATATGTCTTATCAACATAATAGCCATTATTTAAAATATGACTGGCAAAGTCCTCTTCACCAGATAAGACAACTGTGCCATTGTTTTTAATCATAATACATCCCTTTATCCTGATTCTTTATAGCAGCTCTTGTATAAAGATGCGTACTTTATCCAATCTTACTTTACAATCAATATGACACATGATCATACATACATAAAAAAGCTAATTGTCTATGTGAGCAAATATATAGTTTGCATCACTGTATAAGGTTTTATGAGTTTGACAGCCAGATGAAATCTTCATCTTTCAACATTGCTCACTAAATTGTATCCTGCTTTGCAATATTGCCAAGTGATGCTATCTCACAGTATTTTCTACAAAAGCCAATACCTATGCCGTATACCTGTGTATACTGTGTATCAAAAAGATCGGCATATCTTTTTTTAATAATCTGCTCTGAGGCCTCATTAGCTGTCCTAAGGCATAGATCTTCATCGCCAGCGCGCTTAAACTCCAGGATTACAGCTCTTTTATGCATAAAATCTTTAAGTATAATATCGCTATAGCCAAGACCACTTTCACTCTCATCTAACATAGTAATACCACAATCGGTTACAGCCTCTATCAAAAGACCCTGCATAAAACCATGATAGTATTGCTCATGACCTGAATGTCTAATGCTTATATAGGTTTTTAATACTGTATTGATAATATCCTGAGCCTTGGCAATATCATTACACAGTAATGCATCTAAAAGATTATAACCCTGTGCACTCCAGGTTGCATCGTCCTCTGAATATAAAACACCAAGCCTGTTTTCAAAGGCCTTTCTTACCTCATAATTTGGTATTTTAACTCTGACATTGCCTCTTAGTGCTGAGTCATCAGCTAAGGTAACATAACCTGTCTGCAGCAGCATAGTGCTAAAGGCATTAAATTTCAGACCACTTTTAATATCAGGATAAACAGTAAATTCAGATAGCTCTATGTCAATAGATTTGCCATCCATTAAGTCCTGTAATTTATCAATATTACCTTGCTTTTTAGCCTCAATTGAGTTTTTAGTATACAGAGTAATAATGTCATTGCCTGAGGTGTTGACCCAGAAGGCCTCAGGTTCATTGCTGCCATTTTGTTTTAATGCGGCACAATACTTCATTAAAGACCATGGGCAGTAGATATTATCATTGCCAAATCTATAGCCGTTATACCACTTTTTAATCTCGTCTCTTTTAGACTCTTCTCCAAAGTCGCAAAGGATTTTATCAGTCTCCTCCTGCGTAAAGCCAAAGAAGGATGAGTAAAGCTCATCGGTTACATTAAAGGTGGTAGAGTTATTAGCATCAGTAAAGACACTTTGATGAGCTATCCTTAGACATCCTGTGACAATGCCCTTATACAGCCATGGATTACCCTGCTGTTTAAAGACAGATATGCTTATACTTCTTATGATGGAGAGCATTTCATCATAGTAAGGCTCTTTAGCCACAACAGCCTTTTGCAGGGGTACGTCATACTCATCTATAAGAATTAATACCTGTCTTTTAAATTCTTTATGTAAAAGAAAAGCAAGAAAGCTTATAAAAGATTTACAGCTAGAAACAGCTTTATTTAAACTTTTACTCTCATCAAGATTATCTACTTCATCTGTACAAACGTTATAAATCTTTCTAAAACGTTTTTTATCGTTATCCGAGAGTATGCTACTTTCTTCTAAAAATAAGAAGTTATCATAAACCTCGTATATTATATTCAAAAACTCCTCTATGGCCTCTTTAAAACAAAGACCTTCAATACCTTTAAAAGAGACATAGATAACAGGCAGCTGCCCCATAACTTTATCGCGCAGCTCTTTGTACTCATCCAGTGCCACTGCAAAGTTACGGCCATTATCTATAAAGAGTTTTTGCTGATAGGTTGTATCCCCTGGGTTTTGATAGTCAAGCTCACAAAAGGCCTTAATCATGGACATATTTAAGGTTTTTCCAAAGCGACGAGGTCTTGTGAATAAAGTGTTTTTATCACCTCTGTTCATAAAGAGATCATTAAGATAATATGTCTTATCAACATAATAGCCATTGTTTAAAATATGATTGGCAAAGTCCTCTTCACCAGATAAGACAACTGTGCCATTGTTTTTAATCATCATACATCCCTTTATCATGATTATTTATAGCAGTTTTTGTGACTTTTTGTTCTTTGTCTAATCTTACTCTAAAATCATCAGGATACAAAGGCAGTAAGCTGCAAAAGATGGATAGAGATCAATAGCTTTATAAACTAAAAGCTCTTAAAAATTATGTGAAATGTCAGGGTTTATAGACACAGACGTCATTATATAAGAGGCTTAGCTGAATCTGTAAATTTATATATTACTAAAAAATGAAAAGGGGAATTGAATTATTCAATTCCCCTTGATAACTATATTAAATTTTTCTTACCAGAACAGAGCATAAAGAGCTGCTGTAATGAGGAAGACAATGTAAGAACCAATCTTAAATGAGGTTGAGGTTGCAAATACTTCCTTGGTAAGTGGAATACCCTTTGGATCATCGTCAGTCTCTGATGTAGCCAGTGATACGAAGATGATGATGGCACAGGTTAGGATGAAGGTGTACATCATCTGATCAAGGAATGGCATTGAGATTGGCAGGAACTTGAGCATCAGGGCTACTGGAATTGAGGCCAGAACACCGATGGTTGCACCCTTGGTGGAGGTCTTCTTCCAGAACAGACCTAACATAAATACAGCCAGAATACCTGGAGATACTAAGCCTGTGTACTCCTGAATGAACTGGAAGGCCTGCTCGATGGCACCTAATAAAGGAGCTACGAAAATAGCTATACCTAAAGCAACGATAGCTGTTAAACGGCCGATGTTTACAAGTTTGCTGTCCGAGGCGCCTTTATTGATGTACTCTTTGTAGATATCAAGAGTAAAGATGGTGGCAGTTGAGTTAAGCATTGAGGCTAATGATGACACAATAGCTGCGGCCAGAGCTGCAAATACAAGACCCTTGACTCCGGCTGGCAGGAACTGTGTCAGCCATGGATAGGCTCTGTCAGCTGTAGCTGAGGTTGGCAGGAAGTTCTGAGCCTGCTCACCAAGCTGAGCCATAAGTGCCGGATCATTGGTGATAACGAAGGCTGCAATACCTGGAATTACCACAATAAATGGAATGATAAGCTTTAAGTAGCCTGCAAAAACAAGACCTTTTTGAGCCTCGTCAACTGACTTTGAGGCAAAGGTTCTTTGAATGATGTACTGATTAAAGCCCCAGTAGTAGAGGTTGGCAACCCACAGACCACCGATAAGTACGGCAATACCAGGCAGATTTATAAACTGTGGATTTGACTGATCTAAAATCATGTCAAAGTGGTCAGGTGATCTTTCAAATAAGGTGTTAAGACCTGCAAAGAAGCCTGCATCCTGTCCTACAAATGAGACTGCAAGATAGGTAGTGGCAAAACCGCCTACAACAAGTACGGCAACCTGAATAACGTCAGTCCATACTACAGCAGACAGACCACCGTATACAGAGTAGACCAGGGCAAAGAGAGCAAGACCAATGATTGAGTAGAGCATTGGAATACCAAGAATGGTCTCAAGTGCCAGACCGCCTAAGTATAATACTGAGGCCAGGTTTACAAAGATGTACAGACAGATCCAGAATACGGCAAGAATTGTCTTTAAAGTCTTGTTATAACGCTTTTCAACGAATTCTGGGATAGTATAGATGCCCTTTTCAATAAAGATAGGGAGGAAATATTTACCGACCAGGATCAGGGTAATGGCTGCCATCCACTCATAGGATGCAATACCAAGACCGATTGAGTAGCCAGAGCCTGACATACCAATGAACTGCTCGGCTGAAATGTTAGCGGCAATAAGTGAGGCACCAACAGCCCACCATGGCAGTGACTTGCCTGCGAGTAAGTAGCCTTCGGTACTCTGTTTGTTTTTACGTGAAACTGCAAGTCCAACGCCGATAATGATTAATACATATAAAGCAAAAATCATATAATCGATGGTTGACAGGCCGTGAGTCATCGTCTCCATCTAATACACCTCATAAATTACTTGTTTTTTTAATGTTAAGACTGGTAAAAACTTTGCAAAATTCTCACAAAGTTTTTATATTTTAACAGATTGAATTTAAAAATGTAAACGCTTACATGGTATTTGTAATAATTATGATATATATCACATTTTTTGTAAAGGTATGGCTTATATATCAGCTTTGCAAACAGTATAACAGATCGTGGAAACAGGTGTTTTGACCACGCTCATGTCTTTGAAAATGAAACTTTTTTATTAATAATCTAACAATTAGAGCATTAAATTAGTTCGTGTTTTAGCTTTTTTTAAACCTAAAGTCCCATGATTTGTGTTACAACTAAATTTGTTATTTTTTCACTCTAACTTTTGTTTTTTTTCTTTTGACCTTTAGATTTAAGTATGATTTTTTTACTATAAGCCCATCCGGATCTACTATTGCTGCCAGCAAAGATTTTGCAAACTTGGTTGGAGCATTAACCTGATGTAAGTAATCAAGATTTTTCTCAACCTGACCTGATTCAAGTATTGCGATCTCGCTTTCTCTAAACTCAACTTTAATATTGTTCAAAGTCTCAACGGCATATTTATAAGATTTATTATTAGAGCGCAGAAAGCCTCTAATGCGTTGCATAATGGTTCTTTTTATAACCAAAGCTATGAAGAGAATAAAGAATTTGCCGTCTAAGGAGCTCTGGTTGTGAATGCCCAACGGCAGGCCGTTAAGGTCATTTTTTAAAATATCAAAGTTAGCCTCATCAATTTCACGCCTTCTATAATATTCCAAAGCATTCTGTGCTGTATAGTTAGCTTCAGGCTCTGAAAATAAGGCAAAAGTACCAAGACGATTAACATATTTTTGAGCTATAGCTTCATCAAGAACTAATTTTCTACCTCGGCCTTTTCCTTGATACACAAAGCAGTTTTTTACATCTGCCATTATACAGGCTCCTGATGGAAGCTCTTTGGTATCGGCAATAGCTCTCTTACACTCCTCAAGGGATGAAAAGAAATCTGCCATCTTATTGGCACGCCTTTGAACGCTTTGGTATAAATGCAGTTTGAGTTTTACATCGTTCCAGATAAAGTCCTCAGTGTAGCAATATAAGGTCTCGCACTCACCACTGCGCGTCTTTAAAGTTATGGTATTGGTTATAGATTGCTCTTTAGTAGCAATAGAGCTCAGATATTCGTCAACAGCCTTTATAGTTCCAGGAACACCTACAATAAATTTTAATTTAAGCTCTTTAAGGTGTCTGAGATTATCAAGCGTTGTCATACCTCTGTCCATAACGAGAGTAATATTCTCTGGGAGGTTGCGATCTAGCGCTGTATCAATAATATTCTTGAGATTGGCTTTGTCGGTAAGACTTCCTGAATAATGATCAAAAAAGACAGGTATGCCAGTACGCTCATTGCTAAATAAGGCATAGTTTACAAGTGGCAGATTTTCTACAGTTCCATGTGTGTAGCCATACTCTGCCTCTCTCATAAGTTTTGCTTTTGAAGTAAAGGCAGTTACATCATAAGCCAGACAGTCGCTTCCTGATGCATAAGGGATCCATAACTTGAAGAAATCACGCAGTTTTTTGGTATCAAGATTGCGCATTAGGTAAGATGCAGCCTGCGATGTTACTCCTTGTGCATCATTGAAAGCGTTAAAGGTAGTAGACAGCTCTTCAAGTGCTTCAAGCGATGTTCTGCCAGATGCGTATACTGTTGCTATAAAGCACATAGAGTCAACAAGTCTTGAATCTTTAAAGGCTTCTATGAGTTTATCGTATAACCCTGACTGAAGGAGTGCTATATAGGCAATGGCCGGAAACGCTGGATATATTACAGCACCTGGTGCGTATTCAAAAGATGTGTGCTTCCCTGGCAGACCAACTTTAGCGTAATTAGCCTCAGGTAGTGCAAGATTTCTTAGTTTGTAATAGTTTTCATTTGGGTGCATTTGTGTGTCAGTACGCTCGCCATTTACAGGTACCCCGATGATGCGACGCTTGCGATTGCTCTTTCTTGAGCCATCATCATCTTTCCAAGGCTCTATAAATTCACAAATGTATAAATCAGGGCCTCTTTGGCGAAAGTATACATTAGATACTGGAATATCAACCGTTTTGTCTAAATAAATCATTTTTACACCGCCCAGTTGTAACACAGTAAGCACACAATTTATATAAGAATAATAGAACAATAGCCTTAAAAAATCAAGGTTAAATTGATAAAAATAAGCTTTAATTACAATGGGATATGAACAGATGCGAGGGTGTTAGAAGTAGAAGTGCTATAAGTTGTAACACAAATCATTGGATTTTAGGTTTAAATAAAGTGGTTTACATTGGACTATATTTTGGCTATTTTTTGAAATAGGGACATGTTTTTTGAGCACAGAGTGCATGTATACATACCCTCTTAAACAGTTTAATAAGTAAGGATTTGCTATATGCCACTTGAGTTAAAACAGATAGTAATTTGTAAGGTAAGTTTAAGATGGTATGAGATCTTAAACAGGCAGTATGAAATACTTGGATCTACAGTGGTCAACTGCTGGAGAGCCACCAATGATGCCATAAGTGATGCTCTTTTGCATTTAGAGCCAGGCTCTATGGTCATGTTTATGACAGAGAACATGCACACTGACTTTAAATACAAGATAGTAGGCGGTGGCTTTTTTACAGGTTTTAGAAATTTAAAGCCAGATGATGCCTGGGATGTATACGGCACCAGAAACGGCTGTCTTGATTATGAGCAGTTTTTAGACGCTGTAAAAGAAGAGTCAGGTTCAGCAGATGCCAATATCAATTCTCTGATTTTAAGCAATATATTCTTCTTTGATCCAAGAAAGTGTGTGCATGTGCCAGAGGAGCTGGTCACAGACTTTGATAAAGACTCACGCTTTGTCTTTAATATGACCGATCCTATAGCACAGTATCTGCACTCGCTGGTCATGGTGGCAAGAAAACCTCTTGTAAATCAGGAAGGCCGTAATTTCCAGGGCATGTACTTTATGGCAGCCCACGCCAACTCAAGAGATCATCAGGCCGTTTTTGATGCCAAGGTCAATGCCGCCTATAATTTCTGCTGTGCAGTCACAGGCACCAGGGTCTCACCTGTGCTTGAGGTGGCCCATATCAAGCCATTTTTTGATACCAAGTTCCAGACAATACAGAATGGCATACTTTTAAGAAGTGATCTGCACAAACTCTTTTCAGCAGGTTTTATTACCTTAGATTACAGAAGCATATCTGATATTAGAGTAAAAACCTCAAAACAGTATCAGTCAATCTTTGGCAATGAATATCAGTGCTTTGACGGAAAAAATATCAATCTGCCAGAGGATGTAAATTTAAGACCGCTGCATGAGTATATTACCTGGCACAATGAAAATCGCTTTGAGCACTGGAGACAGACCAGACATCTGTGCTAGAGGACAGTTCCCATAAATAAAAACAGGCTATGGTGGCACACTCCCCAAGTGACTCACCATAGGCCTTAAGCTGTGCATCTTTTACTGCCTTAATATCAAGATTTTTTAAAATGGCAAAGCCGCGTCTTATGCCAAAATCACTTTTTGCAAAAATACTTCTGTCCTGCAGATAAAACATAAAGATTATATCCACACTCCAGGGGCCTATGCCTTTATATGCCAAAAGTCTTTCTTTTAGCATATCTCTATTGATAAGATGCGGCATCTGCTCATTTGTCAGTGCTCTATTAATCTGTCATTAATTTAGCTCATATCTTTGTCGAGTTTTCTGCCTATCTTTTATTGATTCCTCTTGCTCTTCTTTAAAGTCACCACATTCTGCTCACTTTTTGTCAAAACCCAGTCTGGGCCTATTTTTTGTTAAAAATTTGGAAATAGAGGTTACCTTACGTTGAAAAATGCAGAAAAAGGTACAGATGCTTTGCTATGATTTAGGAAAAGACAGTTTTAGAAATGCCACGGGACACTACCCTTTAGATTAGAGCCCTAAAAATAGTGTCCCGCCCAAAAACGCACAAGGCGTCTTCATGGCAATAATTGTAGCAGAAGAAGATACTCTTGTTAAAGAGGTATACAGAAAATCAAATAAAACCGGGAAGCGTGAGCTAGTACCAGTGCTTACGCTAAAGCCGGGCGTTGTGGTCAAATGCCGGTATTGCGGTCAGCCTATGATACGTTATGGTATAACCGGTTATAAAAAGCATATTGAAGACATTCGCCACGGAACTCCTACAAAGATCTTTCACCTGCAGATTCTAACCTGTCCCAATAAAGAAAAATGCCGTGACATAACATCAGGCAAAGATCCTCAAGGCAACAGCAATAAAGCAACCCATGTTCTGCTGCCTGATTATGCCTGCCCAGGTTTAAGAGTACAGTCAGACACAGCAGAAGATCTTGCCAAGGCCAATAAAGAGATACAGCATTTAAAGGGACAGTTTAATCACACTAACCTGTCATGGCCCAGAATAGAGCTATATATCTCTCAGAGTAAGCTTTTACACAAGCTCAAAGAAGAGTACGTTAATTTTAGATATTTTGTCATAAAAGCTCTTGGTCCCTTAGGAAAACACCTATCAATGCCCGTTGAAACGGTGCTATCTCATGCTCAAAATGTTTTTGAAACTTATAGTTTAAATTTTAACAGGGCACCTGTTAAAACCAGAGGCAAAGCTTTTGATATACAAGGAAAAAACAAATTTAGAATTTTTGGTGTCTACTGTTGCTCGCAGTTTGTCAACGACCCACCCATACACCTAAAACATAATTGGGTGATCTCCTGCAATAACATGATAATCAAAGAGCCAGATGACAGCTCTTAGTCATTTGTTTTATAGGAGATTCTATAAATGACCAATATTAAACAAAGAATTAAAGATTTAAATGATGATCCAAAGAGTTACAGAATGAGGGTTATTGCGCCCATTGTGTCACTTAAGAAAGATGCCAATGGGAAAAATTCGAAGAAGCGTGTGGCTATGATAAAACAGGTTGCAGCAGAGCAGTGCTTATCTGTGAGAACTATTGAGCGCTGGGTTGACCAATATGAACAATTTGGTCTGCAAGGACTTGAGCCAAAGTATAAGAAGTTTCGCTCAGATATAAGGAGGTTCATCAGTTTTGAGAGTCTACTAGATGAAGCAATAGTCTTGCGCAGGCAATGTCCTACCATTTCAGTAGTTGAGATCATTAAATGTCTGGAAGAAAAACACCAAAACATAAAGGGCATTATAAAGCGCTCTACTTTACAGAGGCATTTACAGCAGAAAGGTTTTTCTCGTGGGGAGCTTTTAAGAGAGCGTGAAAAAGGAGGAACAGCATTTTTCGGAGCCTATCGTAAAAAGCTCCCTATGGAGCAGGTTCAGGCAGATATTAAAATAGCTGGAAAATCATTTTGTGTTAATGAGCAGGGCATGCCAGTAACCCCATATATCCATCTATGGATGGACAATGCCTCACGCATGATCCTCGTGGCAACCATATCTGACACCCAGGATAACAGCCTGGTTCTGTCATCTTTTAGAGAGCTTGTTACAGGCTATGGTATTCCAATGAGCATTCTTACAGATCAGGGCTCTGTATATAAGAGCGCTGCAATGGAGCATTGCACCAGCACTTTAGGAGTTCCTCATAAGCGCTCAAAACCATATAAACCTCAGAGCAAAGGGGCAATTGAACGTTTAAATGGTACTTTAGATAAAGTATTAAAGCAGCTTGAAGGTATGAATAATGTAAAGCTGAGTATGGTTGAATTACTTGTAAAACAGTGGGTTGCAGAGTACAACGAAACACCACATTCAGCTCTAACCGAAAATATGGGAACAGATGCAGAGGTAACACTATCCCCTAAAGAATATTTTTACAAATATATAGAGCCTGTAGCAAGACCTGTAGATGATATTGTGAATCTGGCCTTTACTATGGAGTACTCTCGTAAGGTCCTCAAGGATGGCGTCATACACATAAAAGGCCGTTATTACAAGTTGCCTGCAAATAGCGCCAAAAGTGGAGAGTATGTGGTCGTGCACTGCTCTTTAGTGGGCAATTCAGTGGAGCTTGTACAGGAGCTTACTGAGGAAGAAAAAAAAGAAAGCCTCTCACAGAGCATGTATAAATTTATACCGCTGTATGAGCGTGAAATCAAAGAGAATATTGACTTTACCGAACGTGCATCTGATAGATCAGAAGACATGCCTCAGTCTTTGCCTGATGAAATAAAGCCAACTATACAAAGGCTCGCCCGCAGGTTGTATAAGGATAGAGATCTTTATACCACAGAGAAGGATTTTGAAGAGCAACTAAGGAAAGAGCTATTCCACCAAGGCTCGGCCTCCTATAGCACAGAGCCAGGAAATAGCTCTTTATACAACAAAAGCTCAATCAAGACAGATGAGGATAAATAATTATGATAAGCACTGATTTGCTAGACTACTTTAAGATGGAATATACCCCTTTTACAAATAATATTGACACTGGCTTTCTCTATCAGACAGACATTTTTAGAGGAGCATGCCTGAAGTTAAAAATGGCCATTGAGAACAACTCATTTGCATTGCTGACCGGAGTCCCTGGTACAGGTAAAAGCACACTGCTGCGCTACTTTACATCTCAGCTTAATGAAGAAAAACATACAGTGATGTATGTATCACTGTCTAATGCCACACCCAGGTGGATGTATATTGCTCCATTAAATCAGATGGGTGTAAAGTCAAAGTATTATGTCAATGATGCGCGTCTGCAGCTGCACAGAGAGATTGAGACATTAAGAAAGACCCACGGTAAAAAGGTAATTCTGATATTTGATGAGGCCCACCTGCTGGCTAATAAGTACAGTAAATTCAGCCTGCTTGAGGAGATTAGATTTTTACTCAACGGTAACAGCTATGACAGCGGATCACCGCTTACACTGATACTCTCAGGCCAAAAAGAAATTCTGTCTGTGCTCAAGACAGATAAGTGCAAGGCTATAACTCAAAGGATTATGTATTTTAGTTCTACGCAGAATCTGACAAATGAGCAGGTTGGCAGTTATATAGGATCTCATTTAAAGTGGTCAAGATGTCAAGATAATCCGTTTGAATATAGGGCCGTGGAAAAGATAGGCGATCTCTCAGGAGGAAATCCACGACTTATTAATAAGATCTGTATGCACGCTTTAAGCTATACATGCTTAAAGCGTGAAGAGAAGGTAACCGAAGCTACCGTAACTGAGGTTGCCAATAACGAGGTTATTGACCTAATTTTAAAGAATTTAAACTAGTGTTAAATTGAGCTTATCCTGTGAAGCTTCCAGGATAAGCTGTGCCTACAATCATAAGCCACCTCTCCCAATAATACAAGCCAATTGTCATCATTTTAATGAATATTAAGAAAATTTTTATAGTATTACGTCAGACTAATTGGCAGGTGGTAAAAACATTATTGCAATCATATGGTTATGACAAAAAAGAGCAGTTATAGACAACATATTTGAGCAGGTGGTGACACTATTATTGTAGGCACAAACAAGACAAGATTACGACATAATTGTAAGCAATTAGTGGCAACATACTTTAAACAGATATTGCCGACAAACTCGAGCAAATGGAGACAACAATTTGAGGTCAAAAAGGCGACAGAAATAAAGCAGTTAGTGTCAACAATAAAATAGCAGAAAAGCCATTAAATAAGGACATAATTATGAGCAATTTTAATGACAAACTAGCAGAGCATTGACATCATTTAGATTATTATTTAAAAAATCATGACATATATGCTCAATACACTCTCTTTTGACAAGGCTTAGTTTCAATGTGCCATTCTCTAAGGATTTGAGCATAAGTGTAGGATCTGACAGGGCCTTTTTATCAATTCTGCCAAGAAGAGTTTTTAAAGCGGCATTTGATAGCTGCTGTGATATTACAGTCTTAACCAGAGCCTCAAAAAAAGTATGATAGCACTGCCTGTCAGGTATAGAAAATCTCTCATAGAGCTGTTTATAATCCTGATCTTTCTCAATAAGCTTTAATACATCATCTTTATTTATTATAAAGAGATTTTCTAAGCTACCTTTCATTGCTAAACCTTAATATTTAAAAGATTGAAGTGTTCTACCTCATTTTAGATAAAATCTCAAAGATGTACACGCCAATCTGTTACTTTAAACATAAGCATACTTATCCTTATATAAAACACTCTTAGAGATCAAAAAATCTCATGTCTTTATGCAAGTATGATTTTTTTACAATATAGCCTTAAAGGTATTGAAGCCTTTGTATTTTAATTGCGTGTCTTAAAATCTGTGATCTTGGGCAGATGCTGCTAGGCTGTTGCCATTGCATTTGCTGTGAGAATATTCTACAGTCAGAGAGGATAAGGAGTTTTTATTATGAAGATTGCAGTAATAGGGGCCAATACCAGACTTGGGCGGCTTATTGTCATTGAGGCAGAGCGCAGCGGTATTCAGGTTACCTCAATTGTCAATGATTATAAGGATTTAGTAGGCAACGGTCCGGTAAAGCTCTGCTCATATACCGATCTTGTCTACAGCGATATAAATAAATTCTATGCTCTTATCGATGCCACTTCATTTTTAGATATAGCCTCATTCAGCCTTGAGCGTCTGCCATGTCTGCATGTGTGCCATCTGCTGCAAAAGGAGAATATAAAGCTTTTGTGTGTAGGCTCGCCTGCACTCTTATATACAGATAAAAGCAAAACAGAGCTCTTTGGAGATAATGAGGATATTCAAAACTCCATCAGGGGCAGTGATGCTACGCGTCAGATCTTAACCTTAAAGCGCATGCGTGATTATAACAATGTTAACTGGTCTTTGTTATGTCCACCTATGCATCTTGATGAAAAGGGCTATGGCAAGGGGCGTTATGAGTTTAGTGATGATGTGCTGCCTCTTGATGTGACAGGGCGCAGTTCCATCTCGTATAAGGATCTGTCTTTGGCCTGTATAGACTATTTAAAGCGCGGACCTAAAAGTCAAAGTGTCATCTCCGTGCGCTCTTTATGAAAAAAGCCCTTAAGTCTGACTTAAGGGCTTTTTAAACTGTTATGCCTGATTAGGCACTTGCCAGCTTTTCTTTTTTAACATTTCTCAAATGCAGAGCTGATATAGTGGCAACCATAATCACAAATACAGTGATAAGTGAGATGGAAAGATTGCCGGTAAAGCCTGCAACTATGTAGCCAATAAAGGCTGACAGGGCACAGATACTTGCATATGGTAGCTGTGTAGCTACGTGTTCAATGTGAACACAGCCGGCACCTGCTGATGAAAGAATAGTGGTATCTGAAATTGGTGAGGTGTGATCGCCAAAGACAGAGCCAGCAAGGGTAGCTGACAGAGTAATGATGGTCAGAGAACCTGTAGGGTCAATAGCCTCGGCTACAGTTACCACGATAGGGATTAAGATACCAAAAGTACCCCAGGCTGTACCTGTTGAGAAGCTTAAGAAGCCTGCAATTACGAAAATAATAGCTGGCAGGAAGTTGCCTACTAAACCTGCATCATTTTCAACTAAGGTTGAAATAAAGACAGGGGTCTGAAGCAGATCACGGCATACACCTGATATAGCCCAGGCCAGAACCAGAATCATATTGGCAGGGATCATAGCCTGTACGCCCTTTAAAACGCCCTGCATAAACTGCTTGAGGGTTAAAAGACGTCTGCCTACGAAAAGTACAAAGGCTACACCTAAGGCTGCAAAAGAGCCTAAAACTAAAGCAGGGCCTGCTGAGGTATTACCAAAGGCGGCACCTAATGTGTGATAGGCAGGATCATCACCAAAATAACCGCCTACATATAAAAGTGAGAGGGTGGCACAGATCATAAGAGCAACAATAGGCACTATCATATCAAGCACAGTACCTTTGGCTACAACATCAAAGTCCTCTTCAGATGTATCCTGCACACCGTTGAGATCACCCTTGGCGGCAGCCTGCTCTGCCTTGCGCATAGGGCCAAAATCAAAGTTACCAAGAGCTACTAAAATAACCATGGCTAAAGAGACCAGGGCATAAAAGTTCCAAGGCACGGTTGAGATAAAGGCCTCAATTTCACTTTCAAAGGCACCTGTATCCTTTAGGTTTGAGCCTACTGCTGCAGCCCATGAGGAGATAGGGGCGATAATACAGATAGGAGCAGCTGTGGCATCGATAATATAGGCAAGCTTGGCTCTTGAGATCTTATATTTATCAGTTACAGGGCGCATAACTGTGCCTACTGTCAGACAGTTAAAGTAGTCATCAATAAAGATGAAGGCACCAAGAGCTGAGGTTGAAACCAAAGCTGTCTTTTTATTCTTGATCTTGGTGGCAGCCCAGTCACCGTAGGCTCTTGATCCGCCGGCCATAGATATTACATAAACCAGGGCGCCGAGTAATGAGCAGAAGATAATAATATTAAAATCTACTTTGTTAACCATTACAGAAAAGGCATTTTCAATGGTTTTAACAGCAACAAAGTCACCGCCTATACCTATACTGTAGATTAATGTACCGGTCAGAATACCGATAATCAGAGATGAGAACACCTCTTTGGTAATTAAAGCCAGTCCTACCGCAATTACAGGAGGTAGAATAGACAGAATGCCTGCGTAATATGGCTCCATAGAAACTCCAGAATCTTTTATTGGGCACCAAATTGGTGCAAATGCATTTAAAATTGATTGGATTATAGCATATAAATAGGAGGATCGGGCAAAATAAGCGATGCTTTATCAAAATAAAGCATCGTTTTAGTGCGGAAAATCAATGAAAGTTAAACGCCCATATAACCTTCAAGCTTTTTGCTTATGACAGCAGGGGCAGCTGGCTGATTGTCATTATTCTTTGGCTCATCAGTTGTGCTGCGCTTATTGGTGTGTTCATTGCCTTTTATGGTGTTATCAGTGTCTGCAGATGAGGATCTGTCAGAATCAGAAGATCCCTCCATAGCCTTTTGAGCTTCTTCCTGTGCCTGCTCACGCATCTGAGCGCGGGCTGCATTTTCCTTTTGCTGAGCTGAAGCTGCAACTGAGCGATCGGCAGATGATGGCTGAGCAGGGGCGAGGGCTGCTGCTCTTACCTTCTGCATCTTTTCAATGGTGGCCTTTGGATCTTTTTCCTCAGAGACATCGATATTTACATGACCGCCTGTAATATATCTTTTGCCGTCAGGTCCTGTTTCATACTCATATGATGGAGCAGAGGCAAGATGACCTCCTACAGACTTATGGGTATTTTCATGCAAACGCACTTCAGCCTCGCGCTGTTTCATGCCCTCAATCTGCTTGCGCTCTTCCTCTGTCAGCTCTTTAGTCTCACCAGGCTTTTTTTCACCTTCCTTGACATCCTTGGTAGTGGCAGTTTTATCATCAGTGCTTTCATTGCCGTTTGCAGCATCTTTTGCCACAGGTGTGGCAGGTGCTGCCTCTTTGGAGTTAAGACCTAAGTAGGCTTTCAGAGCAGTGTGGCGGTTGTGTGAGAAGTGACTGTTATCCTTGTCAGAAGGTCTGTCCTTTTGCAGATCTACATTATCATTTTGCAGCTGCAGTGGCTTGGCGCTGACCTGCTGGGCAACAGCATTAAGATTCTGATACTGTTCCTGCGGCGCTATGCCATTATGTATCTGTGTTGGGCTGTTTACATTTATCATAAGCAAGATCTCCTGTTAACTGATATTAACGGCAGATGAAGTCTAATCTTTACCCACAAAAGCATTTTTTATACCACTTTTTTTATAAGTTCTTTGTTTTTTAATCTTATTTTTTACAAAGTCTAAAATTAAGTTAAAAACACTGTAAAAAGTAAGAAGCCAGGCTGTATGTAAAACAGTTATGCAAGAGCAGATGGCAGGAGAAAAATCATAGCAAAAGTGTATTTGCTCACGATTTAAAAGGTAAAGGCTCTTTTAAGATGAAGAGTGCGTGTGTGTTTAAGATGCAGCTTTGATGTAATCAAGGAAGGCAGTGGTCTTAAAGATGGCAGTAAAAAGGGCATGCTGTGCATGCCCTTAAAACCTTGCTGCTTACTGATAAAGTCTAGCCGTTAAAGTCCATAGCATTTTGCTCTGCTATAGTTTCTTTTTTGGCCTTGGCCGCATCTGCAGCCATTCTCTTTTGCTTTCTGACCATAGAGAGCCAGGCCAATGTTGTGGCAAGAGATACAATAAGCACAATAATAGTGGCCAGAGCATTAATCTCAGGTGACAGACCACGTCTTACGCTTGAGAAAATAAGCATAGGCAGTGTGGTTGAGTCAGGACCTGCAATAAAGCTTGTAATTACCAGATCGTCCATGGACATACTAAAGGAGAGCAGGAAGGCTGCCACTTCTGCTGGCATGATGGCAGGCAGAATAATAGCAAAGAATACCTTGATAGGACCTGCGCCCAGATCCATGGCGGCCTCTTCTATAGAGATATCAAGCTCTCTAAAGCGTGATCTTATAACCACTGTGGTATAGGCAGAACAGAAGGTTACATGGGCAATCCATATGGCAAAAATGCCTCTGTCTGAAAACCATGGAATAACCTCGCCTAATGTTACAAAAAGCAGCAGCAGAGCAAGACCTGTAATGACCTCAGGCAGTACCATAGGAGCTGTCATAAAGAGCACAAAGGCTGACTCGCCTTTAAACTTTCTGACACGCACGAGCACAAAGGCTGCCAGTGTGCCTATAATCACCGAGGCTGCAGCTGTCATTAAAGCTACAGTAATGGAGATTAAAACGGCCTGTCCAATCTGTGCATTGCTAAAGAGGGCTCTGTACCATTTTAAAGAAAACTCTGTCCACACTGTTACCATCTTTGACTCATTGAATGAGTAGATAATAAGCGTAAAGATTGGCAGATATAAAAATGACAGAGCTACAAACAAAACGCCAAAGCGCAGCAGTGATGATCTATTTCCCATAATTCTTCTCCTGCTCCTTACGCTCAAGCTTGTAGAACCAGACAATAGGTATTACAAGAATAATGAGCATGGTTATAGCAACAGCTGAGGCCAGTGGCCAGTCTCTGTTGTTAAAGAACTCCTGCCACAGAATACGGCCTATTAAAATAGAGCCCTTGCCTCCTAACAGCTCAGGGATTACATACTCGCCAAGAGCCGGGATGAAGACCAGGGTGGAGCCTGCCACAATACCTGATTTGGTCTGCGGCACCAGAGTTGAGAAAAAGGTCTTAAACGGTTTTGAGCCAAGATCGTAGGCTGCCTCGATAAGTGAGTAGTCAACCTTCATCAGGGCAGAGAACAGCGGTAGCACCATATATGGCAGATAGCAGTAGACAATACCGACATAGACAGCAAAGTCAGTCTGCAGCATGGCAATAGGACTGTCTATAATACCAAGGGCCATGAGCGTATCATTGATGATACCGTCCTTTTTCATAATGGTCATCCAGGCATAGATTCTCACTACAAATGAGGTCCAGCTTGGCATGATGACCAGCATAAACAGAACATTGCGCATGGCAGGTTTGCTAGTGGCTAAAGCCCAGGCTAAAGGGTAACCTATAATAAGACATAAAAGGGTTGAGAAACCTGCCACCTCAACTGATTTTAGATATGAGCGCCAGTAGGTACCCTCAGGATCGGTGAAGATGGATGTATAGTTTTCAAGATGCAGAATAATCTGCATGGCACCTTCTTCAAAGGTCACAATAGGAGAGTATGGCGGAATGGCAATTTCCGTTACTGACAGCGATATCTTGAAGATAATCAGAAAAGGCAGTAGAAAGAAAAGTATCATCCACAGATATGGCACAAAAATAAGCGCGTAGTCACGCCAGGTATTGGCATGTGTAGGATTTGACATAACTTTACTCTTCTGCTGAAAAGCACGTCTTATAAAGGTCATATTAACAACATTAAAAGACATAACAAAACCTTAAATGGTAAGAGCAATACAGGATTCAAAATCCCAGCTTAGATACACATGATCATCCCAGGTAGGCAGACCTTCTTTAAATCTGTCCACATTTGGCAGTGTGGCTGCCACAATACGGCCACTTAGGAGCTTGACATAGTAGATGGAAATATCACCAAGATAGGCAATATTCTCTACAGTGCCTTCACACCAGTTGGTAAGCTCGGCAGGCTTTTTGTGGGAGATATAGATTTTCTCAGGACGAATGGCAATGGTAAGTGGCATGCCGTCGGCCAGATCTATATCGTGTGAGAGTTCAATTGAGTGTACAAAGTCATTGGTCTTGATTAAAGACTGCTGGGCATTTGAGGTTAAAAGCACGCAGTCAAAGATATTTACAGAGCCGATAAATTCAGCGCAGAAACGGCAGTTTGGGTTTTCATAGATCTCACGTGGACCGCCTATCTGAACAAATTCACCTCTGTCCATAATGGCAATTCTGTCAGCCATGGTCATGGCTTCTTCCTGATCATGGGTTACCATAAGGCAGGTTACACCTACAGAATTGATAATATCCACAAGCTCAAGGCGCATCTGTTCACGCAGCTTTTTATCAAGCGCACCCATAGGCTCATCTAGCAGCAGGACCTTTGGCTCTTTGGCAAGAGAGCGGGCCAGGGCCACACGCTGTCTTTGTCCGCCTGAGAGCTGATGGGGTTTTCTGTCCACATAATCTTCCATGTGCACAAGTGACAGCATTTTTTCAACACGGGCATCAATTTCCTTTTTAGGCATCTTGTCCTGTTTGAGGCCAAAGGCAATATTCTGTCTTACAGTCATATATGGGAAAAGAGCATATGACTGAAACATCATATTTACAGGTCTTTTATAAGGCGGAACCTTGGTAATTTCCTGACCGTCTAGCAGTATCTGACCGGAAGTTGGGGTTTCAAAACCGGCAAGCATACGTAAAAGCGTGGATTTACCGCAGCCTGATGAGCCAAGCAGTGCAAAGATCTCACCTTCATACAAGGTCAGATCCACATCATTAACTGCAGTGAAGGCTTCAAATGACTTGGTAATGGATTTAATCTGAAGAACAGGTTTTTTATTTCTTTGCTCAGGTGTTAATTTCTGACCTGGCAGTTCACCTGCCCTGTGATTTTGATTTTTTGAACATGCAGTCTGTGCAACTGCCATGCACTCAGAAGTCTGTTCCACTGGTGCCTTATCTCCAAAAACGCTGTATTAAATACAATGTGAAAAAGGGATTCCCATAAATATGAGAGTTATTTATATTTTTTGCGTATATTAAATGATTTGACAGAAAATAAAAGTCTTTTTTGTTAAATTTAGACCTAATCTTCTTGATATATTTAAAAGATCTTATAAATCAGTATGTTGTGTGCTGAGTTTTTACAGGCAAACGTTTGTTTTTATGGAGATGCAGGGAGCTTTAAGACAGGCTTTTAGCTTTATAAAAGATGATTTTTTGTCACAGGCCTGTAAAGAGGTGCTCTAAAAAGGGCATATATAAAAATATGCCCATAAATAGCATATTCTAAAGGGTGCAGAGTGTGGCTATTTGCCAAGAGAGCTGTAGTCTTTAACCTCAGATGCACTATAGTCTGTTGTCTTTCCATCTCCTGTAAAAGAGCTCATAGAGCTCTGATCTGTAAAATCATTACTCTGATTTGTGTCGTTCTTATTTATAGGCTCATCAGGCACAGTATTATTATAAGAGTTTGATTTAGCGTCCAAATCCTCATTGACACTCTCATCTGCATCTCTTTGGGTCCTGCCTGTCTGTTGTGTGTAGCAGCCGTGATTAAAATCATCATCCTGCAGTGCAAATGGATGGGGGCCAAAACGATTGGCATATGGGCTTGAGCGGCGTGCGCATAAAACTAAAAGCGCCAGGGCACCAAGGCTTGAGAGCAGCAGCAAAAACAGCCACAGACCAGAGAGGTTGCTGTCATGCAGACGTCTTGATGTAACAGCCATCAGTGGAATAAATAAAAAGATGACTATGCCCACTATCACGTTATTTACGATATTGCCTGAAAAAAAGTTGGAGGCATAGATGCTAAAGATGGACATGCCAATAAAGGAGAGTACATAAAAGAGAAAAAAGAACCAGAACTCTTTGCGGCAGGCTCTGCCTTTAAAGTTAAAATATTTTTTGCTAAGACATATCTCAATTGCTTCTATAAATGTCATAAACCCTCAGGCTCCTTTAGGGTGCTTTTGTTGTTTATAAGTTATCTTTAAGTAAAGTAGCAGATAAAGCTGCCATTAGTTTAAAGCATACTCTTATCCTAGAGTGTGAATAAAGACAGGCATTAAGACATAGCTTGGCTCACTATTTAATTTAGAGCCATAACTTTGTGCACAGCCTTTTAGTATAGGCAGCCTTTTAATATAAATTTAACAATAACTATAGATAATTTTAAATAAATTGGCAATAAAAGGCCTGTGAGTACATGCTGTAAAATTATGTTATATATAATAAAGATTATTACAATGATGTGTTTTTTAAGCTATCGCAAGGATATTGTAGTGCATGATGTCTACCGTGGCTTTGATAATGGCATCTATATGCTTATCAATACTGACAGGCAGAATATGCTAGGCAAAAGTAAGGAGGTGCAGGGCACCAAACTGGTAAAACTGCCCGATCCTGCAAAACTTGAGGCTGGCAGGATAAATACAGGTGTGACCCTCCTTGATGAGTTTTTTAATAACAAAGCAGTAAGAGAAGATTTTTATCCAAAGCTATATTCAATGTTAAATGAGCATTTTGATGGAGTGCCGTTTGACTTTAGCTTGTAGATTAATAAGCGGCCTTTTTGTGTATAAGTGTTGTTGTTCTCCATACTCTTGCAATACTATATAGAAAAAGGCTTACACCAAGCTGCATATTTTAATATTAGTCTATTAACGTGTGCAGCTTTTTTATTTATAAAAAGCCAGGATTATATAACATATGAACTGATTAAAGATGGGTGATAGGAGCGCTTGATATTAAGAGTACAGATTTTTTTAAGTGACTTAGCCATCATCTCCATTTATAAAAGTCATGGGGATTGTGGCTAAATCACTATGCAATAAAAGCTTTTATCTTGGAAGGTTGTCTACAGTGCCATTATCAAGTCTGTCCTGAGAGGCTCCATCTAGTCTTGCAGCACCAGCACTGGCAGTATTCTCATCATGATTTTGTGATCTGTCATATTTAAAATCACGGTAGGTATTGTATTCATTTTCATGAACATCCTCACCATAGCGGTTTGGACCCCTGGTGCCTGGCAGGGCGGCTATGATTAAAATGGCAATAATACCAAAGGTTGGCAGTAGCAGGAGTAAAAGCCACCAGGCTGACATATCTCTGTCATGCAGACGTCTTGATAGTACGGCAAACTCTGGGATGATAAGCAAAAATACTGTCAGAGCACAGAGAATTACAAAAATTATGCCAAAGACAAAGCCTGCAGCCGGCAACCCCATGGCGGTAAACAGAGCCAGAAACGATAGATATACAATAGTTAAAATGCCGCCCAGGACAAAATCGAGTATGACAAGAAAGAGCTGGAACCACCAGAATTCAGAGCGGGTGGCACGGCCTTTCAAGGTTGCAAATTTTGAAAAAAGACAGGTTCTGACAGCCTGAGTAAATTCCATAATTTATGTTCCCATTCAATAATGTTGAAAAATCAAAGTTCTGTGATATTTTCAGTATCACCAAAGCGATTGGCGCCGTATGTGCCCTCAAAAATACAAATTATAAAGAGTGCCAGTACTCCAAATGATGGTATGAGCATAAGCAGCAGCCACCAGGCAGACATATCTCTGTCATGCAGGCGCCTTGCGGTTACAGCAAGAAAAGGAATAAAAAGGGCAAAGAGTGCCAGTACAGCAACAAGCATTAAAATACCGCCGACAATAAGACCTGCAGCTGGCAGTATGACTGCTATAGACATGGAGAAAAGGTAGATAAGAGATATAAACACTCCGGCTGCCAGGTTTACCAGCAGCAAAAATAAAATAAACAGCCAGAACTCCTTAGGATCGGCTCTGCCCTGGAACGAAGCATATTTGTGCCACAGACAGGTGTGTATAACCTGTTCAAACTCTTTTAGAAACTGCACCATGTACTCCTTTTGTTTTTATAATGGCACATGTGAATATTATAATACAAAAATGCTACAGCTGGATTTGCACCTTAAAGTGAATTACAATTTTACAATCTATTTCTTAGGAAACCTGACATGGAAAGCTTTGATTTGTGTAATACCACCCGTCTTATCTATGGACGCGGCAGGGAAAACGACGTAGGACAGATTGTAAAAAATCATGGTGGCCGCAAGGTGCTTATACATTATGGCCGTCACAATGCACAAAAATCAGGACTGCTTGAGCGTATCAAACGCTCCTTTGACCGTGTAGGTATTGAGTTTTATGAGCTTGGCAATGTCGTGGTCAATCCCCGTGCCATGAAAGTCTATGAAGGTATTGAGCTGTGTCGTGAGCGCGAGATTGATTTTATCCTGGCAATTGGCGGCAGCTCTGTAATTGACAGTGCCAAAGCCATAGCCGGCGGTGTCTTTTATGATGGTGATTTTTGGGATATTTTCACAAAGAAAAAACATATATACAGATCGCTGCCAATAGGTGCCGTACTGACCATGCCGGCAGCAGGCTCTGAGTGCAGTGTACATACAATTATAACTAAAGATATAGATGGCACCTTAGTCAAGCAGCATGCCAAATCTGAGGCCTTTGTGCCTGTCTTTGCCATTTTAAATCCTGAGCTGACACGCTCTTTAGCTCCAATTGATATGGGCTATGTATGCGTGGATATGTTCTGTCATGTACTCTCGCGCTACTTTTCAAATACACAGGATGCGCCTTTGACAGATATGATCTGTGAGTCCATATTAAAGACTATTGTGGATAATATGCTTATTGTCTTTGAAGATCCTGACAATTATGAGGCAAGAGCCAATCTGATGTGGGCCGGTACCATTGCCCACAGTGATCTCTATGGAGCAGGACGGCAGCAGGACTGGTCTACACATATTATAGAAAGAGCCATATCCACGCTTTTTGACACAGTGCATGGCGCAGGGCTTGCTGTGGTACTGCCAGCCTATCTTGAATTTGTTAAAAATCATGATCTGACGCGTATGGCACAGTTTGCAAGCCGCGTATTCAATGTTTCATGCAATTTTGAAAATCTGGCTCAGACTGCAGGCGAGGGAATAAGTCGCCTGAGAGATTTTCTGCACTCATGCTCTATGCCGCAGTCACTTGGTGATCTTAATATAGACAGTGTGCATATAAGTGAAATTGTTAAAAATATTGATTTTGAGGGCAATGAGACTATAGGCACCTACAGAGAGCTAAATCGTATAGACTGCTCTGCCATTTTAACTTTAGCCAATAATTTTGGCAGATAATTTATAAAAAGGCTTATCCTGCCCAATACAGATAAGGGCAGGTATTAATCAGATCTTATTCTTTATTGGCCATATCATAAAGATTGCCAACAGCAGCTGAGCTGTTTTTACTCTCAGATGCTATCTCATCTTTTTTAACACTATCTGTACCATCTTTATCAGGGCTTAGCGTGTCACTGTCTGACAGGTCTGTACTCTTTGCTGTATCTTTAACTGCATCTTTAGTATCTGCAGTCTCATCATGGCTAGTGCTGTCATTGCTCTGATCCAGATCTTTTGAGTCTGCAACACTGTCAGTTATAGACAGATCATGGCTTTTTGCATCATGAATATTATCTGTAATCTGTACAGCTTTTAAAGATGTGTCATTTTCATCAGCATTTGTCTTATTATCAAATCCACTGTTGTCACAATCTTTAGAGTCTGTACTGCCACTGCCATGTAAGCTTGCAGGTTCATTATCAGTCTCTTGTGAGCCATCAGTACTCTTATCTTTTGTATCAGACTTAAGATCAGAGGTCTGACTATCTTCAGGCTGTCTATTGTCTGTCTTGTCTAAAGAGTCAGTGTTAGTTTCATCTTTTTGGTGTGCTGCATCTGCAGTTACATCTTTAGCTGCAGCTGATGGCATGGATTTACTGTTTTGATCAGAGACAACAGTATCCTTTGTAGTCACAGCAGTGTCCTCAACAGCAGCTTTCTTTCTAAAGAGCTTTTTAACAGGGGAGAGCAGGCTTTCAGTGAGCGCGCTTATACCTGATATGGATGATTTTTTAGAGGCAACTGTCTCTGAGCTTATTTTGCTGTCAAAGACAATTGAGCTTATAAAATCAACAATATACATACCCATGGAGCTGTGCACACGCTCTGTAGGATAGGAGCAGTCATTGCCTTTTAAGGCCAGGGTAATGGATGGTATGTTGAAAAAGTAATAGTTTTCAATAGATAAAGGTGAAATTGGTTTTATTTGCTGCAGAGAGCGATCAAGGGCAATAGGATGCAGGAAATTGGCATCGGTGTGGGTAAAGGTGCTCTCTGAAAGGCAGATGCCTGGATATCTGTCTTTGAGGGAATTTACAACCTTATCTAAAATCAGCATAGTGTCTCTGTCTTTTTGAGAGTAGTTTTGTATATTCTGCTGCGGGATAAAGTCATTGTGGACATAAATAATAATTGATGGTTGTGGCAGGCGGGCCAGATCATTTAATCTGTCAATAATGGCATGATTAATCTGCTCGCTGCCAAGTCCGTCACGGCGGCACTTTTCAGACAGGGCATCAATAGCCGAATGCAGATCTCCTTTATAAACCTTGGAGGCTCTTTTAAACAGATCCTCAAAAGTTATAACTTCAGCATCTAAAACCTCAGGTATAAATTCCTTTTTCTCAATGGAGCTTAAAAGATTCTGTCTGTCATCTAAAAGATCAGAGCACTCTTCAATAGAGCGGGCGCAGATTTCTTTAAACTCATCAATGGCATCATTGAAGTCAAGATTGAAAAACGGCAGGGAAAAGCTTATCTGAATGGAATCAGGAGAGCTTAAGGATGCACATTGTCTGTAATTTATGTTATTGAAAATAGGCAGCTGCACTTTTGATGATATATGCTGCAACACGCGCGGATTTAACTCAATATTCTTGCACAGTATGGAAGTTAAAAGCGAGGAGCTAAAGCCTGAGAACGGGGAGTTTGGAGAGGAGCCGCGTCCTAGAATATAAAAGCCTATGGTTAAAAGACCGCTGTTGCTTGTATAGATCTCAAGTCTGTCATTATGCTCAAGTCTGTCATCGCAGGGCCTGGTGCTAAGTGATAAAAGAGGATTTAAATTTCTTCTTTTAATTAAAAGATCAAGGTATTCAAGTGAACTTTTAATGCCTCTGTTGTCAATAAGTGAATTTGACAGGCATAAAAAGATGATATTGACGTTAAGCTCATCCTGTATTTCAGAGAGTTCCTTAACCATGGCTATCATGGTGGCCAGGCTGTATTTGCACTGCAGTACACCAAGGCCGAACATATAATCATGTGGATTGTATTTAAGGCCGGCGCTTAACTCAATTATTCTCTCTTTTAAATCATCGGCCTTAAAGGCATAGGGTTTGTACTGTGCAAAGCGCTCAGCTGAGAGGGTGTCGACATTGGCCACAAGAATAATAGTGTCATTGACAGGCTTTTTCTTATTCTCCACAAAGGCCAGAATAGAATTGTTTTTCTGATCGTCGTGGGGAATATATAAAAGATCCTTGCTATAGCGCTTAAAGTATGAAAAATCGCTAAGGCCATCATAGATAGCCTTTATAATTACGCTCTCACCCTTTGAGTTGCTGATACTTGGTATGGATACCAGCCAGTTGGTAAGCAGATCTATTTCTTCTTTGATATTGCCTTTTATCACTTGATATCTATCTTTTAGTTGGTGCTTTTGGCAAGTGAGTCCTTATAGAGATCGCTCTTAAAGGCCTGCACATTGTTATTAAACTTTTCCTTTTGACGCAATGCCAGCTGTGGATGATTTGATTTTGGCAGATCAATCTTCAACGGATTAACAGCCCTGTCATTGATACGTATCTCATAGTGCAGATGCGGACCTGAGGTACGGCCTGTATTGCCTGTTTTGGCAATGACCTGACCTACAGTAACTTTCTGACCGCGTCTGGCCTCCATTTTGGATAAATGCATATAAACGGTTGAATAATCACCCTGATGACGGATAATCATATAATAGCCTGCCGCTCTCTGATAGCCTGCAAAGGTGACTACACCATCAGCAGGAGCATAGACAGGAGTGCCGATGCTGGCCTTAAAGTCAACACCCTTGTGCGGTGCTATGCGTCTTGTCACAGGGTGACGGCGCTGTGGATTGAAATGTGAGGTGATTTCAATCTTGCCGGCAAGAGGGAAGCGTCTGAAGACACCAATAGATGGTGTATAGCCTTTTTCCTCATACAGTATGCCATCAGAAGGATTGCGATAGAGCACAGTGGTGCCCTGCTTTTGGGATTTTATCTCAAAGGCATTGATTAAAGCCTGTGTGCCTATACCGTTGAACAGCACTCTAAAGCTGTCGCCTGTATTGACTTTGGCAAGATTAAGCTTGCCCTTTGAGTATTTTTCGATAGTTTCAATCTCTGTAGGAGTAAGCCCAGCTCTGTGGGCGGCCTTTTTAAAGCTCTCACCTTTTTGCACAGAGGCTATGACCAGGCGCGGACGCTTTGGATTGTGATTGAGGTTTTTAAGTCGTTCCTGCTCTTTTTTAATGGCAAGCTGTCTTTGCTCTTCACGCAGCTCACGCTCTTTTTGTGCAGCTACGGCAAGAGGCATGGTATCAGCGTTTTTAAAGGTCTTTATCAGATCTTTACTGTCCACATGTGTATTTAATGCCTCGTAGACAACGCTAAATCCGTCATTGGCGTGCATACGGGTAAAGCGCACCTGAGTGTTATCATCAAGAGGCTTGACCACTTCCATTACAATATTTTTATTATCAACTAAAAAGTGTATGCTCTCACCTATTCTAAGCTGCAGATCGTTTTTCTTGGCCACAGCTGTAAGCTTGTTTAAAGTGGCATAAGGCAGACTTAAATAGCTAAAAATTTGAGAGAGGGTATCGCCAGACTGCACAGTTTGTGTATACCACATGCCTTTAGGACGTGGCAGTGCATTTTTCTTGGCATCGCCTGGCTTTTTATCAGATACGGCAGCAACAACCTGGGCAGGCTGTGACACTTCCTTTACAGGCTCATCAATCTGTGGAGCTGTAGCAGGGGCTGTGGCTGTAACTATAGGATCCTTACTGTCAAAGAGGGCAGATGGCAGATCGTAATCTTCATAGTTTTCCTTGGAGTTATCTGCAGTTTTGGCAGATGAGATATCAGCTATGATTTTATTGTCATCTGATTCAAGATATTCCTGACTGGCAAGATTAATGGTCCCAGACAGATCTGGGCTGAATAGGTGCATAGGCAGCACCAGAGCTACTGACACTATAATTGTTGTACTTATTGCAAAGATATGTTTGGGAGATACTATAAACTTGCTTTGTGTATCGGCAGCGCAAACAAAATCTTCCTGTCTAATCTGACGTGAATATCTAACCTTGACCATAATGGCTTAAAATTTTAACACAATAGGGATCTATTATTAACCCAAAATTAAAAATAAAGAAAAATCATGCATTAGACACCTATATGATACTTTTGTTCACTTTTTTACAAAATTTTTTAAAAGACGAGTTTTATGATTACGAGATGCGCCATGGATTTTGGGAAGTGGTTATAAGGCAGATGCGCTCAGTATTATACATACGCTGATTGATTTTAGCTTCTCCTATAGATGCCTCCTATGGTGGCATCTAAAATATGTGTATAAGCATGTCTGCCTTGTATCTCTATAGATTGTAAGTAAAATCACTTGATCATGGATTATAGTATTGTTTCACCTCATATCTGTCACTAATACAACACTTCTTATTCAGATCCGCTCTTCTTTGCAATATTGCCAAGGGATTCAATCTTACATGTTTTCTTGAAAAAGCCAATGCCAATGCCATATACCTGTGTATATTGTTCACTAAAAAGGCAGGCATATTTCTTTTCTATGATTTGCTCTGTGGCCTCTTTTGCTGCTTTTAGACAGTTATCTGCATTTACTCTAGCTCGTTTAAACTCTAAAATAACAGCTTTATCATTAACAGAATCTTTAAAGATTAAATCACTATAACCAAGACCGCTTTCATTCTCATCTAGGACAGTGATATTTTTACTTCTGGCAGCACTAATTAAAAGCCCCTGCATCAAGCCATGATAGTATTGCTCAGAGCCTGAGTGTCTTATACTTATATAGGTTCCAAGGACTGAGTTTATAATGGCCTGAGCTTTGTCAATATCATTGCCCATCAGTGCATCTAAAAGCTTAAAGCCCTCATCTTTCCAGCTATCATTGTCATTAGAATAAAAGAAAGATAATTTGGTCTCAAAGGCTTGCCTTACCTCATAGTTTGGTATTTTAACGCTAACCATTCCTTTGAGTTTTGAATTTTCATCAAAGGTGACATAGCCTGTTTGCAGCATCATGGTACAAAAGGTATCAAAGCTCATACCTTGTTTAATATCAGGATAAACACTAAATTCAGAGAGTTTTATTAAAACCAAATTACCATCCATTAAATCCTGTAGCTTTTGTGTAGTGTCTGCATCATTGGCCTCAATTGAGTTTTTAGTGTACAGAGTGATAATGTCATTGCCAGAGGTGTTGACCCAATAGGCCTCAGGCTCCTCGCTACCATCAGTTACTGATAAACAGTACTCCATTAAAGACCATGGGCAGTAGACATAATCATGGCCAAATCTATAGCCGTTATACCACTTTTTAATCTCATCTCTTTTAGACTCTACCCCAAAGTCACATAGAATTTTATCAGTCTGCTCCTGCGTAAAGCCAAAGAACGAGGAATAGAGCTTAGAGTTAACATTAAAGGTGGTAAAGTTATTAGCATCAGTAAAGACACTTTGATGGGCAATTTTTAAGCAGCCTGTAATAATACCCTTATACAGCCAGGCATCAGGATCTTGTTTAAAGGTATTAACACTTATATCACGGATAATGCCAAGCATTTTCTCATAGTAAGGCTCTTGGGCCACAACAGCCTTTTGTAATGGGACATCATACTCATCTATAAGGATTAAAACCTGTCTGCCAAACTCTGTATAGAGCATATCAGCTAGTGTTGGTATGAAGGTTCCACAATAGGATATTGCCTTATCAAGCAAAGCGTCATTTTTTAATTCACCTTTGTGTTTGAAACAAAAATTGTAAATGCTTAAAAAAAGATCCTTTTGCGCCTGAGGTATTTTTTTACTATCAGCAAGAAACAGAAAATATTTATACAGCAGTGCTATCTTAGTAATAATTTTATCAACGGCATGATGAAAACATAGGCCCTCAACACCTCTAAAGGAGACATAGATAACAGGCACCTGTCCCATAACCTTATCACGCAGCTCTTTATACTCATCCTGAGAGACTGCAAGATTACGGCCATTGTCTATAAAGAGTTTTTGCTGATAGGTTGTATCCCCAGGATTTTTATAGTCAAGCTCACAAAAGGCCTTTATCATGGACATATTTAAAGTTTTTCCAAAGCGACGGGGTCTTGTGAATAAGGCATTTTCAACCTCATCAGAGCTTTCAAGGAGATTTTTTAAGTATGAGGTTTTATCTACATAATATGCATTGGTAGTAATAATTTTTTCAAAGCTCTCACATCCTGGTAATACTTTTGGCTTTGCGTGTGTGTTCATAATAAAATCCCATTGGTTCCAAGATTTATATGTAATACCTTTGTATGCAATTTCATGACTTTAGTGCATCCATGTGAGCACTTTAACCTTATAATACTAGCATTATTTATAAATTAGAATACATACTGTCAATGCTTGTAAATGTAACTCACAAGAGTCTATCACCCACAAAATAAATTTTAATTTTGCCTCAGTTACAAAAGTCATTACATATTAGCCTGACTGACAGGTCAGTTGACAAAAGGCTAAGTTGTCAGTGGGCGTTTAGATCCTGCACATATGAATATTTAATTAAAAGTTTCCCAAAAATCTGTACTATTAAGTAGATTCAACATCTTACCCTGACATGAATAAAGATTGTTTCTTAATACTAAGCCGTGTAAATAATAACATATTTGAGCGCCTGTAAACTCTTTCTTGGCCTTTCTATTTGGTTTGGACTCAGGCGCAATCTCTTGTGATGTCTCTTCTGTTGTCTCTTTAGAAGTTCTGCCAGCTTTTGCTTTTCTAAGCTTTTCAGAGGCCTGTTTGTTTGTGCAAAGACCTAGTTTTATTAAAGCCTCAAAGCTTGATTTAATACCAACTTCCCAGTACCCATCGTCAAGATCAGGTATAACTTCAGCAGGTGCATCAGCTCTTCTTCATACAGCATTGAGATCTTCCATAAGATCTCCGTATATTTTACCATTGAGTACATCATGTTCCTCAAGCTTGTTTATAATCCTTTTGAAGATCCTGCAGAAGCAATTGATTTGATCTCAACGATATTTGATGCTGAAGTTTAGCAGATGCTCGATAACTTACGATTGTCAAACGCTGCAAAGCTGAAAGATCAGCTTTCTGCCAACGATGAAAAGTTTCAGACTGACATGCTAGAAGTTGCAAGCCGTAAGGTTGCAGCAGAAGAGTGTATCAAAGAAGCTGCAGGGAAAACTTTAAGTCTCGCAGAACAGTTTGGTTTGAAGATGCACAGATTGCGCTTGTCAATGCACGAGTCAGAAACGTTGAAGAAGCTACTGAAAATGATAAGCAACGATTGCTTTTCAGGTATGAGAGTGATTTGTCTGCTGCGAATGACAAAATTAAGAAACTTGAAACGATCTAAAGTGCGAGAATGAAAAACAAACTCAAGAAGAAATGTCTAACGCATTAAATGGTGTTTTTTGGGATAGGGAAGCGTTGCAATTGAACATCCCGTTTCAGAAAACGGTAGATGAAGCGCTTCGGGTATTCGATAAGAATCTTCCTTTGATTGCGTGTCATACTATATCAACGCTTGAACATATTCCTTTGACTTTTGCTCAATCAGTGACGATTTCACACGGTTATTCTGTAAGTGATCTTTCAATACGAGATTTAAATCGTGTTGACAATTATTTCTCCGGGATGAGGACTCTGACTGAAATGATCAGAGTTGGTCAATTTGGTCTTAATAAATATACTGCCTGCGTCTTGCACGGACTCACTGGCAAGGGCGAGGCTAAAAATTATGGTCAGTTTCGGAATGGCTCTGTAGGCTTGTATAAAGTCATGTATTCCCCTCCAGAAGCTTTGCATTTGCCGGAAATTGCACAGAGGGGGGGGGCTTATCTTAGCAATGAAATTGCAGACCCGAAAGAAAGGGCGATTGGTGTTTTTCTTTTCATGGCAAGAAATCAGTTCTTCTTTGATGTGAATAGGCGAACAGCATCTTTGATGATGAATGGCGTTTTGCTATCTCATGGTTATGCGCCTTTAAGCTTCCTAGCAAACTCATCTGAGAATTTTGATAAGGTTTTGACTGATTTCTACGAATCAGGTGATGCAAATCCAATGATGAGATATTTTGAAAATCAAATTTCTCAGTTGTTTGAAGAACCTAAGACAAGCATCCCAGAATCGAAGAAGCTGGAGCTTTAATCAGATACGCAAGGCGGAGAATTACTCCTCGCGTATCTTTATTAAGTACACCCTAAACCTATATGTTGCATAAAAATTTAGGCTATAGGGATAGCACTATTATGGTTTCAGCGGCAAGAATGACAATAAGCTGCACATAAAGCTTAAGACCTGTCATATCCACAGGTGTGCCTATAGCCAGATAGTCTGCAAAAACGCTTTTTCTGCTTAGAAAAAGTCGGGCCTGTGATCTTTTAAAATGCATATCTCGTCTGTTTCCAAGCCACAGTCTAAAGGCAATAGTTGAACACAGCCACAAAACCAGAATAAAAACAAACTTATACAGGGTAAAAGATAAATTAAACATGGTAAAAGTGTTATATTGTCATTGATATACAAGAGATCTTTTAATCTCCTGTCTATCCTAAGCCTTCATAAATCAGGGCTTGATAATAGCAAAAACCATAGCCTGTGCTGTGGCCAGTATGTCAGTGCTGTTTATATTAGCACACTTTGCTTTAGATTAAGGATGCTGTATGGATAATGCAACGATAACCCTAATTGTGTTAGGAGTAGTGGCCTTTTTGTTCATCACCGAGCTCATTCCGCTGGCAGTGACATCTATAGGTGCTACAGTGACTTTAGGCTTTCTTGGAATCTTGGCACCAAATCAGGTGTTTTCAGGTCTGTCCAATTCAACAGTGGTTCTCTTTGCAGGTATGTTCGTAGTAGGCGCGGCCATGCTTGAATCGGGCCTGGCGCAGGCTATTGGCAACTGGGTGGTCAACAAGGTAGGTACCAATGAAGTGCCACTTTTAGCTGCCATGATGCTTGTCACTATTATTATGTCGGCCTTTGCCTCAAATACAGGTACTGTGGCCTGTCTTATGCCTGTTATTATAGGTATCTGTGCCGCAGGTAGAATTCCGGCCTCGCCTTTGCTCATGGGTCTTGCTGTTGCTGCCAATGCCGGCGGTACCATAACCATGGTAGGCACTCCACCTAATATTATTGCAGCAGGTGCGCTTGAGAGTGCCAATATTGAGCCTTTTGGCTTTTTTGAATTTGGTCTTATAGGTATTCCTGTATCTATTGTAGCTGTTGTATATATGCTGCTGTTAGGCCGCAAGCTTATTCCTGCCCATAATGCAGATGTCGGCTCAATTGATGCAACAGCAGGCATGTCAGGCAGCCCTAAAGCCAGACTTATCTGTGTTGGAATTTTAAGCTATGTAATTTTAGGTATCTGTTTTGGTATACCTGGTCTTACCACAGAAATGGTGGCTATATCTGGTGCTCTTTTATGTGTGCTCTTTGGCTGTCTTACCGAAAGACAGGCCTACAACAGTATTGACTGGGTCACCATATTCCTCTTTGCAGGTATGCTGCCACTTGCCAAGGCCCTCGAGACTACAGGCGCAGGGGCCCTTATTGCCCATAAGGTTGTGTCACTGATGGGATCAGAACCATCTCCATATCTGTTTATGACTGTGCTCTTCTGTCTCTCCTGCGGTCTGACTCAGTTTATGTCAAATACAGCCGCTGCCGCTCTTTTATGTCCAATTGGTATCTCAATTGCAAATGAAATGGGTGCATCTCCATATCCTGTGCTTATGGCCATTGCCATTGCCGCCTCCTGTGCCTATACCACACCTGTGGCCACACCGCCAAACACCCTGGTTATGGGTCCTGGTAAATTCAAGTTTAAAGACTATATAGTAGTGGGTACTCCTCTTGTGGTTTTATCCATGATTGTATGTATAGCCATCATTCCTCTGTTCTGGCCATTCTTCCCAGAGGTCTGATAAGCATTTTTACTTACAAAAAGCGCCACCTTTAAGGTGGCGTTTTTTCTGCATTTGTATACATATGTATATATTTAAAATCAAAGTTTTATTAAAACTGTGTGGCAGTGCATATTTGCCTTACTGTGTCTTTTAAACTTAACTAAGGCTTTGTTATAATGAAAAAAGTTAGTTTATTTGATAGGGAGAAATGCTATGAATCCGCTCAATGTCATAAGAGGTTTTGATCCTGACTTATATACTTATTTTGAAAACGAGCTGGAGCATCAGCGCCTGTCTTTATCATTTATCCCGGATGAGAACAGCACCTCACCTTTGTGTGCGGCCATTATGGGTAGTGTGCTTGTCAACTCAAGCCGCAATATTTCCGCCTCTCGTCTTGTAGGACTTGAGTCTTTGACAG
The DNA here is from genome assembly GCF_900445255.1 of Anaerobiospirillum thomasii. Taxonomy (NCBI): domain Bacteria; kingdom Pseudomonadati; phylum Pseudomonadota; class Gammaproteobacteria; order Aeromonadales; family Succinivibrionaceae; genus Anaerobiospirillum; species Anaerobiospirillum thomasii. Next base: position 198,840 of record NZ_UAPU01000005.1, read on the forward strand.
CCAACCGTCTGTGCAATCTTTTTGGTGCCGAGCATGCCAATGTCAGAACCATTACCATTGAAGCAGCCTCACGTGTAGTCTTTCAGGCTTTAACCAAGCGTGGCGATGTGGTCATGTCACTTGATCTGCGCAAAAAAGAGCACTGCAATTCAGAGAACCTTGCCTACAGATTTGTAAACTTTGGTGTTGATCCTGCCACAGGACGTATCAATTATGACAAGCTTTTAAAGCAGGCCAAAGAGTGCAAGCCGCAGCTTATTATCATCTCACCAATCAATTATCCTTTATCCATTGACTATAAGCGCTGTGCTGTTATTGCCAAAGAATGCGGTGCAATTTTATGGTGTGATATTTCACAGACAGCAGGCCTGATTGCAGGCGGTGAAATGCCATCTCCTGTACCATATGCCGATGTGGTGACATTTACAGCCCACGGCGGTATGCAGGGTCCACAGTCATCTGTAATTTTATGTACCAATGAGCTGGCCTCTGCCATTGACAGAGTGGTTTTAACCTCAGGTCACAATGGTCTGCAGACAGCTCAGCTTGCAGCTCTTTCAGCCCGTGTGCATGAAATGCAGGATAGTGTATTTAGTGAATATTCAAAGGCTGTTGTTGAAAATGCAAAGGCTCTAGCTGAGGGTTTAAAGGCAGGAGGCATGCGTCTTTTATGTGACGGTACTGACAGCCATCTTGTTATTGTCAATGCCAAGAGCTGTGCCATATCCTCACGCGGTGCACAGGAGCTTTTAGCTGATATTGGCATCAATGTGCGCATCTGTCAGATGTTAACAGATGATCCTAATGTCAAATATGATGCCATACGCTTCTCAACTCTGCCATCAACCACACGCGGTATACATAAAGATCAGTTAAAGGCCCTGGGCGAGGAGATAGGTAAATTCCTGTATCATCCTGATGATAACAATACACGTATACTGCATGAGAAGGTAAGCAAGATAACTGTAGGTCTGCCGGTATTTTTCAAAGGCTGGCTTACAGATACAGTCAAAGAGAATCTTATAAGAATGTCCTATATGGGCTCTGACAGTACACAGGTCTGTGATTCTATTCACCCAAGCCGTCTGTCCATGCTTACTAAAAAGCTCTCCAAGAAAAAGTAAGATTTATGGGGGATATTAATTATTTTTCAGGTGCTGACAGATTTTCTGTGGCACCTATGATTGATGTTACAGATTCAACTTTCAGACGTATGGCGCGCGCTCTGTGCAAAGAGTGTATGCTCTATACAGAGATGATAGCCGCCGATGCTCTTTACCATGGCCGCGATTTTTTAATTGATTATAAGGATGAGGAGCTGCCATGCACACTGCAGCTTGGCGGATCTGATCCTAAAAAGCTAGCTGTTGCTGCCAAAATGGGGTTTGAGCGTGGCTACAGTGCCATCAATTTAAATGCAGGCTGCCCCTCTGATAAAGTGCAGAGCGGCAACTTTGGTGCTGTGCTTATGAAAACACCAGAGGTTATAGCCTCATGTTTTAAAGCCATGCAGGAGAGTGTAAGCATTCCTGTGACGGTTAAAACACGCATAGGTGTTGATGATGAGGACAGCTTTGAGTTTACCTGCAGACTTATAGATACTATATATGAGGCAGGGTGCAGACATATTATTGTGCATGCCAGAAAGGCCTGGCTTAATGGTCTGTCACCAAAGGAGAACAGAAGTATTCCACCTCTTGATTATGGCAGAGTCTATGCCATGAAACAAAGGCATAGCGATCTTAGAATAACCATCAACGGCGGTATTTTAACTCTTGATGAGTGTCAGGAGCATTTAAAGTATGTTGACGGTGTCATGCTGGGCAGGGCCATTATTGATAATCCATACCTTTTGTGCAGCGTTGACAGCACACTGTATGGACACAAAGATGAGATTAAAAGCCGTGAGCAGGTGCTCTATGAAATGGCTGATATGGCAGATGCACTAGTGTCTGAAGGTATAGCACTGCATCATTTTGCCCGTCATCTTTTAGGACTGTTCAACGGTATCAATGGAGCTAGGGCCTACAGACGTTATCTTTCAGAGCATATAACCAAAAAGGGTGCAGATGGCAATGTACTGCGCGAGGCCTTTTTAAAGATTAATAATGTGTAAAAGTTTAGGCACTAAGGAATAAATATGGATATTACATCAAAGTTTGCACTAAACAATGGCGTCAAGATGCCACTTTTAGGTCTTGGAGTATTTAGATCGCCTATGGGTGAGACTACAAGAGCTGCTGTCAGAACTGCCCTTGAGTACTGCTACAGACATATAGATACAGCCCGTGTCTACTGCAATGAAAAAAGTGTAGGCAGGGCCATAGCCGAGTATAAGTCTGTTATAAGCCGTGATGAGCTTTTTGTTACCACCAAGCTGTGGAAGGATGATTTTAAAAATCCGCGTCAGGGGCTTATAGATTCGCTGACCCGTCTTAATCTTGACTATGTTGATCTGTATCTTCTGCACTGGCCATTTGAGGGTTACGAGCAGGCCTGGCTTGAGCTTGAGAAACTGCAAAAAGAGGGGCTGTGTCGTGCCATTGGCGTCTCTAATTTTAAGATTCACCATTTAGAGCGTTTAAAGGAATGCTCTGCAAGTGTGGTGCCGCAGGTCAATCAGGTTGAATGTCATCCTGCAAATGCTGAAAATGAGCTTTTATCCTACTGCAAGAAAAATCAGATCTGCCTTGAGGCATACTCTCCTTTAGGCGGTGAGGGCCGTACTTTGGTCAATGATCCGCGCATTATGGGGCTTGCCGATTACTACAAGGTAACACCTGCGCAGATTATATTGCGCTGGAATATACAAAGAGGCGTACCTGTTATTCCAAAATCAATAAAGCCACAGCGCATTCTTGAAAACTCAAAGCTCTTTGACTTTGAAATCAAGGTTGATGATATGGCCACTATTGATGAGATGAATATGAATGCAAGACGAGCCTTTGACTCTGACAGAATCAATCAAAGACCGCTTGAGTCCTTCCCAACCCTGGTTGAAGAGCCTTAAGATGGGCTGTGCTTTTTATAAAAGCCTAAGATAGATAAGCTTGATAATCCTGCATAGGTTTTTATATAGATAATAGTGAAAAAGGCGCCATCTGGCGCCTTTTAAATAAATAAGCTTCTATTTATTCAGGTTTGATTGGGCCTTTGACAATATTGCCCTCACTGACTAGTATGCAATCAATTCTGGCAGCACTGACGCCTTGCAGACCAATTTGTGTATCCTCAAAGACCAAGGCCTCAGATGGGCTTGCATCAATGGCCTTAAGGGCATTTAGATAAATATCAGGATGTGGTTTTGGACGTGGCAGATTGTCTGATGTTATAACTGCATTAAAGTATTTATTTAAATCAAATTTATTTAAAAGTATCTGCACTTCGTTACGATAGGAGCCAGTGGCCAGGGCTGTTTTTATACCAAGGTCGTGGGCTTTGTATAGAATAGATGCAATATTTTCAAAAATAGTAGCATCTGGCAGATAAATATCACGATAGGCCTCAGTCTTTTTATCGCAGATCTCCTGTGGACTGACATCAAGATTATTCTCTTTAATAACCATAGCGGCAATGCCAAGAGTAGGTATACCACCTATAGTTTTGATATAGTCATAATCAAATTCCTTAAAGCCGTATTCTTTGGCTATATGATTCCAGGCTCTGACATGTAAAGGCTCGGTATTAAGCAAGGTGCCGTCCATATCAAAAATAATGGCTTTTCTGGAAAAAATATACTGCTCAAGTTGTAAATCCATTTTAGCTCCAAAGCAAGGGTTATAGTTTTTTAGTAATTCTTTTAATGGCACTGGGGTTGACTATGGCATCATCCTCAAAGCTCAAAGGGTCAATAGATATAAGCTCACCATGTTCATTGCGCATTACAACACGGGCAATCTGTGCATTTAAAATAAGTCTTTCGCACATGGCGCAGGGGCGCATATGAGCTGTTGGCTTATTGGTTTTAACATCGGTGCCGCATAAATACAGTGTGCCACCTACAATATCCAAAGGATTGCCGTTGATGATGGCATTGGCCTCGGCATGTACAGCACGGCACAGCTCATAGTGGGTGCCTGGTTTTATGTTTTTAATCTCCCTGAGGCATACTTTAAGATCGGTGCAGTTGGCTCTGTGTCGCGGGGCGCCGTTATAACCTGTTGAGACAATACGTCCATCCTTTGAGACAATGACAGCTCCATAGCGGCGACGCAGGCAGGTTGAGCGCATGGATACAGCCTGTGCTATATCAATAAAGGAGAGATCTTTTGACGGTCTTGTATAATCATCACTCATAGCATACACTCACTTGCAAGGCTCATGGCGCAAAGCATTTAAAATAAAAAGACAGACAATATGCGCATCACAATGGCGCACATAATATAGTACACCAAGGGTATAAAAGGTTTATAAATCCCAGGCTGGTACCAATAAATCTTAATATAATTATACATCAAAATGCGCCTTATCATGGTATCTGTGTCTCATATGTGCATTTTTCAAGATAAAAGAGGCAGTACGAAGCCAAAAATCATCTTGCATTTTTATGTAAATTTATTGTAAGATATTGCGCGCTGTATTCCGGTCGCAGAATACAGTTTTGTTTTAATATTTATTTTAAAAAGGATTACCAAAATGGCAATTACTTTAGATGCTAAGGCACGTACTGACCTGGGGAGAGGTGCGAGCCGCCGCCTTCGTCGTAGTGCACAGATTCCAGCTATCATCATCGGCGCTGGTGTAGACACTCTTTCAATCACCTTAGATGAGAAGAAGTTAATTCTTGCCTCAATCAAGGATGAGTTCTACAGTGAAGTTTCAACCATCAATTTAGATGGCCAGGCTATTGCTGTCAAGCCAGTTGCTATGCAGCGCCACCCTGTATCTTCACGCATTATCCACGTTGACTTCATGCGTGTATAATTTCAAATAGATTTTTCTATTAAATAAATGGCCACTGTCAGGTTTCTGCAGTGGCTGTTTTATTTTCTGCCGCAAAAAAAACGCAGACTTTGCATACCTAGGATCTTAGTAGCTCTTGATTTTTAAGCATTTATTAAAATCCATAAGTTTTTTGCTTAAAATAATTTTGCGTTCAGAGTGATTGCTTGAAGTTATGAAGAATACTATAGAAAACCTCTCTATGCTTGTTAAAGACGATACTAATGAAACTGGTCTGAAACTGCTTGAGGCTTACAGGCAGAGTGTCGGTGTTAATGATATTATCATGGTGGACGGCTCTGAAATCTCCCTTAGATACTCAGCCTATGACAACTTTAGCTGCAAGGCTAAAACACGTAATCCTGACAAGACCAACCCTGATAAAAAATCTGCCGCTATTAAACTGCATACGGGGTTTTCTATTGTAAACAATATGCCTACACATATTGATATTACGGAGGCTGTAGCCAATGAAAGAGAGCACCTGTCACCAGATATCTATGAGCAGGTGTTATATCTGTGCGACAGGGGATATGTATCTGAAGCTTTATATTTGCTACTTATATCCAAGGGGCATTATTTTATATTCAGAGGCAAGGAGAATTGCGCCTATAAGATTATTCATGCAATGGATGGCAACGGAGCCACGTTACATGAATTTGAAGGATGCAAACCATGTCAGCACTTAAATGGCAGCAAATATCCTCTGGTTGATATGGCTGTGCAGGTTAACGATGATACCGTTTTAAGGATGATTCGTATCTATAATCCTGTTGATGATAAATTTAATTATTTCATCACCAACATAGATGCAAGCCGTGTAGCAGCATCAGTTATAGCTGATACTTACAGGACGCGCTGGTCCTGCGAGATCATGTTTAAAGCACTTAAAAGTAGCAACAGCCTCTGCTCTATCAATTCGTCCATCAAAGAAATTATCCTGCTCTTTATTTATGCAAGTATTGGCTCATACCTCATCAAAAAGCTTATAGCAAAACAGCTTCAGAAAAAGAAAAGAGATGACCAACGTAAAAAACGGGAAATATCTCTGTTAAAGATGGCTTCCTCTATCAGAGATATAGGACCATTGTTAAAAGCCATGGTCAAAGGCGCTAAGTCTACAATATACAATGAGATCAGCAAGTTTGAAGGTCTTTTAGATTCTATGATGCGAACTAAGCCATCACAAAGGGATATAGATCTTAAAAAGGACGTAAGCCTCCTGGTCGATAAAATTTACAATACACACCATATGACGAAAGACTTTTTAATACCGCACAAAATTGATGTTACAATCAAGGCTTAAGTTCATTTGTACACAAAAAATCTAGGATATATGTTGTAACTGCTGTTTCAGTCATATATTCTGATAAAAGATTATACGAATAGATATGAAACTAATGAAAGTCTTGCAATTATCAAATTATATTAACTATGATATTTAGCATCAAAAATGATTAGGGGGTTGATGTTACAAAAAAATTATTCTTTTGTCAGATAAGCGCATATAAAAATTAAGATGATAGGGTTATTACTGACCAAGGTTTTTAAAGTGTGACTGTTTGGTTAATTGTGTAGAGAGGTATATGTTGAGTATTGCTTGTATGGCAGTAAGCCAATCAAAGGTAAAGCTAAAGCATAAAACCTTACCGTGCTAGGTTACATTCAAGACACTATAGGCAAGTACTACAACAAAGAGCAATGAGATTTAATTTATTATAGCCACTTCCAGAGTGGAGCATAGGTAAGAGCATATAAAACAGGATTAAAAAATAAAATTACTTGATGAATATATTAAACAGGATGGCATCAATGAAACACAACAGATAGTAGGAGAACTTTATGCCAGCAATAACAAGACAAGGCGACACTTGCACAGGGCACGATGACTGCCCTCCTTCATCGCTTGTAGGCTGTGAAAGCAATGTACTGATAGACGGCAAACCTGTAGGCGTAGTTGGCAGTACCTATGCACCACATGGCTGTGTCGTGCATGATCCGCATTCTGATGTAATTGCATCAGGCAGTCCTACAGTTTTTGTAAATGGCAAGCCCGTAGGTCGTGTAGGTGATGCTGTCTCAATTGGCGGCTCTGTAGCATCAGGAAGTCCTACAGTGACAGTTGACTCTTTAGGTCCTGATGATATAGTCAATTTTGTAAAGTGCACTAATAACTACATTGATAATGTAAATAATTTGTCAGATGTAGATGAGGTTATATTTGCATTGCCTCAGATCGCAAAAATGGAAGCATTAAGAGATTGCGACAATGAAAATGACAAAATAGGCTGGCTAGAACTATCTAAGATGCTTGCAAAATGGCTCGGCAACTTAGGATACTCTCTTAAACCGTCTGATATAGATTCTGGCAATGCACCTATTTTTACTCTTTCAATGGAGCTTGATTGGTTTATGTCATTTCCCGAATTTTCAATAAGCTACCATACATTTAAACTGGACGCTCTGTCTTATAATGGCCAACAGGAACTTATTAAAAATTTACAAAAGTTAAAAGAATGGGATACTGGAGGCAATTTTGATTTTACAGTACATGAGCCTAAAGATTGGGAAAAGTATTATTTTAACTTTATATCTGTAAATCTTGTACCTATACCGCCTGTAAATGGAATGATCGCCTGCCTTGCAAATCATACTATAAGAGCTCTAGTCAAAGGAACAATAAAAATATGTGATAATGGCGTTAGAGAAATAACTGTCAATGAGTTATATTTTTATGTGCATGATCTTTTCCAATTTGAAGATGATGCTGATTTGAGGTATTGGAGTAAAAAACAATTAGATTATACAACAGCAACACTTAGCAAAGATTATATAAATTTACAAAATACACATATGAGAAAATTTAGAGATAAATTCAATATAGGTCATGATTTTTTAGTGCTATCCAAACTATTTAGGTGTAAAGAGTATGTGCCAGAAGTTTTTAAATTTCATCAATAAAATTGATGAATTTTTTGATGGTGTTTTTCTGCTTAGAAACGTATTTGCCTTTTTGTTGTTATGGATAAGCCCTTTTGTTACTAGCATTATAATGTGTCAATTTATAGATTCTAAATTTTTTGAATGGATGGGCAGTATATTTGTATGGTTAATTTGTAGTAGTTATTTGTCATGGTATCTTATTATAGAATATACTTCACATATCCACATATACTTAACTTACTTTGTCATAGGTACATCAGCAATATCGTATGTTTGCTATGTGTTTAAATCTAAAATAATTTTTCTTTTAATACCACTAGTACAAAATTTTATATTTTTTATTTCCGTTCTTATTGCCTTAGCATAAAAATTGCTAATTTTATAATTTAGCCCCTCTACGAGACAACTCCTAGAGGTTTTTTTATTTTGTTAGGTTTAATATGGGCTTATGCCTATTAGGCTACTTTGGCAATGGCCTTAAGGCTTTCTTATTCACATGCTCAAGTGCGCAGGTACTGACAGTCAAAGATATGAAGGTCAATCGCTCTGCCAGGTACGCACTGAATGATGTAATTGGAGCTATGCCGATAAATGAATATGTAGGCAAATCCTTATCCACAGTGTCCTTTACTATTACACTATCGCAGGATCTCATGCAGTGCCTATGCTTTATTTTGATGTCTTAAAAAACATCTTAGAGAGTGGTAAAGGGCAGAAACTTATCCTTGGTCCTAACTATAAGGGAGAGTATGTTCTTGAGAGCTATGACGAGAGCAGAAAGCATTTATATGCACCATTGCTAAGATCACACAGCCCTTAAGCGTGGTGAGATTGGCAATAACATACCTATGGGCAAGATAAATTTGCTGCTAAATCTTCTGCCTTCAATTGCCAAAGTTGAGCCAATAAGTTTAATCTGCTATATAAAGATATATTGCAAACTATACCATCATAAATAGATGCAGAACGGTACAATGACATAGGCCTCCATGTTGATAAAATTTATGACGACCACCAGGAGACCTAGCAATTTTAAAACCAAACAAAGCTAATGTTACAATGAGGGTTTAAGTTCCTAGGTATGCATACTTTGCACAAAATTTGAAAATATTTTATTAAAATTGTTGATCTTATATACTTATTTGTAGCATTTTATATAAAGGACAAAAGAAGTATCTCAATTTTATATTATTTTAAGGCCTTGCAATGACAGAAAATGTACGTCTTGGACACATGACTGAGATTACTGTAGTGGATATAACCGATCAGGGTGCTTTTGTTGATGCTCTTGAGTTTGGAGAGCTGTTTGTACCAAGAAGTCAGTTGCCGCACAATTTAATGGAAGGCGACACTCTGCGTGTCTTTCTTTATGTGGATGGCAAAAGGGTGCTAGCTACTGCCAAAAGACCATATCTTGAGCTTGGCATGACAGGCAAGCTTAGAATTACCTCAGTTGAGTGCGGTACAGTCTATCTTGATATGGGAATTCCAAAAGAGCTCGTTATGCCGGTCTCAGAGCAGCGTGGCAGTTTTGAGGTGGGTCGTGATGCGCTAGTGCTCATAGCCATTGATGACAAGGGCCGACTCTTTGGCACACAGAAGTTTAATAAATATATAGAAGACAGACTGCCATATGAGCTTAGCTACAAAAAGGGACAGAAGGTAAAGATTGTTGCAGTATCGCACACTCCTCTTGGCTTTAGAGTTATTGTAGATGACAGTTTTTATGGTCTTTTATATCGTGACAGCGTCTATGGTCAGATAAATATAGGCAAAAGATATGATGGCTATATTGCCAATATAAGAGAAGACAGACGTGTTGATATATCCATGTCACAGCCTGGAGTTGAGGGTATTGAAAGAGCTTCTCTGGACATTCTTTGTCTTATCTACAATCAGGGTGGAACTCTTGATATAACAGATAAATCCTCACCAGATGAGATTGAAGATTATCTGCACATGTCAAAGGGCAAATTTAAAAAGGCCATTGGTTCACTCTATAAGAACAGACTTATTGTAATCGGCGATGAAAATCTGTCTATAACAGATGAAGGCCGCGCCTATATGGAAGAGAAAAAGGGCCGTTAGTATAAGGTAGAAACAGGGTATGGAATTTTTTCTTGATCTTTTAAGTTTCTTTTTAAAGACATTGTCAATTGTAGGCCTTATTGTTTTGGGTCTGTCTCTTTTGATAATGATTTTAAAGTCCTTAAAGGATGATGTAAAAAAAGGTGTAAAAGAGACACAGATAAGACTTGAGGCTGTAGATCTGCGCCGTCTGTATAAAAAGCGCAGAAAGTTTATGCAAAAATCTCTAAAGGATACAGCACCTTTTGCCAAGGCCCTTGAGGGTGAGAGCAAAAAGAAAAAGCTAAGTGAGAAAAAGAAAAAGGAGCTTAGGCTGCAAAATACTAAGGAGCAGCATAAAGAGCATCTTGATAAGCTCAAAGCTCTTGAGGAGCAGGGTGTTTTCTGCCCGCACAATCTTTTTGTAATCAATTTTAACGGCTCGGTCAAAGGCTCTGAGGTTAAAAGTCTTAGAGAGAAAATTGATGCTATTTTAGATGTGGCAACTGATAAAGATGAGGTTATTGTCAATCTGACCTCACCTGGCGGCATGGTTAACAGCTACGGTCTGTGCTCATCACAGCTGTGCCGTATCAGAGACAGGGGTATTAATCTTGTGTGCACTGTTGACAGTGTGGCAGCCTCTGGAGGCTATCTTATGGCCTGTGTGGCCAATAAAATTGTAGCTGCACCTTTTGCCTATATAGGATCGGTAGGTGTCGTTGCAGGTGTGCCTAATTTCAAACGTGCCATCAACAAGCTAAACGTCGATTATGAGCAAATTACAGCCGGCAAATACAAGCGTACCCTTACCATGTTTGGCGAGAATACAGATGAGGGCAGGCAGAAGTTTAAAGAGGAGCTTGAGGTTATACACAAGCGCTTTAAAGAGCAGATTGTAAGATTCAGACCTCAGGTTGATCTTGACAAAGTGGCAACAGGCGAGCACTGGCTGGCCCTCGATGCCAAAGAGCTATCTTTGATTGATGAGATAGCCACCTCAGATGAGTTTATACAAAGACGTGTGGCTCAGACCTACAACTGTGCTATTAAGCTTATTGTAGCTAAAAAGAGCAAGAAGAATTTTATCTCCAGGGTCAAAGATCTTGTAAGTTTAAAAAGTCCAGAGACTTATCTTAAAGAGCAGATGGCGTCATCTCTGCACGATGAGCCTTATGAACATATAAGATAATACAGGCATAAGGAATTTATATGGGAAAGTCGTTAGTTATCGTTGAGTCTCCTTCCAAGGCAAAAATCATTAATAATTATCTGGGCAAGGATTATATCGTCAAGGCCAGTGTGGGTCATATACGCGATTTGCCTGTAACAGGACAAAGTGCTGATAAAAAAAGCAAAACCAAGAAGGATAACAGTGCCATAGCCCGTATGGGTGTGGATCCTGAGAACAACTGGCAGGCTGTATATGAGATTATGCCTGGCAAGGAAAAGGTGGTCTCAGAGCTCAAAAAACTTGCAGCCGATGCTGACAAAATCTATTTGGCAACCGACTTGGACCGCGAGGGAGAGGCCATTGCCTGGCATTTAAAGGAAGTTTTAGGCGGTGACAGTTCACGCTACTGGCGTGTCAAATATCCTGAGATTACCAAGGCTGCCATTAAAAAGGCCTTTGAGCACCCAGAGCAGATTAATATGCATCTTGTCAATGCACAGCAGACAAGACGCTTTTTAGACCGTGTCGTGGGCTTTATGGTTTCACCTCTTCTGTGGACCAAGGTAGGCCGTGGCCTGTCAGCAGGTCGTGTACAGTCTGTGGCTGTGGAGCTTATTGTTGACAGAGAGCGTGAGATAAGGGAGTTCAAGCCTCAGGAGTACTGGAATATTGATGTAAATACCAGCACCAAAGAGGGTAGAGCACTGAATCTGTCTTTAACCCATAAAAACGGCAAAAAGATTGAGATTGGCAATAAAGAGCAGGCTGATGCCATACAGAATGACTTAAAGGGCAATGACAATATTGTCTCAAAGGTTGAGCAGAAGGCCGGATCTAACAGTGCTCCGCCGCCATTTACCACCTCAACACTGCAGCAAAGTGCCAATCAGAAGCTAGGCTTTAGTGTTAAAAAGACTATGACTGTGGCTCAAAAGCTCTATGAGAGCGGCTATATTACCTATATGCGTACTGACAGTGTCAATCTGTCACAGGAGGCTATAGCCAACGCCAGAGACATAATTGAGAGAAATTATGGCAAGAACTATCTGCCATCCAAACCAAATTACTTTAAGGCCAAGCAGTCAGCACAGGAGGCCCACGAGGCCATACGTCCGTCACATGCAGATCTGCTCTCAGAGCATATTGACGGCGACAGGGATGCCAAAAGACTTTATGATCTTATCTATGCCCGTTATTTAGCCTGTCAGATGGCCCCGCAGAAATATCTTACCACCACTATAAGTGTGGACAATGGTGAGTACACTCTAAAGGCCTCAGGCCGCGTCATAGAATTTGACGGCTATCGTCGTGTATGGAAGAGCTCAGTTAAAGATGAGGTTATCCTGCCAAAGGTGGCACAGGGTGATGTGTTAACTCTTAACAGCATTATTCCATCACAGCACTTTACCAAGCCGCCGGCACGTTTTTCAGAGGCCACACTTGTAAAAGAGCTTGAAAAGGATGGTATAGGCCGTCCTTCAACCTATGCTGCCATTATTGCCACTATTCAGGATCGCGGTTATGTCAAGGTAGAGCGTGGTCGTTTCTACGCTGAGAAAATGGGTGAAATTGTAACTGACAGATTACGTTTCTCCTTTGCCAACCTTATGGACAAGACCTTTACTGCCTCTATGGAGGATCAGCTTGATCATATTGCTCAGGGTCTTGAGGACTGGCAGAAGAGCCTTAATGATTTTTACAGGGATTTCTCACTCAATCTTACCAAGGCTGCATTGCCGCAGGATAAGGGCGGCATGCCTGAGAACAAGATTATACAGATTGATTTAAAGTGCCCTGAGTGTCATAAGTACAATATGGCCTTCCACTCTGGCAAGACAGGTAATTTCCTGGCCTGTCTTGGCTATTATGACAAGAGCGTCAAAGCCAAGGACAGATGTAAAAAGACTTTAAATCTTACTGAAATTGATTTAAACGACTTTAATGACAAGTCACTTACAGAGGATCAGGAAGCTGATCTTTTAAGACAGAGAAAGCGCTGTCCTATCTGTCAGGCTGCTATGGACAGTTTTTTAATCAATGACAGGCAGAAACTGCATATCTGCGGCAATGCCCCGCAGTGTCAGGGCTATGTGCTTGAGGATGGTGATTTTGCCTCAGAGATTGATACAGGTCCTACCATTGAGTGCGACAAGTGCCATGGCACCATGGTGCTCAAAGAGGGTCGTTTTGGCAAGTATATGGCCTGTACCACAGAAGGCTGTGGCAATACACGTAAAATTCTTAAAAATGGTGAGGTGGCACCTCCAAAAGAGGCTGCTGTTGATCTGCCAGAGCTTGAGTGCAAGACTCCTGGCTCTCACTTTGTGCTGCGTGACGGTGCTGCAGGTATTTTCCTGGCTGCCCACAATTTCCCAAAGGTCAGGGAGACCAGAGCTCCTCTTGTAAGTGAGCTGCTGCCATACAGAGACAGAATATCTCCAAAATTCCATTATCTTTTAGATGCTCCTGCCTATGATTCTCAGGGTATACCTACAGAGATAAGATTTTCACGTAAGACCAAGCAGCAGTATGTTATGAGCTCTGTAGATGGCAAGGCCACAGGCTTTACAGCCTTCTACAATGAAAAGACCAGGCAGTGGGATATTACTGACAAGTCTAAAAAAAGTGAGGTGAAAAAAGCTTCACCGCGTAAAAGAGCTACCACCAAGAAAACAGGATAAAGATTATGCGCCTTAATGACAGACAGATTTTACAGGCTCTTGATGACAAGAGGATCATAATTGAGCCGCGTCCTGACAATGAAAAGGTCAGTGGTATTAGCATCGATCTTACTCTTGGCAATGAGTTTCGCGTCTTTAAAACACATAAGGCCCGTAATGCCCTAGATCTTGGCAACAGCTCAGCTGTTATTGCCAGCACTATTGATGAGATAACCACATCTCCTATTGTGCTTGATAAAGATGATGAGGGCTTTACTCTGCCGCCTGGCGGTTTTGCTCTGGGTGTTACCTATGAGTGTGTAACACTGCCATCTGATATTGTAGGCTGGCTTGATGGCAGATCTTCTCTGGCCCGTCTTGGTCTTATGGTACATGCTACAGCTCATCGTATCGATCCGGGCTGGTCTGGCAATATTGTGCTTGAGTTTTGCAATGCAGGCCCGCTGACACTGGTGTTAAGACCGCATATGTCAATAGGAGCACTAAACTTTGAACAGCTTGAGAGTGAGTGTTTAAGGCCATATAACAAGAGAGCCAACGCCAAATATAAAGATCAGCGTGGCGCTGTGGCATCTAAAATAGCTGCAGATAAGAGCTAAATGCACTTTTACCCAGGCTTTTCATCACTAATAGACAAAAGGCTGTCTAATAAAGATGCTCCTTTTAGACAGCCTTTTGTGTTACAGATACAATTTAACAGATAAAACGCTCTTAAAAAAAGAGCGGTAAAGGGCTTTAGTGTAGTTTAAATAACAAGACGATAGCCTATACCTGTCTCTGTTATTAAAAAATCAGGATCGGCTGGGTTATCCTCAAGTTTTACTCTAAGGTGATTCATATAAATACGCAGATAATGCTGATGCTCTACATAGGCAGCTCCCCATACATTTAGCATAAGATGTCTTTGCGTCAGTACTTTGTTGGGATCTTTTAGCATAACCTGTAAGAGTTTATACTCAAGCTTGGTAAGATGCACAATCTCATCATTCTTATATATACAATGTGTACTCAAATCAACTTTTACATTCTTACCGAGATTTATAATATTAGAGGTAATTCTGTCACCATTTGAACAAAGGCGGCGCAACTGGGCCCGGATTCTGGCTTTTAGCTCATTAGAGCCAAATGGTTTTATAAGATAGTCATCGGCTCCAAGATCAAGAGCTCCCACCTTAGACAGCTCACTGTCACGTGCAGAGAGCACAATAATAGGAATTGCAGAGTATGCTCTTACATCTGATATAAGATTAAGGCCATCACCATCAGGCAGACCAAGATCAAGAATAATTATATCTGGATTGCGACATGCGCATTCAATCTGCCCCTCCTTTAAGTCTGAGGCTTCAAAGACCTCATAGCCCTCATCTGTAAGCATAACTCTTACAGCACGTCTTATCTGATCTTCATCTTCAATTACAACAATTTTAAAAGCCATAATTATCCTACATAAAAATATCTTCTGTATAAGGCATAGTCACAAGAGGCATAACAAGCACAAATGCTGCACCGCCCTCAGGAGCATTGAATGCCAATAGTTCTGAGTCATGAGCTCTGGCTATGGTCTTGCAGATGGCAAGGCCAAGACCTATTCCTGAAATTTTAGATTCGCGTCCTCCACGCCTGAAAGGATCAAAAAGTTTTTGTGTATTATTGTCGGCAAAGCCAGGGCCGTTATCAGTTACAGACAAAGTAAGCTTATCTCCTCGTTCTTTTGCCTCTACATTAATACAGCTGCCTTTATTAGTGTATTTAAAAGCATTATCAAGAAGATTTGATAAAAGTCTGTCTATTAAAATAGGGTCGGCGTAGAAAAAAGGGCAATCAGGCTCTATGTCAATATTAACTGTATAGTCGCAGGCTATATCCTTAAAGTTCTTAAGAGCTGAGCCAATTATCTCCTGAGCAGGAAGCCACTGTTTGTTTAACACCACCTGACCTGACTGTAGTTTAGCCATATCAAGCAGATTGCTCATAAGTCTAACCATACGCTTTGAGTCGTCTACAACTGACTTAGAGATCTCGTAGGCCTCCTTGATATCATTTACTGACAGCTTGTTGCTAAGCAGTTCAGCACTGGCCATAAGAGCACTAAGAGGGGTTTTAAGATCGTGCGAGAGCGACTGAATTAGAGTATGACGCATGCGTTCAGCTTCTATATTCATAAGCAAGGTTTTAGATTCTTCTTCTGACACAATTTTTTCAAGACACTGTTTTAAAAGAGTAAGCAGAGCTTGCAGCAGTCGCGAGTTTACAGGATCGGACCATTGCTGAGCAAATTGCAGTTCAAGTACTGCTATAGCATAAAGCCTATTTGAGATCATAATAGGCAGATAAAGATAGCGTGACTGACTTAGGGTGTAGGTGCCAAACCCAGCCTCTTTTTTATGGGTCTGAACATAGTTTATAAGCCCCTTATCGACATTTTTAAGCTCTGTCATAAGTCTTATGCACTGACCGTCAGAGCTCGATTTCCAAAACTCGCTTACAATATTCAGATGCTCTTTTAGAATGTTCTGTATCTGTCTAAATGCTTCTATATCATCCATAGCTTTTGAGAGGTTTTTAGAGGCTGTATACAGGATACGTGTCTGTTTCTCTCGCATACGCGCATTGTTTGACAGATAGCGGCTGTGTGTTACAAGCCGTGCCGATACTATTCCTACAACTAAAATTGTGGCAAAGGTGATTAAATATTCAATATCGGCAATGGCAAAGGACAGGCGCGGATTGACTATAAACAGATCAAAGCACGCCACAGAGAGCACTGAGGTGAAAATAGAAACAATCATTCCGTATTTTACAGCAACAAACAAAGTCAGAAGCAGATAGAACATTATAAGATTGGCTTCTTTTATGTAGTCACTTAAATACACAAGCAGCAGTGTGATAAGTCCTGTCAGGATAAAGCTAAAAACAAAGTCATTTACACCATTGACCGTGTGTTTAAATGTGGCGATTAATTTTTGCACAATGCTTACTTTTTTTACGCTGTAGGGCAGAGTAATTATGCTCATATTCGGCATGTGTGTATTTATAAGACGGCGCTTTTTTACAAGATCTCTTTGTGACTGAGGGATTAAAAGTATCACGTTTATATTGTTGGCATTGGCATAGTCTTTTATGCAGTATGGAAAATCTCCTGTAAGTGCATCTGTTTTGGCACCAAGCGAGGAGGCAAAGGCCATGATCTCACTTAGCTCCTGTTTATCATCTAAAAGCGCAGCGCTGTCTATGCACACGCAGTGTAGCCTTGAGCTCATGGCTCTTGCCATGCGCAAAGCCTCACGTATAGCCTCCTGTGAAGTAATAGAATCAATTAAAAGCATGAGGCCGTAGCCAGTAGATGAGGTTTTACCTATGGCTCCGTTTCTTTTAACCTGCAAATCGACACGGCCGACCATTGAGCGCAGGGTAAGCTCTCGAAGCGCCATAAGATTTGATTTTTTAAAGTAGTTGTCAGAGGCATGACGAATAACCTCATTTAAGTAGATCTTGCCTTCATTTAGTCTTTCTATAAGATCATCTGGGGGCAGATCAACAAGTCTTACCTCAGAGGCCCTGTCAAAGACATTGTCAGGAATAGTTTCGCTGACCTTGACGCCTGTAACACGTGAGACAATATCATTAAGACTTTCTAAATGCTGAATATTAAGAGCTGTATAAACATTTATCCCTTCATTTAAAAGCTCTTCAATATCCTGCCAGCGTTTTTTATGTACCGATCCTGGCACATTGGAGTGCGCCATTTCATCTACAATGACAATAGCAGGGTGTCTTTGAATAATAGCTTTTACATCAAGCTCTTCAAAGCAGTGACCTTCATATATTATTTTTTTGCGGGAAATGAGCTCAAGTCCTTCAACTAAGGCTGCAGTATCAGCTCTGCCGTGTGTGTCGACAAGACCTATAACAACATCAAGACCTTTGTCTCTTAATTCATGCGCCTCTGTTAGCATGGCAAAGGTCTTGCCTACACCAGGTGCCATGCCTAAAAATATTTTAAGATGGCCTCTTTTGTGCAGAGCCTGCTTTTCAAGCAGGGCTCTGGCGTTTGCTTTTGTATCTGACACTTTTATCTCTTATCAGTTATTGTATAAACAATGGTACTTAATATACCTATTTTACACTCTTCATGTCAGAAGACGACAAAGAGTATAAAGCCATATTAAGAGTAGTTACATTTACAATACCTGCAGGTGAGAGAAACTGTTGTTCTGTGTGTTTTTCTATAAGATCATGAATTCTCTTAACAGCTATATTGCGTACCTTTGCAACATATGGGGCCTGTAAAAGTGCACTTTTATAGCTTATATGGTAGTCAAGACCTGAGGCCGAGGCTGTAAGCATGTCAGTTGGTATATTGCCTGTTACTGCATACTTTTCTTTTATATCAAGCGCTCTATTTTGTATAAGCTTTGAGAGTTGTTGCGAGGTAGATGCTAAATTGTAACCTCCTGAGGCCATACCGTTATAATCTGAGGCTGACGGTCTTGAGATAAAAAAGCCATTCTGAGCCTTAAATGACTGTCCTATAAGAGATGATCCTCTCACCTCTCCTTTGTCGTCATATATAAGTGAGCCATGAGCCTTATCATAAAAGAATGTATCAGACAGGTAACTTGTGGCCACAGGGTAGGCCAGACCAAGAATAACTGTAAGCGCTCCATAGCATATAACAGTAGAGAACAGGGCCTGTTTAAGATTAAGTCTTGTATCTTTATTTTTATTAAATGCGTAACTCATATTTGTATCCTTGGACTATATTTTTAAAAAATACCTATAAAACAAAGGACCATATCAATTAACTTGATACCGATAAAAGGCACTATTAGACCGCCTATACCATAGATCATAATGTTAGAAAACAGAAGTTTTTTGGTACTTGCAGACTTGAAATTTACACCATGCAGAGCAAGAGGTATAAGAGCGATAATAATAAGAGCATTGAAGATTACAGCAGAGAGCAGAGCTGACGGGGCTGAACTTAAATGCATTATATTTAACATTTCAAGCTGCGGGTAGGTTGTGACAAAGGCTGCAGGAATTACGGCAAAGAACTTGGCCAGATCGTTGGCAATGGAGAAAGTGGTAAGAGCTCCTCTTGTAATTAACATCTGCTTGCCTATTTTGACTACATCAAGAAGTTTGGTTGGTGATGAATCAAGGTCTACCATGTTGGCGGCCTCTCTGGCACTTTGTGTTCCTGCATTCATGGCTACAGCCACATCAGCTTGGGCCAGAGCCGGGGCATCATTGGTACCATCGCCTGTCATTGCTACAAGATGGCCTTTTTTTTGATAATTTCTTATTGTCTCAAGCTTTAACTCAGGGGTAGCAGCTGCAATAAAGTCATCAACTCCGGCCTCAGCAGCTATTGCAGCGGCTGTAAGCTCATTGTCACCTGTAACCATAACAGTTTTAATACCCATTTTGCGCAGCTGTAAAAATCTTTCTTTAAGACCGCTTTTAACTATGTCCTTAAGTTCAATAACACCTAATATGGTTTCATTTCGACATACCACAAGAGGTGTAGATCCAAGTGAGGCTATAGTGTTGACAATGCATTCAATCTTATCATCAACTCTGCCTCCTAAATTTTTGACGTGGTTGAATACAGCTTTAGGCGAACCTTTTTTAATATTGACACCATCAATATTTACCCCTGACATACAGCTTGTGGCAGAAAATGGAACAAAGGCTGCATTTTCTGGCAGTTTGTCATTAAAACCTTCCTTTTTTGCCAGGGTGACAATTGATCTGCCCTCAGGAGTTGTATCAGACAGTGAGGCTAAGAGGGAGCATCTAATCATATCACTGCGCATGATGCCATCGGCTGCAAAAAACTTGTTGGCCTGTCTGTTGCCATAGGTTATGGTGCCCGTTTTATCTAAAAGCAGAACGTCAACATCTCCTGCAGCCTCAACTGCATGACCTGATTTGGCAATGACATTGCACATAAGCAGTCTGCTCATTCCTGCAATGCCTATGGCACTAAGAAGCGATCCTATAGTTGTAGGGATAAGACATACTAAAAGAACAATGATTACGCTATAGCCTATAAAAGAGCCATAAGAGAGCTGCTCTCTTGCAAAATCGCTAAAAGGCAGCAATGTCAGAGTTACAAGAGTGAAGATTATGGTCAGACATAAAAGTACAATGGATAAAGCTACCTCATTTGGTGTTTTCTTTCTTACAGCACCTTCAACCATACCTATCATCTTATCAAGGAATGATGAGCCGACTTCATTTACTACTCTGATGACTATGATGTCAGATAAAACTGTAGTACCTCCAGTCACACTGTCTGTATCGCACCCGGCGCCTCTTATAACCGGAGCTGACTCTCCTGTGATGGCAGACTCGTTGACAGATGCCAGTCCTGCTACAACCTGACCGTCACAAGGAATCATTTCGCCAGCTTTAACCAATACCATATCATCTTTTTTAAGGTTTATTGCATCTAAAGACTCGGTTTTAAGATTTTCAAGATCTGTAAGTTGCTGTCCTGCAACCAGTCTGTGAGCAACAGTTTTTTTCTTAATACTCCTTAATGATTGGGCCTGTGCTTTAGCTTTGCTCTGTGCAATAGCCTCGGCAAAGTTGGCAAAAAGTACTGTAAACCATAAAACCACAGCACTAATAGAACAAAAAAGAGGATCTTCACTGTACAGATCAAATACAGACAGGATACTCAGAATCGTAATGAATATAGCACCTACATACACAAGGAACATAACCTTGTTTTTGATCTGCTCTTTAGGAGAGAGTTTTTTAAAACTATCTTTAAAGGCTGTATTAAACAGCTCTTTGTCTATTGCAAAATTAACTGTATGTTTTGACATTTTTGTACCTGAAATATACTCTAATTCGCTTTAAAAACTATATTTTGTAACTATCTTGAAAAAGTAGAGAGATGCTCTGCAACCGGACCCAAGGACAAAGATGGAATATAGGTTAATGCGCCCATAAGAATAATTACGGAAAATAAAAGCAGTGTAAAAAAAATACCTTTGGTATCAATGGTTGCAACACTCTTGGCGGCAAAGGACTGATGGGCAAAGCTTCCTGCTAGAGCAAGAATACAGACAATAGGAATAAAGCGCCCAAAGAACATACACAAAGCTGTCATGATATTAAAAAATGGAGTATTGGCATAAAGGCCTGCAAAGGCTGAGCCGTTGTTATTAGCTGCAGAACTAAAAGCGTAGAGATATTCACTAAAGCCATGGGGGCCGGTATTATTGAGTGACATGGTGTTTATATCGAAAATACAGGCCAGAGCTGTTGAGAGCAGAACCAGAAAAGGACTGCAAAGCATAGCCAGACATACAAGCTTCATCTGTACTGTACTTATCTTTTTGCCAAGATATAAAGGTGTGTGACCTACCATAAGACCACAGATAAATACTGTTACAAGGACCATAACAATAATGCCGTAGAATCCTGATCCCACACCGCCAAAAACAATCTCACCCAGTTGCATTAACAGCATTGTGACAAGTCCTGATATTGGATTAAGACTGTCGTGCATATTGTTTACAGCTCCGCAGGATGCAGCGGTGGTCACAGTGCTAAAGAGAGATGAGTGACCTAAATCAAATCTAAGCTCTTTGCCCTCTGTGTTGAAAAATTCACTGTCAGAACCTGAGGCTAAAAGTGCAGGTGACTGCATAGCTTCAAAAACAATTATGGTTGATAAGCAGATGACAAAAATGAGGGTCATGGTGGCAAGAAGCGTGTACCCTTGGCCTTTATCTTTTATCATGGCACCAAACGTGTAGCATAAAGCCGCTGGAATTAAAAAGATGGCCAGACATTGTGTAAAATTACTCAAGGCAGTTGGATTTTCAAAAGGGTGGGCAGAGTTTGCATTGAAAAATCCTCCTCCATTGGTTCCAAGAAGCTTAATGGCCTCCTGCGAGGCTACAGGACCCATGGCAATATTCTGAGTATCGCCTGCAATACTTTGTACACTAAGATAGCTGTCAAAATTCTGTATAACACCCTGACTTACTAAAAACAAAGCATAGATTAAGGACAGAGGCAGCAGAATATAAAGACAGATACGCGTTATATCAGCAAAGAAATTGCCAATATAATCATCCTTGCTAAGCACAAATGATCTCATAAGAACAAAAGCTACGGCAATTCCAGAGCCTGCAGATAGAAAGTTTTGCACAGCTAGTCCTGTCATCTGAACTGTATAGCTCATGGTACTCTCGCCTGCATAAGCCTGCCAGTTGGTATTTGTAACAAAAGATACAGCTGTATTGAAAGCCAACAGAGGCTCTATGGAGCCAAGATCCTGATAATTCAAAGGCAGATATAGCTGCACTCTTTGCAGAACATATAGAGCTATAATCCCAAGAAGATTAAATAGAATAAGGCATAAGGCATATTCCTTCCATGTTTGAGATGAACCCTGAAGACCTGGAAATTTAAAGATAAAACTGTCAATTCTATTAAAAAATGAAGGAGCTCTGCCTTCACATACTGGTAACATGTAAAGACCTAAAGGCTTTACTGTTATAAAGAGCACAGATAGAAAAACTGCACTTAGAATAAAAGCACTGTACATGATTTATGCCTTCCATAAAGCAATAAATAACCAGATTATGGTGATAAGACCTATAATAAGAAAAAGAGACTGCATCATAATTATTCAGCCTTCATCAATCTGGCAATAAGCCTTATCAATATGAAAATTGAAAAAGAAAATGTAAAAAATATAAGTAAAACAAGAATGTCTGACATGATTGTCCCCTTAAAAAAAGTGATCTTAAGTTTAAAGGGATGGGTGTAAAGATATGGTTAAAAGATATATAAGGTGTATAAAAATTTTGTAAAAATTTATATAGGTGAAGTTTTTTGTATGTTAATTAAAGGCAGATCCCTCTGTACTATAATAGTTGCGCCTCAGGACTTTGGGCTTAAAATCAAGGAGCACCTTAGTGAGTGTGAAACAAACGGATTTCTTGAGGACTCTATATTACGTAGAAATGATGAGGCTATTCGATATAAACCTAAACTCTTAAATAGTACTGTCTACATTTAAAAATTACCTACCTAAATTCATACTAACGATCTATTATTAAAAGATTTTTTACAAAGGTTTTGCAATAATGCTATAGTGATGTATACCTTATTTAATGTTGTTTTACCAAATTTATGCACTATACAGGGGTGACATGAATTATAAGAGCATAACCTACGCAATACCTTCTGGATGCTATTTAAAGCCAACTAGAAAAAAAGATGCATATTACGTTTATAAATACACCAGGTTCTACAGAAACGAGAATGGTGTCCCCCGTAATGAGTCAACCATCATTGGTGTAACTGTTGGGCTTGACAAGTTAATGTTTCATCCAAATGACAAATTCTTCGCTCTTACAGGTACACCTATTCCTGCTGAAATTGTAAACAAACACAAAAATATAAATAACGCTAAATCCAATGAGAAAAACTCTTATGAGGCCAACAAATCTGATACACAGGCTAAAAAGCAGGTGCGTGGCAGTACCGTGGTATTTAACAAGATCTTCTGTGAGCAGGGTATACAAAAATGCCTCAGAGGAGCATTTGATGATGAGTCTGTAAATCTCATAAATCTTGCATCCATCATGATTGCCACAGAAAACTCATCTATGATGCACATTAAAGATTTTTATAAGACATCTCCTTTTGTTGATGACAGATCTCTTGCCTCCATAGATGACTTTGCTATGTCAAAGTTATTTACCCATATTGCACAAACAGGTGCTGATAACTTTTTTAAAAGCTGGATAAAACACAACAACGATAAAGATGACACCATCTGCTATGACGTGACCTCAATATCAACCCATGCTCAGAAGATACAGCAGGCAGAATTTGGATATAACAGAGATGGTGAAGGTTTGCCTCAGATTAACCTTGGCATGTTCTCAGGTCATAAATCACTTCTGCCTTTAATGTATGTCAATTACAATGGATCGCTTAATGATGCAACGCAGCTACCATATGTAATAACTAAGGCCAAAGAGACAGGCATTAGTGTTGACAAGCTCTTCACTATGGACAGAGGCTTTTTTGATAAGGCCCGTATAGATTATTTAAAACAGGCCGGTCTTGATGTGCTCGTTGGGGTAAGTATAAACAAATACAAAGCCATTGCTGAGTATATCTATGCTCTAGTTAAACATGACAGGCACACAGTCTATACAAATCTCCTCTCCTCCACTCCTGGAGTATATGCCTTTAAGGAAAAGCATACCGTTAGCAATACCCCAGGCTTTATACATTTTTACTATGACTCGCTTAAGTATTACGACGGCCTTATTGCCCTGCAGGAGTCTGTAAAGTACGAAGTAGAGCTTATCAAAATAGCAAAGGATGCGGCAGTTGCCCTGAGTAAATCCCAGATTGCTAAAATGTCAAAGTTTCATAATGCCAAACCAGATGACAGTGATCCTACAGGATATACATTTAGCTACGATGAAGATAAGTTTTCAAAGGCTAAAAGCCTTATAGGCTGGTTTGCTCTGTTTACTTGTAATGAAGATATAGACAGCGAGCAGGCATTGAAGATATAACGCATGAAGGACTCTGTAGAAAAGGTATTTGATGCTTTAAAACATGACCTTGACTGTAAGCGACTTAAGACCCATAGATCAGACACAACCAACGGTAAGCTCTTTGTTATATTTATAGCTCTTATTTTGCACACATGTGCAAGTAAGGCATTGAGAGCTCTTAAAAATGATGAACCTAATCGCTTTAGAAAATTGACTTACAAAGGTCTTATAGATGAACTTGATGATATTACCATTGAGAAAAAAGGTGATAAGTTTACCCTGTCCAAGGCTTTAACTTTTACACAAAAAGAGATCCTAAAGGCTTTAGACGTTGATCTGTCACAATTTGAATTGGTATAGGGCTGTATACAGTACTATATATTGAATTTAGGTTAAAGAAGATCAAGAGGAATCAATAAAAGATAGGCAGAGAGTTCGATAAATATATGAGCTAAATTAATGATAGATTAATAGAGCACTGACAACTGCGACTTTAGTATTATAAAATACGGCATAGTATTTTTGGGTAAAGCCTGCTATATAGTTAAAGGCTAATCTTTTTTATGATATAGGCAAAGGACTGTATTAGTTATGAGCATTAAATCTTAGGATATTGATACAAAAAGAGTCTAATATGATGTTTAAAGCTAATAGAGGCATTGAGAGCTTTAAAAAACTGATAGAGCGTAAATGCACATACGTTGATAAAAGCATTTTCTTAAAAGACATCTTTGGAGAGGCTATTTATAGTTCACGTTGCTCATCTGATATATCTGTATTTTTATTTTTAAGACCGCGCCGTTTTGGCAAGACTCTTACTTTATCAATGATAGAGCATTTTTGTAAGCTTGATTATGAGAATGTAGGCAATCAGGATAAGGCCAGAGCCTTATTTGAAAATCTTGAGATATACAAGGATAAAGAGTTCTGCAATAAACATATGGCTCAATATCCTGTTATATCTATAAGTCTCAAAGATGTTGATCGTTATGATTTTTATGAATCTTTGCTGGTGCTTGGTTATAAAATTTCAAAATTATTTTTTAATATACAACAGCATGAAGAATTTAATTCTCTGCCAGAAAGATTAAAATACACTGTAGAGTATTTTAATCATATCGATAAAGTAGATATTTTTACTGAAAAGGGGTTATTTGATCTTAAAAAATATATAAACAAATCATTAAAAGATTTATCACAGATTTTATATCTTCTTTACAAAAGAAAAGTTATTGTACTTATAGATGAGTATGACACACCACTGCTAAGAGCCACTGAGTATGGCTACTATGACAGGATGGCTGAGGTTATAGGTGGCATGTACTCAGCTGCTTTAAAAGGTAATGGGGAATATCTTGAAAAGGCAGTGCTTTGTGGCTGCATGAGAGTATTTAAGCCAAGTATCAATTCTGGTCTTAATAATCTGTGTTATTTTGAGATACATGATGAGTCATTTAATACATTTATAGGATTTACTAAAGATGAGGTCAGAACATTAATACAGGGTACAGCTATTGAGTCTTATGAGGATAAGATCCTTGACTACTATGCTGCCTATAGTTTTAGAGGTGCTCAAATGCTCTGCCCATTTAGTGTGTTAAATGCTATGGACGATGCATTTTTCTCATCTGATGTAAATAATTTTAAGTGTAAAAACTTCTGGGCCAATACCTCAGGCAATGAGATTATAGACAGATTTTTTACTCTGAATGATGCAGAGGGGTCGGAACAATTACAGCAGCTCGTTGATGGTCAATCAATAACTATAAAGTCATATAAGGGAATAACTTATGATGATATTTATCCTATAGACAGTTTTGAGGATCTTATGGTATTGCTCATGTACACAGGCTATGTAACAGCTCTGGCCAAGGAGCATAATTGCTATAGAGTAGCTATACCAAATAAAGAGGCTCTGTACTGTTTTAAACAAAGAGCTGATATTTATTTTAATGCTGATAATACAAGTTGGTATGACAAGGGTTTAGAGCTTAAAAATGCTCTTTTTGATGGCGACACAGTTAAAGCTCAAAATATTATTTACAGCATGTTTGCAAACTATATATCTCCAGATGGTAAAAATGCTGATGGTAGCTTTTTATTATCTGTGCTCTCCATGTTTTCAACATCTAATTTTCTGGTTTTGTCAGGCAAAGAGACAGGAAAAGATTATTCTGATTTATCCTTACTGGACAGGCAGTTAGCAAGCTGCGTTATTATACAGACAAGAAAGGTGCTATCTGATGCTAAGGATAATGAAATAGAAGAAATAAGCCAGCAGGCTTTAGCGCAGATTGTGGAGAATGACTATATATCAGGTGCTAGAGACTGTGGCTTTAGTATTATAAAATACGGCATAGTCTTTTTTGGTAAAGCCTGCTATATAGCCAAAGGCTGATCGTAAATAAGTTAGGCATAATGCTGTACATTAATCTTTGCCTTTACATACATAAAAGTATTGCTATGAAAGATTAATTATAGATATGGATGCAAAAAAGAGGCTATTATGAAATTTCAGGCCAATTGCGGTGTAGAAGACTTTAAAACACTGATAGAGACACAATGCACTTATGTTGATAAGACAGTATTCTTAAAAGATCTGTTTTGGGGGACTGATTATGGTTCTCATCGTTCTTCTAATACCCCTGTATCTGTCTTTTTAAGACCGCGCCGTTTTGGCAAGACTCTTACTTTATCAATGATAGAGCATTTTTGTAAGCTTGATTATGAGAATGTAGGCAATCAGGATAAGGCCAGAGCCTTATTTGAAAATCTTGAGATATACAAGGATAAAGAGTTCTGCAATAAACATATGGCTCAATATCCTGTTATATCTATAAGTCTTAAAGGTGTAGATAAGTCTGAGTTTACAGATTCTCTAAATAATCTAGCAGAGATAATATCGCCACTTTTTGATAATATACAACAGCATGAAGAATTTAATTCTCTGCCAGAAAGATTAAAATACACTGTAGAGTATTTTAATCATATCGATAAAGTAGATATTTTCACTGAAAAGGGATTGTTTGATCTTAAAAAATATATAAACAAATCATTAAAAGATTTATCACAGATTTTATATCTTCTTTACAAAAGAAAAGTTATTGTGCTTATAGATGAGTATGACGTACCATTGCAAAAAGCCGCCGTGCATGGTTACTATGAAGAAATGATTGAAGTGATACGAGGCATATTCTCATCTGTTTTAAAAACAAATGAACAATATCTTGAAAGAGCAGTGCTCTCAGGCTGCATGAGAGTATCAAAAGAAAGTATTTTTACAGGTCTAAACAATCTTAGTGTTTTTGGTATAAATGATGAACGTTTTAATTCATTTATTGGATTTACAAAAGAAGAAGCCAGAAAGTTAATACGAGATACAGCACTTGAGACACGTGAGAGCGAAATCTTTGACTGGTATGATGGCTACAATTTTGCCGGTGCCGAAATGATTTGTCCATTTAGTTTATTAAATTTTATGGACAGTGCTTTAGCTTCATCAGATGTAAATAATTTTGCGTGTAAAAACTATTGGGTTAATACCTCAGGCAATG
This sequence comes from Anaerobiospirillum thomasii, assembly GCF_900445255.1. Lineage (NCBI taxonomy): Bacteria > Pseudomonadati > Pseudomonadota > Gammaproteobacteria > Aeromonadales > Succinivibrionaceae > Anaerobiospirillum > Anaerobiospirillum thomasii. The sequence goes on from NZ_UAPU01000005.1 coordinate 226,756, forward strand.
AGATTATAGACAGATTTTTTACTCTTAATGATGCTCAGGCTTCTGCACGACTGCAAAATCTAATAGATGGTCATGATGTCACTATAAAGGCAGATGAGTATGTAACATATAATGAAATATTGCAAAATAGCTGTTTTGATGATCTTATGATATTAATGATGCATACTGGCTATGTAACAGCAGTAAGAAATGAAAAGGATAGTTTTACAGTGAAAATACCTAATAGAGAGGTGTTTTATTGCTTTAAAAATCGTGTTGAACAAGTATTTAATAAAAAGAATTTAAAATGGGTTGAAGAAGGACTTAAACTTAAAGAAGCTCTGTTTGCTGGTGATACCGCTAAAGTTCAAAATATTATAAACAGCATGCTTATAAACTTCATATCGGTCAGAGACTTTGGAGTGGAGGGCAACTATCATATGCTTTTATTAGCTGTACTCTCTATGTTTACTGGGGATTTTTTTAAGATTGACTCTAATCAGGAGTCAGGCAAAGGTTATTATGATTTATCCTTGCGGGACAGGCAGTTAAAAACCTGCGTTATTATAGAGACCAAAAAACTGCCATCAGAGGCTAAGGATAATGAAATAGAAGGAATGAGCCGGCAGGCTCTGGCTCAGATAGAAAATAAAGACTATGCAACAGATGCCAGAGAGGATGGCTATAATATTATAAAATATGGCATAGTCTTTTTTGGTAAAGCCTGCTATATAGCCAAAGGCTGATTGTAAATAAGATAGGCATAATGCTGTACATTAATCTTTGCCTTTACATATATAAAAATATTGCTATGAAAGATTAATTATAGATATGGATGCAAAAAGAGGCTATTATGAAATTTCAGGCCAATTGCGGTGTAGAAGACTTTAAAACACTGATAGAGACACAATGCACTTATGTTGATAAGACTGTATTTTTAAAAGATCTGTTTTGGGGGGATGATTATGGTTCACATCGTTCATCTAATACCTCTGTATTTTTATTTTTAAGACCGCGCCGTTTTGGCAAGACTCTTACTTTATCAATGATAGAGCATTTTTGTAAGCTTGACTATGAGAATGTGGCCAATCAGGATAAGGCCAGAGCTTTATTTGAAAATCTTGAGATATACAAGGATAAAGAGTTCTGCAAAAATCATATGGCTCAATATCCTGTAATATTTATAAGTCTTAAGGATGTATGCATATCTGATTATAAACAATCATTAAAAATTCTTGGAACAGAAATAGCAGGTCAGTTTGCCCATATAGCAGAACATAAAGACTATCAATTACTGCATCAAATGCTAAAAGATACAGTGGAATTTTTTACTCATATTGCAAAAATTAAAATAAATGATGAGGATAGTATTTCAGATCTTGAATATTATATTGGAGTATCACTTAAAAACCTCAGTGAAATACTTTATGTTCTTTATAAAAGAAAAGTGATTGTACTTATAGATGAGTATGACGTACCATTGCAAAAAGCCGCCGTGCATGGTTACTATGAAGAAATGATTGAAGTTATACGAGTCATGTTCTCAAAGGTTTTAAAAACAAATGGACAATATCTTGAAAGAGCAGTGCTCTCAGGCTGCATGAGAGTATCAAAAGAAAGTATTTTTACAGGTCTAAACAATCTTAGTGTTTTTGGTATAAATGATGAACGCTTTAATTCATTTATTGGATTTACAAGAGAAGAAGCCAGAAAGCTAATAGGAGGTACCGCACTTAAGTCACGTGAGAGTGAAATCTTTGACTGGTATGATGGCTACAATTTTGCCGGTGCCGAAATGATTTGTCCATTTAGTTTATTAAATTTTATGGACAGTGCTTTAGCTTCATCAGATGTAAATAATTTTGCGTGTGAAAACTATTGGGCCAATACCTCAGGCAATGAGATTATAGACAGATTTTTTACTTTGAATAATGAAAATGCATCACAAAAATTACAGCAGCTTGTTGATGGTCAGTCAATAACCATAAAGTCATATGAGACAGTAACTTATAATGATATTTTCAAAATAAACAGTTTTGATATGCTTATGGTATTGCTCATGCACACTGGTTATGTAACAACTATTGCTAAGGAGCATGATAGCTATAGAGTAGCTATACCAAATAAAGAGGTTCTAACCTGTTTTAAAGAAAGAGTTGATAATTATTTTAATGCTGATAACACAAGTTGGTATGACAAGGGTTTAGAGCTTAAAAATGCTCTTTTTGATGGCGACACAGTTAAAGCTCAAGAAATAATTTCTAGTATGCTGATAAACTTTATATCTGTAAGAGATACAGCAAGTGAGGGTAATTACCACATCTTTTTATTAACCGTGCTTTCCATGTTTTCAGGAACTAATTTTCAGGTTGAGTCAAACCAAGAATCAGGAAAAGGTTATTATGACTTATCTCTTAGCGACAGAATTTTAAATACCTGCGTTATTATAGAGACAAAAAAGATGGCATCTAATAGTAAACCAATTGAAATTAAGGATAAAGGTTTGCAGGCTCTGGCACAGATTGAGGATAAAGACTATATATCAAATGCCAGAGAGGATGGCTATAACATCATAAAATACGGCATAGTCTTTTTTGGTAAATCCTGCTATATAGCCAAAGGCTGATAAAGAGAGTAAGTCAGTGCAGTCAGGCTTAGGATTAGAGGCAGAGAGTTGCCTTAATTTCCAAGCCTGAATGTTTACAGCGTGGATGGGTAGTGCATTATAGCTTCAATGAGCTTTGCTCCATCTTCATCCTTCTCATCAAGACCCTGAGCTATCATGCGACACTCTTTGTAGTAGCGTCCTATATTTTTCTCAAGAGTCTCGCGGGCATATCTGTAGTACAGATTAAGCTCCTGATCTAAAAGTGTTCCTAAAAAGTTTTCTGCTCTGAACAGGAATACGGCCTGTCTAAGATGTGCATCAATGTGCGCTGGCGACTGTGTCAGCGACTGTGGATTGACTGAGCCAATTTCTTTTATATAAGCTCTGTCTGTACTTGACAGACTGTTTATATACTCAATATATTCAGGAGCTTTGTAGGCATTTACAGCACTGTCTTTATCAGCATGCACAAGATCATTGTGAGCTTTTTGCAAATCAAAGTTTAAAAGCTCCAGCCTTTCCTTGGTTAAAATACCAACGGGGGCAATAAGCTCAAAGAGATTTAAATTGACTGCCTTTATAAGACCGGCACCATCTTTATAGCACATAACTTCAAGCAGACTGTCATGAATGGCCAGAGGCTTTATAAGCTCAAGAGATTTGTGTGCATTATCTATATGCACCAGGATCTTATTGTTATTAATGGCATTTATAAGTGATGTTCTAACAGACAGGCGACCTTGCATCAGATAGTTTACAAGCCTTGGATTGCATCTTATCAGCGTTTTAAAGCAGTAGAGCAGCATATCAAGACGTGCAGTTATATCATGACTGTCTGTATTTTCATTAAAGCCGAGCATCAAAGCTCTGCTTTTTAAATTATCCTTGGCTTTTAAAAGCTTGAGATCATCTACCAGAGCATGAGTATTAAATGCTGTTTTTATATCTAATACACAAAAACATTTTGAGAGCAGATCGGAGCTTTCAAAGACACGGTTGCAGATGGTATAGATATACTCAAGATAATTGGCACCGTAGGTGACAATGTACAGATTGCTCTGATTAAAGAGCTCTTTGATTCTCTGCAGGAATTTATACTCAGATACAGCAGCTGTACAGCTGTTAGGCACAAGTCCCTGTGAAAACAGATAGGCAGGACTTGCAAGCTGATGCACAGGCATCTTACAGGCTAAAAATTCTTTTTTGCCTATGATATTGAAGGCAGCATCAGTACGTACAAAAACAATGCCACCTAAACGTGCATCATGAGAAGGTGGCGTAACAGGAATAGGCAGTACAAAAAGGTACTGCCTTTTAGCTAAATCAGACATTATTTAAACTGATTCTGCTCTTGATTGTAGGTAAAACCACTCTTTTTAAGTCTCTCTACAAGCTTTTTCTCATCAATTTCCTGAGATTTGCACAGATCCTCTAAAGTGGCGTAGTGAGAACGCAGCTGCAGATTGACAGCTGATAACAGGATATATGGATCCATGGTCTCATATCTTTGCAGTGGTATAGGCATTTTATTTAATCTCCACACTTATAGTATCACGAACTTTAATGGCACCCTCAAGGGCCTCTTTGACGCTAGGGGCACGGCACAGAGCAACACCCATACGTCTTTCACCGACAACCTCAGGTTTGCCAAAAATTCTTAACTGAGTGCTGTGCTCACTTGCAAGGGCATCCTTGATATTATCAAAGCACAGATCATGACCATTGCCCTCAACGAGCAGAGCTGCAGAGGCCGATGGTCCCATAAAGGTGATTTTACCTACAGGCAGACCTAAAAGGGCACGCACATGCAGGGCAAACTCTGAGAGATCCTGTGAGATCATGGTAACCATGCCAGTATCATGCGGACGAGGGGAGAGCTCTGAGAAGACAACCTTATCGCCGCAGATAAAGAGCTCAACGCCAAACAGACCGTAACCGCCTAAGGCTTTAACTACACTTGAGGCAATTCTCTTGCACTCAAGCAGGATTTCATCATGTAATACCTCAGGCTGCCATGACTCACGATAGTCGCCTTTTTCCTGTCTGTGGCCAATAGCCTCGCAAAAATGAATGCCATCTACAGCTGATACAGTAAGCAGTGTGATTTCACGATCAAATTTGACCATGCCCTCAACAATAACTCGGTTGATGCCGCCGCGTCCTGCGCTGCAGGCATACTCCCAGGCTTTTTCAATGTCATCTTCATGCTTTACAGTGCTCTGTCCTTTGCCAGATGAGCTCATAACAGGCTTTATAATGCAAGGCAGACCAACATTGTGTATATTCTCTTTAATCTCGTCAAGAGTTGAGGCAAAGAAATAAGGTGAGGTCGGCAGTGACAGCTCTTCTGCTGCTAAAGTTCTTATTGACTCACGGTTCATGGTGATGTCAGCAGCTTTAGCTGAAGGAACTACATGTACGCCATGAGATTCAAGTTTGATAAGAGTTTTGGTTGAGATAGCCTCAATCTCTGGTATGACATAGTCAGGTTTTACTTTATTTATAAGGGCAGTAAGCTGCTCTTCATCGCGCATATCGATTACAGCCTTGTCATTGGCCACAAGCATGGCAGGGGCATTGTCATATCTGTCACAGGCTATGACATAGACACCAAGACGCATAAGCTCAATGGTCACCTCTTTGCCAAGCTCACCAGAGCCTAAAAGTAAAGCTTTAGTCTGTTTGTTTGATGGAGATGTATAAATTGCTGTAGCTGACATATACTTACCTTATGTTCAAAATAAATACAGATGCGCCTATTATAATGGATAAAGAGTAAAATGGCTTAACAGTGCAGGCGCTATTTTATTTCACCTTCATAAGGTTATAAAAAGACTTTGTTTTTAGCAGGATTTTTTTATGAATATATTAATTGACAGTGCCATGATAGACGGTCACAGACTTTTTTCACCATTTGGCAGTGTAAAGAGCAAAGAGGGGCGCATGATAAATGCAGATGATCTTAAAGACATTGATGCGCTTTTTATACGCTCTGTAACAAAAGTTGATGCCGCTCTTTTAGAAAAGGCCTCACAGCTTAAATTTATAGGTACAGCCACAGCAGGTTTTGATCATGTGGATACTGATGAGCTTAAAAAGCGCAATATTGCATTTGTAAGTGCTCCAGGATCTAACAAAGAGAGTGTCGGCGATTATATTTTAAGTGTGCTTTTAACCTTTGCAAGAAGATACTGTCTTGATCTATCATCCATGCGCATTGGCATTGTAGGCTGCGGCAATACAGGATCGCAGGTTATAAAAAAGGCCAGGGCTCTTGGTCTTAACCTGTGTCTTTGTGATACTCCAAGGGCAGATAATGGACAGAGTGAGTACAGCGCCTCATTAGATGAGATTTTATCTTGTGATATTGTAACTTTACATGTGCCTTTGATTAAGGACGGGCCTTATAAAACAGCGCATTTAATTGATGCTGCGGCTTTATCAAAGCTAAAGGACGGGGCCTTTTTAATCAATGCCTCACGCGGCGGTGTTGTGGATAACAGGGCATTGCTGCAGTGCTTTAAAGAGGGGCGTGATGTACATGTCTGGCTTGATGTTTTTGAAGGTGAGCCAGAGATTGATGTAAAAGAGCTTTTGCCATATCTTGATGGTGCCAGCGCGCATATTGCAGGTTACTCCTATGAGTCAAAAAGACGTGCCACCTTTATGCTGCAGCAAAGCTTTTTAAAGTTTCTTGGCATGGAATGTAATGGAGTCTTTGAGCCTAATAAAGGTGAGATAGTAAAGATGGTTATTGATAAGGATGCCATTTTTGATCTTAATTTAATCTCACGTCTTGTCTTTGCCATATATGATGTAAGCTATGACAGCTTTTTATTTAAACACAGCTTTAATGGTAAAAAGAGTTTTGATCTTATGCGTAAAAACTACAGAGAGAGGCATGAGCTTGGCTTTGTGACCATAGCAGGTGAGGGAGCTTTGGCGCATAAGGAACTACTTGAGGGTCTTGGTTTTAAAGTCAGTGAGCATTAATTGTGCTTATAGATCATTTGTGCCTTTAAAGTGCACTAAATTTGATCATATTTGTTAAAAGCCTATTGTTTTGTACAAAAGGCATTACAATGCATTAGATATAGTGAAATTTAAAGGCAATGATTATGAATAAATATGATAGTTACGCCAATGGTGGTATTAGTAAAATCAAACCCTATCAGGCAGGCAAGCCAATTGAGGAGGTACAAAGGGAGCTTGGGCTTAAAAGTGTAGTCAAGCTTGCCTCCAATGAAAATCCTTATGGCATGAGTAAAAAGGCTATCAAGGCCTGCACCAGAGAGCTTAAAAAAGTTCACTATTATCCAGATTCACATGGTTACTATCTAAAAAACAAGCTTAGTGAAAAGTTTGGCTACAAAGATGAGTGCATCACCTTAGGTGATGGCTCAAATGAGCTTATCAATCTTCTGTTTCAGACCTTTATCTCTGATAAGTGCAATGTGGTTATCCCAAAGTATTCATTTATTGTCTATGACATGGAGGCTACCATTGCCAATGCCAGCGTCAAGAGCACAGAGCTTAAGGACTATGTGGTAGATACTGAAAAAATGTTATCTGCCATTGATAAAAACACACGTATGGTGGTTTTAGCTAATCCTGCCAACCCAACTGGAACTGCCATAGATTCAGATACTCTCAAGGCCTTTATTGAAGCTGTACCTAAGGATGTGCTTATTGTCATTGATGAGGCCTACAATGAATTTCAGGTAGATGACAGCTATGTTGACAGTGCTCTGTTTATGGCCGAGCATGAAAATCTTATTATCTGCCGCACCTTTTCAAAAGCCTATGGCCTTGCAGGTTTAAGAATTGGCTATATGCTCTCAAACAGGGAAATTGCCTCACTTGTCAATCGTGTCAGAGCACCTTTTAATGTCAACTCCTTAGCTCAGGTTGCAGCTATTGCCGCCCTTGATGATACAGAGCATTTGGCCTATGTGGTAAAGCAGAACAACAAAGAGCGCAGACGCTATGAAAAATACTGCAGCAAGCGTGGTCTTTACATGATCCCATCACAGGCCAACTTTGTAAGTATTGATTTTAAGCGCGATGCCATGCCTATTTTTGAAGAGCTTTTGCGCATGGGAGTTATTGTAAGACCTCTCTCAGGCTACGGTCTGCCAACCATTTTACGTGTCTCAATTGGCACCCATAAGGAAAATTCAAAATTCTTTAAAGCTTTAGATGAGATTTTGCAGATATGACAGAGCAGCTTAAAATAAATAAAATTGATAAGGTTTGTGGCACAGTTACCATGCCAGGCTCAAAAAGCTTGTCTAACCGAGCTTTGCTTTTATCGGCTCTGTGCTCTGGGACTACTGTACTTAAAAATGTGCTGCGATCAGATGATACAGACAGAATGCTTGATGCTCTAAAAGCTCTTGGCGTTAAATATGAAGATAAAGGTCAGTGCATAAGTGTACAGGGTTTGGGTCATGCCTTTGATTGTTCTGGTGAGATTACACTTGATCTTGGCAATGCAGGTACTGCCATGCGCCCTTTGTGCGCAGCTTTGTCTTTATCAAAGGGCAGCTTTGTCCTTACAGGACAGGTGCGCATGATGGAGCGTCCTATAGGACCTCTGACCGAGGCTTTAAAGTCATTAGGTCTTGATATTGAATATCTTAACAATGATGGCTATCCACCACTTAAGATTAAAGGCTCTGAGGTTCACTCTCACAGTGTAGCTATCTCAGGTTCAACCTCAAGCCAGTTTATCTCGGCTTTGTTAATGGTAGCTCCATTATGTCAGGGCCTTGAGATTAAGGTTGTAGGCGATCTTATCTCAAAGCCATATGTTGATCTGACAATAGCACTGCTGCACAGCTTTGGTATTAAAGTTGAGCGTCAGGGCTACAATCATTTTACTTTAGGCTCTGCTTATTATAAGAGCCCTGGCAGCTATTTAGTTGAGGGTGACGCCACCTCTGCAACTTACTTTATGGCCGCAGCTGCCATAAATGGAGAGGTGGAGATCAAAGGTCTTGGTAAAAACTCATGTCAGGGAGATATAAAGTTTTTAGATGTGCTATCTCAGATGGGAGCTAAAGTTACACTCTCTGATGAGTCTGTAAAGGTAGTAAAGGGCACACTTAGCGGCATTGATATTGATATGAATGATATGCCAGATGCTGCTATGACTCTGGTGCCTATGGCTCTTTTTACCAATGGTCCTGTGCGTATTACCAATATAGCCAGCTGGAGAGTAAAAGAGACTGACAGAATATCTGCCATGGTGACAGAGATGTCAAAGCTTGGCGTCAAGGTTACATCTGGCAGGGATTATATCTATATTGACGGCTCGGTTAAAAATTCACTGCCTGTGGTCTTTGATACCTATGATGATCATCGTATGGCCATGAGCATGTCTCTTGTTGCATTTGACAGGGATATTATTATCAATGATCCAAAGTGTACAGCAAAAACCTTTCCTAACTACTTTGAGCTTTTAGAATCTATAAGAGCTTAAAATTTAAAAGCCGTCTGTTGTAAAACAGCGGCTTTTTTACATATCTAACATTATAATGGCTCTTAACTCTAGAGGATCTTTTATAAGCCTTTATTAAAAGCACAGCAGATCCTTAAAAATTCAAAAAGTGCACTATAAAAGCTTTATAAATTTTAGCTTTTGCTATCATTTTGTATCTTTTGAGCATCCTGCGCATCAGCTTTTAGAGACTGCTCTAGAGCGGCAGAAGACTCTGTTATGACCTTATCAGATGATATCTTATCCTTAGTCTCAAGCTCGCGGTTTATCTCCTCTAGGATCTGCTCTTTGACCTTTTCCACATAGGCATTAGGATCGTTCTTGCGATACTCATCATGCTGATCTTTGTTTTTAGCAAGTATGGATGGATCAATATCCTCAACCTTGTTGTAGCGCAATGTGACAGGGGCGCTTAGCATAAAGTTAAAACCAATGGTTGCAAGAATAAGACCTGAGATTAAAAAGATATAGTTAAGCTCCATAAAGGTGGCAATGACACCGCCTATTAATGGACCTACGGCACCGCCTACCTGCTGTGCTGCAAATAAAAGACCAAAGGCCGTACCGCGCATATTGCCCGGGGTATGATTGACAAGCATGGCATTGGCTGACGGGAAGATTCCTGAAAAGCCAAGGCCGGCTGCAAACTGCAATATGGCAAAAGGCAGCAGCGTCTGCGGCAGCGATTGCAGTCCTATAATGACACCGGCGCAGATAAAGGATATGACAATGGTTTTATAAAAGCCAATGGCCTGACCGCGCCTGCCCCAGATAGGAGCGGCAATGGCTCCTGCAATACCAGAGAGGGAAAAGACCAGACCTGAGAATAAAAGAATGTTCTCAGAATTATGGCTTAAAGTTCCTATATATAAAGTCATAATTGGCTGTAACAGCAAAATGACCATCTGTGTCAGGCCACAGGAGATTAGAATCAGGCGTATGCCTTTGTTTTTAAGCATAGCCATGGAGCCTGATTTTTCTGTAGAGCTGCTTTTACTCTCACTCTCACGAGGTGGCTCTTTGATAAAGAGCAGGGTTATTAAAGTTATAAAAAAGATAGTGGATGAGGCAATGACAAAGGTTGAGCGCATGCCAAAGTACTGCGCTAAAAGTCCGCCAAAAAGAGGGCCTACAATACCGCCACAGATATTGGCCGACTGCATAACACCCATGGACATGCCAATCTTTGAAGATGGGGTATAGGCAGACATAAGGGCTAATGAGGCTGGCCACATGCCTGCAGCAAAGCCCTGTAGTACGCGTACTAAAAAAAGTTGCAGAGGAGTGGTGACAATGGCGCCTAGGGCATAGGTAAGACCAATTAAAAAACCAGATCTTAACACCATAAGCTTGCGGCCTTTTTTGTCAGCAAGACGGCCCCACAGCGGAGACATAACGGCAGAGACGGCAAAGGTAATGGCAAAAATAGCGCCGCTCCAGAGATTTAAACTTTCATCCGGGGTTTTAAGCTCGTTTTGCAGATATACAGGCAAAAAGGGTATAAGCATAGTATAGCTTGCTGACATCAGCACAACATTACAGGTAAGAATACTAAGTACTACTTTCCAGCTCAAAACCTTTATCTCCTTTTTTATGTGCAGTCTTTAAAAGTATAGGAATTTTAAATTATTTATACAAGATAGCACTATTGTTGCAAATCAAAAAAGTCTTTTGTTTACAGAGGTTTATAAAAAGAAAGAGTCTTTTTGTGAGGGTAGATGATAAATACTGTCTAAAAAGTGCAGTAAATTTTTTAAAGTTGGATAATTTAACTGCACTTTACATTTAAAAAATGAAAATTTAATAGTAAATGACGCTTAGAGTCTGTCCCATAAGTTTAAACCTTAGGCTTTAACCTTGTGTGGGAAGAAAATCTCCATGGTCTTATTATCAATTTTCTGTCCAAAGAAGGAGCCAGCCACTGTGGCTATAAAGGATACAGCTGTACCTACGACAATGGCATGGGCACCCATTAGATTGACTTTAAACACAGTACAGAGTGTATAGACACTAAGACCTATAATAATACCAGAGAGCACACCAGTCTTATTGATAAATGGAAAGAACAGACCTAGGGCAATTGGCCAGAGGAAGGTAGTCTCAAGACCGCCAAAGGCAAACATATTAATCCAGACGATAATATCAAGTGGGAAGGTGGCAAGTACAATTGATATCACACCTAAAAATAAGGTGAAGATTATAGACAGATGCTTTTTTTGTGCTATGGCTTCATATCTGTCAGGAAAGAGCTGATAGTTAAGATCGCGCATTACAGCAGATGAGGCGGCAATTAACAGTGAGCTTACTGTAGACATGGTGGCAGCCAGCGGTCCTATAATGGTAACGCCTGCTAAAATTGGATCCATCCTGGTGACAATAAGTGTAGGGATAATACTGTCAGTGCCTTTTTCAGGCATATCTAAAATTACACCGCGTGAGAGTACACCAAGCAAAGTTACACCAATCATGAGGGCACCGCAGATAATGGTGGCTACAATCATAGCCTTGTGCAGCTCCTGTGTCTTTTTATAGCTCATGCAGCGCACCAATGACTGTGGCAGACCAATGGTGCAGAAACCTACAAGCAGCCAGGCTGAGAATAAAAGGGTGAAAGGCAGAGCACCTCCTGCATTGACACTAAAGTTTGTAGAGACACCATCTTTGACATTGGTGGCAGCTAGCGTGGCATTGATATTATCTATGCCGCCGCCGGCGTCTAAAATGGTATAGGCCAGGGTAAACATACCAATTAACATAAGTATGGCGCAGATGGCATCAGTTATAACCACAGCCTTGAAACCACCAGAGGTATAAAGCACAGTAACCGAGGCAAACAGCAGCAGACCTAATTTATAATCAAGGCCGGTAATAGCTGAGAAAATCTGAGCACCGCCTATAAACTGACCTACAATCATGGCAGTAAAGAATACCAGCAGCACAATTGAGAGAATAACTGTTAAAAGCTTTGAGTCAAAGCGTCTGTAGAGCAGATCGGTTACAGTAAAGGCTCCTGTTTTAAAAGAGAGCATGGCCATCTTTTTGCCGACAAAGCCTAAAAGTAAAAAGCCTGTAATAATCTGTGGTGCGGCAAAAACCACCCAGCCGTAGCCTAGATTCCAGGCCACACCAGGACCTGAGACAAAGGAGCTTACAGAGCCGTAGGTTGCCACAAAGGTCATGGCCAGCACCAGACCGCCTAAATTCTGTGAGCCTAAAAAGTATTCTTTTTGTACGCCACCTGAGGCTTTCTGTTTTTTACTTGCGTAAAAACCAATAATTATCATTACGGCAAGAAATATAAATACGGGGATTAGGGTCTGTATATTATTCATCGTCAGTGTCCAGTGCAAAGTTTTTAAAGAAGAATTTTACAAGTACTATTACTGTTACAACAGAGAGCAGATATCCCCCTATACATGAAAGTACAAACCACAGTGGCATATTAAACATAAAGCTTTGTGTATCATCTTTGAAGATGAAGATACACAGCCAGAACACTGCTGTTACAAAAACGGCAGCGCATAATGTATAAATAGCCTCTTTATCGACCTGCTCAAATTTCTGAGCATAGGATAAGTGTGTTTTTTTCATATGAAAATAAAGATCCAATTTCTTGGATCTTTCTCCTGAAGTTAATTAAAAAATAAATTAGGAAATCAGTGTTTTGACGTGATCGGTTATAGCCTGTCCATAGGCAGGATGGCGCATGGCGTATTCAATAAAGGTCTTGATATAGCCTTCTTTATTGCCGCAGTCATGAGATCTTCCGATTATGTTGTAGGCATGTACATCATCAAATGACATAAGCAGATCAATGGTGTCAGTCAGCTGGAATTCCCCGCCGGCACCTAATGGGGTTTTCTTGAATAAAGGCCAGATCTCAGCTGGCAGCACATAGCGGCCCACCACAGCCAAATTCGAGGGAGCCTCTTCAATGCTTGGCTTTTCAACAATGTTACGTATAGGACAGTCATCGCCAGGATTTAGCTCCACACCGCCTACATCAACAATACCATAGGAGATTACCTCATGATGTGGCACAGTCTGCACCATAATCTGTGAGGCGCCGCTCTCTTCAAAGTTTTTTATCATGGCGGCAAGATTATGCTTTTTAGGATTGGACTGCATGTCATCGATAATGACATCTGGCAGCAAGATGGCAAAAGGGTTTTTGCCTATAATTGGGTAGGCACACATAATGGCATGGGCAAGACCCTTGGCCTCTCCCTGACGCACGTGCATTATGGTGACATCTTTTGGAATTATATTCTGCACTTCCTCTAAAAGCTGTCTTTTAACACGCTTTTCAAGTGTGGCCTCAAGCTCAAAGGAGGTATCAAAATGATTTTCGATGGCGTTTTTTGATGAGTGGGTAACAAGAACAATGTTTTTAATGCCAGCCTCTACAGCCTCAGTTACCACATATTGAATCAGAGGTTTGTCCACAATGGGCATCATCTCTTTAGGAATAGCCTTGGTAGCAGGCAGCAGACGTGTACCAAGACCTGCCACCGGAATAATGGCGTATTTTATATTTCCATAGTTCATATCAGGCATAGTGTACCTCGCTTACTGTTCTTTTTTAAGACTGGCCATAGCCTCTGGGTGCTTTTTCATAAGATAGCCTATGGAGCCTATTGCAAATATGAAATTTAAAATGGCATTGCCAAAGGTTTTATAGTCTACCCATAAAGCTTCGGCGCTTTTTATATCTATACCAAATAATGTCGGCAGATAGAAGGCAATGACTACATTGAGCATACCTGCAAACACAAAGAAAATCATCCACCACAGACCCAATTTGTGCCAGATAAAATCAGGCAGTGGTACCTCACGGCCAAACAGATAGGCAAAAGGGTTTTTCTTAAAGCCATACTGACAGATGCCAATGGCCAGGGCTAAAATGCCATTGACGCAGGTTACCTTCCATTTGATAATTTCAGGGTCATTTAGTAAAACTGTAGGCAGACCAAAGAGAATGACAGCTGCTGTTACAAAAATCTGCATTCTTGAAATTTCACGGGTCAGAATATACTGCAACAGGGCAGCTGCCAGGCAGGAGGCTACAATAACAGCTGTAGCCATAATTAAATCAGATGTCAGTTTGTATGAAACAAAAAAAGCGACGGCAGGTGCTAGCTCCAGTAATTTGGCAAAGGTTTTCATTTTATTGTTTTTCTACAATCAGTTTTTGAATTTATGTAAGTATAACAACAAAACACTAAAAAGCAAAATGCGACTGATCCTTAGTAGTGCGGTGGTGGGGTTTCCTCAGACAAAGGTCTGACGGCACTCTCTCCTGATGATTTAGAGGAGAGAATCTGAATTTTGCGCTCGAGCGTATCTATATGGTCATAGAGCATGCCCACACGATTTACAAGATTATCGTTGGCAGCCTCCAGCCAGGCTATACGCTCCTGCATGGCAATTAAATCTTTTTCTATAGAAGTCATATTATTTTTGTTTGTCGCCTACACTGCCAAGTCTTATATAGTGAAGACCAGTATTGTCAGCCTTGATTATTTCAAAAAGCTCGTCAAGCATTCTTATAGTGGTGCCATACCTTAAATCATAGGAGAGCTCGGCATTGGCATTTTTATCATCAGCCTTGCAGCTTTGATACTTAAAACGCAGAGTACTGTCATTTACCCCAAGATAGATAAGGCTTTTTACACATATATCAGAGGTTACTTTAGTACTTTTGCCAAAAGTATAGACAATGGATTTTTCCGCGGCACAGGATTTGATGCCAAGGACAGTGTTTACACACATTACAGAAGGATTGTCAGCCTCAAAGATGACATCAACAAGAGGATCACAGATAAGACAGGAATCAATTTTCTGACCAGAGTCTGTTATAGTTTTAAATCTGACGCTTTTTTCATCACGATAGATGGCCTCATACTCACCCTGCTGCAGAGTCACGGCCTGCGACTTTTGTGTATAGGGGATAATAAGAGTATCGTTGATGCAGATTTTCTCACCATCAATTAAAGCCGTACCTACAGCTGCAAAGTGTTTCTGTCCTACCTCAGGTTTATAGTTGACAGAGCACTGCACAGACTCAGCTGCACAGACAGCTGATGACATAAAAAGCAGTAAAGCAATTACAAATGTGCCCTTTGACATATAATATCCTGAATCAACAATATGATAATTATAGCAATTGTAGCTGCGATCTACTACCAGATAATGAGAAAAGAAACATGTTGTTAAGCACAAATCTAACATTTTCATGTTATTTTTCATGCAGTTTTTTGTATTTTATACAAATGAATACATTATTGAAGTGCTTTAGTCAAAGCAATTTAGTGTTTATGTGCAGGAGAGAAAAAAGATTTTTGACACAAAAAGATCTTAATTGAGTGTTTTATCTTAAGTGGCTGCTTGTGTTTAAGCAGCCATTATTGAAAATTTTGCCATCTTAGGAGAGAGCTTTTGCAGATGGACCTAAGAGATTATGAGAGTTTTTGCTTAAGATAAAGTTTTATGCCCTCATAGGACTCAGAAATAATAAGACCTGCAAGGGTCAGGACAATACCTACAAAAGAGAGCAGGGTTATTTTCTCATCTAAAATTAAAATAGCGGTAATAACTGTAACTACAGGTATGCCGTAGATATAGGCAGAGGTTTTGACCACACCTAAGGTCTTTACAGCCACATTCCAGCTAAAAAAGCATAAAGCCGAGGCAATAAGGCCTAAAAAGAGCAGATTGAAAATAACTGTGCCTTTGAAGTAGCGCTCTGTATCAAAGGAGGCATCCATCATATACAGAGCAGGTACAATAAAGACAAGACCATAGCAGAAGACCTTTCTTGTCACTAAAAGATTGTTGTAGCCATAGGAGCTGGCTTTTTTAATAAAAATAGAATAGACAGACCAGGAAATAGCGGCAAGAAGTGCTAAAAAATCACCCTTTGGATTAAAGGAGATATCCTCAGAGTTGACTGACATCATATAAATGCCGGCAATGGCAATTAAAAAGCCTATAAAAAAGTGCAGCTGCAGCTTTTCATCACGGATAAAGATGGCATTTATAAGAGCTGTAAAAAATGGTGAGACAGCAATAATCACGCCTACATTTGAAGTCAGAGTAAAGGTCAGAGCAATATTTTCTAAAAGAAAATATAAAGAAACGCCAAACAGACCTGCTATGGCAAAGGTCAGCTCTCTTTTAAAACCAGCAAAGCCCATAAGCTTTGGATAGATGACAAACATGGCTATGGCGCCTAATAAAAATCTTGAAAAAAGAATTTCCACGGGCAGCAGATCATCTAGTATGACTTTAGTTGAGGTAAAGGTTATACCCCATACCACGATGGTAAAGACAGCAATTAAATGGCCATAGGTGGTTTTGTTCATAAAATGCCTTATTAAATTAAACAAATGTATGGCAGGGATTGTACAGCAAAGAAAAAAATATGCATTAATTTTGGCATGAAAAATCTAATGTGCACTTTTATAAGGAAAAAGACACGTCAAGGCGGTGAGGTGGACAGGGCCTTAAACAAAAGTGTCAAAACAAAACTGTGTCTGTAGATTAAGCTACATTGTGCAGGGACGTTTAAAAGGAAGATTTTTACATGGCTCAGATACCCTGAGATCGCAGGGTAAAAATACCTAGTTTTTTTATTTTTCTTTATCCTACCAAAAATTCCTTGTTATCAATCAAATTTTTTTTAAATTATTTTTCTAAATGCCTTGACTTTTTTCTTGTTTTATGGTACGATTTATCCAATAGGAGGACATCATGGCCCGCAAAGATAATAATCAAGATCACCCAGTTTTTAAGAATGTTGTTGCCAGCAAGAGAACCTATGCATATGCTCTGCTGCAGGGTAAGTCTGTATGGAATGCAGAAAAAGGCTACTCAACCCGTGTGGCACCAACTCAGATTGGATCTATCAAAAGCAAAGATGGTATTGGTGAGTGTGTTTTTAATATTAACTTTCTCTCTGAAAATCCTGAGTTTATTCCATGGAAGGTTATACGTGTGGGGCAGGGAAAGTTTGAGTACGAAAGACGCTCAGAAGCTGAAATCAAGGAAATAAAACAAAAACTAGCCGACTCTCAGGATATTTTGGATGATATTAAAGCAAATCCATCTAAACCCGGCATACGCACCAAGGCCTCTGTTGCTAGAAATTCTGGCTCTGCCACCCCCAAGACCTGCGGCACTGCTCGTAAGTTTGGCGATTATTATCTGCTCAAATCCTTTATGGATAAGATGCCATCATTTAATATCCTTAAAAAGATTATGCCTGATGACAAATACATCCTGCTGGTATACATGATAATGACCTGTCTGTCCAAGGGTATTAAATCTATATCTTATGAGATTGAGGCTTTTGTCAGAGAGCACGCTCTTGATTTAGATATAAACTCTTATAAAGATCATATACAGAGACTGTATAAATACATAGATGAAAACGGCGTTATAAACGAGTTTGCCAAATTTAAAACTCAGTATCATAAAAAGAAAAATAGCAATAAGCACATGCAGTTTCTTGCTCTTGATGGTACTAACGTAGATAATGCCTGCAACTGCCTGACTAAGGCACAGTACGGCAAATCTAAAAGCGGTACAGACAACAAGGTTATTAATTTTATAACACTGGTTGACCAGAGCACACATGAGCTGTTTTCCACTGTTACATATGCAGGCAATATTACAGATGTGCTGACTGTGGAGTCAGTATGCAGGCAACTTGTGGACAGAGGCGCCGGCGACAATATATCTTTAGTCTGTGACAGGGGATTCTGGTCTATCAACAATATCTCGGCCATGCTTGAGCATAATATATCCTTTGTGTGCAACTGTAATATAGCCAAGAGCAAACTTATCAAAGAGCAGGTAGATGTCATATCACGCGATCTGCTAAGAGACAGGGGTCTGGTTTTTAGCAGTAGCGCAGATATTACAGACACTGCGCCTAAACTGCTTGCAGGAAAGACTATACAGCTCCCATGGTCTTATACACAGAAGATTCTAAGTAAAATGGCAAGAGAAAATAATGAGTCTTACAAGCCTGTAAGGCAAAAAGAGAAAAATCTGTATGTACACTTTATTTTCTCCAGCGAGATATATGAAGAGAGCATGAATAAATATCGGGTTTTAATCAAAGAGCTCAATGATGCCTATGATATAGCCAGCAACTGGCAGGAGGTTATTGCAAGTAAGGAGCCATCTGAGCTTACTGCCGCTCATACCAATCTTTTAAAAGACAAGCTCGTTGATTTATTTCAATATAGTGATAAGGTTGCAGACACTGACTCCTCTTTTGACAAAAAGGAGCAGCCTCAACAACGCTATTACCCAAGATACTATGCCATATCAAGGCTATGCAGACAAATAGCCACCAGAGTTCTGGTTTCTGACTGTGTGGATAATGTTATTGAGGCAAATGAAATATATGCTCAGAGAAATAATGTAGAGGTGGGCTATAGTATCATTAAAGGTGAGCTTGGAGGCTCTACACTCAATGCCTCCACCGATAAGACAGTAAATGCCAAAGTATTCATACTATCTCTTGCATCAGAGGTTCAAAGACAAATGCTCGAGGCTAATAAAGCCTTTAATAAAGAGCAGATTAAAAACAATCTGCCTCCTGTAAAGCTATGTCATAACTCATTTAGAGGCACACTGCGCTCTCTGGAGGCTATAGAGGCCACTATTGATAAAGAAAATGGATCTATAATATTCTCTGGAGGAATATTAAAAAGGCAGTCTGAGTTAATACGCTCATTTGGAATTGAGCCATTAGATACGCTGACACGTGCAGCATATGCCAAAGAAGAGGGTTTTAGCTTTAAACGATAGTTAAAAAAAGAAGATCTGGTCGCGTCCGGCGGCCGGCTTCTGATCATGAAATTAAGATTGATTCTCGGTATGTTTAGTGTGCGATCTTAGGGGTGCAGGGACGTTTAAAAGGAAGATTTTTACATGGCTCAGATATGAAAAAAGTCTCGTTAAAGAGACTTAGTGGTCGGTGATGTAGGATTTGAACCCACGACCCACTGGTCCCAAACCAGTTGCGCTACCAGACTGCGCTAATCACCGATGGGCAGTATTATAGGTAAAGGGAAAATGGATGTCAACAATTTTTTTAACTTTAATTTAAAAAAGTTCAGATCTTTGATGAATAGAGACTAAGTCGGCCTTCAATTATGGGATAGAAGGGAAAAGGGGACTAAGATCTTTATATATCTTTGCTGCTATAGTGAAGACTATACATAGCATTGTGTTTTTTAAGCTGCATCATCTTAATAGATGAACCATGTCTTATTGCTATAAAATTCATGTCAGAAATCTATATTTAAAGAGCTTTTTCAAAAGCTTAAGGATTAGGGCATTGAGCTGTATTTAATTACCCCTTGCTAACTTTTAAATTATTTAAAATCAATAATTTAATATGGGTAAAAAATTTTTATAAATTTCTAAAAAAGTATCAAAATAAAGATGTATAAAGTATTATCATAAATGAAAGATTTTAAATTAGATATAGGAGAGCAATTATGCCAAGTTTAAAGGGTACACAGACAGAAAAGAATATTCTTACAGCCTTTGCCGGTGAGTCACAGGCCCGTAACAAATATACTTATTTTGCCTCTGTTGCCAAAAAAGAAGGTTATGTTCTGATTGCTGATATTTTCATGGAGACAGCAGATCAGGAAAAAGAGCATGCTAAAAGATTGTTTAAGTTTTTAGAAGGCGGTGATGCTCAGATTACTGCAACCTTCCCAACAGGTGTCATTGGTGACACAGCAGCCAACCTAGAGGCAGCAGCTGCAGGTGAGAATGAAGAGTGGAGCGATATGTATCCAAAATTTGCTGCCATTGCCCGTGAAGAGGGTTTTCCTCAGATTGCAGCTGTTATGGAGAATATTGCAGTTGCTGAAAAGCAGCATGAGAAGCAGTATCGCGATCTGTGGAAGCATGTAACTGAAGGCACAATGTTCAAGCGCGGCGAGATTGTAATCTGGCGCTGCCGTAACTGTGGCTTTATCTGTGAGGGCACTCAGGCACCTATGGCCTGCCCAGCCTGTAACCATCCTCAGGCTCATTTTGAAGTTCTTCAGGCAAATTATTAAAAAAAATCACACAAACATAAATTTTGTGATATAATGCACATACTCCTTATGTTTGTTTGATTTTACCCTCAGAGTTCTGCTTTGAGGGTTTTTTCTTTGCGCTAAATGATTTTTAAAGACACTGATGCCATCTAAGATACTGATAAATAGTACTTTATTTATAAAACATGAAGATTCTTATAATAAAATGACTAAAAGATAGGTCGAGGGAAGATTTTTAGCTTTTATAGTATTTGTTGTCTTTTGTGTTTAGCTTTGAGTTTTCTCTTCAATTCCATATTTGGCTAAAAGCTCTCTGGCCTTTTCCACACCACTGTCTGTAAGAGTTACAGACTTTACCTTGTATGAGCGTCTTGACTGTATAATAAAGTCTGCATCATCAAGCTTATTTAAAGTATCAAAGTCATACCTCTTCCATGATGGGAAGATATTTTCCTTTTTACAGTAATTATCAAAGTAAAACCTTGTCAGATATAAGAGCATCAGAGTCAGCTCCTCAAGAGCATCTTTAGCATCTATCTTAGCGTTGCTTATCTGAACAGAATCTTTATCTTTAATTTTGTCCAAGATCATCTCCTTTAACTTTTTATATACAACCAGGATAAAGCATAAAAAGTATAGAACAAAGGCAATAGAGCCTTTAATGATACTGTATTTAAATCAGGATATGGCTGATAAGATTTAACTACATAGAGAAAAAATAGATAAAAAACAGATCCTGTCACTGTTCTTTTGAGCTAATACAGCTGTCTTAAGATATAGTATAAAAGCGGATATTTTTCTTTAAAACCCAAAGCTTTAGATAAAAATTTTTGTCTTTAAGTAACTATGGGACAGCTTAAAACTGTATAATTTCTATTTATTTTTTCTTATAATTTATAAGATAGTGCCTTTGGCATATTTAAAATAGGGGTTGTAGCTGTTATGAGTATTGTAAAGAATTTAAAAAAGCCTGTATTAATTGGCGTTGCCCTGACTGCGCCTCTTTTCTTTTCAGGTTGTGCCGCACTTATAGTCGGCGCTGGAGCCGGAGCTGCAGGTGCCATTATAGGATCAGATAGCAGAACAGTTTCTACCATGGCCTATGATCAGCAGATTGAAGGCAAGGCACAGGATATTTTAAATAACAATCAGGAGCTGGCCAATTCAGATGATTTTGCCATTGATGTCTACTCAATGTCAGGTAATGTGCTTGTTGTAGGTCAGACTGTAAACAAGCCTTATCTTGACTGGTGTCTGCGTGAGATTGCCAAGCTTGATTATGTAAGGCATGTCTATAATTATGCCACTATTGGCAAACCAATCAGTGCCACAGATACAGCCAATGACTCTTATATAACCTCAAAGGTTAAAGGACTGCTACTTATCTCTAAAGATATAAGCTCAGGACGTTTTAAGGTTGTAACAGAAAATGCCAATGTCTATCTTATGGGCTATGTTACAGAGGATGAGGCCAAGCGCGCTGTAAATCAGACTTTAACCGTGCCAGGTGTGCGCAAGATCTATACAATCTTTGATTATATGAATCAGACATCTCTTTCAAAATCAGGACAAAGACCAATTGAAGTTGTGCCAACCAGAGTTGAAAACAAATCATATGTGGGCAATTCAACCTATGTGCCTCCTGTAAGCTCTGATGATAATGGCGGGGCCATGATTGTTGATGATATGTCATCAACTCCTGCTCTTGATCAGTATTAATTTTTGGTTTTGACATGCCACAAAGCAGATATTTTATAGATATATTAATACCTAATGAAGGTGAGGTGGATTCAGCCCTTGAGATTGGCGTACTGCGCTATGTTAAGGGAGAGAACAGACCTGTTGTCTATATGCACTCATATATCAAGCCGCTAAGCCCACAGCGTATACGCTGGGTCAATGCCATTGAGCATGGTATAAGCCGTGACAAGGTCAGCAGGGAAAAGTTTCCAACTTTAAAGGAGCTTATTGCCGTCAACTTCTTTACCAATAAAAATGTGGTATGTCTCAATCCTAATATTGAACCTTTTGCCTCATTTGTCAAAGACTCAACCTCGGTGCAGAGTATACAGTCACTCTGGCATGATGTCTTTGAAGGTGATGAGGAGGCAGTGCAGCTTACCAAGATTGAGCAGATGCTTGAGTATCTTGATATGCCTGTAAAGGATGATTCTGGCAGCAAATTCACGCCGTTGCTCTCGCGTCTGCATGCCATGGTGGCCATATGGGATCTGCTTACAGAGCATAAAAATAAAAAGCTTGATTTAAAGGGATCTTTAAATCTCTCCACCATCTGGCCTATCAAAAGCCCAGATAAAAATATAATTCATAATTTTGCAGATTTTGGCTCTATGCCATCATCTGCTATCAATACACTGTTTTCAGAGGATCTGTCTGATTACCTTAACTGGTATGAGATGCAGATCTTTTCATTTGACTGGGTCTTGAATCGCAAGGCTCCGCCATCTACAAAGCACCTTAAAAACAAGGTGGCTATGGCTGAGTACATCTACTTAAAGGTACTTTCAGATCAGATGAAGCTCTGGGTGCTTATTTTTTATTCCATCTATAATAAAAAAACCTCCTTTGCCAAGGAGATTGCCCTAAAGCGCGGTGATTTAAAGCATCTGCCAGTGTCAATACGAGATGATTTTTCATCATTTTTAATTACTCATCTTGATGAGTTTTTAACCACACAGCAGCAGAGCAAACTTATTGAGTCAATGATCTATCATTCCATGGCCGACAGAGCCATACAGAATTTTGAGTCATTTGACTTTGATACTATGTTTGCCGACTTTAAAAAGAATAAGAAGTCAGCTTTATCCTTTAAAACCGTAAGTATCAAGAGCAATACCTCCATAAAGTGCTTTAAAGAGATATCAAATGCCAACAGCATACTCTACAGACGCTATGAAATTACAGGCGATGAGGCTGAGCGCTATGAATGTCTTGTAAAGGTAAATGAACTCTTTTTAGAGTTTAAAAGGGAGATTAAAAAGCCTTTGAGTCTGTTCTGGTTTAACCATGAACTGCAAGGCTGGATACAGTATATTACAGGAATTCCATTTAAGGCCTTATCATCAGATCCAAGCCGCAGTGATGATGAAAAGCTTATTGAGTATCGCAATATGCTCTTGCAGATCACTATGAAATACGGTGACAGATGGGCCAAAGATCTGCACTCACGCCTAAGCCATATACTAGAGGAGCTTAAAGTGTGCAAGGAATTTGAAAAGAGCTGGTCCTTTGTCTTTCAGGGGATTTCAGTTGAAGTCGTCTTTAAGGTAACAAAGGTACCATTGTATAAAAGACTGCTGCGTTTTTAATTTTACCTTTTGCACAGGCCCTGTATGAAGCTTTTAAAGCTGTAACGACAGGGCTTTTTTATAGTAGCTGACTATAGATATATAGCAGAATTAGTTACCATGGCCTTTTAATTTATCTATATTAAAGCTTTAAAACTAAATTCTTGACAATATAGAAAACTTAGATATTTATCACATCAATCTTAAATTTTTTAGAATATTATTTACTTGTCTGACAAGTTAAGGGATCACTGATGCGCAATACAAGAATAGAGGTAGTCAATATTACAGAGAGTATCAATAAATACTTTATTGACTGCATCAACTCAGGTGAGTTTAAAGTAGGGGAGAAAATTCCCTCTGAAAACACTCTGACGCAAAAACTTGGCGTATCCCGTGCCTCGCTTAGAGTGTCTATAAAGCAGTTTGTGGCACTGGGGCTTATGCAGTCATATCAGGGCAAGGGTACATATCTTGTATCAAACAATACCTGTGTTTTTGGCAACAGGGGACTTGTGGCCAAGCAGGATTATAAAGATATAAAGGATGTGCTCTCCTTTAGGCTTTTGATAGAGCCTGAGGCTGCCATGTTATGTGCAAAGACTGCAGATGACAGGGACAAGCTTATTGAAGCTCTTGAGCAAAGCTATAAAAAGATGGAGGATAATATACAAAATGCCGAGCTTTTTATAGAAGCTGACATGAACTTTCATATAGCAATAGCCTATGGCTCTGGCAACAGTGTGCTTGGCGATGCCATTGCCCATATATTTGCCTCAACCATGCACAGACACAAGCAGATAAACAATCTTTTTGGCTTTAAGGATGGTCTGTCCTTTCATCGCATCATTATTGATGCAATCAAGGATAGCAATGCTAAAAAAGCCTCATCATGTATGCATGATCATCTTATGCATGCCATTTTAGAGATCAATAAACTGGATAATTGATTTTATAATTTTTTTTATTTTAATTTGCTTTGAAGATACTTGTCATACATCTGACAAGTTATGGAGTACAAGATGGTAACGATTAAGGATATTGAAGTCTACTCCTGTGCCCCTGAAGGAATAAACCTTACTGTGGTCAAGGTTTTAACCTCTGTGGACGGATTATACGGTCTTGGCTGTGCTACCTTTGCCTACAGGTACAAGGCAGTTGAGACCTATATAAGGGAGTATTTAAAACCTCTGATGCTAAATCGCAACGTGGAGGATATTGAGGAGAACTTTGCTCTTATGCATCAGAATGCCTACTGGCGCAATGGTGCTGTAGAGAACAATGCCATAGCAGGTATTGATATTGCTCTTTGGGATATTTTAGGCAAGATGGCAAATATGCCATGCTATAAACTCTTTGGCGGAGCGCTGCGCAGGGGTGTGCCTGTCTATCGTCATGTTGATGGCAGCAGTGTCGATGAGATCTGCGATCAGATTGCCTACTATAAAGAGCTTGGTGTAAGACACTTAAGAGTGCAGTCAGGTGGTTATGGCGGCGGTCTTACACTAAATGCTCCTGCTACAGCACCACGCGGAGCCTTGAGTGGCATATATCTAAACTCACGTGAGTATATTAAAAAGACAGTTGATCTTTTTGACAGGTTAAGAGACAGAGTAGGTTTTGATATTGAATTTGTGCATGATGTGCACGAGAGAATTGCCCCATCTGAGGCTATAGAGCTGTGTAAAGCCTTGGAGCCTTATAAATTATTTTTCATAGAAGATCCTCTGCCTCTTGATCAGACTGAGTACTTCAAACAGCTCAGATCTGTGTGCACCACACCATTGGCTCAAGGTGAGCTTTTTAACAATATAAGCGAGTATCGCTCTTTAATTGCCAACAGACTTATTGACTTTATACGTGTGCATATAACACAGGTAGGCGGTATTACACAGGCCCGCAAGATTGCCATTTTATGTGAGATGTTTGGTGTCAGAACAGCCTGGCATGGACCTGGTGATATGTCACCTCTGGCACATGCTGCCAATATTCATCTTGATATGTCATCCCGTGCCTTTGGCGTGCAGGAGTGGTCTGGCATTGAGCCTCCAAACTTTGTAATTCAGAACCTAAAACACAAAAAAGGTGCGCTTTTAGAGGTCTTTGATGGACTGCCTGAGTTTAAAGACGGCTATGTCTATGCTAATGACAGACCAGGTCTTGGCATTATCTTTAATGAACAGGAGGCTAAAAAGTACCCTTGTGTTGATGAGATAACCACCTGGACTCAGACCAGATCCTTTGATGGTTCGCTGGTTTTACCATAAAAGAGTAAGGAGAGTATATGAAAAACAAGATAGCTTTGGCCCTGGGCTGTGCATTTATGCTTTTGACTACAGCCTGTTCTGATAATAACAATGATGTCATTGTTCTTAAGATGGCTCAGGCCTCATCACAGGATGGTGCTATTGGCCTGTCCATGGATAAGTTTGCACAAGATGTA
Organism: Anaerobiospirillum thomasii; assembly: GCF_900445255.1. Classification (NCBI taxonomy): domain Bacteria; kingdom Pseudomonadati; phylum Pseudomonadota; class Gammaproteobacteria; order Aeromonadales; family Succinivibrionaceae; genus Anaerobiospirillum; species Anaerobiospirillum thomasii. The sequence goes on from NZ_UAPU01000005.1 coordinate 252,671, forward strand.
AAGGAAAAAAGTGGCGGTCGCATTGAGGTGCACACCTTTCACAACGGTCAGCTAGGTACCGAGCGTGAGAATATTGAATCGGTACAGATGGGCAATCTGGATCTGGCTGTTGTCAATCAGTCGGTGCTTGTGAACTTTAAAAAGGACATAGCCATATTTGATCTGCCTTATACCATTACCTCAAAGGAGCATGCCGATAAGGTCTTTTTAGGACCTATAGGACAGCGCTTTTTAGATGAGCTTGCATCAGTAAGACTCAAGGGTCTTGCCATATGGGAGAGTGGATTTAGAAACCTGACCAACTCAAAGCTTGATGTCAACTCTGTAGATGATGTCAAAGGGCTTAGAGTGCGTGTTATGGAAAATAAAATTCATCAGGATCTCTGGGGTACTTTAGGAGCCGATCCTGTACCTATGTCATGGTCTGATGCCTATACAGGCATGCAGCAGGGGGCCATTGACGGACAGGAGAATCCGGCTACTGTTATAGATAAAAACAATGTGGTTGAGGTCAACAAGCATATGGCCATGACCGAGCACTGTTACTCAACTGTTTTTATTCTAATGTCGCCAAAGAGCTATGAAAAACTCTCGGTGCAGGACAGAGAAATTATTGAAAGCTGTATGCAAAGAGCCTCTATTGCCGAGCGTGAGTTATCACGAGCTATGGATGTTGAGGCTATAGATACACTAAAGAGCAAGGGCATGGTGGTGACCTATCCAGATAAACAGGGTTTTATCAAAGGCTCACAGGCTGTGCGTGAGAAGTACTCAAAGAGCTTTGGCAAGCTAGCCTCAGAGATAGAATCTTTGTCAAGATAGGGAGGGTATATGGAAAAGTTAAGAGCTATCTTTGTAAAGATACAGAATATTTCATGCAATCTTATAGCGCTGTGCATGGTGCTTATGATGAGCGTGATCTTTATACAGACCATGACACGCTATGTGGTCTTTTACTCAATTCCATGGTCAGAGGAGTTATCGCGCTATCTTTATGTAACCTTGACCCTGATGGGCGTCAATATTGCCATCAGCCGCCGTCAGCTCGTGCGCATTGACATTATTGACAACTACCTTAAGGGTGTGGCTTTAAAGAGACTCAATATTATTCGCGCGGTGCTGACTCTTGTAATCTGCATTATTTTCTTTTACAGCTCCTTTGGCATGATTGATGTCTCTCAGTATCAGACATCTCCTGCTATGGGTATAAGCATGCAGATTATGTATTCAATTCTGGGTCTTGGTTTTTTAATGTCATCAATAGCCTCACTTTTTGAGCTTTATGATGCCTTTAATAGTGAAAATAAGGAGTAACACATGGATATTGCTGCAATATGTATGCTGCTGGTGCTCGTTGGCATGATGGTCATTGGAATGCCAATAACCTGGTGTCTTGGCGGTGCCGTCATTACAGCTTTAATGATTGATGATAATTTATCTTTGTCACTTATGACACAGAAGATCTTCTCTGGCTGTGACAATTTTGCCATGCTGGCTCTGCCAGCCTTCTTCCTGGCTGGAGATATTATGGCCAAGGGCGGACTGTCAAAAAGGCTTGTAAGTTTTGCAGATGCTCTTGTAGGCTGGATCTCAGGTGGTATCTCACTTGTATCAATTGTAGCCTGTACCTTCTTTGCCGCTATTTCAGGATCATCTGTGGCAACGACAGCAGCCATTGGCGGCATTATGTATCCTGAGATGGTCAAAAGAGGCTATCCTAAGGATTACTCTGCAGCTTTGCAGGCTATAGGCGGTACTTTAGGTATTGTCATTCCGCCATCTACAGTATTTGTTATCTATGGCAATGTGACCAATACCTCTGTGGCCAAGCTGTTAATGGCAGGTATTATTCCAGGCCTTATCTGCGGTGTGGCTTTATGCCTGTGGGCCTATATCAAGGCTAAAAGAGAGAACTTTCCAAAAGACAGCGGCTTTTCATTTATGAGATTTTTAAAATCTTTTAAATCAGCCATATGGGCTCTTTTAATGCCAATTGTGATTTTAGGCGGTATCTATGCAGGTATTTTCACTCCAACAGAGTCTGCTGTAGTTGCTGTATTCTATGGCTTTTTTGTCTGCCTGGGTATTTATCGTGAGCTTAGCGGCAAGAGCACCTGGCGTATTATTCAGGACTCATCTGTAACCACTGCCAATATCATGTTTTTAGTGGTGACAGCTCAGATGTTCGGCTACATTCTGACCTATTACAGAATACCTGTCTTTGTATCTGACATGTTTATGTCAATTGCCTCAAATCCAGCTGTCTTTATGATGCTTATTGTAGTGCTTTTAACTATATGCGGCATGTTTCTTGAGGTTGGCGCCACCAATCTGATTTTAGGACCTATACTTGCTCCTATTGCTCTGCAGTTTGGCATCGATCCTGTGCACTTTGGTCTGGTGTTTGTATTCCTTTTGGCTATGGGTCAGGCTACACCGCCTTTTGGTACCACACTCTTTGTGGCCTGTGGTGTAAGCTCACAGCCTGTGGCCAAAGTTTCAAAAATGGTATTACCTTTTGTGATGGTTGAGCTTTTGTGTGCATTGCTTTTTGCCTATGTACCATCATTATCTACAGCTCTTTCAAATATTATGTCCTAGTGGAGATTTAATTATGCATTCATTATTTGATATAAACGGTAAAAAGGCTATTGTCACAGGCGGCACCCGCGGTCTTGGTTATGGTATGGCAGAGGGTCTGATGGAGGCAGGATGTGAGGTCTGTATTGTAGGATCTAATGCAAAGACTCTTGATGTGGCCAAAGGCTTTTGTGACAGAGGCTTTGCCTGCCATGGTGTATATGCTGATCTGTCAAAAAGAGATGAGGTTTTTGCCTGCTTTGATAAATGTCTTGAAGCTTTAGGCGGTGATCTTGATATTTTAGTTACTGCCCATGGTATCCAAAGACGCGAGAGCTGCGAGAACTTTTTGGAAAAAGACTGGGATGATGTCATCAATGTTAATTTAAACTCTGTCTTCTTTTTATGTCAGAGAGCTGCCAATGTCATGCTCAAAAAAGGTTATGGCAAAATTATAACCATAGCCTCCATGGTCTCATGGTTTGGCGGTCAGACCGTACCTGCCTACAGTGCTGCCAAGGGTGGTGTGACACAGCTGACCAAGGAGATGTCAAATGATCTTATAGCAAGAGGCATTAACGTCAACTCAATTGCCCCTGGTTATATGGCAACTGATATGAATGAGGCTCTGCTTGATAAGAACAATCCGCGTTATATGGAAATCACTAAGCGTATTCCAGCCAACAGATGGGGTACAGGCGATGATATGAAGGGCACCTGTATTTTCCTGGCCTCTCATGCCTCTGATTATTTAGGCGGTGCCATTATTCCTGTAGATGGCGGCTACCTTGTAAAATAGACAGACATTCAGGTATAACTATTTTATAGGATCTTTTGTAAAGAAAAGATAGACTCTGCTGCACAGGCAAGTTTCAAGCCTGCTGCAGCAGTTTTATAGCATTGAATAAAATATTTTTTTAAGATATTGTCAATTACCCTCAGCTCTGAAAGATAAGTGACACAATAACTTATCTGTAAGTTTCCATCCTTTTTTAATCCTTTTTAAAAACATAATTTAGGCACTAAGAATCTAAAGACATACTATTTATGATGGACAGGCAAAACATATTTGATTTTATACATTATCCTGCCACATATATGTATATTGCCTGTACAGAAGATTCTGTCACAAATAACTATGGATCATGACGTGTGAATATGCTTTAGAAGTTCAAAAAAGTGTTTGTATATACAAAAGTATAAGACACAATCAAAATAAATCTGAAAAACTGCCATAGCTAAAGTACTGGCAATTATAAGTTTCAGATAGACATCTGCACTGTTTTTTAGCTCAGGTATGTCTTTTAAAAGTGCAAATTTAAATTTTTCGCCTGATAAATGTGCTTTAACGTTAAAGCTGCAATCATTGTTTGACAGGAAAAAATGCGTGTGCTAAAAATTAATATAAATCAAACCGTTGAGGCGGAGATAACGGCAATGATGCCTTTACAGAGAGCCTGTGTTGCTGAGAGTCAGGTAAGAAACAAGTTGTCAAATGGACCGCTGAGGGCGCAGTCAAATGTGTTTGCACAGAGTATTCTGCGACGTTTGGACAGACGTTACCTGTCAGGGATATGATAGTATCCCGTTAAGAGTACGGATTTTTCCGTAAATCAAGGTGGCACCGCGGATAGATATTTTATTCGTCCTTGATAGAAATACTGTTTCTGTCAGGGATTTTTTTATTTTTAAAAAGACTTCTTTGACTGAAATAGAGTTAGAGAAGTCTTTTTTTTTGGAGCAGAGAAAGAAAATGCTACTTTTTAAAATCTGGCGCAATATGCGCCTTTGCACAATTGACTTAGTAAACAAAGAAAATTTAATTACTTTAATAAAAAGGAGTAGCAATGACTATTTTACCAGGTTTAGATACTATAAGAGAGCTGTCATCTGTCTCAGGATATAATGTAGCTCCTGTCAGTTGTGAAATTCTCTCTGACTTTACAACCCCTATAGAAATAATGAGGGTTTTAAAAAATATATCTGTTGACTGTTATATGCTTGAATCAGCACTTAAAAATGAGACTATTGGCAGGTATACTTTTTTAGGCTTTGAGCCAAAACTTAAGATCTCATGTACAGACGGTCAGATGCAGATAGGAGATCTTTCTTTTAAGGTTGAACAGCCATCTATCCATTTACGCAGAATTCTCTGTGATTATAAAAGTCCTGTCTTTGATTATCTGCCTCCCTTTACAGGCGGCCTTGTAGGATATTTTGCATATGATTATGTAGGCTATGCTCAAACAGAGGCCAGGGTTAAAACTGCAAATGAAGAGGAGCTAAAAGATCTTGAACTTATGCTCTTTGACAGGGTTATTGCCTTTGATCATCTGCATCAGAAGATAATCTTTATAATAAATATCAGACTTGATGATGCACTGGAGGAAAGATACGAAGCTGCTAAAACGGAGTTAAAACAGCTTGTAGATTTAATTTGCCATGGGCACAGGACAGAGGAGTGTCGAGGAAGACTTGCAGGTGAGATAACACAGCTTTTTAATCAAGAGCAATTTTGCCAGATGGTTAAAAAGGCAAAACAATATATATTTGAAGGAGATATCTTTCAGATAGTTCTTTCAAACAGACTCTCAGCCCCCTTTGATGGCAGTCTGTTTAATACCTACAGAGTACTGCGCTCTATTAATCCATCACCTTATATGTTTTATTTTCGCTCAGAGGATATTGAGATAGCAGGTGCCTCACCTGAGACTCTTGTCAGTCTGGACAATGGAATACTGCATACCTACCCACTTGCAGGAACCAGACCCAGAGGGAAAAACCATATAGAAGATCAGAAAAACGCTGAGGATCTTCTGCAGGATGACAAGGAGCTTGCCGAGCATAATATGCTTGTAGATCTGGGGCGTAATGATCTGGGCAGAATCAGTGAATTTGGTACTGTAGAAATTGAAAAATTACGCGTTATTGAGCGCTTTTCACATGTTATGCATATTGGATCTTCCATAAAGGGCAAGCTTTGTCATGACAAGGATGCCATAGATGCCATTGAAGCGGTACTGCCTGCAGGAACTCTGTCAGGAGCTCCCAAGATTAGAGCCTGTCAGATAATAGGTGAACTTGAAAAAAATAAACGTGGTCTTTATGGCGGGGCTATTGGCTATATTGACTTTAGCGGCAACATGCATACATGTATAGCTATTCGTCTGTTATATAAGAAAAATGGACAGGTATTTATAAGAAGCGGTGCAGGTATTGTGGCAGATTCAGATCCTCAAAAGGAGTTTGAGGAATGCCATAACAAGGCACTCTCATGCTTAAAGGCTCTGCAGCTGTCACAGGAGGGTCTATGATTCTTCTTATAGATAATTATGACAGTTTTTCCTATAACCTTTATCAGCTTATAGGTGAGATTGATGACAACATCAAGGTCATACGCAATGATGAAATGCCACTACAGAAAATAAAGGAGTTAAATCCTGCCTGTATTGTTCTATCTCCAGGTCCTGGCAGACCAGAAAATGCCGGAATTATCATGGACACAGTAAAGTTTATGGGTCAGTTCACTCCAATACTTGGTGTATGTCTTGGTCATCAGGCCATCTGTGCAGCTTATGGAGCAGAGGTTATCTATGCCAAGGAGCTGATGCATGGCAAACAATCGTATATCAGAGTAGATACGGGCTCTGTGCTATTTAAAGACTGCCCTGAAACTATTGCAGCAGCCCGCTATCACTCTCTTGCTATAAATGCTCATACACTGCCTGAGTGTCTGAAAGTTACTGCTGCAACCGAAGATGGAGAGGTAATGGCTGTTGAGCATAAAGAATATGCTGTATATGGCATACAATTCCACCCCGAGTCCATCCTGACACCGTGCGGCAGGCAGATTCTGAATAATTTTATAAAGGTATATAAAAAATGATAAAAGAAGCCATTGTAAAAATAGTAAGTAAAGAAGATCTCTCATATGATGAGGCATTTACTGTTATGAATGAAATTATGAGCGGAACTACAACACCTACTCAAAATGCAGCATTTCTGGCAGCTTTGTCTACAAAAAGTGCCAGAGCTGAAACTGCAGATGAAATTGCAGGCTGTGCTGCTGCAATGCGCGCCCATGCTACACAAGTAAATACAGATATGGAGGTCTTTGATATTGTAGGAACAGGCGGAGATAATGCCAACAGTTTTAATATATCCACAACAGCAGCTTTTGTTATTGCTGCCTCTGGCATCAGGGTGGCAAAGCATGGCAACAGGGCAGCCTCATCATTGTGTGGAACAGCTGACTGCCTTGAGGCTTTAGGCGTTAACATTGAGCAAAGTCCTCAAATGTGTCTTGATCTTTTAAATAATGTTGGCATGTGTTTTTTCTTTGCTCAGAAATATCACAGCTCCATGAAGTATGTAAGTTCAATTCGCAGGGAGCTTGGGTTTAGGACAGTATTCAATATTCTTGGGCCTCTTACTAATCCTGCATCTCCTTCTTTGCAGCTGCTTGGCGTATATGATGACTATCTTGTAGAGCCTTTAGCCCATGTTTTGATTAACCTTGGAGTCAGGAGGGGTATGGTGGTCTATGGTCATGACAGATTAGATGAAATTTCGCTGTGTGCTCCTACCTCTGTATGCGAAATTAAAAACGGATGGTTTAAATCATATGTAATAAAGCCAGAGAAGTTTGGTTTTAAACGCTGCAGCAGAGAAGATCTAAAAGGTGGCAGGCCAGAGGACAATGCACAAATTACTGTAGATATACTAAATGGAGACAGAGGGCATAAGAGAAATGCTGTATTGCTCAATGCAGGAGCCTCTCTTTATATAGGCGGCAGGGCTCAGAGCATAGAAGAGGGAATTGCACTTGCATCTTCAATTATTGATTCAGGCAAAGCCCTTGAGACTTTAAACAGATTTATTAAATTCAGCCATGGCAAGGAGGTGCAGTGATGAGCATTTTAGACAGGCTTGCAGACTATGCACTGATACGCACAGCACAGGCTAAAAAAATCAAATCTGCAGAGCAGATTAAAGATGAGGCCTTGTCTTTGCCAAAAGGCAGTTTTGCCTTTGAACAGGCTCTTAAAAAAGATGGCATGTCATTTATCTGTGAGTGTAAAAAAGCATCTCCGTCAAAAGGACTTATAGATAGCGTCTATCCATACCTGCATATTGCCAAAACATATGAACAGGCAGGGGCTGACTGTATATCTGTACTGACTGAGCCCAAATGGTTTATGGGCAGTAACGAGCATTTAAAAGAAATTGCCGGCTCTGTTTTACTTCCATGTCTGCGCAAGGATTTTACTGTAGATGAATATATGATTTACGAGGCCAAAGTGTGCAGAGCGTCTGCTGTACTTTTAATATGTTCCATATTAAGTCAGAGGCAGATAGAAAGATATATCAAAATCTGTGATGAACTTGGGCTTTCGGCTCTGGTTGAAGTACACGATGAACAGGAGATCTCTGTGGCTTTAGATGCTGGAGCCAGAATTATAGGTGTTAACAACCGTAATCTAAAAGATTTCTCCGTTGATACTTCAAACAGTATCAGGCTCAGATCTAAGGTGCCATCTGATGTGCTTTTTGTTTCAGAAAGCGGTGTCAGCAGCGCTGATGATGTTAAAAGGCTCAGGGACATAGGTACCGATGCTGTTCTTATAGGAGAGGCACTGATGAAAGAGGATGATAAAACATCAAAGCTTGCCATACTAAGAGGACATGTATGATAAAGATTAAATTCTGTGGACTCAGCCGCCTTTGTGATATTGAGGCTGTCAATGAGATGTCACCTGAGTATATAGGTTTTGTTTTTACCGGCAAAAGCAGTCGTTATGTGTCAGAACAGAAGGCTTCGCAGTTAAAAAGCCTGCTGAGCCGTCATATCAAGGCAGTAGGTGTTTTTGTCGATGCAGAGCCTAGATATATAGCAGATCTTATACATGCAGGCATTATTGATATGGTTCAGCTTCATGGCAATGAAGATAATGCTTATATAGATAATCTGCGTCTTTTAACAGATAAGCCTATTATAAAGGCATTTGAGGTAAAAACCTGCACAGATATAGAGACTGTAAATCACAGTAGCGCAGATTATGTATTGCTCGATTCAGGCAAAGGATCTGGTGTCGTATTTGACTGGAAGCTTATAGATAAAGTTAACAGATCATACTTTTTAGCAGGTGGGCTTAATGTTTGTAATGTGCAAGATGCTGTAAAAAACCTCCATCCCTTTGCTGTGGATGTAAGCTCCGGAATAGAAACTGACGGAGTGAAAGATAAAGCAAAAATGATGGAATTTATAAAAGCAGTCAGATCAGGAAAATAAAATATGAAAAGTACAAATGGACGCTTTGGAATTCATGGTGGACAGTATATACCAGAAACACTTATGAATGCGGTAATTGAGCTTGAAACAGCTTATTCTCACTATAAAAATGATCCTCAGTTCAACCTGGAGCTCTCAGAGCTTTTTAATCAGTATGCAGGTAGACCTTCACTGCTTTATTTTGCCAAAAATATGACAGAGGATTTAAAAGGAGCCAGAATATATTTAAAAAGAGAAGATCTCAATCACACAGGAGCCCATAAGATTAATAATGTGCTCGGACAGGCACTGCTTGCAAGAAAAATGGGTAAAACAAGACTTATAGCAGAAACAGGTGCAGGGCAGCATGGTGTGGCTACAGCCACAGCGGCGGCTCTGATGGGGCTTGAGTGCGTTGTGTTTATGGGACAGGTGGATATTCAAAGGCAGGCTCTTAATGTTTATAAGATGAAACTGCTTGGGGCTGAAGTAATACCTGTAACATCAGGCACGGCCACATTAAAAGATGCTGTATCTGAGGCTCTGCGCGAGTGGACCTCCCGTATTGCTGATACGCACTACTGTCTAGGATCTGTAATGGGCCCTCATCCTTTTCCAACCATGGTGCGTGATTTTCAGGCTGTTATCTCCAAAGAAATAAAGCTGCAGATGATGCAGGCTGAAGGAAGACTGCCTGATGTGGTTATAGCCTGTGTTGGCGGAGGCTCTAATGCTATTGGCAGCTTCTACCATTTTATTGAAGATAAAAATGTAAGACTGATTGGATGCGAGGCTGGAGGCTATGGTATAGATACAAAGCAAACAGCAGCAACTATAGCTACCGGCAGACTGGGTATTTTTCATGGCATGAAATCATACTTCTGTCAAAACAGCGATGGTCAGATATCACCTGTACATTCAATTTCAGCAGGTCTTGATTATCCAGGCATCGGTCCTGAACATGCCTATCTCCACGATCAAAAACGTGCCGAGTATGTTGCAGTTACCGATGATGAGGCCGTAGATGCCTTTGAGTATCTGTCAAGAACTGAAGGTATTATTCCTGCCATTGAGTCTGCGCATGCTGTGGCACAGGGCATAAAAATAGCACCTTTACTTGATAAGGATAAAATTGTTGTGATTACCATCTCAGGCAGGGGGGACAAAGATTGTGTGTCTATTGCACGTTATAGAGGAGAGGATATACATGAATAAGATCTACAAAGCCTTTGAAAATGGTAAGGCCTTTATACCTTTTATAACCTGTGGCGATCCTGATCTTGAAACTACTGGCAAAGCAGTGCGTGAGGCTGTTGCAAATGGTGCCGATCTTATAGAGCTTGGTATCCCTTTTTCTGATCCAACAGCCGAAGGTCCTGTAATTCAGAGCGCCAATCTAAGGGCACTTAACAATGGCATCAGCACAGATAAAATCTTTAATTTTGTTGAGCAGCTATGCCATGATGTAAAAGTTCCTCTGGTTTTTATGACATACACTAATGTGATCTTTTCATATGGTAAAGAGACTTTTATTTCAAAATGCAGGGAACTTGGGGTTGACGGGCTGATTTTACCCGATCTGCCTTTTGAAGAAAAAGGTGAGTTTCTGCCTGTCTGCCGTAAGTATGATATTGCATTGATCTCTATGATAGCGCCTACTTCTGAAAACAGGATATCCATGATAGCAAGAGAGGCTGAGGGCTTTTTGTATATTGTGTCCAGTCTTGGAGTGACAGGAGTAAGAAGTGAAATTAAAACAGATCTTGTCTCTATTGTTAAAACAGTAAAGGACAATACAGACATACCATGTGCCATAGGCTTTGGTATCAGTACTCCAGAGCAGGCAGGCTACATGGCCGGCATATCAGACGGTGTTATTGTAGGTTCAGCCATTATCAAATTTTTTGAACAGTACGGTACGCAGGCGCCTGCGTATATAGGCAGATTTGTCAATAAGATGAAATCTGCCATAACATCTAATACGTGATATGGCCTATTTGTAAGTATGCATCCTTTGAGAGTACAGTATCTTAAAATAAAGATACATATTATGTTCAATACAGGCAAATTGGGCAGATATTAAACAACTGCCAAATATATTGTTGCATATATTTGGCACTGACAAAGATGTTGTATAGCAGCTGCACTAGACTTATCCATATAGTCAGCGGCAGCTGTTATCATGCACTTCTCTTTCGTCTAACCTATGTTTAAATATCCTTGCAATAATCGGGTAGCCCTTTCGGGCTCCCACACCACCCACCGTACCGTTCGGTAGTAGGGCGGTTCCTAACAAGCGCTAGAGATCCTTGAATGCAGGGTCTCTAGCTCCGCGGTTATAGTTGTCCAGCCCTCGTTTATCAGTATCTGATTGTTAAGTGCTCTGTGGATCCCTTGGTTTTTCGATAGTTTCCAATAACTGTTTGAGCTGTATGCCATAGTGCCATCTCCGATGGCGGGGGCTTTTGACCATCTCAGCTTGAACTGTCTGTAGCGGTTTTGTGGGGTCTTCCATTGTTTCCATAGGAGTTGCCTGACGCGTCTTCTGATCCAAGCATCGATTTTCCTTGCCCATGATGTTGGTATGGCTTCACCAAAGTAGTTTACCCACCCTCTGAGTAGATACTTCAGCTTAGCTTTGACGACAGCAATGCCGCCTTTACACCTTCTATCTAGTATGAGCTTTACCTTTTCCTTGAGTTTCTTCCTCTTTTTGTCGTGCACAGTTGTGAAATATTGATCCTTTGGCTTTGCCTGCTTTCTTGTCTTTGAGACACATCTAGCGCTTAGAAATGCAAAACCTAGGAATTGCATATCCTTGCCGACATGCACTATTTTGGTTTTCTCTCTGTTCACCTTGAGGAATAGCTTGTCCTCTATATACCGTGTTACCCACTCTAAAACTCTCTCTGCACTTTTCCTGCTACTGCAGAATATGCACATGTCGTCGGCGTATCTGACAAATTTCCTGTCTCTGGCGTCCAACAGTTGATCGAGTTCGTTGAGGAGTATGTTTGCAAGTACCGGACTACACACAGCCCCTTATGTAGATATAGATATTATGCCAAGTTAGTATAGTTTTTAAATTGATTTTTATAAACTTTCATTTTTTTAACTTGGCATAAATATTATTATTTAAGAGAGTTCAAAAATTGCATTAGATCTTGATCTTTATTCCAGTCTTGATATGTTGCTGACTCTGTAATAAGAGGTGCCAGCTTGCTAATTGCCTCATTTTTAAGCCTATTGTCAGCTCTGACGTATATCATTGTTGTTGAAATATCTTCATGACCTAAAAAATCTCTAATATAGACTATATTAATGCCAGCCTCCAACATGTGCATAGCTTTTGAATGTCTAAACATATGACAATGAACATGCTTAGGAAAAGAAGCATCTTGTCTACTAATAATACCAGCATATTTTTTAACAATATACGATATTCCATCTCGATTTATAGAATGGTTAAATCTGTTTGTAATCAAAAAATCAGTTCCTATAGCGTATTGGCGGTATCTTTTGATGTAATTGCGTATAATAGATGCAGTTTCATCAGATATTACTACTGTTCGAATTTTATTTCCTTTTCCATGCAGTGTAACTGTAGAAATTGGCTCCAAAGATATATCTGCAATTTTAATATTGCAAAGTTCCTGTACCCTGCAGCCACTGTCATACATCAGTGCTAAGATCATTCTATGTCTTAAACCTACGGCTGTATTAACATCTGGACTGTTTATAAGTTTAGCCATTTGCTCAGTGTTTAGGTAGGATATATCTTTCTGTGCAGATTTTTTAGATTTAATTCCTGCGATATTTTGTAAAGGCTCAATGTATTCAATTTTTTCAAGCTGTGCGAAATCACTAAATGCTTTTATAGCGGCAAGACGTTGATTGGCTGCAGATATGCTTGCTCCGGTACCTCTGTACCACTCTAAAAAATTTATTACGAGATCACGATTAAAATCCTTCATATAAAAAGAGTTGACCGACATATTTTTTTCTTCCTTGATGAATTTTAAAAACAGTTTTAGAGTGTCTCTATAGCTTAGGATTGTATTTTTAGAATAACATCTATGGCATGGTAGATACTCTGTTAAAAATTTTGTAACAATCTTTGCAAAATCAGTAGAATTCGCCATCATCTGCATCTACCTCCCTAATTAAATCTGGAAATGATTGTTTCATTCTGTCTTTGATATAAGGAAACCTTTCTGATGTTAACTTAACGTAGTACGCAGTTTCATGAAAAGTTTCATGCCCAAGCATTGTGCGCAAATACGGCAGGTAGGCCATTAGATCTTTTCCTTCATTAACCCATTTTCTCAAAATATTTACGCAATATGTATGACGAAAATCATGAACACGAGGGCCTTCGCCTGTATGGGGTATACCTGCCTTCTCTAAGTACCGCCGAAAATTATGGTATACATTAACCAAAGACATTGCGACTCCTGGTCGTATCATAAAAAAATACTCTTCGTCGTTTGAGTTGGTATGGATCTTTGCTTTTAAATCTCTGCATTTCTCTAAAAGCTTTGGATGGATTGGCACTAATCTTTCTTTTTTATTTTTTGCATTTAAAATAGTTAAGACTCCGTCCTGTAAATTTATATTTTTTATTTTTATTAGCCGTAACTCTGAGACACGCAAACCACTTGTATATAGAACTCTAAAAAAAATAGGCATTACATCTTTACGGAAAGGGCATATGTCTTGTACAGAGTTACTTTGATCAACGTAGAAAAAGAATTTCTTAATTTCTTCATCTGAATAAATATGTGGCTCATATTTTTTCACTTTGCTCATTTTAACTTTTGGAGAAATATATGCCTTTATACCAATATCATTTAGATACTTACAAAATACGCGCAGACAACTAATTCTTTTTAATTGGTTTGAAACTTTTTCATAATCTCTTTTCTTAGACCAAAGGTCACTTAACTCCTTTGTTATAACTTTGTCAGATAGATTATTTTCAATAAAAAAAGCATCAAGTTGTAAAAATGTTTCTTCATTATGGTTATATAAATAGCCAGAAGCTCTCTTTAATTCAACAAGATCTGCAAACTCTTGTTTAAAAACGCTTTTATAGGATTTTTTATTCATTTCTAAAATCCTCGGGCTCTAGAGTACATTCAGCAAGTTTTTTTATATCTGTTTTAAGATATATAGCTGTAACATCTGGATCGGTGTGCCCAAGTATTTGTGTTATTACTGGCAAAGGTGTTTCAATCTCTAGCAGCAGAGAGCCAACGGAGTGCCGTAGAGAATGAAATCCAGATCTTTTTTTGGAGCGACTATCAATTTTAGCCTTGCGCATATATTTAGTGACTATGTTTTGTAAATGACTATCATCGCTAAAAGGATCAAATGGTGGCATATGTTTTATAAAAACTACATCTGATTTATATGCTTTTGGCCTCGCATTTTTTATATAATCTATCACCGCCCATCCAATATAATCTGGGATTGGTAAGGATAGAGGCTTTTTTGTTTTATGTTGTATAATTGAGAGCTTTTTTTCTTCCCAATTAAAATTATTAAAGCGCAGTCTTTTTATATCACCAACTCTTAACCCCAGAGTACAGGCAATTAAGATCATTGCATAATCTCTCTTACCTATAGGATTATTTCTATCTATGGCGGATAGCATCTTTTTAAGATCGTCTAAATCCCAGGAAGATGGAATATTTGCAGTCTTTGAAATATTTGGCACGTGTATCTTGTCAATGAAGTTTTCAACAATCATTCCAGATGAATGAAGAAAGCGTAAAAAGTGCCTTATACCACAGACTTGTTGCTCAACTGTTTTAAATTGAAAACCCGCAAATGTTTTAATGAAGTCGTGGCATGTTTTTGTCGTAATATCTTGTATACCGGCAACTTTCCGTTGGGTAATGAAATCTAAAAAAACTTGCGATGTTTTTTTATAATGATTTATAGTCGATACAGACAGATCTGTATTTGATAAGAAAGAAGAGTATTTAGAAAATATATCTGACATGCTGTCATTTAATTTAATTGGATTTTTTGAGGCATAATATCTTCTAGTAAGAACCCTATGAAGTCTGTAATCCTCTAACATATGGACAACACGTAGAAGTTGAACTCTTTGCTGAGAAAGTACTTTATTTTCATATTTCTGAATAAAACTGTATTTGACCTCAAGATATTTTAGCCCTCTCTCCATATTGTATTCGGTGCTACCATATTCTTGTTTTAGAAAGTCATTTATTTTTCTCCACTCTTTTTTATAGAATTCAATAGTTCCTGATGAATAGTGATTTTCTGTAAGAAGTTGGTTTAAGCCTTCTGTAATCATTTCTAGTTTCATAGTGATAACTCCTATGTAGTGAAATGATTTCAGATTAGCAAATGGTCAATAATATAAAATTATGTAGAGTTGAAAAAATTAAAATTTATATAATTCAATTTGATAAATATGCTAACTTGGCATAATATCTATATCTACATAAGGGGCTTTATGCCGAGCTCGGCATAAGTTGCCCTGAGGGGTGCCCTTTGTGGTCTTATGACCAACTTTGCCGTTTTCACTGATTGGGGCTCTCATGAACCTATGTATCAGCGATATGACTCTTCCGTCCTTGATATTATTGCTTAAGACTTGGAGAAGCTTGCTGTGGTTCACAGTATCAAAGAATTTGCTTAGATCCAAATCGATTACCCATTCTAGACCTTGGTTTACATACTCGCTTGCTTTCGCAATCGCGTCTTTGCAACCTCTGCCCGGGCGGAATCCGAAGCTATTGTCTGAGAATACCTTTTCATACTCCTCGCTTAGTACTTGCGCTATAGCCTGCTGTACAAAGCGATCTCGTACTGTTGGTATTCCCAAGGGTCGCTTCTCTCCATTATCTTTTGGAATGTAGACTCTCAGAATTGGTTGTGGTCTGTATTTGCCGTTCCTAATCACCTCAGTGATTTCACCTGGGTGTGATTGTAAATACTCACAGAGTTCATCTGTGCGCATTCTATCGACACCCGCACTGCCTTTGTTTCTCAGCACACTGTGCAGAGCTCTTTTAAGGTTAGTGTAGTCGAGCACTCTCTCTAAGGTTATAGGTTCAATTTGCGATATATTACTCATAGGTCTATATTATCCGGCAGAACTCTTCCTACCCTCCGCAACTTGATTTACGTCCAAGCCTTGGCCAGTAGCTACAGTCAATTGCCTGCATTTGCAGAAGACTGCTTTTTCAGAGCCATTTTTTTTTTAACCGGCTAATTCCTCCGATTTTCATATCTGTTAGGTTCTGTCCTTCCCTTGTGCTCTCAAGGTACTATGACGTCTGCTGACTTCCGTATATTCGTTGTTACTACGGTTTCCCGCTATACGGATCTCCCCCGGTAAGTACGGTTTCTTTCTCTCCATATAACGCTCAGTCTTTACATATACCGCTACGACTAGATTTCGGACTTCGTCATATTTAGCAGACTTATCCGCGGTACATGCCTATAAACTGTTTCTGTTCGTAGGTCCGGAGATTTGCCTTCAGCTTCCTTCAGCCATAGTGTTACCACTATAACCTTGCTTTTAGCTATACACTTCCCTCTAGTGGGGCGTGTTGGGGACTTTCACCCGTTAGAAACGCGCACATGCAGGGCGCACTAAAAAAGGCGTGGCTTATGCAAACCACGCCTGCTGTGCGTTGACAAAGCTTTCGCCTGTGTCGTTAGGTTGGATTAGTTAAGAGCTATGCTCAGTATTTTGTCCTGAGTGGGTTCTTTCAATTTCTACATAGGCCTCATTAAGTACGGTTTTTGAGATCTTAAAGAACTCAAGATCCTCTTTAATCTCAGCAATAAGGCGCAGGGCATAATCTGAAATGCCAACGGCATTGGATGAGGCATCGTGGGCCTCCTGCGCCTCTTGTGTAATACCCTGCATGTTGGATGAAATCTCAGATGTGGCAGTAGTCTGCTCCTCAGCTGCTGTGGCAATCTGCGAGATCTGTGAGTTTACATCATTTACACTAGACATAATGGTGTTAAGAGTTGACTCAAGCTCGCCTGCTCTTTCTGCTACACTCTCCATCTGTACTACAGACTCATTCATAGAATCAGTTGCAGTCTTGGAGTCCTCCTGAATAGAGCGCACCATGGCGGTAATTTCCTGAGTTGATTTTGAAGTGCGCGAGGCCAGAGCACGCACTTCATCGGCAACCACAGCAAAGCCTCGGCCGGCTTCACCGGCACGGGCAGCCTCAATGGCGGCGTTTAAGGCCAGGAGGTTGGTCTGAGCTGCAATCTCATCAATAGTGCCAACGATAGAGCCAATCTTCTGGCTCTGCTCAGCAAGACGCATTACCTTTTCAGCATCCTCTCTTGTCAGCACGCTCTGCTCTTTAATGGAGGCTACAGTGGCACGTACCTTATCTACACCATTGTTGGTCTCGCTGCGGGCAATCTCTGAGGTGTCTGAGGCAATATTGCAGTTTTTGGCAATATCAGCTGTGGTGGATACCATCTCATCGGCTGCAGTTGCAACGGTTAAAGACTTACTTTCAACCTGTTTTGAAACTTCATTGATTGACCACGAGGCCTTGTTAAGATCACCTGATGATTTATCTAAAATTTCAGATGTGGCAATAACCTTGGCAATAGTGCATGAGAGGGTATAGGCAATTTCGCTGTATGATCTGTATATATCGCCAATCTCGTCGTGAGGTATCTTATCCTCATCAAGATTGATGGTAAAGCGGCCATGCTCAATTTCCTTGGCAAGATCTTTAATATTGTGGGTGTGCTTGACAACATATCCTGAGATGGCAAGACCGATGACAAGGGCTAAAAGACAGCTTGCAATTGAAACACCTATTACAACATACATAGGCTCTCTTAGGTCAAGATTTTTTACCTGCACCTGTACTTCGTTTGAATAGTTGACAATAAGCTGAGAAAAGAGAATGTTGGACTTTGAAGAAGGGGCTAAAACTTCGCTTAAAAAGACCTTGTCGGCCTCTTCATAGCGACCTTCATCTAAAAGTTTTATAAAAGTTCCATTGATTTTATTGGCCAGATCGCGCATGGTAAGGCGGGTCTGTTTGGCAAGATCGGTAAAGTTTGAAGGTGCTGGGCCACTGTCGGCTTTATCTAGAGCATCAACCATATCGGCCACTGCTTTTTTACCTGCTGCTACAAGCTGAGGGCTTGGATTGACCTGCAGCTGATGCAGCCAGGCGTGAACGGCATTATATTTGGCATTTAAATTAATGGTACGTGACATATCCTGAGTTACTGTTTCATGAAGCTCCTGCTGTACATTAAGCGCAGTTTTAATGGAGGTTACTGAAACAACAGCAACGATGATAGACAAAATGATGATAAATATAAAGCCACCTAAGAGTTTGGACCGAATGGACATTTTATTTATAAATGACATATAAACCCCAGCCAAGAATGGAAAATAAAGAATTCTGATACCTGCAGCAGTCATAAGTCTTGTAGTGGCAGATTTTGGGCAATTGTATCATTTATTTAGACATGAAAAATGGGTAAAAAAGGTATTTGTGGTATAGATACCGATAACAAATGAAATATTTTATTTAACATTCAATTAATCTCAAATTTACAAAAAATATGCTTTAAAAACGTGATCTATATAAATAATTTTTAACTTAGGTTTAATTTAATTAATAACAGTTAAAACCACAGATGTAATGGTGAGTAAATGGCTTAATTATTGTCTTTGTGCGCTAATACGCACTTTTGTAAAAGAGGGTTATAGTGCCAGAGAGTTTATACATTATTGACTTTATTTACACTTGTATATTGATTTTTAAGTGCAATGTATCACAGAAATTTAAGAGTTTAAATAAAAAGTTAATACAACTATTTTTTATGATAATAGACCATGATAAAAGAGTGTGCACAGCTTGTGAATTTATAAAAAAAGAAATGCCTGCAGCTTCTGATAAAGGCAGGAGGTTAAGAAAGATAGGACATAGAGTAGTGTATAACAATCCTTTTATAAAAATTGGGCCAAAGATTGTAAAGAGAGAATAAGAGCATAGAGCATATTTAGAATTAAAAAAGGCAGGGTATGGTTATCCTGCCTTTAAATATTTATTTTTTAAGAATAAGTGAGCACTGCTTTGGCAGTTTTTTCTTCTTTTTCTTTACAGCTGTGTTTTTAGCCTTTGGATCTGGTGGTAAAAACCATGACATAAGCTCATAGCCACAGCCATCACCCTCAGGTACAGCCTGCTGTTTTATACAGTGCTCAGAGCCCTCAGGGCATTTGAGTCTGACATGCATATGCGCTTTGTGTCCAAACCATGGGCGCAGGCGTGAGAGCCAGATAGCACTGTCTTTATGGGCACTAAAGAGTTTACACATACCTTCTTTAATGCGTGGGCTGACAAAGATTCTATCTACTCTATCATCATTGGCAGCCAGATAGATAAGTTTTATTCTGTCAGTATCAAAATCACTGGTCAGAGCATCATTTTTTACTATGTAGACATCTTTTGGTTTTAAAAGCTCACTTTGGGTTTTGCGTGGCGAGGCAAAGTCAAAGGCAATATCCACATCAAGGCCTGTATTGTGACTTGCATGATTGGAGCGGGAACCAAAGGGGCCGCCGTTTTTTAAGGAGATATCTCCAATTAAAAGAGGAGGCAGGCCTGCATCTTTGGTGCGTCTGACCAGATCCTCAATATAGGCAATAGTCTGAGGGTGGCCAAAATTACGACCCTTACCCCAGATCTGCACCTGATAGTCAGGGCTGTTGCGCTCAAGCTCTACAGAATTTGCAATACAGCCTGCATTATATGAGCCATAGATTGCATATTTATCCTTGCTCTGTGCTGAGTAGGCTGCAGATGTGCACAACAGCAGGCATAAGATGCAACCAAGTCTTGTTATAAATGCTTTTAGTGTCATTTATTATCCTTTAGTGTTGAACATTTAAACTATGCGCTAAACTTTTGCTCATTGTATGTAAAAAAAGGTGGATTTGGGTACAAGTTTATAAATATATTGGCCTTTAAAGAGCATATTTGTCACTTTTTATCAGCTGTGCTGCTTTTACAAGTATTTTTAAGTAAGTCTAATTTAATTTATCTGGCTTTATGGTATGCTTAGAGAGTTTGACGGAGTAAAAATATGCAAAGCACAACTAATGGCAATAAGCCACGCTTTACCAAAGACAGCCTGCTTGATCCACTAAGGGCTTTAATATCTGTTCGTTTCTATTTTAAGGTGTTATCTGAAAAAAGAGGTTTTGGTCTTGGCTATCTGTATCTTTTGTGTGCCATTTTAGCCCTGCCTGTTGCCATCAAGGTAAAAAACACCATAGATTATTTTGTCAATCTTGAGGTACCGACCCTTATAAGTCAGATGCCGCCAAGCTATCTTGACAGCAATTTATATTTAAGTCCCAATGACAATTATCCTGATTATAAAGAGATAAGAAATACAAAAGGGCAGCTTGTTATTTTATATGCCACCAATGATGATTTTGATCTGCAAAGCATCAAGGAGCAGGCTGAGATCATTATTTTAGATGATGGCTTTATTGTCAGAAATCCAGCCTCTGGTGTGTACAATAAAATTCTATGGTCTGCCGTGCTTACAGGTGGTGTGAACTTTGAGCCATATAATGCCTCAGAGATTGCCAAAACCATAGCTTCAACCTCATTTTTATCCACTGTATTCATGGTGTCTTTATGGTTTTTTACCATGCTTGCTGTTAATGCACTTATTGTAAGCCTGCTCTCAAAACTCATGTTCTCCATGATTTTCAAGATTAATATGATCTATAGTGATAATCTGCGTCTTAGCAGCTATGCCAGCACTCCTGTAGCCTTTTTAATGCTGCTGCAGTTTTATATTGCTATTCCGCTGTCTATGACAATAATGTGCTGTATACCGCTAATTTATCTGTCACTGCTGGCAAGATTCATACGTAATATGGCAGGATCTATTATTAAAAATGAGATGAACTCCTCAAATCAGGCTTATAAGGATGCAGTCAGCGGCACCAGTTCAGATGGTGGTCCTAAAGAGTTTGATTTATCAAAGCATGAGCAGGATCTCAGAGGTAATAATCAAGACGGAATATTCAAACCATAGTATTAAGGATCAAGGTATGTTTAAACATTTAAAGCTTTTTACTCTGTCGACAATGGCTTTTGCAGCAGCCTCTGCTGATGCTCTTGAGATCTCTATTAACAACAATACAGAATCAACAGTGTCTATGGCTTTTTCCTATCTTGATAAGAACACCGATAAATGGGTGGTAGACGGCTGGTATAACATTGAGAAGAATGGCAAGAATCTTATAACATTAAATACTGAAAACGGTATTTATTATCTCTATGCTGAATTTTCAAACGGCAAGAAAATTGAAGGCGGCGACTACAGCGTCAATCTTGATGTAGCTCCACAGTCTTTTTACTATACACAGGATCAGGTCTTTGAAGATGCAAGCTTCAAGGCCAAATTTGTAAGAGCCAAATCAGATGGTAAAAGAGCTCTTATCAATATAAATTAAAAGCTCTTAAGATCTCTCAAAGAGCAATAGCAGTTTATTGTAAAGTTTAAAGGCTCATGCTGTTATAACATTTTGTGTTATAGCACCATGAGCCTGAATTTTTATATTGCCATGCAGTGCGTACATTTTTTGTGCTGTATATAAAGGCTGCTGATTATGCAGACTCTTTCAAGGCTGCGTCTGTAGCTGATCTTGCTTTTACTATGAGAGCTATACTATCTATAGAGGCAACTTTAACAGGGGCAGACTTTTTAAAGTTATAAAAAAGGCTGATAGGTGTAAGCCTGTCAGCCATTTAACAGAGGGGTAAAAAGAAATTTAAAAAAACTTTTTACTTTCTTATTTTAAATATTCGCCGTGTTTGAGCCAGAGACGGGCCATCTCTAAATTAGTCTCAAAGTCCATGGCCCCGCCAGTGAAACCTGCCTTGTGCACAAAGATAGTATTGCTAAGAGATGTTGCCTTATCCAGATTTTCAAAATCAAGGCCACGCCAGGCTTTAGGGGCTGAGCAGCGGTTTTTGAATCTCTGTGCGGCACTGTGCGGCAGTGACTGTATTCTCCAGCCTCTCTTTCTGTCTGGATAGACTGCAAGATAACAGTCTTTGAAGATCTCAGGATTGGCTAAAAAGGCATTGGTCCATGGCAGTCTTTCATGCATGATAAGAATAGGGCCGCCGTCATAGACATGCAGTACCTGATCAATACCATATTCAGTGTGCAGGGCATTGATGGCAATGTTCTGCATCAGAGTTTTTAAAATCTTTACTGTATTTAAAAAAGCCTTGTTCTGCTCCTGTCCTGAAATGTTAGGCAGATTCTGCATGGCTACAAGATAAGGAATAGAAGGCTCAAGACGATAGAGCTCATTTAGATTATCAACAATTGACTGCTCTTTTTCATTTAAAGTACCAAGTGAATTGTCTATAAATTCATTAAGCTGTCCATTGTCATTTAAATCCACCATCCACATCACTTCTCTGTCAATGCGCAAAAAAGCTTTTTTAAAGATGGCATCAGATATAAGTGGAATGTTGGCTTTGACAAAATTGCAGTAGATTTTATGCAGATACTCAATGCCGTATTTTTCCCAGATAATGCCGGCTGTGGCATAGCGTATACCATTGCTGCGCTCAAGGGTGAAGGCATTGGAGTGATGATCATAATGCCTTTCATCATTCTTGCCAGAAACATCAATAATCAGATCGGCCTTTTCCAGTATTTTCATATCCCTGGAACGAATGATATTAGAATTTTCAAAAAGATAGGTTAAAATAGCACAGGCCAGAGTTTCATCGGCATGAAAAGAACCATCGTGAGTTGCAATAATCATAAACGCTCCTTAGTTATTTGTATTGTACCACAGCAATTTATTAATTTTTTTGACGAAAACTTCGTATCAGCATAAGAAATACAGATGAAAATAGATAAAGTTTATCTTGCGCCCATGGAGGGAGTGGCAGATGCCCCTATGCGTCAGGTCCTCACAGCCCATGGCGGTTATGACGAATGCTTTAGTGAATTTATACGTGTAACGGATGAAGTGCTTCCTTACAAGACACTGCTGCGTGATGTGCCAGAGCTTGAGCATGGTGCTGTGACCACATCTGGTGTCAATGTCAGAGTACAGTTTCTAGGTGACAATCCTAAGATGCTTTTGCAAAGTGCCAAAAGAGCAGTGGAGCTTGGTGCCCGCGCCATTGATATGAATTTTGGCTGTCCGTCACGCTTTGTGCATCATGGCGGTGCTATGCTCTTAAAAGAGCCTGAGCTTTTACATGAGATTGTATCTACTCTAAGAGAGGGTCTTGACAGCTCTGTTCACCTGTCAGTTAAAATGCGTGCAGGCTTTGCCTCCAAAGAAGAGGCTCCTGTTTTAGTCAAGGCCGTGGCTGTTGACGGGGTCAATGAGATTATAATTCATGCCAGAACCAGAAAGGATCTGTATCGTGAGGATGCACTGGACTGGTCTATTATTAAAAATCTGCATGAGCTTGCCGATAATATACCTATTGTGGCCAATGGCGATATCTGCTGCTATGATGATGCGCAAAACTGTGCAACAATAAGTGGCTGTGACAGGCTTATGGTAGGCAGAGCAGCTTTAATGCTGCCAAATATAGGTCATGTCATTAAAAAGGCTGACAAAATATATTCAAGTGCCAGAACTTTAGCTCTGGTGCTGGAGCTTATGACAGAGCTTAAAAAACGTAAGACACATGACAAGGCTGTTATGGATAGATCAAAACAGTTTTTAGGCTTTGCAAGGCGTAATAATGTAATTTTATCTGACTTTTTTAAGATATTCTGTCGCATAGGAGATCTTAAAAATGCTATGCTCTGTCTTGAGAGTATGATAACTGCCCTGGAGAATAAAGGAATTGAAAATTAAATCATCACTAATTGCAGCAGCTGCCTTATTTACTACCATGTCATGTGCTTTTGCCGGTAATGAGGTACAGATTATTCCTGCACCATTTCCTGCAGTACCTAAGGGCTGGAGTCAGGAAATTATCAACAATACTGTAATTTATAATGCTCCTCTATCTGAGACCACCAATACCATACCTACAACTATAAGACTTACCTATACAAGAAAGACTGATAATCAGAATGCTGCAGCATTTATGGACAGCTATATCTCAAGATCAAAGTGTGAAAAGTCAAAAGAGGTGGCTAAAAACTTCTTTACCACACAGTGTAAATCCAAGGATACCTATGCTGTAGTTATTGGCGAGCCTAGCAATATGTATCTGATTGAGCTTATAGGTCAGTATGATGCCAAGGCCAAAAACATCATCAATACCTATATAAAGGATATCACTACAGGCAAGCATGTCTTTTATGACAGAACCGTAGGCGATCAAATAAGATAAGATCCTCACGGTTAGATTTTAGACAGCAAAGGGCTTTATTGTTTTGATAAGAGGGCAGAGTTTTCTGCCCTTTGTCATTTCTGTGCAAAGGTATTGCTCTTCTTTAAATCAGTAAGTGTTGTTGTCAGAGCTGTCAGATCCGGCTTTAGATGATACTGTGCAACTATAAAGGGCCGATCTGCAGGTGCAGCTTATATTGATACTGTGAGCAAGGGCCGAAGATTTGGCTATTGATATAAAGGCAGGTATGCACAGAAATTTGTAGAGAGTAAGCTTATATAAAATTAATATCTGAGTCTATACATTAAAGACCTGAATTTATCTTTAGTATTAACACTCACTTATATCATGCGGAAATCTTTACTTATCCAGACCTTAAAGTATGGACCAGGCCTGATCTTAGTAAATAAGTCAGAAACAAAAAACAAGAACAGCATTTTGCACAGCACAGGCTTACTTTGACAAGCTTAAAGCAGTCTTAGCAGAGATAAAGATAAAGAGTGAATAAGTTACTCAGCCTATATTAAAGGGAGCCTTTTCTTTAAAATTTAATTTTTTTCATATGTATATGTAAAAAAGCTTACATTATTAAAATGCTACATTGAGATGAGCAAAATGTGTGATTTTGCACACTAAAATGCTCGTATTTTCAAAATAATAACTATAGTTATCATTATGTTATATAAAGTTGTTACATTCAAAAATTGCAAAAATGTCAATTATTGTGAGTGAGTGCACATATAAAAAATATATGCGTATTTTTTATAGCAGAGGTCAAAAATCTTAGCAAAGTGCGATTGATAGTCTTATAAATATTGTGATACAAAAATTTTATTTTGATAAACATGTCTTTTGTGTGAATCTTTTTCACTACAGACAGAAAATATTAAAATCATTATTAGCAAGTTGCTTTTAGAGCAAAAAATTGCATACAAAATTGTTGTGAGATTATTATGACTATGAAAAGTGCTTATACAAAATCTGCTGCCAGGAAGACAGCCTTAGCTTCGGGGCTTGAAAGACTGTTACATATACATACATATAAAAACTATGTGTATAGGGGGGGGGGTAACAGCAAAATTATTTGTAGTTTTTGCATTAATTAATCCGCTTGCTGCAAATGCATATTATTGGGGAGACGATAAAGCAAAATTAGAGTGCCAATTAGATGCTAGTGGTGACTGTGTTATAAAAACATATATCAAAGATCCAGATAAAAGTCCTCCATTTGATGACATCGGTGCAGATTTACTTGATTTGCAGAGAGATTTAAATGTTAAAGGGAATATAAAAGGGGTTTACTTTAAGAATAAAAATGTTCCAAAAGATACTGATCTAAATAGTAGAACGTATGAGATTGAGGGTTGGAGTAAGAAAAATGGAAATAAGTTTAACTTAACAGCTGATGGTAAAATTGATTTTACATTTGCAGAGTTTAATAACTTACTATTAACCAATAAATATGATTATTGGAAAGCAGACACAACTCTAGATTTTTATGGGGCTATGATAAATGCAAATAATACAGGAAAACAGGATGTAAATTTAAAGATTTTAAATCTGCAAAATAATAGTGATTTTAAAATTGGACATCATAGATTATGGGTTAATACAGACCCTAACTCAACTACAAATTATAGTAATCGTACTAATACTGCAGAAAATACTCTTTTTTTTTAGAACGGAGATAACTAATCCAACTAAAAACTCAACAAATTATTCTTTATACTCAAAAAACTCTTATACAACTTTATCATCTTATGCTCATTTTTATAGCTCTGAAATAGCTGATAATGGTCAAAAACAATCTGATAAATATGGCGTATACTTAGAAAATAGTACTTTACATATAGGTACAACTAACCATGCACCCTTTGAACAGTCTATAGGAACCCTTGGGTCTGTCCACTTTTCTCATATTGTAAATAAAAACTCTAATATATTGCTTGTAAATGATGCCTTAGGATCAGCATATGGTAGAGATACAACTAATACAGGTGTAATAGAATATAGATTGCAAGGAAATGTTTCTTTAAATTTTGCCTATTCTAAAAACTCAGATATTTATGGAAATAACAGTATATTAAATACTTTATACTATTATGGCACTATTCATAATAGCGATAAAAAGTTAAAATTCGATTATTTAACTGATGCTGAATCATATGATCTATATTGGACAGGACGTACTAATGATATTTCTTATTATATTCCTCAAATTAATCAATTTTTTAATGTAACTAAACCTAAACCTCTTCCAGGAAATGAATATAAATTCCATGTTGGGGACTTTACTGCAATCAAAAATCTTAAACTTGAGGGTGGTAAGAAGCTCTTTGATTATATAGATATAGGTCAGGCTGACAACTACGGTAACGATACATTTACAAAAGAGAAAATAATATTAACACATGATAAACTTTACATAATAACAAAAAAATTTACACAAAAATCCGAACAAAAGCAGGAGGGAGCCCCTACTGATCCAAAGAGACCAAATGTAACAGTAGGTCATCTAGATGTTTCTCTTGATTTAGAAATAAGCGCTGATGGCAAACACGGAGCTAAAGGTAAGGATGCTGCAACTGTATCTCATAGCAAGCTTGCATCCACAAGCAACTCTAAAGCCTCTTTAAGTTCCATCAAAAATACAATCTATACTGCCAAAGACGGAACTGCAGCTAAGAATGGCACTAATGCCCATCTCTTTGGTCACGGCGGTAATGGCGGTATGGGTGGTCATGGTGGCTCTGTAGATATTGCCCTGGTTGAGTCTGCCAAAATTGCTACTATTACCGGTACAACCAAAGTTGAAGCAACTGGAGGTGATGGTGGCAAAGGCGGTGAAGCCGGTAAAAAACAAACTCATACTGCTCATAAAGATAAGTATAACAATTCCCGTAAAGATGGCTATAAGGGCGTAGGTGGCTCAGGTGGCTCTGTAGATCTTGTAGGTTATAGAGCCGTCGGAGAGGGGCCAGGCGGTGCAGGTATTGGTGTCAGGGATGCTATTATCACTCTTGATAATGTAGATATGACATTAATTGGTAAAGCCGGTAAGGGAGCTGAGAGTGGCAAGTTTGGCCGTGACACTGTAGCAGGAACAAATGACAAGCTGCCTAGCAAGGGAGCTGACGGTAAGGTCAGAGTAAGCGGCGTTGATGTTCTCTCAGGTGCCACATTGCATGTTAAAGACTCAGCCAAAATCCACACTGAGGCTCATGTTCATAACAAGAAGGATGGCAAGGCCTATTCATTGTATATGAAGGGAGATGGCTCTCCATTTAATGAAAAGCACAATGCCTCAGTACTTGAGGTAGGAGGCAACCTTGATTTATCCTCATCTATCAACGTCAATGGCAAGGTGGAAAAGGGTAACGGCATCCATCTTGAGAATACTGTAATTGCCTTTAAGGATGATAACGGTGGCAAGGGTCAGTTTGGCAGCAACAAGACCAAGTACTACACCATTACCACTGATCGCGTAGAGTTAAGTGGTGACAATGCCATTGTATTCTACACAGACATTCAAAGCGGCAAGGGTGACAAGGTAGTTGTAACTGACGGTTTTGATATTCTCAAAAAGGGTAAATTAAAGATACGTATTCACTCTGATGCCTCAATTAAAGATCCAACTGAGTTTACCGGCACATTAAATGTAAGCGGCAAACATACTTTAATTGACCTGCCTGATAATATAGGCAAGCTGCCAGATGATGTGTTAGGTCGTATTGATTCAGCCTGGAAGGAGGATAATGGAGCAGTTAAGCTTTCTATCAAGGCAGACATCAGTCAGGACAACAATTTTGATATTGTGGTCAACAATATTGCCTCAAGCAACACCAATCAGGCCTCAAATCCTGTAGAGACAGCCATGATAAATACCTTCTTGATAAACCGTATGGCATTTTTAACCAACTCTGAGTTATCAGAGAGATTTAGAATGCTTAAAAAGGATAACAGCAGGAACTATGGTCTGTGGGTACAGAACTTCTATAAGGATGTAGACTTTGATGTCAATGACAAGATTGGTTTGACAGCCCATGCCAAGCTCAATTCATCCTATATAGGCTTTGATACCCTCAAGAGCTTTGGCGAGTATGATGCCATGTATGGCGCCTATGCAGGTTACAGCAAGATGAAGTCAACTCTTAACCTGTTTGAGGCCTCATCAGATATTAAAAATACCAATGTTGGTATCTATGGAGCCCTGGCCTTTAATACCGGCACTTATTTTGAAGGCTCAGTGCACTATAATCACTTTGACTCAACTGCAAAATCACGTATTGAAGGCGGTTATCAGGGTGAGGATTCTGGCACCTTAAAGATAAACTCCATTGGTACCACACTGGCTGCAGGTCATAGATTTAATCTGGCCTATGACACCGTGATAGATGCTGCCTTAAAGTTTGACTATAAACTCTTTATGGGAGAGAACTTCACTACCAAGAAGGGCCTTGAGATTATAGGCGATACCTACAGCACCTATGGTCTTGCCACCAGTGTGCTTGTCGGTAAGTACTTAAATGACAGACACTCTTTAGTCTATGTCAAGGGCGAGGCAGGTTATCACTACTCAGATATCTCATCAAAGACATCTGTAAAGGACAGAGCTAAAATCTTCAGCTTTGACAATCCTGATTATGACTTTACCTACGGCTCTATGGCCTTAGGTGTCAACCACAGATTCTTTAACTGTGTAGATGCCACCCTTGAGGCTCACAATTACTTCCTTATGTAGATATAGATATTATGCCAAGTTAGCATATTTATCAAATTGAATTATATAAATTTTAATTTTTTCAACTCTACATAATTTTATATTATTGACCATTTGCTAATCTGAAATCATTTCACTACATAGGAGTTATCACTATGAAACTAGAAATGATTACAGAAGGCTTAAACCAACTTCTTACAGAAAATCACTATTCATCAGGAACTATTGAATTCTATAAAAAAGAGTGGAGAAAAATAAATGACTTTCTAAAACAAGAATATGGTAGCACCGAATACAATATGGAGAGAGGGCTAAAATATCTTGAGGTCAAATACAGTTTTATTCAGAAATATGAAAATAAAGTACTTTCTCAGCAAAGAGTTCAACTTCTACGTGTTGTCCATATGTTAGAGGATTACAGACTTCATAGGGTTCTTACTAGAAGATATTATGCCTCAAAAAATCCAATTAAATTAAATGACAGCATGTCAGATATATTTTCTAAATACTCTTCTTTCTTATCAAATACAGATCTGTCTGTATCGACTATAAATCATTATAAAAAAACATCGCAAGTTTTTTTAGATTTCATTACCCAACGGAAAGTTGCCGGTATACAAGATATTACGACAAAAACATGCCACGACTTCATTAAAACATTTGCGGGTTTTCAATTTAAAACAGTTGAGCAACAAGTCTGTGGTATAAGGCACTTTTTACGCTTTCTTCATTCATCTGGAATGATTGTTGAAAACTTCATTGACAAGATACACGTGCCAAATATTTCAAAGACTGCAAATATTCCATCTTCCTGGGATTTAGACGATCTTAAAAAGATGCTATCCGCCATAGATAGAAATAATCCTATAGGTAAGAGAGATTATGCAATGATCTTAATTGCCTGTACTCTGGGGTTAAGAGTTGGTGATATAAAAAGACTGCGCTTTAATAATTTTAATTGGGAAGAAAAAAAGCTCTCAATTATACAACATAAAACAAAAAAGCCTCTATCCTTACCAATCCCAGATTATATTGGATGGGCGGTGATAGATTATATAAAAAATGCGAGGCCAAAAGCATATAAATCAGATGTAGTTTTTATAAAACATATGCCACCATTTGATCCTTTTAGCGATGATAGTCATTTACAAAACATAGTCACTAAATATATGCGCAAGGCTAAAATTGATAGTCGCTCCAAAAAAAGATCTGGATTTCATTCTCTACGGCACTCCGTTGGCTCTCTGCTGCTAGAGATTGAAACACCTTTGCCAGTAATAACACAAATACTTGGGCACACCGATCCAGATGTTACAGCTATATATCTTAAAACAGATATAAAAAAACTTGCTGAATGTACTCTAGAGCCCGAGGATTTTAGAAATGAATAAAAAATCCTATAAAAGCGTTTTTAAACAAGAGTTTGCAGATCTTGTTGAATTAAAGAGAGCTTCTGGCTATTTATATAACCATAATGAAGAAACATTTTTACAACTTGATGCTTTTTTTATTGAAAATAATCTATCTGACAAAGTTATAACAAAGGAGTTAAGTGACCTTTGGTCTAAGAAAAGAGATTGTTGAATATTGTGCAAGAAGATCCGAAGAGTCGGAACATGATCTTGTATTTCAGTGCTCAATTTGCACCTAAACCTGCGGTCAATTTTTAGCTCCCCTCGATTTGAAGTTTTGTTTCAAATCAAAGTAACAAAAACTAACATTTCCTCTCCTTCGTTCTTACATTGGCATCTTTGGTATCTTAGAGTCTCCAATTTTTAAAGGAGGCTTTATGCCAAGGATAAATTACATTGCAAAACATAAAAAGAAAATTGGTAGTGGAGGACAAATGGATCCAGATACCTTAAAGCGGGCTTTAATTAAA
Organism: Anaerobiospirillum thomasii; assembly: GCF_900445255.1. Lineage (NCBI taxonomy): Bacteria > Pseudomonadati > Pseudomonadota > Gammaproteobacteria > Aeromonadales > Succinivibrionaceae > Anaerobiospirillum > Anaerobiospirillum thomasii. Next base: position 283,519 of record NZ_UAPU01000005.1, read on the forward strand.
GCCCTGACTATGACGGCAGCACAGCTGGAGCATGAGGGGTTTTCTCATGGCACGGCACAGCGTCTGCGTCGTAAAGTTGCTGAGCTCAAGTTAACCCTAGAGTCTATTGGAGGTATGACCAGTAAAGAGCTTCATAAAATCTACTATAAAAAGGCTAAGCCTGTACAAAGCAACAATAAAATTATGCCTGATATAGATTACCTACAAGACAAATATATCAAGTCGCATCTTGAGGCAAAGACCCCGTCACAAAAGAAACTGGCTTTAACCAGGAAGTCAGTGATTGAACTTTATTACTTCAATGATCCAAAAAATAAAGAGCTCGTTGAGAGTGGAGAGAGTAGCTTCTTGTCTTTATCTCGTGTATGCCATATATGGCGGGAGCATGAAAAACAGATTAAGAAGCCTGTCTATATGAAAGAGCATGAAATGGCTGGTGAGGCTGAGTATGACTTTACAGGAGTTAGATTGCCCTATGTGGTTAACGGCGCCACCCACTATGCCACATTTATCGTGGCTGTACTTACCGGATCGCGCTATATCTTTGTCAAAGCTATTGCCAATCAGTCTCAACCTGTGGTGTGTGATGCCATAGCTGACAGCTTTAGATATTTTGGTGGCTGTCCCCATGTCATACGCATTGATAATTTCAAAGCAGCTGTTAAGAAGGCTGCTCGTTATCAGGGTCAGCTTACAGATGAGATGATTAATTTTAAAGAGTTTTTTAATATAGGGGTCTTTACCTGTCGCAGCGGACGGCCTAAAGACAAGGGCGCTGTCGAAGCTGCTGTAAAGTATGTTACCCGTTATGCTCTGTCTATTGCCAACAACCACGTAAAAGACGGCAATCCTTTCAGTTCATTAGATGAGATAAACTCTTTTATCGCGCCTCATATTGCCAGGATGAATGAATGCAAGGTAAGGGGCATGAAGAGCTCAAGAAAGGAGCTTTTTGATATTGAAAAAGGTTTATTGCAACAGCCTGCCTCATGGGATTACAGGTTCTTTGAAAGCTTCATTATAACAGTGTCTGAGACTGCCCGCTTTACTTTTGAAGATCATACATACGCAATACCATCTAAATGGATTGGACAGAAAGTCACAGTGCATACCACTAATCAGACAGTTAGTTTTTTAAGCCTTGATACTGTTATTGTAAGTTATAAAAGAATGGATGGCGTAAAAGGCCTGTCAGCCATCCATGGTGTTATTGAAAAACAACACCTTATATATGACATCTTTAGCATAAAAAATCAAGAAGATTTACTGTTGGAGTGGGCAGAAGCTATTGGGGAGCATGTTAAAAGCTGGTGTGATTTCCAGCTCACGCACTGCAAATATGGATATGCTGACAAAATAAGATATATACACAAATTCCTGACCATTGTTAAAGCCAATAAAGCTCACTACAGCATCTTTGATCGCTGCGTCAAAGAGCATATGTACAAAGGCTTTGACAGTATCATATGTTCTGAGCTTATAAAGATATGGGAGAGATATGAAAAGCCTGCCATATACAATTATGATGACGTCTACAATGACAAGACCTATATGGCCCTTGGTGAAGCTGTCATCTTAGGACATTGCGATCTCATGCTCTGGCCATTGCCTCAAAAAGAAATCACATCACAAACCTCATCTACGCAGGGTTCTGAGAACCAATCTAGGCCTAAAGAATTTTTAAACGGCCATGCTGTATACGATGAGCGCTTTGCTTATATAAAAAATCAACTTAGCTAGGAGTTAATTATGTCACTTACAAATATTCAATCTTTATTACGTGAGCTGGATATGAGGGGAGCTTTAGAGCAGTTTAATGCATATGTAAACAACCCTCAGGAGCTGGAGGCCACCAGCATTGATACCATTTTGACCAATATGCTCACAGCTGAGCAGAATACAAGAAATAAAAGACGTCAGGAGTCTTTAATTAAAGCTTCTAGACTGCCGGTAAAGGCAGAGCTTTGCATGATATTAAAAGATCTAGAACGCAGTGATCCTACATTTATCAATAAGATAGATAGCTTAAGCTCTCTTGAGTTTGTAGAAAAGTGCTACAACCTGACCATATACGGTAAAGCTGGATCTGGTAAAACCTTTATTGCTTCAGCTTTAGGGAGACGCAACTGCTGTCTTGGCAACTCAACTTTATACTACTCAACCAAAGACATTATAGCCAACCTGCACATGAATTTAGGCTCTGCAAGCTACGCCACCAAGTTAAAAGTTATAACAGGTAAAAGCATGCTTATCCTGGACGACTTCTGCCTCACCCCATATGATGCTGACGAGAAAAGCATTTTATTTGACATTCTGGACAAGCGCTATGGCAAAAAGAGCACAGTGATTCTCTCTCAAAAATCCCCAGATGCCTGGATTGATATTTTAAAAGGAGGTATTGATGGTGATTCACTGTCAGAATCTATTGTTGAGCGATGCTCTAACAATAATTACACACTTATTGTACCAGGCACTTCCCGCCGTACTTCTGTTGATGAAGATTAAATCAAAAGAGCATGCTCTTTTAAAACCTGGAGAATAATTATTATGACAATATCTAAATCAGATAAAAAAGCTTTTCGTGACGATCTGACCAAAGAGAAATTTGATGAGGCTGTATCTACCCTTAATAAGCAAGGTAAAAAACTGACTATACGTGCTATTAAAGAGCTTGTCGGAGGCGCTAATGAAACCATATCAGCATTTATGCGTCAGTACAATAAAACCATTATGGAGGCCAGTTTTAATGAAACTATGCCAGAAAGCTTCCAGCAGGACATGCAAAGGGTGGCATTAAACCTGTTTGAGTCTTTTAGAGATAAGATCAATGCCGACAGAACCCGACTGCAAAATGAGTATGATGCAAAGCATAAGGAAATAGGTGAGCTTATGTCAGAGGCACAAAAGGAGCTGCATCTAGCTCAGGAGAAGCTAAAAGAGCAAGATGCTCAAATTGCTAAAAAGGATGAAAGGATAAAAGAGCTTGAGTCTCTTTTAGCGGAGCAAACCAAGACCAACGCACATTTAACCAAGCGGCTGGAGCAGCAAAGCGATGACAAGCAGCAGGCTATACTGGAGGCTATAGCCAGGCTTGGTAAATAAAACTGGGTAAAGTAGACAAGGGCTGGCTTAAAAGCTGGCCTTTTTTGTTGAGTATCCACTTGATTATAATCAAAAAATTACAATTAAAGGAACATTTAAAGGAACAAGTTAAAAGAACATGTTCTTTTAATTAAAGGAGCATGTTCTTTTTAGATAAAAGGAGCATGTTCTTTTAATTTTCATATTGCACGGCAAAAGGCTCCAATATGTTAGATATCTCGCAAAAATAACACAAGTTATGGCACTTTGATAGATCTTCTAAAATAATATTTCAAGATCTTCTAACGTAGCACAGCCAGATCTTTATGGACAATATTTCATTATGTATCAATATGTTATTATTGAAATTTGTTTTGCTACACTAGCTAGATTTAAGCCTCATGGGTTCAAAGTAACGGGAATTTCTACAAAAATAAGGTATTGACAAATCAAAAATGATGATGAAATAATAAAAAAGTAGGCAAAAAGGGATGAGATTTTGTCTTTTTGTGAGCTAAAAATACCCCAGAAGGTCATATTAAAAATTACCACTCCACGGATCTTCTAACACAAGATCGTCAGATCTTCTTCGCAATATTCAACAAGATTATGAAAAAGTTTCAAACCAATTAAAAAGAATTAGTTGTCTGCGCGTATTTTGTAAGTATCTAAATGATATTGGTATAAAGGCATATATTTCTCCAAAAGTTAAAATGAGCAAAGTGAAAAAATATGAGCCACATATTTATTCAGATGAAGAAATTAAGAAATTCTTTTTCTACGTTGATCAAAGTAACTCTGTACAAGACATATGCCCTTTCCGTAAAGATGTAATGCCTATTTTTTTTAGAGTTCTATATACAAGTGGTTTGCGTGTCTCAGAGTTACGGCTAATAAAAATAAAAAATATAAATTTACAGGACGGAGTCTTAACTATTTTAAATGCAAAAAATAAAAAAGAAAGATTAGTGCCAATCCATCCAAAGCTTTTAGAGAAATGCAGAGATTTAAAAGCAAAGATCCATACCAACTCAAACGACGAAGAGTATTTTTTTATGATACGACCAGGAGTCGCAATGTCTTTGGTTAATGTATACCATAATTTTCGGCGGTACTTAGAGAAGGCAGGTATACCCCATACAGGCGAAGGCCCTCGTGTTCATGATTTTCGTCATACATATTGCGTAAATATTTTGAGAAAATGGGTTAATGAAGGAAAAGATCTAATGGCCTACCTGCCGTATTTGCGCACAATGCTTGGGCATGAAACTTTTCATGAAACTGCGTACTACGTTAAGTTAACATCAGAAAGGTTTCCTTATATCAAAGACAGAATGAAACAATCATTTCCAGATTTAATTAGGGAGGTAGATGCAGATGATGGCGAATTCTACTGATTTTGCAAAGATTGTTACAAAATTTTTAACAGAGTATCTACCATGCCATAGATGTTATTCTAAAAATACAATCCTAAGCTATAGAGACACTCTAAAACTGTTTTTAAAATTCATCAAGGAAGAAAAAAATATGTCGGTCAACTCTTTTTATATGAAGGATTTTAATCGTGATCTCGTAATAAATTTTTTAGAGTGGTACAGAGGTACCGGAGCAAGCATATCTGCAGCCAATCAACGTCTTGCCGCTATAAAAGCATTTAGTGATTTCGCACAGCTTGAAAAAATTGAATACATTGAGCCTTTACAAAATATCGCAGGAATTAAATCTAAAAAATCTGCACAGAAAGATATATCCTACCTAAACACTGAGCAAATGGCTAAACTTATAAACAGTCCAGATGTTAATACAGCCGTAGGTTTAAGACATAGAATGATCTTAGCACTGATGTATGACAGTGGCTGCAGGGTACAGGAACTTTGCAATATTAAAATTGCAGATATATCTTTGGAGCCAATTTCTACAGTTACACTGCATGGAAAAGGAAATAAAATTCGAACAGTAGTAATATCTGATGAAACTGCATCTATTATACGCAATTACATCAAAAGATACCGCCAATACGCTATAGGAACTGATTTTTTGATTACAAACAGATTTAACCATTCTATAAATCGAGATGGAATATCGTATATTGTTAAAAAATATGCTGGTATTATTAGTAGACAAGATGCTTCTTTTCCTAAGCATGTTCATTGTCATATGTTTAGACATTCAAAAGCTATGCACATGTTGGAGGCTGGCATTAATATAGTCTATATTAGAGATTTTTTAGGTCATGAAGATATTTCAACAACAATGATATACGTCAGAGCTGACAATAGGCTTAAAAATGAGGCAATTAGCAAGCTGGCACCTCTTATTACAGAGTCAGCAACATATCAAGACTGGAATAAAGATCAAGATCTAATGCAATTTTTGAACTCTCTTAAATAATAATATTTATGCCAAGTTAAAAAAATGAAAGTTTATAAAAATCAATTTAAAAACTATACTAACTTGGCATAATATCTATATCTACATAAGGGGCTCAAAGAGTGACAACTTTGGTATCAAGGCTGAGCTGCGTTATGTCTTCTAAGCTTATAACATCTGCATAAGCACAATACTGCAAAGGGGCTGATAAAATCTGCCCCTTTTTTGATGGTTTTTGCTTTTGATCTTAAAAGAAGTTTTCACATTTGTTATACAGATCTGATGATAGAGCTTTTGTGACAGAGGAGTCTTACCCGCCTTAATATTACAAAATATAGTGAAATCTGTATGTGCAGGGGCAGAGTGTCATCAAAGCTAAATCGGTTTGTCGTAGCGATAAATGATTTTGTCGCTGTAGCTAAGCGAGTATGTCATCGCGCCCAATGATTCTGTCGCTGCAGCTATGTAAGTCTGTCACAGCGCCAAATGATTTTGTCCATTGTCTGGTGGTTTGTAGCATTTGCTCGCCTCTGTGGCTTGGTATCAGTGCTCTTACAAATGATTATATTTTTCTTTGCTATAGATTTTGCCAATAAAAAAAGATCTCAGCCTTGATGGTCTGAGATCTTTTATAAATCTTACTAATAAGCGCTTATTGCACTATGTCTTTACTATTTGGCCTCTCCTTTTTTGCCAGGGAAGATAAAGCTTGAGACAATACCTAAACCTAAGATCACGGCAATGACTAAAAGTGAGGTGTAGACATCAATGTCCATACCAAAGCCAAAGAGGTGTAATGAGGCACCGGCAGCAAGCTTAAAGGCAATGAAGAAGAGCAGTACTGTAACTGCCTTTTCAAGGTGTACGAGGTACTTGCGCATAGCATCTAGCACAAAGTACATTGAACGCAGACCCATTACGGCAAAGATCATGGCTGAGTACACAATAAGAGGCTCACGGCTTACAGCAATAACTGCAGGTACAGAGTCAAAGGCAAACATCACATCTGTAGTCTCAATAATGGCAAGACATAAAAACAGAGGTGTTGCAAAGTATTTACCCATTCTCTTTAAGGTCAGATCCTTATTCTCCTCTTTGGCAAGCTCGGCCTCAACTACAGCTCTGTTTACAAAGAAATTGTGACCTACAAGACGAGGGAAGACTGGGAAGAACCATCTTACAGCCTTATAGGCAAAGTGGGAGGTAAAATCTGAATTCTCATCTTTATCATGCTTTTTAAGCATCATAAAGCCAGAGCCTAAAACTAAAGCGGCAAAGACCAGCTCTACAGCAGGGCCTAAGGCAAATAGGGATGAGCCTATGACTACAAAGACCAGACGGAAGAAGATGGCACCTAATACACCCCAGTATAAAACACGGTGACAGTAGACCTCTGGTACTTTAAACCAGGCAAAAATAGCCATCATCACAAAAAGATTGTCAACAGACAGGGCCTGTTCAAAGAGGTAACCTGCAAGGAATAAAGAGGCTACCTGGGCATTAAAGTGCACATACAGGAACACGGCAAAGCCCATGGAGACAGCAATCCAGAATAAAGTCCAGGCAATTGCAGATTTTAGGGCAATAGGTTTGTCACCTCTGTGCGCCCAGATATCTATAAATAAAGCTGCTATAGCTAAAATTGAGAAAATAACAACGGTCTGTGTTTCAAGACCGATATTTGTTACTGTTGAAGTAGTTGTTGTCATATTATCCTTTATTTTATTTTGGCAAGATAGCGGGCTGTTGAATCAGACAGAGGGGAGGCATCAAAGCAGCTTACAGTGCCAAGATGGCAGGTAGGGCCTTCAGGTCTTGCCAGCACCAACAGTGTATCCTTATCACAGTCAATGGTTATAGAGCGTACATGCAGAAAGTTGCCGCTCTCCTCACCCTTGGTCCATAATTTCTGACGCTCACGTGAAAAGAATGTAACGCGTTTTGAATCAATGGTTTTCTGCACTGACTCTTTGTTCATATAGCCAAGCATTAAAACCTGACCTGTCTGGGCATCCTGTACAATGGCAGGTACCAGTCCATTTCCTTTGGCAAAATCTATTTCATCGATTTTTTCAAAGCCGTGGCAATACTCAAGCACGAATATTTACTCCTTTTTCTTTAAGATAATTTTTTAATTCACCTATATCAATAATCTTTTTATGAAAGACCGAGGCTGCAAGTGCTCCGTCTACATCACATTCTAAAAATGCATCGGCAAAGTGCTCCATGGCACCGGCACCGCCTGAGGCAATAAGAGGGACATGACAGATCTCACGCACAAGCTTTAGCTGCTTTAAATCATAGCCATTGCGCATGCCATCCTGATTCATCATGTTAAGCACGATCTCGCCGGCACCGCGCTTTTGCACTTCCTCAACCCAGTCAAGTGTATTCCAGGCAGTGGTTTTAGTGCGCTTTTCATCACCTGTAAACTGCTTTACCTGATAGCTGTCGCTTGCCTCATCAAAAAAGGTATCAATACCGACAACTACACACTGTACGCCAAATTTATCAGCAAGACGGCTGATAAGAGTAGGGTCACTCAAAGCAGGTGAGTTGATGGAAATTTTATCAGCGCCATAGGCTAACACCTCTTTGGCATCATCAAGGGTTTTAATGCCGCCTGCCACTGCAAAAGGTATATTTATAACCTCTGCAATTTTAGCCACCCAGGATTTGTCCACACGTCTGCCATCAGCTGAGGCTGTAATATCATAAAACACCAGCTCATCAGCACCTTCATCGGCATAACGGGCTGCCAGATCCACAATTGAGCCCATAACCTCATGATTGCGAAACTGTACACCTTTTACTACTACACCGTCTTTGACATCAAGACATGGAATTATGCGTTTGGCCAGCATGCTATAGCCTCTTTAACAGTAAATTTACCCTCAAGCAGCGATCTGCCTAAAACCACAGATGTAGCTCCTGCCTCTTTGACCTTTTTAATATCATCAAGCGATGAAATACCGCCTGAGGCAATAATATCAAGATTGCCATAGGACAAAGATAGGCGACGATAGAGATCGTTGTTGGCCCCTGACATCATGCCATCTTTTGAAATATCAGTTACAAGCACATGTGCAAGACCATAGGGCAGATAGGTATCAATCATGGTCTCAATAGTGGTATCTGAAGTATTAAGCCAGCCATGTGTTGCCACATAAGCCTGATTATTGCTCTCAACTCTTACATCAAAGGCCAGGGTAATATGCTCAGGGCCAAAGGTCTCAAGCCAGCTTTTAACCTCATCGATCTGCGATACGGCCACAGAGCCTACCACCACGCGCAGGACACCAAGATCAAGTAGTTTTTTTACATCATCATAGGTTCTGATGCCACCGCCTGTCTGTATAGGCACAGGGCTCTGATTTACAATACGCGCAATAGTTGCAAGCTGTCTTGCCTTTGGATCTTTGGCACCGTCAAGATCAACTATATGACATAATGCAGCGCCCTCATCATAGGCCTGTCTGATACGCTCAAGAGGATCTACATCAAAAACAGTGACCTGATTAAAATCACCCTGTTTAAGTCTTATAACTTTGCCGCCGCTAAGATCTAATGCTGGAATAATCACGACTATATCCTACAGTTTTATAAAATTCTCTAAAAGTTTTAGCCCCTGTGCACCTGACTTTTCAGGATGGAACTGAACGCCTATAAAATTATCACGACAAATGGCGGCACTGAAGGTCTGACCATAAGTGCATCTGCCTATGGTATAGGCATTGTCTTTTATGCAGTAAGAGTGCACAAAATAAAAGAAGGTATTGCTCTTGATATCTTTAAATAAAGGATGATTGTCATGTTCAACAGTATTCCAGCCCATATGCGGCAGGGTCAGATTATCCTTTTGCATAAAGATCACATCACATGGCACAATATTTAAAGTATCAATAAAATCAATATCTGAGTTTAAAGGCACTTCCTGTGATCTGGTGGCTAATACCTGCATGCCAAGACAGATGCCCAATGTATCCTTTTTGGTATTGAGGATAAAATCATAAAGATCATTATCTTTTATGCCATCCATAATGGCTGATGCTGTACCCACGCCTGGCAGAATAAGCTTGTCAGAGTGCTCAAGCTCAGTCAGATCACAGCTTATTTTCACATTTACATTGTCAATGCGCTTTATAGCCTGCAGTACTGAGTTTAAATTGGCAGATTTAGTATCAATAATAGTTACATTCATTACAGACACCCTTTAGATGAAGGCAGTTCTGATGATTCAATAGATACAGCCTGACGCAGAGCACGGCCAAAGGCTTTAAATAAAGCCTCTACTTGATGATGGGTATTGCCAGAGCCAACTGACATATGCAGTGTCAGCCCCAATGTAGTGGCAAGGGAGGCAAAAAAGTGTGGCACCATCTGTACATCCAAAGCTCCTACATTGTCAGAGCTAAAGAGTGCATCAAGCTTTAGCACATGATAAGGGCGGCCTGAGATATCAAGGGCTGTAAAACAATTTACATCACTGTCATCAAGATTGGCGCTAAAGACAGAGGCATACAGCTCATCCATAGGCAGCACAAAGCCAAAGCGGGCAATACCGCGCTTGTTGCCAAGAGCCTCTTTTATAGCCTGTCCCAAGGCAAGGCCTGTATCTTCAATAGTGTGGTGCGCATCTATATGCAGATCGCCTTTAACCTTGACTCTAAGCTCAATACCGCCATGGGTGCCAATCTGATCAAGCATATGATCAAAAAAGCCTATGCCTGTATCAATTGAGCAGCCTTTAGAATCAAGATCTACATAAACTTCAATATCTGTCTCTTTTGTGGTGCGTACTACTTTAGCACAGCGCTTTTTAGACAGTATGGTTTTGACAATGCCATCCCAGTTAAGGCCTTCATGATTTAATCTTAAACCTTTAATGCCCATGTTATCAGCCATAAGCATGTCAGTTTCTCTGTCGCCTATAAAATATGAGGCTTCACGATCCCAGTCAGTTCTTTTAAGATAAGGCATGACCATTCCAAGCTTTGGCTTGCGGCACTGACAGTTATCTCCATCAAAATGAGGGCAGATTAAAATCTCTTCAAAATAAATACCCTGTGACTCTAGGGTATTTACTATAAGCTCATGGGCCGGGGTAAAGGTCTCAAGAGGGAATGAGTCTGTACCAAGACCATCCTGATTGGAGACCATGATAAATTTATAGCCATCATCTTTGAGCTTTAAAAGCGCAGGTATGACATTTGTCTCAAAGACCACTTTGTCAAGAGCATCAACCTGATAGTCATGCGGCTCTTTAACCAGGGTGCCGTCTCTGTCTATAAAAAGATATTTTTGCATAAAACTATACACCACTTGCGCAGTAGGCAGTTAAAGCACGCATAAGCTCATCTAGCTCCTCATCAGAGCCAATTGAGATACGTATGGTATTATCAAGGCCTTTTTTACCCTCAAATGATCTTAGGGTAATACCCTTGCGTGCAACAAAATCAAATACAGCAGGGCCGTTGTCAAAGCGCACTAAAAGGAAGTTGGCCTCTGATGGGAAAATCTTTTTAACGCAAGGCAGTGATAAAAGAGCAGCCTCTAAGGTATAGCGTCTTTTAAGGCATAAAGCCACGCGGGTTTTCATAAGATCAATACCGCCGCTAGCTAGTGCCTGTCTTGCAATCTGCACTACAGGATCAGGCATTGGATATGGATCTATAACCTTGTTTAAAAGTTGTATAACAGTTTCATGTCCAAGGGCAAAACCGCAGCGTATTCCTGCCAGAGCAAAGGCCTTTGACAGGGTGCGCAGTACTATAAGATTGTTATAGTCCTTTAAAAGAGACAGTACTGTTTTTTCAGGGGCAAATTCAATATAGGCCTCATCCATGACAATCAAGGTCTCAGGCAGGGCCTCAAGCAGTTTTCTGACATCATCAAGGGCTGTCATATCACCAAGAGGATTTGCCGGTGAGTCAATAAAGAGCACCTTAACAGTAAAGGCAGAGCCTTTAATGCTCTCAATCATGCCATCAATATCAAGCTTTAGATTTTCATCTCTGTCTAAATATAAAACCTTAGCATTATTGGTTCTTGCAGCTATCTCATACATACCATAGGTAGGCGGGGCAATAGCTATACCCTCATTGGGAGCACAAAAGGTTCTTACAATAAGACCTATGGCCTCATCAGAGCCACGTGTAACAATAATATTGTTAGGGCGCATACCGTATCCTGCATAATCTGCATAGCCCTGAAGAATCTCAAAAGGCTGGGCATCTGGATAACGGTTTAGTGTGGTTGAATTAAAAAAGTAGAGCTCGCTTTTTGGCGACTCATTGGCATTTAACAGCACATGACCGTGTGAGCCTATACGACGGGCTGACTGATATGGAACTAATGTCTGAACATGTGCCTGGGCTAGTTTTTGCAAATCCTTGGCCATAATTAAATCCTTATTTCTCAAGTGCCTTCTTATAACGCAGTGTCATGGCATTTTTATGAGCAAAAAGACCTTCCTCGTGAGCCAGTCTTTCAACTGTTGTAGCAATATTTAAAATACCTGCAGCTGTTGCCTTTGATACTGTATAGCGTCTTCTGTAATCATCTGTGCCTAAAGCTGATGCTGTTTTGGCATAGCCATAGGTTGGCAGGGTATGATTGGTACCAGAGGCATAATCTCCAAGAGACTCAGGGGTAAAGGCACCTACAAAGATAGATCCTGCATTTAAACACTTATCAGACAGTTCATCGGCATTGTCAGTCTGAATGATAAGATGCTCTGGGGCATAGGTATTGGAAATAACCACAGCCTCATTAAGATCCTTACATAAAATAGCGCTGCTCTTTGCTAAAGCCTTTCTGGCAATATCTTTGCGCGGCAGGGCTGAAAGCTGCTCATCTGTATCCTTTATAACCTTATCAAGCATATCCTTATCATCAGTTACAAAGATAACCTGTGAGTCAGGGCCATGTTCTGCCTGTGAGAGCAGATCAGCAGCAACAAGAGAGCTGTCAGCATGTTTATCAGCAATGACCAGAACCTCTGACGGACCTGCTGGCATATCAATGGCAGCACCTTCTGGATCTTCGCTTACAAGCTTTTTGGCCATGGTGACAAATTGATTGCCAGGACCGAATATCTTTAAAACCTTAGGCACACTGTCAGAGCCATAGGCCATAGCGGCAATAGCCTGAGCACCGCCTATAGCAAAGATTTTATCAACGCCGGCTTTGTGTGCTGCATAGATAATGGCATCTGATACAGGAGGTGGTGAGCACATTATAATCTGTCTGCATCCTGCAATCTTAGCTGGAATTGAGAGCATAAGAGCAGTTGAAACCAGTGGAGCCGAGCCGCCTGGAACATAAAGACCTACAGACTCAATGGCATGGGTTTTAGTTTTGCAGATAATGCCAGGTGCAGTCTCAAGCTCAATGTGTGAGCCCTGCTGTGCCTTATGAAAGGCATAAATATTGTCATAGGCTGTATCAATAGCAGCTTTGAGATCCTTATCAATTGACTCTAGTGCATTTTTAATCTTCTGCTCAGATATTCTAAGATCGGCACCATCAAAGCGATCAAGCTCTCTTGAGTAGCGATAGAGAGCAGCATCACCATCTTCTCTTATATTGTCTATGATCTCTTTGCAGATTCTCTGTATATCATTAGAGCTCTCCTGCGCAGGACGTCTTAGGGCCTGCTGCTTTTGAGAATCTGAAAGTTCAGACCAGTTATAGATGTTCATGTAACAGTCCTTTAATCAAGCATTTTTTCAATAGGTACAACTAAGATAGAGGTGGCACCTAAAGCCTTGAGGCTCTCCATGGTTTCCCAGAAGAGTTTTTCACGTGATACAACATGCAGAGCCACTCTGTCAGGACTGCCTTCAAGCTCAATAATAGAAGGGTTTTCAGCACCTGGCAGTATAGCCTTGATCTCAGGTAGTTTATTGCGTGGAGCATTCATCATAATATATTTGCTCTCACGGGCAGCCATAACGCCTTTTAATCTTGGGATAATAAGATCGGCAATGGCCTGTTTTTCAGGGAAAAGCTCCTGATCTCTGCCAATTAGAACAGCCTTTGACTCATAGATGACATCAACTTCCTTAAGGCCGTTGGCATGCAGTGTGGCGCCGGTGCAGACCAGATCACAGATGGCATCGGCCAAACCTGCGCGCGGGGCAACTTCAACTGATCCTGTTAAAAGCACGCTTTTAAAGGACACGCCCATTTCCTTGAGTTTACGTTTTAAAAGGAAAGGATAGGTGGTGGCAATTTTAAAGCCTTCAAGATCCTTTAAAGATTTGTACTCCATCTCATTAGGTACAGCCACAGATAAACGGCAGTCGCCATAGTTGAGTTTCATAACCTCTTTATAGGCTACAGGCAGACCGTCCACTTCACGCTGCATGGTGGTCTCTTCAAGAACGTTCTGACCTACAATACCCCAGTCAACTACATGATCCATAACAAGACCTGGGATATCATCATCACGCACTCTTAAAATATCTATAGGCAGGTTTTCAGCATGAGCAAGAAGATGATCTCGGCTTTCGTTAATTTTAATACCGCAGTTTTTAAACAGTTTTTCAGTATCATCTGTCAGACGGCCTGATTTTTGAATAGCAATTCTCAGACGCTTTTGTGTATCGCAAGTGACAGATTTGTTAGAACAACAAGCACTCATTTCAATCATCTCTTTTAATAAATAAAAACATCAATGCCTACCTTATATAAAAGGGGTAAGCTCAACTTATAACACTCAATGATAACCTATATTTAAGTATTTGCCTAAGCGTTGCAAACTTTTTACCACTCTTTTGATGCAAAAACTCACAACACTTTTAATAAATGAGAGTTTTTAGTGCATTATGAGCCAAAAAGGCTTGATTTATTAAATCTAAATCTTCAATTTTATGATCTTAATGTTAACAAAATGTTAAGAAAGACGTTTTTACTTATACACACTGCCTCTTTGTAGGCATGAGGGACAATTATGCTTGCAGCACTGATTGCACTTGTGTGTATCTTGCCTTTGTAATGAAAAGATCAGAGTCACAAGAGGGCCAGGTTGCCATAAGCTGCAGTGCCTTATCTTGTGCCTGCGGTGTAAAAGCAGGTGCTCTGCTTGCTTTTTGTCTATGACATATGAGTATGACCAATTTTACAGGGGAGGGAGGATTTACCCCCTTATCTTGTTAAAAGGCTATGATATGAGATTATAAGATAAAAACATTAAAGCTAAGATAGATAGGTAAAAATAGTGTTTTAGCAGTGTGGTGGTTATTTTACTCCCACCTGTCTATGACTGCTTTTAAAGGTGAAGTTTATAATTTTATATAGGCTGCCTGTAAGTTATGGCAGAAAAGCAGTATAGAGCGCTGCAAGGACAAAAGTGTCTAATGACAGATATTTGCTAGAGTTTACAAATTTGTCTGTATAAAAGATAAGTTAAACTTTTGTCCGTGAACATTATCAGTCTCGTATCGGCAGCAGTTTTATAGTGTCCAAATTGTCTGGGATACAGACAGCTGGGCTCTTTTCTATCTTATATCTATGCTTATCAGATACTTCAATAGTAGGTATGTTATTTAAGTCCAAGCCATCTTTGATTATTTCTATACCAATTCCTGATAAAAAGTTTAACATGTCATGGCAGGGAATATCCTTGTCATAACCTAAAACTTCTATTTCATCGTATCAAAAGTTCTCAAAACCCATAGAGCATACGCTTGGTCCATATTCAGTCTGTATAAAGTGGAACGATACAAGGTTCATTATAGGAAAAGTACCCTGCTTTAATAAAGACGCTAAGTTTAGATAGGTTTGTATCTCATGTAAGGCATAGTTTGAAAGAACGGCTAAAGCATTTTTTTGATGACAGCAGACAGCAAGTGCTTTTACAAGCAGTTCAGCACGCTCTAGAAGATTGTCTCCACCTCTACCATCATTTTCTACTCCTACCAAGATGTAGGCAGTAGCTTTTTTGACAGCTTCCTCTGCCTGATCCCACAACTGATTAGTGCGTGCAGCATAAATCATTTGACGCTTATGTATCCCTATATTTTCAAGCGAAAAATATACAATTTTGTTACCGATTTGTAAGACTAAACTGTCCTTTTGATTACACAGCACATCATCGATCTCAATGTCCCATAGTTTTTTAAATTCATCTATCATCTGATCTCTGTGCATTTTAAATTTTGGAAGAAGAACAGTTCCTATAAAATCAGCAGTAAATGAATCGTCAGATTCTGAATTAAAACCTATGTCAGATTGATAATCTAAGTCAGAAGAGTCAAATCCATCAAACGATTCCTCAAGATGACTTAAGGCAGCTTCAAGTTCTAATAACTCATTAGTGTCAAATTTCTAAAAACTTTCGCGTAATGACTCCAAACAAAGGTCTATATTGTCATTCTTAATAAGTGAGGTATGAGGCTCTTTTTTGTGTTTTTTATGTTTCATTTAAAACTCCGGTACCTAATATTTATCTTAACTTGAAGACTTTAGAGGCAATATGCATAATTAAATTTGTTGCACAGGTCTCATGTAATGTATATCAGCTTAGCTCTTTAAATGCGTTTATACAGTAGGCATGATGGCCTTAAGTATATACGCAGACAAGAAGCTTTAGGTGCTTTTTTTAGTCTCTGATTGGATGCAGTTTTATAGTGTCCATACCACAGAGCACGGAGGCAAGAGAGTCCTTATCAATCTTATATCTGTGCTTATCTGTTACTTCAATAGTTGAAATTTCTTCTAAATCTATCTGTCCTTGAATTACAGCTAGGCAAAGATCTGATAAAAATTCAATCAGATCGCTGCGATCTGCCTCGTTATCAAAACCTATAATTTCAATTTCTTTGTGCCCAAAGAAAGGAAGACCTAAAGTGCATAGGCTTGGTCCAAATTCTGTAACGCCAAAGAGGAAGCCTACAAGATTCATGACAGGAAAAATATCACGCTTAATTAAATTTGCAAAGTGTTTATAGGCCTCTATATCATGTATAACAAAGCTTGAAAAAGCTGCCAGGGCGTTTTTCTGATGGCAGCAGACAGTAACAGACTTTACAAAAAGTAAGGCCAGCTCCTGTGTACTAGCCCCCTCTCCTTCTATTGTTACATCGATGAAAGCAGAAGCTTTATTTACAGCTTCACTCCCTTTGTCCCACATCTGATTAAAGTTAGCCGCATCGAGCAGTACCTTTTTTGGGGGCCCAATATTCTCTAGAAAAAATCTTACAGTCATATTATCGATTTGTAAGATTAAATGGACCTTATCCTGGCTAATAACCTCATCAATTTCAATGTCCCATAATTTTTTAAAGTCAGCTATGATCTGATCTCTATGCATCTTGAATTTAGGTAGAAGAACAGCTCCTAGAAAACGTCCTGTTAAGGAGTCTTTAGTATAACTATTATCTGTTATTCTGCCAGATGAAAGATCATCAAGAACATCATTGAGCATATCTTTATCTAATCCCTCAAGTAGCTCATTAAGCACTAATAGGTCATCAAGAGAATCATCACTATCAGCATATAAACCTCATTAGTTCTATTAATAATTGAAAGAGGTTTTTTCTTATGCTTTTTTACACTCATATAATTCTCCGGTATTTGCTCTGGGGGTATGTCCTAAAGATCTAAAAGGCTATGCTTATCTATAAGGTTATCGCACAGGTTAGACTATATTTTACATATGCAGCGCCTATTTTTCTTATATTTTTATTGCAGTTGATATGCCCCTGGTATAAATCAGGCAGAGGATCTTTGAAAAAACATGAGGTTTAAAGAACAGCCTGGGACAATTGTGGCTATAAGCGCAATTATAGGTCATCAAAGGCACTGCTACAGGATATGGGGCAAGATCTTGAGCTTAGCAATCATAAGTATAACTGTATCTGCCTCCGGGCAATCATAGGACTCAAACAAAGGTTCTTTGAGTGTGCAGATACATTCAATGAGGCACAAAGAGGCTATTATGAAAAAAGCTACTTAATTTTTATGATATTAATGCCTCTTTGTCTTAGCTACAAAATCAAGACATGTGCTCTTACAGAGCATATAAAAAATCTTCTGCTAGGGCTTAGATGACCTCATACAGAGCCTGCATGCAGCATAAACTTTAAAATCTTGTAGCCTGTACACAGATAAAAAAAATAAACTGTAAAACAAAGACTTTGCCATTTAAAAAAGCCCTTAGCTGCCGTTAATAAAGATAAAGAGCCAGATAATTTTTTGGAGGTGTGTATGAGTTTTGATATGATTTACTCAGTACTTGCAAGGCGCAATTTTTCTCCAAAAGATCTTATTTTCAGACGCAGGGTTGCAGCTGCACAGAAAAGTAAGGAGAATGCAGGGGCTGACATTGAAAATGAGAATAACAGATCTTCATTAAAAGAGAGTTTTGCGCGATCCTTAAACAGACATATTGACGAGACAGTTTAGTTCAATGAGTAAAAAAATAGAGCGCAGCGATACTCTGACTTCCTATGGTCAGGCCAGCCCCTCTCATGGCAGAGTAGAGCTGCCGCTGGTTTTTGAAAAAATACAGGCAGGCTTTCCTGCTCCAAATGGAGGCTATGTTGACAACAATCTTGATGTCAATGATTTTCTAATCAACAATGCAGGCTCTACCTTTATCTACTGTGTCAACGGCGAGTCCATGATTGAGGCTGGCATTATGCCTGGTGACTATGTACTTGTAGACTCTTCAATCAATGTGCGCGATGGGGATATTGTAGTTGTATCTATTGATAATGAAATTACTATAAAGGAACTGCACAAGGGTCCGCCTTTGCAGTTTATACCACATAATAAAGAATACTCACCTATTGTTATTGAAGAGTTCAACGAGGTTAAAATCATAGGTACTGTAATCTCAGTGGTCAGAAAGTACAGATAGGATCTAAAAGCTATTAGCTCATTTTAGTGACATTTAAATGTAAAGTTGTAATGTATAAATTGGACATTAACAGTTAATGGCATTAAACTTAAGCATAAATTTACAAAACATGATCTTTTGTGGCAAAAATGCCTGATTTTAGATTTTTATTTAATTTTTTTTAGTGCAAGATGTGCACAATCCTTATATATATTCTATACTAGGACATATTGATTTTTTATCAAAGGAGTACTAGGGATGATTGGTATTGTAGTTGTTTCCCATAGCAGCAAGGTAGCAGAAGGCATTTGCGATATGGTTCAACAGATCTCAGCCAGAGACGGTAAAAAAATGCCTATTTTTGCAGCAGGTGGAAATGCTCAAGGCGGTCTTGGTACAGATCCTCAGAAGGTTCTTGAGGCTATTAAAAAAGCAGATCAGGGCGAGGGTGTGGTAGTTCTTGCTGACCTTGGCTCTGGCGTTATCAGCTCACAGGCTGCCATTGCTATGCTTGATGAGCCATTAAGATCACGTGTTAAGATTGCCGATGCCCCTATTTTAGAGGGCGCAGTAGGCGCAGGTGTTGAGGCTGCCTCTGATGAGGAGAGCTCACTTGAGCTTGTTATCTCAACAGCTGAAGGCGCAAGACAGCTGCACAAAAAATAATTTAAACTAAAAAATATCAGTTTGAAATTTGTCCGCAAAGCTTCACAGTATCTGTGGAGCTTTTTAGTTTCTAGTATTGTTGCTCTTACAGCTGCTCTTATCTATAAAAAGATCCGGCACACAAAATGGGTCCTATCTTTCCCATAAAGTGCGTCTATCCCTTAAAGGCACCAATCTAGATCAGAAAATTGGCGCACTTTATGGGGTAGCAGACCGTGTTCTTTTAACCTTTTTGACTTTTGAAAATATTAAATTTTTAATTCTGACTTTGTTGTTTAATCTTTCAGACAGCCCAGCGGAACAACATAAACACCATCCTCTCTACGATAAGCAATCTCACTTCCAGTTAAAATCATTAGAAACGATGGCTCCCGCATTTTTTTTGTATTCACTTTATTTTTCAATTCCAGCAAATGTAGCGCTGCATCTTCAATCTCTTTTGATCCTAATTTCACTTCAACCGCAGCCCAACGGCCATCGTTCAATGCGATAACTGCATCTGCCTCCAGACCACTTCCATCACGATAATGGAAAACCTGCCCATCAATTGCTTCTGCATAAATGCGCAAGTCCCGATCACACAAGGATTCAAAAAGAAATCCAAAATAATTGAAATCTTCCAGCAATCTTGAGGGAGTCAATCGCATGACTGCCGAGGCAATAGACGGATCAACAAATTGTCGCTTTGGCGATGTGCGGATTGCGGTTTTAGAACGAAGGGCTGGATTCCATGCAGGCAAATTCTCTGTGACAAATATTCGATCCAATGCCCTTAAGTACTGACTGATTGTTTTCTCAGAGATGCTTTCATCTGCATCTCCCATAGCAATATCATCATGAATTGTTCTGATTGTTGCCAGCGTTGAAATATTTCTGGATAGAGATCGTAGCAACGCTCTTACACGAACAGGGTTCTTCTCAATACCATCTACTCTGGAAACATCTGCATTGATAATTGCTTCCACATAGTCAATGGCATGGCGTAAGGCAATTTTCTCTGATTTACCAATGGATGCCGGCCATCCACCACGCACGATAGCAAATGCAATCTGCTCTACTGTCAAGGTGGAAAAATTGTCTATTTCTGTTTCTCCATCAAACAATGCTTTTAAAGAAACGCTGCCAGTGGATTCCATTGATTCGTAAAGACTCATAGGACGCATCAACAATCTGGAAATTCGTCCCGTACCCGTGTGCTGCACTACATTGTCCTTTGGAACCGCTGAACCTGTCAAAATAAATTGTCCTGACTTCCCTCTCTGATCTACCATAAACCGAACGGCGTCCCAAAGTACAGGTGCTGTCTGCCACTCATCAAGCAGTCTTGGCGTGTCTCCCTTTAAGAGTAGCGAAGGCTTTGTATCTGCTGCTTTCAAATAAGAAATCGCTTTATCCGGATCTTGCATAAACAAATGGCTTTTTGAATTTTCCAATGCGGTCCTTGTTTTACCACACCATTTTGGACCTTCAATTAGCACAGCTCCACTTGCTTCTAATTGCGCCTGTAATACTCGGTCAGCAATTCGTTTTAGGTATTTATGTTCCATTAACTACTTCCATTAAATCTCTTTTATAGAGATAGTATATCACCAACTTCCGAAAAAATTAATGTTTTACCTCCGACTTTATTTACGTTTCACTTCCTAAAAAAATTAATATTTTACTTCCGACTTTATTTTTATTTCACTTCCGAAAATATTGTAGTTTTACTTCCGATTTTGTAGAGAAAGGATGTTAAATCAGCCATCCTGTTTCTTTGTGAGTAAGGCATGCACACTTTTAAATGGGTGAAAGTAACTAGACAGGTAGCAAAGACGAGGTCAAAGCCTAACGCTAGACGGACATCGTGAGGTGTTGGTCGGAGGGGCTGCTGGCATAACTCAACGAGCTGACGAACAGAAATCGGATCAGGCATCAATTAGTAGGTGATTCTGCAATACAAGAAGTAGCCTAAATTCTGCCGTAACTTTTGGTGTAAATCCGGCGGTGCTAAGTTAAAGGAAGGGGTCGCTTACCCTCGGAGGTCTGTATGGTGAAAGCCATGCAGAAGTCGGATGAGGTCATAGTATGTCGTGAGTATCGACGAAGGGCTAAAGCATTAAATATGTCAAATGAAGTAGAGCCCAATCTAGCTGAAATCTGAAAACACGGACACCACGAAGCGGAAGTAGCCGTCGTAATGGCGAGATAAGCGGGTGGAGACTGGCAAGGCAGGGATATAGCAACAAAGTAGCAAAAGGACATGGTAACTTTAGAGCAAATACTTTTCGTATGAGAACATGCTGAACTCCTGTAAAGGTGTCATCAGAAATAAAGGATCGGCAGTTTATAGACGGGGTCAAATGCCAAGAGCTTGTTAAATGGTTTTACGACCATCCATACATTGTCTCAAAGTCCATAGAGGATGGCTCGTTCAAGCTATCACCAATAAAAAAGGTGTACATACCTAAAGACAATGGGGAAAAACGCCCACTAGGCATATCAACGACTGTTGATCGTACTGTGCAAAAGGCCATAGCAAATAAGCTTATAGAGCTATATGACCTAAAATTCTCGACAAAGGAACTACACATGCTACAAGAACCTGCTAGGGTACACTAAAGGTAAACAAGAGGAGCGTTGTCGTAAGGTAGCTCTCTTCTGCCAAAGCAAATGGGCAAAGGCGAAACACTCTAATTATATAAAGACAAGCAAGCTCCTCCATAGGGAGCCTGGATGGCAGTGTGTCGCTGACCTTGTAGAGGGATATACAGTACAAGATAAATATTTTGTTTAATGGGAAAGCCTACTGCTATGAAGTGGCACGGTGGGTTTGACTAGAGTGGCAAAAGGGCTTAAAGCCTATCCTCCTACTTTACGTAGTTAGTATTGTTACTCTTATCTGTAAAAAGATCAGGCACAAAGGGAGGTCCTTGCTCTATATAAAATACTTAAGCTTTATGCCTTATCTACAGCAGCCTCTTTTTGCCTTTTGGCATTAAGAGCTCTTTGCATGCGTACAGTTCTTATACTCTGCAGCACAACTGAGGTAATAATAAGTATAAGACCAATAGCAAAGCTAAAATTGAGATCCTTGCTTTCATTAAAGAACACTATGGCAATAATAATGGAGTACAGAGGCTCAAGGTTAAAGGAGAGATTTATAGTAAAGGCTGAGATATGACGGGCCACATCAAGCTGCAGAAGATACAGACCTAAGGTACAGACAATAACTAAAAAAAGCAGAGCATAAAAGTCATCAAGACTTACAATAAGATTTGAAGCATCATTAAAATAGGCATAGACAGGGGTTAAGGCACTCATCATAATAAAGGCACCTGCCATCTGATACATAAAGATATTTTTAGTCTCAAAAGTAGATGAAATCTGTTTGCTTGTCACTGTATACAAGGCAGCAAGAAAAGAGGCAATAATGCCTACAGTAATACCAAGGCGGTACTGTGCATCAAAGTTGAAAATAAGGGCAATACCTAATATAGAGAGTAGGGCAAAAAAGATTTCTTTAAAGGAAAATTTAGATTTTAACAACAGAGGCTCAAGTATTGCTGTAAAAAAGCCACCTGTTGAGAGGCAGACTACGCCTATTGAGATATTAGAGAGTTTTATCGAGCCATAAAAGAAGATCCAGTGTACCACAAGCAGTGCACCTACCAACATATAGCGCACCATCATACGTCCCTGCGGCAGGGCTATGGCCTTTAAAAGCTTTAAGAGCACAAAGATGCAGATAAGAGCCATACCGGTACGATATAAAGAAAGCACAAAGGCATCAGCCTCAATAATTCTGCCAAGCACACCGGTCAGGCCTGCAATCAGTACAGCAATATGCAGTTTTACAAGAGCAAGATTTGTCATATTTATCCATAAGTTAAAATGTGAGCTTTATTGTAGCAAAAGGCTCAATTTTGTACATGTATAATTTCTATACACTAAGTTTTAACTAAGGATAGGGATCTATATTAGATACATGTTTTGAATCTAAAGGAGCAGATATGAAAAAATTACCAATGCTTTTAGCCATTATGACACTGCCTGTAATCTCTTTAACTGCCGTGGCTGAGGACAAATGCACAGCAGGTGGAACAGTAAGTGTTGCAGGCAACGGTATGGTACAGGCTATGCCTGATCTGGCCATACTGTCCTTTAGTGCCCGCCATCAGGATCCAAATCAGAAAGTAGCAAGAGATACTGTTGAGAAAACCATAAGCACCTTTATTTTAGCTCTTGAAAAGGCAGGAGTTAAAAAAGAGCAGATTAAGGCTGACAGTCTGTATCTAAGCCCACGCTATAGCTACAAGGACAATGAAAGCAAACTTATAGGCTTTGAGGCTACACGTGATATAAGTATTGAAACCTCAGATCTTGCCACCATTGGTTCTCTCGTCGATCTGGCCATTGAGTCTGGCATTAATGAAGCTGCAGGCTTTAATTATAAGGTCAAGGATTTAAAGCCATATCAGGATAAGGCTACAGCTCTTGCCATTGAAGATGCCAAAAAGAAGGCACAGCTTCTAGCTGATGGCTTTGGGGTAAAGCTTGATAAACCATGCTCACTGTCCTTTGCCAATTATGCTCAGCCTGCACTGTACAGAGCCAACAACTACAAGCTTCTGTCTACAGAAGATGCTGCAGAAAATACCTATGTACAAAAAGAGATGACAGTAAACGTTGAGGTAAATGCTGTCTTTTCAATCAAATAGTCATAATTTTCCATAACACATGTAAAGTAGTCTAAAACCTCAGGTTATACAATCTGGGGTTCTTCCCTGAAATTGGGGGTTGACCCAAGATCGCAAACGGTATCTATGGTCTTAAGCACAAGAATGCTTAAGACCCGGCCAAATTGTCAATGCAAAAACTGTCCGTCAATGACGAGCCCTTACGGGTTGGCTTTGCCAATCATTGACTGTCAGTCTTTTGCATTTGCTAAAGCTTTATGAAAAATCCCAAAGATTTTTCCCTTGAGATTAATTTTTATATTTCAGATAAAATAAGGGCCCTGACAACAACTTTACCCGACCAAAGGAAAGAATATGACAGAGCCTAGTGCTATTATAATAAATTCCTACACTGCTGCCAATACAGAAACAAATGAAACTTTAATCAAAGCCAGTGCTAATGAATTAATGCACTGTAAGTTTGAACACGGCGTTCTCAATATGTACCCGGGTTGTGTAATGTCTGGTGAGCCTGAAATAGATGCTATGGCAATGACTGTTACCTATCATCTTGGCTATACGCTTTGGAGAGAGGAGCTTGAACAAAACTGCCCACTCTGTGGCTGCCATAAAGTAAATATAAAGGACTGGGGAGAGCGCACAGTAAAAGATTGCACACTAGGACCATTTGCGGTTATTTTAAAGATACGCGTACCTAAGGTCATTTGTTGTGGATGTGACCATGCCAGATGGCTAAAGCCAAGCTTTGTCCATCCGCATCATAGGATAACCTTACGCTTATATGGGCAGATACTGCAGCTTCTTGATTTGGGCGAGAGTCATCTAGATTTAAAGAAAATAAGCTCTATCACGGCTGTAGAGGCAGATATTGTCAGGAACATTGATAAGGCAAGGCTTATAGAGATGTTCAAAGATATAAGTCTTGAAGACGTTAGGAACATAGCTATAGACGAGATAAGCGTTAAAAAGCACCATAAGTATATATCAGTCATCATAGATGCCGATACCAGGCGCCTTTTGTATGCTCCTACGGCAGAAAGAAAGATGATTTAAGGCCATTCTTTGATAGATTAAAAGAGCTTGGACTGCTTGACCAGATTGAAGGTGCAGTAATGGATGGCAACTGCGGATATCAGAATCTAGTCAAAGAGCTCTGCCCTAATGCAAAGATAGTGCTTGATTTATTCCACTGCCTGCAACAGTTTAACAGTGAAGTGGCAGATGCCATAAGGCTTGATAAAATAAAAGATTTACGCAAGGAGCTTGGCGCCATGGACGCCGGCGAGTATCAACAAAAGAAAAGTGAATACAAGAAGCGTATAAAAGATCTTAGACAGAGCAAGTGGCTGACTTACATGGGCTCAGATAAACTCAACACTCTTGAAGAGTCGCAAAAAGATCTTGTAGAAACCCTCAAACAGAATAAGACCTTGTTTACAATATCAATTTTTGGAGACCATATCAGAGATCTATGGCATAGCGGAGGTACACCTGAGCAGGTTGAAACAGAAATTAAAAACCTGTATTCACAAGCTGAAGCAACAGAAATTCCTTTACTGATAAGGTTCTGCAAGAAGCTAAAAGATTGGAGCTGTTATATTATTCATGCGGCTACAACTGGCTTAAACACCAGTATTTTAGAGGGATGCAATGCTAAATTCAAAACCATTAAAAGGGTAGCCTACGGCTTTAGAGATATAGGGTACTATATATTGAAAATGCATCAGGCTCTGTCTCGAGATAGAAAATCAACACTCAAAGCTGCCGTAGTTTCAGAGCCTGTTGAAAATAATGTTAACCCCCAAATTTAGGGATGAGTCCAATCTGGGGTTTATTTATATGTTTACAAAAGATTTTTTAATAAAGTATTCTTAAGGGTTAAAAGCAATACTGTGGTGCTGCTGCAAAGCACAGCCATTGTTAAAAGTACCATAGCACCCCTCCATGCCTTATTGTGTGTATTTTTATGTCTGAGAGCTTTAAAAAGCTTTAAAGAGTTTTAAAGCTTTTTAGTAATTTGAGCGTATTTAATGGCTATATGAAAAGTTGTGTCAGATCTCAAAGATACAATGCTTTATAATAGTGTGCCTGTAAAAAGGCTTAGATTTGTCTATTTTTTTAGTTTTTAAAGGTTTTATATGCCCAAGACAATTGAACTTCTAGCTCCGGCCCGCAATCTTGAGACTGCCATGGCAGCCATCAGCGCTGGAGCCGATGCCATCTTTATAGGCGGCAGTGATTTTGGTGCAAGATCTGGTGCTGGTAACTCAAATGATGATCTTAAAACCCTGTGCGACTATGCTCATATGTTTAATGTTAAGGTGCATGTAACTTTAAATACTCTTTTATATGACAATGAGCTTGAGCGCATGCAAAGTGTTATCTATGATGTGGCCAGAGCCGGAGTTGATGTCATTATTTTCCAGGATCTCTCCATACTGACCATGGATATACCAGAGGGTATAGAACTGCATGCAAGCACACAGTGTGATGTCTCAACCAAAGAGCGTTTTTTATTTTATAAGGATCTTAATGTCTCACAGGTAGTGCTGCCGCGTGAGATAACCTTAAATGAGCTCAAAGAGCTCAAGAGCATAGCAGGTGATGTCAAACTTGAGGTCTTTGTGGCAGGAGCTTTGTGTGTGACACAATCTGGCATCTGTTTTATCTCCGAGCTAATGACTGACCGTTCAGCAAACCGAGGATCGTGTGCCCAGATCTGCCGCCTGCCTATGGCCATGTATGATAAACATGATAAGAGCATAGCCAGCGGCCATCTAATCTCCATGAAGGATAATTTTTTACTTGAGGATTTAGAGGATTTAATTGAAGCTGGAGCCTCATCCTTTAAAATCGAGGGCCGCCTAAAAGATAAAGAGTATGTAATTAACATGGTCTCTTTATTTTCCAAAAAGCTCAACTCAATTATACAAAAGTCAGGCGGCAGATTTAAAAGATCATCAAACAATCATGTAAGCTACAGCTTTACAGCCAATCCTTTTAAAACCTTTAACCGCGGTTTTACCTCATCCATGCTGCGCTCTGACAATGCCTTTATGGTCAATATCAAAACCCCAAAGTCTTTAGGCGAGAGAATTGGTATTGTGCAAAAGACTGTATTTGATGGCAAAAACACACAGGTTTTTATCAAAAGCGAGGTTAAAAATCTGACCATTGCCAATAATGATGGTTTTTCCTATGTCACTGATGATGGTGTCAATGCAGGCTTTATGTGTAACAGAGCCGATAAGACTGATAAAAAGAATATTTATAAAATCTATGTTCATGGCAGAAAATCTGTGCCGGCTGGCATTGAGCTCTATCGCAATGAAGATACTGCCTTTAAAAAGCTTATAAACAGAGCTGATGCCTGTATACGTCATATTCCTCTTATCATGTCTGTGTATATAAAAGACAATGAGCTTTTTATAAGCTATACAGATGAGTGCGGCTCTTATGGCTCTGTAAGTGCCTTGAATACAGCCACTGACAGTGAAAATTATCTTGATTTTAACAAAGTTTTAGATAAGTGCTATAAGATAAAGAGCAAGGATCACAGTATTGTCAAAGTGCTAAATACAGCTGTAAATACTGATGATATTAAAGCTTTATTTAAAGATATAAAAGGGCAGGCAAGAGATGATAATAAGCTTTGTGGCTCTGACAGTGCAAAAAAGAGCCCTGAGCTCTTAAAGCTTTATATGCCAATCTCAAAGTTTAATGAGCTGCGCTATGCTGCCTTTGATAATTATCTAAATAGTAAAGGTCGGGTGCGCAGTGACTATAAATATAAAAATGTAGATACATATCCTGTCTATCCTGAAAGATATGTGGATAAAAGACTTATATTAAATAAAGTCTGTGCCGATTTTTATACAAAATGTCAGGTGGATTTAGATAAAGCTGCACCTAAAATGATTACACGCTCGGTTATGACCTGTAAAAACTGTCTTGTTAAAAATCACAGCCTGTGTAAAAAAGAAGGTGGCTCTACAACAGGCTTTTATCTTAAAATAGGCGATAAACGTTTTGATATTGTATGTGACTGCGTTGCATGCAAGATGCATCTTTTTGCCCATGAAGAAACACTAATTTAAATGACTGACAAGCAGCAAGAGACCTTAAATAAGGATATAAAAAGCAGCAGCGCCATTGATGCTGTCTTTGACAAAGGCGGTATCTTTGAAAAAAGCATTAAAGACTATGTGCCGCGTCAGGGACAGATGCAGATGGCTCATGCTGTAGGCCGATGCTTTAACAGGGGCAATGTGCTTATAGCCGAGGCAGGAACCGGTACAGGCAAAACCTTTGCCTATCTGGTGCCAGCCCTTAAGGCCTATAAAAATGTGGTTATCTCTACAGCATCAAAGGCTCTGCAGGATCAGATCATATTAAATGATATACCAAGACTTGTAAAAATTCTAAAGCTTGATATCAGGTACATGGTGCTAAAGGGCTTTTCCAATTATCTGTGTTTAAGAAATTTTTATGAGTCAAAACAGCTTGGCGTTTTTTCACCAAAGCAGCTTGCAAGCCTTGAGAGTCTGATTGAAAGTGAAAAGGTATTGATTGCACAGGAGAGTGATAAATGCACCTTCTGTGAGATCAACTCACGCTATCCTAAAAAAATCACCGATCTTATAACCTGTCAGAGTCATAACTGCCTGCAGGGCAGATGTATCTACAAAGATCAGTGTTTTGCCTTTGCCGCAAGACAAAGAGCTTCACAAAGTCAGATAGTGGTTATCAATCATGCTCTGTTTTTCTCAACACTGCATCTGCAAAACACCAATCCTATGGCCTCACTGCTGCCAGATTACAATGCTCTTATCTTTGATGAGGCCCATACACTGCCAGATATTGGCCGTAACTTCTTTGCCCGTTCCATATCAGGTCTTGAGCTTAAGGAAATACAAAAAGACTTTTTTGAGGCCATAAAGGATGTAAAGGATTTTCCAAAAGGTGGCTTTGAGGATCTGTTCTTGCTAATTGATGAGGCCTCAACTCATCTGTATGAGTATTTAGAGAGTAAACTGCATCCAACTGATGGCAAAGGCGAGAAAATCAATATACTGTATTTAAAGTATACAGATTATCATGAGGATGGGGATAATTTTACTGTAGATACCACTTTCAGGCAGAAGGTAGGCGATCTTTACTTAAAGCTCGATAAGCTTGTAACTTTAATGGAGAACAATAAAGAGAGTGCCGTTGAGGAGATTGAGGGTGTAGTAGGCCGTGTTGTTGAGGCCCGTGATGTCATTGTTGACTGTATGACTGTTGATAAGGACAAGATGGGTAATGTCAATAAGCAAAATCAGGTCTCATGGATTGAGCTTGGGCATAAGAATTATGCTCTTAGCATTTCACCTTTGGATATTGGCCTTGATTTTGGCAGATTTTTACTCTCAAAGATTGAAAGAAAGGTAGGTGTGGTCATGACCTCGGCTACCATATCAGTCAAAGAGTCATTTGATAAATTTATCTATGATATAGGCGGCAATCTTTTAGATGATCATATTCAGACCATGATTGTTCCATCAGTCTTTGATTATGCTAAAAACTCCATTCTCTTTGTGTCAAAGGACTTTGCTCCTATATCCGATGCCTTTAGAATAAGACGTATTATAGATAAACTTGAAAAGGCCATGGACAGCGTTACAGGAGGTATTTTCTTTTTAACCACCTCCTACAGAGCGCTAAATGAGGCCAGCGTCATTTTAGCCGATCGCTTTCGTGATAAAAGACAGGTTCTGGTACAAAACTCCATGTCAAACTCCAAACTTATGGATGAGTTTAAAAAAGATGGCAGGGCCATACTTATTGGCACCTCATCCTTCTGGGAGGGTGTGGATGTACCTGGCAGAGCTCTGTCTATGGTAATTATAGATAAAATTCCCTTTGGTCAGCCTACAGATCCTCTGCTGCAGGCCCGCTGCGAGAATTTAAAGAAAAATGGTAAAAATCCATTTATAACCTTAAGTATTCCAGAGGCTGTCATTGCCCTGCGTCAGGGGGTAGGTCGCCTGATTCGCAAGGAAAATGACACTGGAGTTATGATAATATGTGACCCGCGTCTGGAGCAAAGCTCCTATGGGCAGATTTTTTTGCAGTCACTGCCTGATATGAGACGGGCATCATCAGTTGATGATATAGTGGCATTTTTTAAAGAGGCTCAGGCATGAAAACCATTTTAGGAGTGGACAGTGCTACAGAGAACTGCTCTGCTGCACTTTTACATGATGGCAGATATTATATAAGACAGAAGGTGGCTCCACAGCAGCACACTAAGCTTATACTGCCCATGATAGATGAGATTTTGCATGAGGCAGGTATTAAAAAGACAGATGTGCAGGCTATTGCCTATGGTCACGGTCCAGGCTCCTTTACCGGTGTAAGAATTGCAGCCTCAGCTGTTCAGGGTCTGTCTTTAGGGCTTAATCTTAAAGTACAGGGCATATCCAATCTCAAGGCTATGGCCTATAAAGCCTATAAGATGACAGGCAATAAAGATGCTTTGTATGTAGCCTCAATTGATGCTCGTATGTCAGAGCTCTATCTTGGTTTATACAGGGCAGATGAGAGTGGGGCTCTTTACTTGCTTGCCGATGAGAGTGTCCTGCCTAAGGATAAAGCAGCTGAGCTTATTAAAGAGAAAGCAGGGGATTTACCTATAATCTGCTCTGGCACTGGCTGTCAGGTGCTTAAAAATGAGGAATATCTTGAAATAGACAAAATTATTGTGGATTTTCCCGATGCCTGTTCTATAATAGAGTTAGCATCAATGAATATAGATGGATTTACAGATGCCATAGAGGCACAGCCTGTCTATATACGCAATGAAGTGACATGGAAGAAAATATCACAAAGATAGGTGAGTTATGCCGCTTAATGTAAATTCAATAGGCTCAGGTAATTACGTACAGGTAATTCAAAGCGCTAAAAACCGTCAGCGCATTGATGAGCAACAGCAGCAGATTCAAAAGGAAAATGATGTTGTCATTGCCTCCTTTGTCCAAGAGAGGCTTATTGCCGCTCAGCTGCCGTCAGATATTTCAGCAGCATCTGCCAGACAGGAGATGTATGTAGCCTATGACACAGCTAAAAAACAGCACAATGATTTTAAGTCACAGCAGAATGAAAAGCAGCAGATTGATCTAAAAACCCAGGCTCAGCTTGGCGCCTATGAAACAGTGTCCAATCAGGAAAGCCGTGACAATCTGCAAAAAATGCTGGGCATCAGTATTTACGTCTAACTAGATAGTAAAAGCTAATATGTAATAATCCTCAGCCTGGCTGGGGATTATTTTTAACCTAAATCCTGTAAAAATCCAATAATAGCCATATAAAGTCCCCTCAGGATCCTGCACAGAAGATCCAGATAAATTCTTTGTGCTCTGCTACATTAGCTTTGTTTATGAGGCAAAAGCTGGCTGTAACACTTTTGTATCATAGTATAACAGTCAGCCTGTGCTTTAGAGCTGTATTTAGATAGCTTTATTTAAAACAGCATTTTTGCGTCTTTGTCTTAGCACAAAAACAATGGTAAAGAGTAAAAATGATGAGTTGACCACAGGTGGCAGGAAGGTACGGCCTGTAACCCAGATCTCATCGGCAAGATCCTGACTTATATTGAAGGTATAGCCAAGGCCAAAGGCTAAAAAGAGATTTAAAGAGCCTGAGAAATACCAGAGCATGGCCCACATAAAGGCAAGCTTATCTAAGGTAGGGGCATCTATAAAACGGTTTTTGTACATAAAAAGATTTAAGATATTCTTTTTAAAGACAAAGGTTGAAACTAAAAGTAGTGTGGCAAGAGAGTAGTTTATAAAAGTAGGCTTGAGCTTTATGATATTTTCATTCTCAAGCAATATAGTAGGCAGGCAGAAAGCCAGGGCAGCAAGCAACACCAGGGCATTTAAGCGAGTAAAGCGCCCGCACAGGGCAATAATAGAGCTTGTAATAATAACACTGACCAAAAGAGCAGTGGTGGCCTCAATAATAGTGCCATAGACTCTAAAGGCTATAAAAAAGACTAAAGCTGGTGCAATCTGCAAAGCCTTGATAAAAAACTTCATGGTATTTATGTGTACTAAAGATAAAGAATTGTGTAAAGATAGCATAAAAGACAATCTTTACATGCTTTATTGAGGATTTTTTATTACAAAAAAGTAAGCTCTTTATAAGAATTTTAATAAGCTCACAAAAATAATCCTGTCTTCAGGAGAGAAAGACAGGATCTGACACATAATTATTAGTATCTGTTACTGACCACCGCCTAAGAGGGCAAGAGCAATCTGTGGTCTCTGATTGGCCTGAGTTAAAATACTCTGTGAGGCCTGCTGCAGGATCTGATTTGCAGTTAAAGCTGCAGTTTCCTCAGCAAAGTCTGTATCACGGATACGTGAGCGGGCATCAGATTCATTTTCCTGAATGTTGGCCTGATTTCTGATGGTTGATTCCATACGGTTCTGCACAGCACCAAGCTCGGCACGCTTAGAGTCAATAACCTGAATCATGGAGTCAATATTGCCTATGGTCAGCTGGGCCTGTGACTGATTGGTTACAGAGAAACGAATGGTGTTGTTTTCAGTTACAAAACCTGTAGTTCCTGTTACACCATTAGGAATAACATTTGCCTGTGAAGCAATCGTGGAGAGCATAAAGCCCTTGGACATGCCGGTTACAGCAATAGTGTCATTGGCATTGGCACCCACCTGGAAAGTAACCATTCCGTCTGATCCAATCATAGTAGCTGCTGTATTACCATTATTACCTGTATAGTAGCCGTTCAGGACAGTTTTACCGGCAAAGCTGGTCTTACAGGCAATACGGGTAATTTCTGTACCAAGCTGAGTAAGTTCCTGCTGAATAGAGATACGATCAGTTGGTGAATAGGTACCGTTTGCAGCCTGAATAGCAAGTGTTCTGACGCGCTGCAGCATGGCAGTCATTTCGTCCATGGCGCCTTCAATAGTCTGGGCAAAGGCAATGCCGTCATTACAGTTTCTGTTACCCTGACCTAGACCATTGATCTGTGCTGTTAATCTATCTGAAATCTGCAGACCTGCAGCATCATCTTTTGCTGAGTTGATGCGAAGACCTGAGGCTAATCTCTGATAGCTTACATTAAGGGCATTGGTAGCATTGGCAAGTTTGCGCTGACCGTTAATGGATGAAACGTTAGTATTTACATAAAGGGCCATGTTATCTCTCCTTGATTTATAAATATTTTTTTAAAGACTTAGATGTCTTTAATTATGTGTACACTGATATAAGAAAAATATGTGCCAGTTTTTATAAATTATTGAAATATATTATTAATTTATGTTTTATGCTTGATTTTAAAGGCAATGTGGCAAAGTTGAAGCTGCATATGGCATGCAATTTTTGCCACTTTTTTACGGACATATAGGCAAAAATGTAAAAATAAGGTTAAAATCAGTTATTAATCAAAATGATTTTGATATCAGGAGCTGTATATGGATCAGAAAATTGAGCTTTTATGTAGAAAGCTTGGTATTGATGAGAATACTTTAAATGTCATGCTGGAGACTGGCAAGATCACCAAAGAAGAGGTAGAGCTTATTGCAGCTAAGGCCTATCAGGATGATCTTATGAACAATACTCTGCTTGCAAATTTTCAGGCCAATCTTGAGGCATTTAAAAAGTACAACACTGCCATATACGAAAAGTTTAAGGATTACAGACCTAAACGCTCATTTGATTTTTTCAGCTGTGATGATGGCTCTGTCAATCTGCAGTATGTTGATGATCAGGAATTTTTATACAAAAGCACTACTCCTAAGGCCTACTGTCAGGAGCAGGTGGATAATTTAAGCAAGACTTTATACTTTGAGTTTTTACGCTATACAAAGCAGGTTGATGACTGCGGTCAGATCCATTATCGCTATGTCAATGAAGTTGTAGATCTGATTGAATCGATTGACAAGGATCTTCTCGGGGCCAGGGCTGATGATATTGAGGCCATACCACATGTAGTGCTTTTAGGTGTGGGTCTTGGCTATATTGTAGAGATGCTCTACAGTCGTTTTGATATTGGTAATATGATTATTATCGAGCCTGATCCTGATATTTTCTATGCCTCTTTATACAGCTTTAACTGGGCTGCTCTTATTGAGTTTATACAGGAGAATAACAACCGTCTAACCTTTATGATAGATAAAACCTCAGAGGAGTATTTTTACGCTCTGTCCAATTACTATCATTCAAACGGCTGTTTCCTCTCAGCCTTTAAGTGCGTCATCAGCAGCTACAAGAGCAAGGCTATTGATGATTTTGCAGTTAAGGTCTATCCAAAGTTTTATATGTTCAGTCAGCTGCATGGCTTTATTGACGATATTCTCTTTGGTCTGTCAAATGGTGTGCACTGTATTAACGCAGGTTCAAACCTCGTGCGCAATGATGTGCTTTTAACCAAGGAGCAGCAGAGCTATCCTGTCTTTATAGTAGGCAATGGTCCATCTCTTGATGATGATATGGCTTTTCTACGTAAAAATCAGGACAGGGCTGTCATTATTGCCTGTGGCACTGCTATTGATTCACTCTATCATGCCGGTGTTAAACCTGATTTTTATGTGGCAACAGAAAGAACAGCCCATGTGGCTGAGTCTTTGGCCATGTTCGATGGTACAGACTTTTTAGATGATGTAGTGCTGCTTACAGCCAACATGGTGCATCCATATACTTTAAAATACTTTAAAAAGAATATGGTTTTTGCCAAGGCCAATGAATTTTTACTGCCGGCACTGCATGCCAACTGCGGCGATATGACACGCTTTGCCAAATGGAAGAGCATACAGCATATAAATCCTTTAGTTTCAAACGCAGGAGCTGCTGTAGCTTTGCATTTAGGCTTTAAAGAGCTGTATTTATTTGGTATTGACAATGGCAAGGCTGTATCTAAAAAGCTTAGCCACTCACAAAGCTCAGAGCTTTACAACGGCAGATATCAGGTGCCTGAGTATGGTACTGAGTACAACAATATTTCTATTGGCAACTTTGGCAATGAGATTGAGACCAATCTTCTGTATGCCACCTCCTGTGAGTTTTTATCTTTGCTTATGGAGGCTGTAAAGGATGAGGCCACATGCTATAACTGCTCTGATGGTCTTGTCATACGCCAGACTATAAGCAAGCACAGCTCTGATATAGATTTATCCGACCGACCACTGCCTGATAAAAAAGAGCTGGTGCGCTACATGCTTGAGGATATGACCTTTAAGGCCCATTTAAGCGATGAGGAGATTAAAAAAGCCTTTAACACAGAGCGCTTTGACTATCTTGTCAACATGCTTATCTCTTCGTTGAAAAAGGATTTTGTAAACCGCAAGGAGTTTACCTTTACGCTGCAGGAGCTCTCTGGCATACTGCGCAAGCTCGTCTACGGTCCTGATGTACTGTATGCCTCAACTGTTGATTCATCCACACAGTTTTTCTTTGAGCAGGCCTCAATGCTCTGCTATAGAATCAAGGATGAAAAGAAAGCCATGTACTATGCCAACAAGGTTATAAAGCTGTATCTGAATTTACTTGAGGATAGTAAATATCTGTTTAAATTCATGCCAAATTACATTCAGTCAGAGCATTTAAAGCTTATTCACAATCGTATAGGTCTTGATCATAAAGGTAGCAAGGCCCCTTACTATGACACACCATATACTCTAAAGAAGGTAGGTGAGATGGGCGGCACCAAGGTTAAATTTGTCAAAAGGTATGAATAGGGACTTTGTGGAGATAAATCTTGTCTCTTAATCACAACTCTATAGGGGCAGAGTGTGGCTCTGCCCTGACTCAGGAGGCTGTTTTCAGGCGCTTTGATAATAATCTTAAGGCCTTTAAAGAACATGCCTCCTATCTTTATCCCTTACTTGAAAACTATAAGGTTAAAAGGCAGTTTGAGCTCGTGCAGGCTGAGGATCTTAGTTTAAATCTGCGTTTTTTAGATGACGGCTCTTTATTTTATACAGCAAATACACCTTATAAAACCTGCAGCGAGCAGCTTGACTATCTTACACAAAGTCTTGTGTATGATGATCTTGAGTACTCTCATATTGATGATAATTTTGGACAGATTCATCATCGCTATGCCAATGAGGCTATTGCCTATCTAAAAGAGCATGCTCAGAGCTTAAGGGTACAAGATCTCTATGCCATGCCACACTGCGTACTCTTTGGCTGTGCTCTGGGCTACATGCCTTTAATGCTGCTTGAGAGATTTGATATACGCTCTTTAGTCATAGTTGAGAACAATATAGATATTTTTTATGCCTCATTATTTACAATAGACTATGCCTCTATCTTTTTGCACATGCAAAAGAACAATGCTCAGCTGCACTTTATTATAAATGCAGATGTGCACAAGGCCTTTCGTGAGCTTTATACCTTTTACAATGACTATGGCTTTTTTCTCTCAGCCTTTAAATGTGTTATAGCCACAGGCATAAATAATGATATAAAGCTTTTAATTGACAGTCTGTATAACAGCAGCTCCAATCTTTTATCATCTGCAGGCTTTTTTGATGATCTGCTCTTTGGCTACAGTCACGGCATTGCGTGCATAAATAAACAAAGCTCACTTATACGTAATGATGTCTGTCTAAAAGGTGATATAGCCAGTCTTAAGATTTTTGTCATAGGCAATGGCCCCTCACTTGAAAAGGATATTGCCTTTATACGAGCTAATCAGGATAAGGCTCTTATTGTAGCCTGCGGCACTGCCCTTGAAAGTCTCTACAGTCTTGGGGTTAAGGCAGATTTTTATGTGGTAACTGAAAGACCTGACTATACAGCTGCCATGCTCGATATCTTCAAAGGCACCAACTATTTAGACGATATAGTGCTTTTGAGTGCCAATATGCTCCATCCTGACAATCTTGATTACTTTGAGCACAAGCTTATTTTTGTTAAAGAGGATGAAGGACTTGGCACAGTGTTAAAGGCAGATGAGGGGTTGCACAGGATTTTTGATAACTGGGCTGGGGTTAATTATATAAATCCATTAGTTGGCAATGCTGCACTTGCGTGTATCTTAAAACTTGGCTTTAAACAGATCTATCTATTTGGCCTTGATAACGGCTCACGCACGCAGACACAAAATCATGCATCATCGTCAAAGATCTACAATGGCAGCTATAAGATAAATAAATTAAAAAGATATGATGCGCCGCTTATGGCAGAGGGTAACTTTGGTGGTCAGATCTTCTCAAATAGCCTGTATGTAACATCAAAAGAAAATATGCAAAGATCACTGTCACTGCATGCTGAGGCTTTGTGTATTAACTGCTCTGATGGTATTTTAATTGATGGGGCTTTGGGTAGACACAGCAGTGATCTTGATTTTACTGATGAGCAGGTCATTGATAAAAAGACTGTTATTGAGCAGATACTATCTGATATGAGCTTTAAAGCCCATATTGATGAGAGTGATCTAAACAGAGTCTTTGATAAAAATAAATTCAATCAGCTGTGCGACACTATAATTACTCTTTTAGACTCTAAAGCTGCATCACGTAATGAGCTTTTTTATGTAATCTCAAGAATTTCAGAGTTTTTAGGACGTATGAGTCTTGGTAGTGATGCTTTATATGCCATAGTTTTAAATGTAAGCTCACAGTTTTTCTTTTATATGGCCACTAAGGCCTTATATAAGATAAAAAATGAGCAGGAGGCATTAGAGCACAGCGGCAAAGTCATAGGTATATACAAAAACTTTTTGCAGGATTGCAAATATCTTTTCTCCTTTATGCCTAACTATATTGAAAATAAGCATCTAAAGCTTACAGGCAATAAGATTGGCCTTGATCATGATGGATCAGCTGCCCCAAGAAACTTTAGAGCCTTTAAACTCTTTAACGGTCCCGTAGAGCCTCTAGATAAGGCATTTGTCAAACGCTATGAATAAAAAAGCTTTATATAACAAGGATAAAGTAGGGAGAAGAGACTAAATTAAAGCAGGGTAAAGATGCACTTAAATACTTCATCCTACAATAGATATTAAACAAAAAAACGTTGTAAAACAAAAACTTATTATCATATAAAGCATTATTTTTTAAAATATTAACAAAATATTGAAAAAAGCTAAAGTTGCTACCTGTAGCTGACGATAATAAGTATATAAACAGAATTCATTTTAGGAGGCCCACTATGGCTCTTTTTGTAAATACCAACGTTTCATCAATTAATGGCCAGCGCAATCTGACTAATGCTACCAACAATTTAAACACCACCTATCAGAGATTATCATCTGGTATGCGCATCAATTCAGCTAAAGATGATGCAGCAGGCCTACAGATTTCAGACAGATTAACCTCACAGATCAATGGTTTAAATCAGGGTAACCGTAATACCAACGATGGCATAGCTCTTGCTCAGACTGCCGAGGGAGCCATGGATGAGATGACCACCATGCTGCAGCGTATTCGTACTTTAGCTGTTCAGGCATCAAACGGTACTAACAATGCAAAGGATCGTGATGCTCTGCAACAGGAAGTAACTCAGCTGTCTCAGGAAATTACCCGTATCGCTGAACAAACCAAGTTTGGCGGCGAGCAGATTCTGGCAGCAGGTAAAACAGGAGGCCTTGTAAACACAACAGGTAAAGTTTCTATTCAGGTTGGAGCTTATCAGGGCGATAAGCTAGAGATGACATTCTACAGTAATGGTTTTACATTAAGTGCAATTGCTTCAACTGGTGGCGCTGGTCAGATTCAACAAAATGTAAATGCTGATGGCTTAATTCTAGACGGTAGTGCAAGATTTTCAGTAAGTGGACAGACTATTGCTTCAGATGCTATTGCCGGTGTTGACAAGCTGATAGCTGCTGTAGACAAGCAGCGCGCACACCTAGGTGCTATGCAGAACCGTATGGAATCATCAATTCGCAATCAGTCAAATGTTTCCATGAACGTATCTGATGCCCGTGCCCGTATCCGTGATACAGACTTTGCCGAAGAGTCAGCTAAACTGTCACAGCAGACCATCATTCAGCAGGCAGCCTCATCCATGCTGACACAGGCCAACTCAAGACCACAGCTGGCTTTATCTCTGCTTGGCTAATATCAATAAATTTTATATGTTAAGGGAGGCATAGGCCTCCTTTTCTTTTATAAAGTTTTAATCCAAAGAAAATATATTTAAAGTTGGCACATATTTTTCATATTTGAGTTTTGATTGTTAAAAATTGCCGTTTCGGCAAAAATTAAAAGCAAAAATAACTCAGGAGAAAAATATGGCTCTTTACGTTAATACTAACGTTTCATCCATTAATGGCCAGCGTAAACTTACAAATGCAACCAATGCTCTTAACGTTTCATATCAGAGATTAGCATCAGGTCTTAGAATTAACTCAGCAAAAGACGATGCTGCTGGCTTGCAGATCTCTGACCGTTTAACCTCACAAATCAATGGTTTAGGTCAGGGAAACAGAAATTGTAATGACGGCATAGCCTTTGCCCAAACTATTGAAGGCGCCATGGATGAGATGACCAATATGCTGCAGCGCGTCAGAACTCTCTCCATTCAGGCAGCTAACGGTACCTATTCAACTGAGGATAGAAAATCCATTCAGCAGGAGCTGACCCAGCTCTCAGTAGAAATCACCCGTATTGCCTGTAAGACCACATATGCCGGCAAGACTGTATTAAATGGCTATGTACAAGGTAATGCAGCGCAGAATGCCAATACAATCATTGGATCAGATGGTAATGTAACCTTCCAGGTTGGTGCCAATGCCAATGACACCATTGCTGTAACAGGTATGTCCAAAGGCTTTGTTTTATCTTTTATTGCATCAATGGCAGGTACTATTCAGGCCAATCCTCCTTCAAATACAACAGGATTTGTTGTATCAAATGGTATTTTTAGATTCTCAGTAACCAATCAGTCACAGGCGCAGTTAACTCTAGGCAATATTGACTCAATGATTCAGGTTATCGACTCCAAGCGTGCCGAGCTTGGTGCTGTACAGAACCGTATGGAATCTACCATCAGAAATCAGGCCAATATTCAGGAAAATGAATCTGATGCCCGCTCACGTATCCGTGATACAGACTTTGCTGAGGAAACAGCAGCACTTACTGCCAATCAGATATTGCAGCAGGCTTCACAGTCAATTTTATCCCAGGCCAATCAGAGACCACAGATTGCTCTGTCTCTGCTTGGAGGTTAAAAATTATTTAAAGCTTTCTCTCCTGAGCAATATGCTCATTGGCCAGAGATTTTTCTCTGGCCCTTTTTAGACACGTCTAAAATCATGAGAGCTTAGAAGCACTCTTAAAGACCGCCTGCATCTATTATCCATTCTCCAATGTAAAGACTGGCTTAGGTATTTATCTCTTTTTTATCTTAAAAAAAACTATATTCTATCTTTATCCACGCTGAGAATCTGCCTTAATCCTGTAAAGTTTTTACAACATCAATTGCAAGATTTTGCCTTGCCTTATCGCAATAAAAATGGAGATAAAAGTGAAAAAAGACTATAGATCTTATCTGTGCAAGCTAAGCTTATGTTTTTATTGACTTTTTAATATGATTTTATAATTTACTAAAAATGTGATTCAGATCACTGTACAAAAAAGTCATATTAGCTCTTTTAATACATTAACATAAATATTGAATGTAAAAGGGACTGAATAAAATTTAAAATACCATCAATTTTATTAAATGTGCTAACCATGTATAAAAAAAGATGTGATCTTGATTTATAAAATTGAAGGACATTTGATAGCAATTTGCATGTGACAACATGTATCAAGTCAAATAATTACACTGAATACACACAAACAAATTTTATAAATCACAAACATGAGGTGTAATTATGTTCCCATCAAACTTCAAAGTTAAGGACTACTACAAGCTATACATCGACGGCAAGTGGGTCGATGCATCAGATGGTGCTGTGGTAAAAACCTACTGTCCAGCCAACGGCGAGCAGATCTCAAGCTTTGCCGATGCCACAGAGCAGGATGTGGACAAGGCAGTTGCTGCAGCCCGTGCCGCCTTTAAGACCTGGTCCAAGACCACTCCTAAGCAAAGAGCAGAGATTTTAAACAAGATAGCCGATATCATTGACGCCAATAAAGAAGAGCTGGCAATGATTGAAACTGTAGATAACGGTAAACCAATTCGTGAGACCATGGCCGTTGATGTTCCTCTCGCTGCCACCCACTTTAGATACTTTGCAGGCGTAATTTTAGCCGAGGCCGGCGAGGCCAACGTGCTTGATGGCAACTTCCTGTCCATCATCCTGCGTGAGCCTTTAGGTGTAGTAGGTCAGATTGTGCCATGGAACTTCCCATTCCTCATGGCAGCCTGGAAATTAGCTCCGGTACTTGCTGCAGGTGACTGTACTGTATTTAAGCCTTCATCAACCACCTCACTGTCAGTTCTGCGTTTAGCCGAGCTTACACAGGAAGTAATTCCTGCCGGTGTCTTTAACGTTGTGACAGGACGTGGCTCCAAGTCAGGCAACTTCATGTTAGAGCATAATGGCTTTGACAAGCTGGCCTTTACAGGATCAACCGAGGTAGGTCGTGATATTGCTGTAGCTGCTGCTAAGAGACTTATCCCATCAACCTTAGAGCTTGGCGGTAAGAGTGCCAACATCATCTTTGATGACAGCCGTATGGAGCAGGCTTTAGATGGTGCCATGCTTGGAATTCTGTTCAATCAGGGACAGGTATGCTGCGCAGGCTCACGTATCTTCGTGCAGGATACCATCTATGATAAGTTTGTAGGTGAGCTTGTAGAGAGATTCAACAAGGTAAGAGTAGGTCTGCCTTGGGATATGAATACTCAGATGGGTGCTCAGATTGATGAGAAGCAGTTAAATGACATCTTAAAATATGTAGAAATCGGTAAAGCCGAGGGCGTCAAGGTACTGTGCGGCGGTGTAAGAGAGACCACAGGAGATCTGGCCAAGGGTGCATTCTTAAGACCAACACTGCTGGGCGAGGCACAAAACTGCATGCGCGTCTGCCAGGAGGAGATCTTCGGCCCTGTAGCATCAGTCATTCGCTTTAGCACCGAAGAGGAAGTTATTGCCATGGCCAATGACTCAATCTACGGCTTAGGTGGTGCTGTCTTCTCAACTGATATCAACCGTGCTCTGCGTGTAGCAAGAAGCATTGAGACCGGCCGTATGTGGGTCAACACCTACAATCAGATCCCTGAGGGCTCACCATTTGGCGGCTACAAGCAGTCAGGTATTGGCCGTGAGACACACAAGATGATTCTTGAGCACTACACACAGTGCAAGAATATTCTGATTAATCTGTCAGAGCAGCCAACAGGTTTCTACCCAAAAGCCTAATACCCCTTAAATAAAGTAACAAGTCATAACTAAAGAAAGCTCCAGATGGGGCTTTCTTTTTTAGCTCTAGACTTTAAATTACATGTAAAATCTTAAAAGTCAGATGTTATCTATTTAGATCATTTACTCTGTCTTGAGAGTGTAGAGAGCTAAACTGCAGGCAGTATCTGTCTAAATCTCTAAGTTAAGAATGAGCTCTTTGATGGTTCCTTTCTTTTAAATAAAGTATAGCTATATGTGGTTGTAAGAGTGATCTTAGCATTGTCAATATTCTTATCTTTTTGTTAGCAAAGTATTTTTTTATTGTGTCAGGGAAAAGGGGCTATTAACAAAAGCTTAAAAAGAGCAAAATTTTTGAAAATTAGCTGCTATGAGCTGTGTTTGGCATAGGGTGGCAAAGAGATGATAGTAAGAGTCACAAACAGGGAGCAGGGTAGAGATATAAAAAAAGGACCTTGAGGTCCTGATTTTAAAAAGTGGTGCCCAGAGCCGGGGTCGAACCGGCACGAACGTATAAGGTTCGAGGGATTTTAAGTCCCTTGTGTCTACCTATTTCACCACCTGGGCATACTTTAAATGGAGGCGCGTTCCAGAGTCGAACTGGACTAGACGAATTTGCAATCCGCTGCATAACCGCTTTGCTAACGCGCCATAACAAATTTTTACTTATTGGAGCGGGAAACGAGGTTCGAACTCGCGACCCTAACCATGGCAAGGTTATGCTCTACCAACTGAGCTATTCCCGCATCGCTTAAGTGGTGCCCATTATATATGATTGAATTTTCAAGTCAATAGTTTAAACACACTTTTTTTTATAAAAGCCAAACAAAATATTAATACAACCTTACAAAATCCCTTATATATCGCATTTATGAATTTAAATATTTTTTATAAATTTCCTGTAAATTTTAATATTTAAAACAGTGCAGGACCATTAAGGGCATCTTATAAGTTGATAAAAGAGAGCATAGGCTGTATCAGATTTATGCACTATTAAACTTTTTATTCTAAAATAGAGCGCATGGTGGAGAGTAAATATGCAAAATAGAAAATATCTTAGTGTATCGCAGTTTATTGATATTACAGACAATGCTCTAAAGCGCTTTGGCAGTGCCGTGATCCTAGGCGAGATCTCAGAGATTGCACATTACTCACATCTGTACTTTAAGATAAAAGATGAGATCTCAGCCCTTGAGTGCATTATGTTTGCCTCAAATCTTTCATCTTTAAACTTCAGACCACAGATTGGTCAGAAGGTTCTGGTCACTGGTGTATCCTCAGTCTACAAAAAAAACGGCTCTTTTAAATTTATAGTAAGAAATATGATTATGGCTGGCGAGGGCCTTATCATGGAAAGGCTGCGTCTTTTAAAAGAGCAGTTAAATTCTCAAGGTGTCTTTGCTGCAAGCAAAAGAGCTCTGCCAGAGATCATTGATACAGTAGGTATTATCACCTCAAAAGAGGGACGTGTGCTGCATGATATGGTGCGCACCATAAGGCAAAGAAGCTCTGTTATAAATATAGAGCTCTATGATGCCATGGTGCAGGGTGATGAGGCGCCCAAAACTCTTATTGAGGCACTGCACAGGGCCAATACAGAGGGGAAGTGCGATGTTCTTATTATAGGCCGCGGCGGTGGCTCCTTTGAGGATTTACTGCCATTTTCTGATGAGAGCCTGGTGCGTGAGATAGCAAAATCTAAAATTGTCACCATCAGTGCTGTAGGTCATGAGCCAGATGTCTCTTTAAGTGACTTTGCAGCAGACTTTAGAGCAGCCACACCTACAGCTGCAGCTGTTATGGTCAGTGCCATGACAGATGACATGCTGCTTACACGCCTTGATAAAATCACAGATGGCATGACACAGGGGCTGTTACGTCAGATTGACTATCTTATGATGAAAAATGACAGCATAAGCTCAAGGCTTAAAGCTTCAAATCCACTGCAACATTTAAATCTTGTTGAATCAAGGCTCAATGCTATAGTGCAGAATCTTTCAGCTTTAATGTATCACAGCCTTGATAACACCATGCAGCGCCTTAATGATGATATAAAGGATTTAAATTTAGCTCTTGATAACAGATTAAATCAGACACAGCAAAGGCTTGATAAGGTTTTATACAATCTTGAGAGCTTTAACCCTCTATCTAAAATCTCTGTGTTTGACAGTGTACTTGATGGTATAAGCTCAAGGCTTAACAGTGCCTGTGACTTTTATCTGCACAATACAGATAAAAGGCTGGTCTATATCATAGACAAAATGCAGATGCTAAATCCTCTGCAGACTCTAAAGCGCGGCTATGCTATTGCCTATAACGACAAAGGGCAGATGTTAAAGGCTAAAGAGACAAAGACAGGGGATAAAATCAGGATAAGACTTGATGATGGTGTCATTAAAGCTACAGTTAATGATACTAATGACAAGCCTGCAGATGCCACTATTGTGGATTAAGCTGCACATAAGGCTTTAGGCACGCGTTTACGTGCCTAAAATCAGAGCTTTAACAGATCATCTTTTAAATGCAGCGACAGATAGACAGTATTATCTGCCTCATCTACATCAAAAAATGGCTCATCAAATCTGTCATAGCATATATCATTGATAAACTCTAAAGGCACCATATAGGACATATATTTATGCTCTGCAGCCTTGTCCTTGACCAAGGACAGTGAGATACACTCATTGTCATCACACAAAATATCAGATAAAAAGGCTTTAGCCTGCTTATCAAGCAAGGAGGCAGTGCCCTCGTTCTCAGATCTATCCTCTGTTTTATCCTTATCTTCTGTATTATGTAAAGAGCCTTGATCTACATCCTGTGACTGTACACTTTGTGTG
This sequence comes from Anaerobiospirillum thomasii, assembly GCF_900445255.1. Taxonomy (NCBI): domain Bacteria; kingdom Pseudomonadati; phylum Pseudomonadota; class Gammaproteobacteria; order Aeromonadales; family Succinivibrionaceae; genus Anaerobiospirillum; species Anaerobiospirillum thomasii. Next base: position 328,333 of record NZ_UAPU01000005.1, read on the forward strand.
TCAGTATCCAGTGCCGCGCTCTTGTGGGCAGCAGATGCATTTACATCTTGTGTCTCTGTCAGAGCAGATGCACCTGTTACAGTGTTTATAGGGCTGCTGTCAGTATTAGCCTCATCCTGAGAGTTTAAGAGGTTTTGAGAGTTAGTATCAGTGCCTTCTTTAATCCTGCCTATAACATCTACAAGCTCGACACTTTCTTTTTGCTTTGATCTGATTAAATCAAAGTTTAAATTAAAGATCTGACCCTTGGCTGAGCGTGAGTTTTGCAGATCTGTATTTTTATATTTAATATTAAAAAGACGCAGTATGGAACTTACCTTTTGCATAGTTCCAGGCATAAAGTTATTGGTAAAGATTATATGTGAGGAAATCTTTAAAAGACTTTCTTCTAAAAAGTTGTGCGGCAGGCGTCTGGTTCCATGCTGCAGATATGACTCAAGCTCGTCATAACTATTGTCGCTAAAAATTTTTAGATTCAAAGTGTCTATTAAAAAATCATGCAGCATATACTGGCTTAGATACACCCTAAACAAAGTCTTCTGCTGCACATCATCAGGGGCTTTTACATGATGATCTGCAAAAAATCTAAAGATCTTTTTACCATAATTGTACAGATACATTTTTATAGTATTGTTGCACTGCGTGTGCATAATATAGTTTTGCAGCAGGGTATCAATATTGTTATTGGTTATATAGCCTTTGAACATATACAGCACCTGCTCTAAAAAGAGCATATGCTCAAAACAGACACCTAATGAGCATTTTCTTATCGCATCAGACTCAAAGGTCTCTTTGCTGAAGGCAGCCTTTAAATCAAAGCACAAAGAGCCTGCATCCTTTAGATCAAGATTGCTGTCGCCATATGAGAGCAGAGGAAAGACATAAAAATCAAGATTTAGAAAAAACAGCAGGTTTAGATGAAAATTATTTGTAAGATCGCGTTTTAAAAGCGGTTCTATAAGCTCTTTTTGCGCATCTGTCTGCTCCAGGCTCTTGGCCAAGTGCGCTAGTCTGTCATCAAGCCCCTCAAGCTCAAAGTATGAGTTTTTGAACAAAGACAGATTAATAGCATAAAAAAGATGTTTGTGATGATAGTTTAAAACTACATCATGACACATGCTTAAAATCTGTGTGTCAGTGTATATATCCATATACTGGCTAAATATAAAAGTTATATGGCTGAAATGTCTATCATTATGCACCATATTTAAAGAGTAATTTACAGCACTTTTTACAAGATTGTCTGTAAAGCTGTTGTGTACTGTAGTTCTGTAGGCTCTGTCAATTGCAGATGTAAACTGAGCAGATTCTACATACGAGCAGATCTTCTTTACTTCATATCCTAAAAGATGTTTAAATAAAACTGCATTGTCTTTTAAAAAGAGATTTATATGCTGTATAAAGTTTTGAGTAAGGATAAGAACATTGTCTGATAATAAAGTAGTATTGATTCTGTTATCGTTATGTAAAAGTCTTCTGTAGGTATAAGCAAAAAATTTTAAGGTATAAAAGTGCAGCAGGACTGTAGTATCAAGATTTTGCAGAGCATTGTCTATCTTATTAAGCTTTGTATCATAAAAAGCCTCTGACAGACGTATATTACAAAAGGCCTCGATAAGATCGCAGCTAAAAAGAGCAGGGGCCTTAAGATCTATAATATAGCGTATAAGATCAAAGGCACTTATATCTTTTTGCCTCTTGTATAAAAACACCACATAAAAGGTTAAGATCAGATCATAATTATCGTTAAAATGCTTTTTAATGCGTCTGTAGCTAAGATCATCTAAAGAATCAGTACAGTCTTTTTCAAAAAGAAACTTTAAAATAAGTAGATTGAACAGACGGGTGCCGCCATAAAGTCTGTGCCTGGCACCAAATTCAGATAAGTGATCGCCAAAGGAGTACAGATAGGATTTAAGCTCAGCGCACTCAGGTACAAAGGCTACATTTTTATTTATAAGATACTCATTTTTATTGGAAGTTAGATAATAGACAGTCAAAGGGTCATCTTTGTGCACATATTTAATCTCAAGGCTCCTATCATCAATAACACCTTTATAAAAGCTATCACCAAGCGGTTTTATGGCATGGTTGAAATTGTTCTGTATAAAAAGGCTTAAAGATACAGGCATGCTCTTTTTGATATTCTCAAATATACGCTCAAAGATATGTTTTTTATCCTGCAGATCAAAATCAAGCGTGTTCATGAGTTTGTTGTCATGCAAAAGCTTGCACATATACAATCCATTCTGCACGCCCCTTAAAGGAAACTGACTCTTTTTTACAGTCACAGGCTGTGAGTACATGCTGCTAAGCTCATGCTTTTTAACACTGCTGCTATGCTTTAGATATAAAGCCTTAAGCTTTTTGCCAATCTCACAGCTCTCATCAATCTCAAGCTTGCAGCTGTGCAACAGAGCCAGGCGCAGCAGTATATTGACAACTAAGGCAGTATGCTCCTCATTTAAAGCCTTTAGTACAAAGGGTGATTTAAAATCTGTTGCATAGATTTTGCTGTTGGAGACAAAGGTATAGCAGGCCTTAAGATAATTTACGCCCTCAAATGGCAACTGCATTGAGTTTATGATCTGACTTAAACCTTCACGCTGTGACAGATCGAGCTCATTAAATGGCGCTACAAGAGATAAAGCCTCAAAGACATGCAGCATAATATTGTAATTGGCAAGCTTGATATTGGCTCGTGCAAGCTGTGTCTGCTGCACCTTGTTCACAGCTCGCGTGGCGCTTTTTAATACCTGTATGACAGATATATCCGGATCATTATGCAAATCAGGTTTTTTAGTTAAAATGATGCTGTCATTAAAGTTAAGCCTCTTTGGAATATAGCCTGGCACCACCTTTATATCAAAGCGCAGAAGATAGGAGCACAAGTCATAAAAACAGCGCTGCGAGTCTGCGTTAAACTCATCTTGTGTAGTATCTAAACATAGGTTTTCATACAGCTCGCCTATAAGATAGTTTTTAATGCGCAGATTGAAAGTATCTCCCCTAACTTTTAAGGCTGCATTTTTTAATTTTGATGGCAGTTCTGAAAAGTGTGCAAGAGCATAGTGTGCTGTATAGCGGGGACTTGATATAACATCTGCAGCTGACATAAGCGCCTCATTTTTGAATAAAAAATTATTATCGCACTTTTTGGCTAAACATATTGTATAAAATGTCATAAAATCACGGTATTTTATTGTTTGACGATATATTAAAAAGATCGCATAATATTTTTTTAGATACAGCAAAGATTTAGATTAATAGGACTGAGAATTGAAAAAATTAGCCCTTGCTGCCCTGTGTGCAGTTTTTGTTACCTCTCAGGCTTGTGCCAATGTGTTTATAACAGTTAAAAATGAAAGCACAGAGGACTGCTCTGTAGCCTTTCATGCCCGCATAGATAAAACCAAATGGCTTACAGTAGGCTGGTACGTTTTTGCCTCTGGTGAAGAGGCTCCTGTCATTTTAGACAAGGTCAACGATATTCATGATGTTTTTGTCTATCATGACTGCCCGCGCTCTATAAAGCCAGAGGATGAGACCAAAAAGGCCTGGGTTCTTGAAAACCGCAAATTCATAGATGAGGTCTCACGCGAAAAGGAAAGCGGCTACGTTGAGAAAATTTTTGTCCGTCTTGCTGGCGATAAATTTATTATCTCAGGACCATCCTCATAATCTACAATCCATGGCATAAAACTTGCTTCTATATACTTAATTACAACAGTAATGGCAAAAATTGCCGTATATAGAGGACAATATTATGTCTGGTTTATTATCCACACTGCATATGGCAGGGCAGGGTCCTGTTAAGAGCAGAGGTGCCACACAGGCACAGGATCTGCTCTATCAGAATACTCTGACGCCTGCTGTACGGTCAGTAGATATCAATGACGGTACTTCCTTTAGTGCCGCTATGGCTGCGCTTATGCGCAATGGCAGCGATGGCTTTGGATCATCAGACTTCAGTCTCGATGGGACACATGCTGCTCAGGATGCTCACAGTGCAGATGCTGCAGATAAACACAGCGATTTTTCAGTGTTTGAATCAACAAATCCTGCCATCAGAGAGTTTGGCATTTTAATGCAGCCTCCTTCAAAGGATTTTGAAATTCTAAAGAGCTCACCACTGAATGTTGAAGGATTCAAGTCACTTGGCAGGCTAAGTGATCAGCTGGCTCTTGCAGGTAAATTTGCCAATGCAATTTACGCAGCCTGATATTTAAGGCTGCCCTGCAGCCTTAAAATCAGTATCCTGTGAAAATCTGCCTTAAAATATTGGTGCCTTACATGGTACTGATATCATCTTTGCATGTGAGCATAGTGCTTTAGCATGATACTTATTTACAGTGTCTATAAAGCATATGCTCTTCTTTTATCCTTATCTTTGATCTTATTTCTGATATCTATCTTTTATAGATGACGTTTTCATATAAGCTTGAATATCTTGCCTTATGCCGTCTGATAGATCTTTATCCTAGAGTAAATATAGCATCAATCTATAACACAAAGACTATACAGTATGACATTAGAACAGTAGCGGCAATCTGAACTTAAGGCAGGCTTATTAAGTAGTCTTGAGTGCTATGGACTGCAGGGTCTTATCTACGGTGTAGCTTTGATGGGTTAAATTGCAGGTATAGCTGCACCTAGAGAATTTATGAGCATTGCTTAGATTTGTATCAAATTAGGGTAGAGATTTTAAGGGTAGAAAATGTCAAGATTACCATCTTAGATCTGTAATTGTAAACCTTTAAAAAAATAGAAAAGCCAGGACTTTTAAAAAAATCCATACCCATGAACTTAAGCCTTGATTGTAACATCAATTTTGTGCGGTATTAAAAAGTCTTTCGTCATATGGTGTGTATTGTAAATTTTATCGACCAGGAGGCTTACGTCCTTTTTAAGATCTATATCCCTTTGTGATGGTTTAGTTCGCATCATAGAATCTAAAAGACCTTCAAACTTGCTGATCTCATTGTATATTGTAGACTTAGCGCCTTTGACCATGGCTTTTAACAATGGTCCTATATCTCTGATAGAGGAAGCCATCTTTAACAGAGATATTTCCCGTTTTTTACGTTGGTAATCTCTTTTCTTTTTCTGAAGCTGTTTTGCTATAAGCTTTTTGATGAGGTATGAGCCAATACTTGCATAAATAAAGAGCAGGATAATTTCTTTGATGGACGAATTGATAGAGCAGAGGCTGTTGCTACTTTTAAGTGCTTTAAACATGATCTCGCAGGACCAGCGCGTCCTGTAAGTATCAGCTATAACTGATGCTGCTACACGGCTTGCATCTATGTTGGTGATGAAATAATTAAATTTATCATCAACAGGATTATAGATACGAATCATCCTTAAAACGGTATCATCGTTAACCTGCACAGCCATATCAACCAGAGGATATTTGCTGCCATTTAAGTGCTGACATGGTTTGCATCCTTCAAATTCATGTAACGTGGCTCCGTTGCCATCCATTGCATGAATAATCTTATAGGCGCAATTCTCCTTGCCTCTGAATATAAAATAATGCCCCTTGGATATAAGTAGCAAATATAAAGCTTCAGATACATATCCCCTGTCGCACAGATATAACACCTGCTCATAGATATCTGGTGACAGGTGCTCTCTTTCATTGGCTACAGCCTCCGTAATATCAATATGTGTAGGCATATTGTTTACAATAGAAAACCCCGTATGCAGTTTAATAGCGGCAGATTTTTTATCAGGGTTGGTCTTGTCAGGATTACGTGTTTTAGCCTTGCAGCTAAAGTTGTCATAGGCTGAGTATCTAAGGGAGATTTCAGAGCCGTCCACCATGATAATATCATTAACACCGACACTCTGCCTGTAAGCCTCAAGCAGTTTCAGACCAGTTTCATTAGTATCGTCTTTAACAAGCATAGAGAGGTTTTCTATAGTATTCTTCATAACTTCAAGCAGTCCCTCTGAACGCAGACGGTTGTGAAGAGCCTTTGAAGATATATCAATGCCAAACATGTCAGAATAGCACTTATGAAATCCATTTAAAGTAAAAGTTATATTGTTAGAGTTTTGGTTAGTAGAGGCATATGTTAAAAGAGCTGAGAGAAGTTCAGCTATTGTAACTTTTCTTTGCCTTTTGAGTGTGCCATTTTTTCTGGCAAAATTATTAATAAGCTCTTTTCTGAAGACGGTTAAAATATTTAAGAGTTCAGCTCTTTGAATATAGAGATTAATTTGAGATAATAAAGACATAGCAAGTTTTCCTTTGTTTGGTTTGGTTTGGTATATTATACCATGGAAACTTGCTATACCCCATAAAAATCCTTTATAAAACAATCTGTTAGATCGTTTTTAATACTTCTAACAACTTCTTTTTGTATCAGAATTGTATGTTTCCAAAAAAATCAAACAAAAAACCCGCATCGAGGTCTTTTGCACTAATTTTTAGCACGATAGAATGCGGGTTTGCGGAATGATTTTAAGCCAAAAACTTCTGGATTTTAATAAATGCTTAAAAATCAAGACTTTACTAAGATCCTAGGTATGAAAAAAATCTGCGGGCAGTGATGTGCTTGAAGTATGGTGTAGCAGATCATATGGGAGATGAATTTTAGCTCCGAAAGTTTTATGAAATATACTTATATAGACACCTTTAATATGAAGAAAAAATCTAGAACTATTAAATAATAACTATAGTTATCATAATGTTACATAAAGTAGTTACATCCAAAAATAGCAAAAATGTCAATTTTTGTGAGTTGGTGCACATATAAAAAATATATGCATATTTTTTATAACAAAGCAGTCAAAATGATAAAACTGGAAGGTTGAAGCACATAAAAATAATATGATACAAAAGATAATTGAAATTAAACATACATTGGTTTTGTGTGTTTTTTCACTACAGATGTTAAATTGCAAAAAGATATCAGCGTCAGCTTTAAAGCCTACAGCTGATGTCAAACAAACTTGCGAGATTATTATGATAATAAAAAGTGCTTATACAAAATCTTCATTTTCAAAGACTGCAATAGCGGCAGGACTTGAAAGACTGTTGAATCTACATACATATAAAAAATATACTCATATGGGGGGGGGTAATTTCAAGCATACTATTGGTAGGAGTGTTATTTAACCCATTATCTCTACAGGCTTCTGAAAGCGCTCATTTAAAATGTGATGTTCAGCTTAACGGTGATTGCAAAATTAAAACACATGATTTTACAGATCCTAAAAATCAGTCAGATCCCTATACAAGTATTTATAGCCAAGCTACCGATATCAATAGTAATGGTAATATAAATGGAACTCATATACAGTAAGATACCCATGACCCCATAATTTATCAAAAATCAGATCAGGTTGCGCAATATCCCTTGAGAGGTGGGTATCAGGTAGATGCGGGCAGTATCATGCCTACCCGCGGTGATAGATTAGTTCTTGAATATGTCAAACTCGGTATAGTCAAAATCTTCAAGCAGCTTGACCATATCCCAGGATTTGATCTGACCTTTAGGTAGTTCGCCGTTATCCACGTAGTACTGCGTCATGGCCTTGTTAATGCAATGGGCATACATGCTGTTATTAAGCCTTCTCAGATATGACTCAGTATCAATACCATTGAGCTCAAGTGTCTTATAAACAGTCACTATCTTGCACAAATCCTGCATATTATGCGCACTGACCTTCTGTTTCACAGAGGAGCGTATCATGGTCATGCGACGTATCATATTCTCCACATGATTAGAGTCAGGTGGCACCTCCACATTCTCTATGAATGTTGTAAAACTGTCCTTGTGGTTTAAGTAATAAATCAGAGGTTTGGCATACAGGCTTGATTTGGATTTGGCTCTGTATTTTCCAGTTCTCGTCAGCTCCACGTAGCGATCTTTTATAGATTCTACAGCTGCATCTATGCTTTCAAACAAGTCTTTCATTTGCTCTCTGTTTTCCAGCTTGTAATTTATATATGTGTTGCGATCTATAGAGCCATCATTCTGATAGGCACTTTCAAGCTCATAGATTTTAGCTATGGCATAGAATATCTTGAGCAGAGCGGCAGGTGCCTTGATATGCTCAGGATTAAAGTCCCTAAGCAGCTTTTGTGTAAGCTCCTGCTCTGTAAGCTTTTCCAAGTCCTGTGCATAAATCCTTGGGTTACAGGCTTTTATAATCTCGCGTCTGAAATGTGTAATACAGGTCTGCCATTTTCTGCGCTCCAGTCTTTGGCAGATACTGGCATATACAGGGTAGGCATCAGAGATCAGATACTCAAACTTAAAATCATCTGTAATAACATTGCCAATACTCTCTGTAGATCTGCTGTTGACGTAGGTGAAGTACACAAGTTTGACATCAGATGCAGGAGCAGAGGCTAAGGTCATAATATAATTTCTTGAATTGATCTCAAGCTGGCCTTTATCTCTACACTCCTTCATTTTGGCGCTCATATTGCCCTTACCCTGACTGTGTAGACAGTCAAATACGGTTTCATCGGCAAGTAGCACCTTCAATGTCTTAGCCTTGTTATATATCATCTCGTACAGAGGATTTAAATATATAGCCACATAGTCACTGACATTGTATGGCAGTGTGTCATGGCCAAGCTCAAAGCCTTTGGTCAGCCATGAATTAAATCTGTCTACAGGTATACCGTTATATTCAAACTGGCATATTGAGCGTATAAGTGACATGCCTATGCTTCTGTTAGGTATAACAGGGAAATCGTCCTTATCCTTGTCAAAAGCCATTTCGCAGGTGCCGCATTTTTTACAGACATAAATATCATTACCCTGAGATACGGCATCAATAGCATCTCTTAAATCACTGCTCTTACGTATAAAGGTCGATACCTCTGTTTTTAGATTTATTACATCATCGCTGTCGCATTTACTGCACTTATCTATCTTATTCTGTGAGTTTCTTTCTTTGGCATTGTTCAGATTGCCGGTCTTCTGACGACCTCTGGTCTTCTTGCCGTTACCTTGAGTTGAACCGCCTCCTTTATTGGAGTGTTTAGGCTTAATCTCAAGTGTTTTAAGAATATTCTCAAGCTCAGTAGCCCTCTCTGTCATACCATTCTTTACACAGTACTCATATACAGAGCGTGCTAATGTTTTAATCCTCTCAAAATGGCGGGACTGATTTTTATAAGAGCCATTGAGATTAGCCATCTGCTCTTTAATATTATTTATTTCGCTGACGATATTGTCGTTATCTTGTGAATTGTTGCCATCCTGAGATTGTACATTGTTCTTTTCTTCATTATTTGTGGCAGCACTAGATATGCTGCCCACGTCTGAGCCTTTAGGTGCAAAACAGCTATTGGAAAATGCAGATTTATAATTTTTAACGCAGGACAGACACTCTTCAAATATATTTTGAATGGTAGTTATAACATCCCTGGAAAATGCATCTTGAGGATAAATGTTGAATATTGCGAAGAAGATCTGACGATCTTGTGTTAGAAGATCCGTGGAGTGGTAATTTTTAATATGACCTTCTGGGGTATTTTTAGCTCACAAAAAGACAAAATCTCATCCCTTTTGGCTTACTTTTTTATTATTTCATCATCATTTTTAATTTGTCAATACCTTATTTTTGTAGAAATTCCCGTTACTTTGAACCCATGAGGCTTAAATCTAGCTAGTGTAGCAAAACAAATTTCAATAACAACATATTGATACATAAGGAAATATTGTCCATAAAGATCTGGCTGTGCTACGCTAGAAGATCTTGAAATATTTTTTTAGAAGATCTTTAAAAGCACCATAACTTGTATTGTTTTTGAGAGATATCTAACATATTGGCGTCATATGTCACATAATATGTAAATTAAAGGAACACGCTCCTTTTGTCTAAAAAGAACATGCTCCTTTAATTAAAAGAACATGCTCCTTTAATTAAAAGAACATGTTCTTTTAACTTGTACCTTTAAATGTTCCTTTAATTGTAATTTTTTGATTATAATCAAGTGGATACTCAACAAAAAAGGCCAGCTTTTAAGCCAGCCCTTGTCTACTTTACCCAGTTTTATTTACCAAGCCTGGCTATAGCCTCCAGTATAGCCTGCTGCTTGTCATCGCTTTGCTGCTCCAGCCGCTTGGTTAAATGTGCGTTGGTCTTGGTTTGCTCCGCTAAAAGAGACTCAAGCTCTTTTATCCTTTCATCCTTTTTAGCAATTTGAGCATCTTGCTCTTTTAGCTTCTCCTGAGCTAGATGCAGCTCCTTTTGTGCCTCTGACATAAGCTCACCTATTTCCTTATGCTTTGCATCATACTCATTTTGCAGTCGGGTTCTGTCGGCATTGATCTTATCTCTAAAAGACTCAAACAGGTTTAATGCCACCCTTTGCATGTCCTGCTGGAAGCTTTCTGGCATAGTTTCATTAAAACTGGCCTCCATAATGGTTTTATTGTACTGACGCATAAATGCTGATATGGTTTTATTAGCGCCTCCGACAAGCTCTTTAATAGCACGTATAGTCAGTTTTTTACCTTGCTTATTAAGGGTAGATACAGCCTCATCAAATTTCTCTTTGGTCAGATCGTCACGAAAAGCTTTTTTATCTGATTTAGATGTTGTCATAATAATTATTCTCCAGGTTTTAAAAGAGCATGCTCTTTTGATTTAATCTTCATCAACAGAAGTACGGCGGGAAGTGCCTGGTACAATAAGTGTGTAATTATTGTTAGAGCATCGCTCAACAATAGATTCTGACAGTGAATCACCATCAATACCTCCTTTTAAAATATCAATCCAGGCATCTGGGGATTTTTGAGAGAGAATCACTGTGCTCTTTTTGCCATATCGCTTGTCCAGAATGTCAAATAAAATGCTTTTCTCGTCAGCATCATATGGGGTGAGGCAGAAGTCGTCCAGGATAAGCATGCTTTTACCTGTTATAACTTTTAACTTGGTGGCGTAGCTTGCAGAGCCTAAATTCATGTGCAGGTTGGCTATAATGTCTTTGGTTGAGTAGTATAAAGTTGAGTTGCCAAGACAGCAGTTGCGTCTCCCTAAAGCTGAAGCAATAAAGGTTTTACCAGATCCAGCTTTACCGTATATGGTCAGGTTGTAGCACTTTTCTACAAACTCAAGAGAGCTTAAGCTATCTATCTTATTGATAAATGTAGGGTCACTGCGTTCTAGATCTTTTAATATCATGCAAAGCTCTGCCTTTACCGGCAGTCTAGAAGCTTTAATTAAAGACTCCTGACGTCTTTTATTTCTTGTATTCTGCTCAGCTGTGAGCATATTGGTCAAAATGGTATCAATGCTGGTGGCCTCCAGCTCCTGAGGGTTGTTTACATATGCATTAAACTGCTCTAAAGCTCCCCTCATATCCAGCTCACGTAATAAAGATTGAATATTTGTAAGTGACATAATTAACTCCTAGCTAAGTTGATTTTTTATATAAGCAAAGCGCTCATCGTATACAGCATGGCCATTTAAAAATTCTTTAGGCCTAGATTGGTTCTCAGAACCCTGCGTAGATGAGGTTTGTGATGTGATTTCTTTTTGAGGCAATGGCCAGAGCATGAGATCGCAATGTCCTAAGATGACAGCTTCACCAAGGGCCATATAGGTCTTGTCATTGTAGACGTCATCATAATTGTATATGGCAGGCTTTTCATATCTCTCCCATATCTTTATAAGCTCAGAACATATGATACTGTCAAAGCCTTTGTACATATGCTCTTTGACGCAGCGATCAAAGATGCTGTAGTGAGCTTTATTGGCTTTAACAATGGTCAGGAATTTGTGTATATATCTTATTTTGTCAGCATATCCATATTTGCAGTGCGTGAGCTGGAAATCACACCAGCTTTTAACATGCTCCCCAATAGCTTCTGCCCACTCCAACAGTAAATCTTCTTGATTTTTTATGCTAAAGATGTCATATATAAGGTGTTGTTTTTCAATAACACCATGGATGGCTGACAGGCCTTTTACGCCATCCATTCTTTTATAACTTACAATAACAGTATCAAGGCTTAAAAAACTAACTGTCTGATTAGTGGTATGCACTGTGACTTTCTGTCCAATCCATTTAGATGGTATTGCGTATGTATGATCTTCAAAAGTAAAGCGGGCAGTCTCAGACACTGTTATAATGAAGCTTTCAAAGAACCTGTAATCCCATGAGGCAGGCTGTTGCAATAAACCTTTTTCAATATCAAAAAGCTCCTTTCTTGAGCTCTTCATGCCCCTTACCTTGCATTCATTCATCCTGGCAATATGAGGCGCGATAAAAGAGTTTATCTCATCTAATGAACTGAAAGGATTGCCGTCTTTTACGTGGTTGTTGGCAATAGACAGAGCATAACGGGTAACATACTTTACGGCAGCCTCGACAGCGCCCTTGTCTTTAGGCCGTCCGCTGCGACAGGTAAAGACCCCTATATTAAAAAACTCTTTAAAATTAATCATCTCATCTGTAAGCTGACCCTGATAACGAGCAGCCTTCTTAACAGCTGCTTTGAAATTATCAATGCGTATGACATGGGGACAGCCACCAAAATATCTAAAGCTGTCAGCTATGGCATCACACACCACAGGTTGAGACTGATTGGCAATAGCTTTGACAAAGATATAGCGCGATCCGGTAAGTACAGCCACGATAAATGTGGCATAGTGGGTGGCGCCGTTAACCACATAGGGCAATCTAACTCCTGTAAAGTCATACTCAGCCTCACCAGCCATTTCATGCTCTTTCATATAGACAGGCTTCTTAATCTGTTTTTCATGCTCCCGCCATATATGGCATACACGAGATAAAGACAAGAAGCTACTCTCTCCACTCTCAACGAGCTCTTTATTTTTTGGATCATTGAAGTAATAAAGTTCAATCACTGACTTCCTGGTTAAAGCCAGTTTCTTTTGTGACGGTGTCTTTGCCTCAAGATGCGACTTGATATATTTGTCTTGTAGGTAATCTATATCAGGCATAATTTTATTGTTGCTTTGTACAGGCCTTGTCTTTTTATAGTAGAGTTTATGAAGCTCTTTACTGGTCATACCTCCAATAGACTCTCGGGTTAACTTGAGCTCAGCAACTTTACGACGCAGACGCTGTGCCGTGCCATGAGAAAACCCCTCATGCTCCAGCTGTGCTGCCGTCATAGTCAGGGCTTTAATTAAAGCCCGCTTTAAGGTATCTGGATCCATTTGTCCTCCACTACCAATTTTCTTTTTATGTTTTGCAATGTAATTTATCCTTGGCATAAAGCCTCCTTTAAAAATTGGAGACTCTAAGATACCAAAGATGCCAATGTAAGAACGAAGGAGAGGAAATGTTAGTTTTTGTTACTATGATTTGAAACAAAACTTCAAATCGAGGGGAGCTAAAAATTGACCGCAGGTTTAGGTGCAAATAGAGCACTGAAATACAAGTTCATGTTCCGACTCTTCGGATCTTCTTGCACAATATTCAACATAAATTGTAAATTTCTTGTCTATCTCATGCAAAATAGCATGAGCATCCTGAGTAAAATTAGATGCAATAAAACACAATGTCTTATTAGTGCTCTTTAAATCTTCATTCTCCTGCTGTGTCTTTTCTAGCTTCTTTACAGTACGGTTGAGCCTGTTTTCTGTAGTGGTGAGTTTTTTCTCAGTAGTAGTGAGCTGCTTCTCAGTAGTAGTGAGTTGCTTCTCAGTAGTAGTGAGTTGCTTCTCAGTAGTAGTGAGCTTCTTCTCTGTAGTAGTGAGCTTCTTCTCAGCACTATTGAGCTTGCTTTGTACGATAGAAATATCTTTATTGGCTCTATCTAGTTGAGCTGTAGTATTCTGTAATAGTTTTATAAGCTCAGCCTGACTTAAATTTTCGTACCCACTGCTCATAAACAACACCTACTTTTATCCTTTAAATTAGGTATATTTTACCATAGACAAAAGTACCAACAAAGCCCATGCACAAGCCGTTACAGACCTCTTAAAACCCCTCTAAAATGCCCTATGTCGAGCCTTGTTTTTTTGAGAGAGTTTTTTCATCTGAGGGGTGTTATTGATCTGTACAGATCTCTACAGATCTGTGAGAGGTGTTTTTTAGGGCTTATGACAGGCATGCTTTTTGGGCCCTTAAATGTGGCTTTAAGGACCTTTATTTTGTTGTAGATTTGTGATGTCTATCAACTAATTTTTGTAGATATGAGTGCGCTTAACATCAATACAGGCTCTATTTAGATACTGCATTAAAAGCTCTGGAGTTAATTGTCTTGTGGCCTTACCTGTAGCTGAGCTTAAAAGTTGCTGATACCTGCCTTTATTCAGTCTTCTGGTGATAAGTATGGAGCCGTGTTCATCGTGGCCTATAACTTTGGCCACCTCACGTGAGCGTGATATAAAGACAATCCAGTGGCCACCTTTGTTCACATCAATATTTAAATATTCGTGGGCAATAGCAGACAGAGAGCCATAACCTGAGCGCATATCAAAAGGAGCTATAACCAGTGTAATATTGCCTTTGGTGAAATCAATATTCATAGCAGCTGCCTCCCTTATTTAGCTGTGGCACTGTTGTGCAGAGACAGTATGGTATCTGCTATTAGCTTTGGCGCATTGTCAGAGTTGACCTCAAAGGTTACCTGACCATAGCTTATGTTAACCACGGCAGCCTCGCCTTTTAAATTTTTATTTGCAATAGGTTTGGCTTTGACAGCAGCAAGATCAGCTTTGGTCAGCTCTACTACAGATATGGCTGGGGTAGAGTGTTGTAATGAAAAAATTTTTTGTCTTGATCTGCTTATGTAATTAACGAAAGTCTTAAGTTTGATACAGCCAAGCTTGTCAATATTCTGATGATAGTAAGTAGCGACAGTGACGCCCAGAGATAAAATCTCCTCATTCATTCTGTCATATTCATCCTGTGTAAAAAAACCTTTTCTCATTGGACCACTCCTTGCTCTGTTGGGTGTGGGTCCATTATTACAATTTAAAAGTTGTAGGTCTAAATGGTCATGGGTATCTTACCATATACAGATTGGGCATCCCAACCAGGCAACAGGAAAGGAATACTTAATTAATCTTGAAAAAGATAATAAGTTTAATTTGACAGCTCAAGGAGCTGTTAATTTTACCTATTTAGATATGCAAAACACAACTACAGATATTAATCATGGTTTTTATAGGAAGGAAAATGTAATATATGGAGATGGACTACAAATTAAGGTTAATAATCAAAAAAACAAAGATGTTAATTTAACTGGATTTAGGTTTGCAGATAACAATGGAATGAGTAATGGAAAACGAAGTGTTGAATTTAAAGGGAATAATGGCTTAGTGTTTAGAACTGAAGTTTCTGATCCAACAGTAAACTCTACTAATTATTCAATTCACGCAACGAATTCAGAAATAATATTAAAATCCAGTGCTCACTTTTATAGCTCTGAAATTAAAGGAACTAATAACTCACAACTTAAAGATAAATATGGTATTTATCTGGAAAATAGTAGAATTTGGTTTACACCTGAATCTAATAAAAATTCTTTACATATATCAAATCTTGTAAACAATAATTCAGAAATAATCGTAAATAATTTTTTAATACCAGCAGGAAATATAAATAAACAACAAAATACAATTGATTTTAAGTACTCAAAAGAAGCCAATAGTAATGCACAAGGTTTACCAAATTCAAAATATTATTTTGGCACCATTCATAATACAGATCCAAATAAAAAACTCAAATTCAATTATATGGAATACTCCGAGCTGGGAGCTATGCAACATGGATCTTGGGATGAAGGTTTTAAATCTGAACTACCTCTAGACTGTGAAGAGATGAGAGTTATTTATAATTTTTTAACACAAAATCCATCTCCAAGTCCTGATGATCCAGATAATAAACATCGATTTCATGTTGGTAACTATAGAGCTATTACTAACTTAAAACTTGAAAATGGAAAACAACTTTTTGATTATATAGATATCGTAAACTCTGTTGCTGATGGCGCCAATTCTGTAAAAAATTACAGCTATTTTTTAACCAGTGATAAACTTTATGTATTACACAAAAAATTTACACAATCATCAACGATAGAAAAAGAAGGAGAACCAAATCAGCAGACCGACGTAACTGTTGGGCATCTTGATGTGTCGACTGATATTGAGGTTAGTGAAGATGGTAAGGACGGTGCAAATGGCACAAATGGCAATTCAATTCATCATAGTTCTCTTGTCTCAACAAAAAACACCAGTGCTTCACTAGACAGTATTAAGACTACAAGTTTTATTGGTGGAAATGGAACAGCAGGCACAGACGGTACAGATGCTCATTTATTTGGACATGGTGGTGATGGTGGTAGAGGCGGTTCTGGTGGATCTATAGACATTGCACTGGTTGCCTCTAGCAAGATAGCCACAATTTCTGGAACAACAAGTATTACAGCCCAAGGTGGAGACGGTGCAAAAGGTGCTAATGGTGGGAAAAAGAAAACTCATGATAAACATTTAGATAAGTACAATAAAACTCGTCTTGATGGCTATAAGGGCGTAGGTGGCTCAGGTGGCTCTGTAGATCTTGTAGGTTATAGAGCCGTCGGAGAGGGGCCAGGCGGTGCAGGTATTGGTGTCAGGGATGCTATTATCACTCTTGATAATGTAGATATGACATTAATTGGTAAAGCCGGTAAGGGAGCTGAGAGTGGCAAGTTTGGCCGTGACACTGTAGCAGGAACAAATGACAAGCTGCCTAGCAAGGGAGCTGACGGTAAGGTCAGAGTAAGCGGCGTTGATGTTCTTTCAGGTGCCACATTGCATGTTAAAGACTCAGCCAAAATCCACACTGAGGCTCATGTTCATAACAAGAAGGATGGCAAGGCCTATTCATTGTATATGAAGGGAGATGGCTCTCCATTTAATGAAAAGCACAATGCCTCAGTACTTGAGGTAGGAGGCAACCTTGATTTATCCTCATCTATCAACGTCAATGGCAAGGTGGAAAAGGGTAACGGCATCCATCTTGAGAATACTGTAATTGCCTTTAAGGATGATAACGGTGGCAAGGGTCAGTTTGGCAGCAACAAGACCAAGTACTACACCATTACCACTGATCGCGTAGAGTTAAGTGGTGACAATGCCATTGTATTCTACACAGACATTCAAAGCGGCAAGGGTGACAAGGTAGTTGTAACTGACGGTTTTGATATTCTCAAAAAGGGTAAATTAAAGATACGTATTCACTCTGATGCCTCAATTAAAGATCCAACTGAGTTTACCGGCACATTAAATGTAAGCGGCAAACATACTTTAATTGACCTGCCTGATAATATAGGCAAGCTGCCAGATGATGTGTTAGGTCGTATTGATTCAGCCTGGAAGGAGGATAATGGAGCAGTTAAGCTTTCTATCAAGGCAGACATCAGTCAGGACAACAATTTTGATATTGTGGTCAACAATATTGCCTCAAGCAACACCAATCAGGCCTCAAATCCTGTAGAGACAGCCATGATAAATACCTTCTTGATAAACCGTATGGCATTTTTAACCAACTCTGAGTTATCAGAGAGATTTAGAATGCTTAAAAAGGATAACAGCAGGAACTATGGTCTGTGGGTACAGAACTTCTATAAGGATGTAGACTTTGATGTCAATGACAAGATTGGTTTGACAGCCCATGCCAAGCTCAATTCATCCTATATAGGCTTTGATACCCTCAAGAGCTTTGGCGAGTATGATGCCATGTATGGCGCCTATGCAGGTTACAGCAAGATGAAGTCAACTCTTAACCTGTTTGAGGCCTCATCAGATATTAAAAATACCAATGTTGGTATCTATGGAGCCCTGGCCTTTAATACCGGCACTTATTTTGAAGGCTCAGTGCACTATAATCACTTTGACTCAACTGCAAAATCACGTATTGAAGGCGGTTATCAGGGTGAGGATTCTGGCACCTTAAAGATAAACTCCATTGGTACCACACTGGCTGCAGGTCATAGATTTAATCTGGCCTATGACACCGTGATAGATGCTGCCTTAAAGTTTGACTATAAACTCTTTATGGGAGAGAACTTCACTACCAAGAAGGGCCTTGAGATTATAGGCGATACCTACAGCACCTATGGTCTTGCCACCAGTGTGCTTGTCGGTAAGTACTTAAATGACAGACACTCTTTAGTCTATGTCAAGGGCGAGGCAGGTTATCACTACTCAGATATCTCATCAAAGACCTCTGTAAAGGACAGAGCAAAACTCTTTAGCTTTGACAATCCTGACTATGACTTTACCTACGGCTCTATGGCCTTAGGTGTCAACCACAGATTCTTTAACTGTGTAGATGCCACCCTTGAGGCTCACAATTACTTCCTTGAGGGCTCAAAGAGTGACAACTTTGGTATCAAGGCTGAGCTGCGTTATGTCTTCTAAGCTTATAACATCTGCATAAGCACAATACTGCAAAGGAGGCAGGTACAGATATCTGCCTCTTTTTTATCATCCATCATATCCTCATAGTGCTGTTGTAAAAACACTGCCTTTATGACAATGTACATACAGATCTGTCTATCTTAGAGCCATATGTATCCTGCTCTTAGATCCTGCCCATCATTTTTATAATCCTGACTTGTGCGCTTAAAGCAAAGAGGGGTGTAATCTAATCTTAGGTATTTAAAAAAGCATCATTTGTCTGATCTTATCATGCAAAATAGGCTATTATATTTAAAGTGTAAAATAATTGAGGTTTTAATATGCAAGCTTATAATTTCTGTACTCCAACTGCTGTTTATTTTGGCAAGGGCAAGATCAATGTGCTGCCTGAGGTTATTAAAAAACATGGCACCAGGGTGTTACTGGTCTATGGCGGCGGCAGTATTAAAAAGCAGGGTATTTATCAGAAAATTCATGAGCTTTTAGCTGACTGCCAGATCTATGAGCTGCAGGGCGTGGAGCCAAATCCTCGTATTACATCAGTACGTGATGGCGCTCAGATGTGTAAGGATCATAACATCGAGGTCATTCTGGCAGCAGGTGGCGGCTCAGTGCTTGACTGCGCCAAGGCTATTGCAGCAGGCGCCAAATACGATGGCGATCCTTGGGATCTGGTACTTGATAATTCACTGGTTAAAGATGCTCTGCCGCTGTGTACCATTTTAACCTTGTCAGCAACAGGATCAGAGTTTGACTGGGGTGCTGTAATCTCCAATCTTGAGACTAATGAAAAGCTTGCTCTTATCAGCGATCATTTATTCCCAGCAGCCTCAATTCTCGATCCTAGCTATACATACTCTGTCTCTGCCTATCAGACAGCTGCAGGTGGCTGTGATATTATGTCACATATTTTTGAGCAGTACTTTGTTCTAGGCTCAAGCATAGTCAATGACGGCCTGTGTGAGTCAATTGTACGCTCCGTTATGCTCAATACCAAAAAGGCTCTTGAAAAGCCTGATGATGAACAGGCCAGATCAGAGCTGATGTGGGCCAGCTCTCTTGCCTGCAATGGCATATGCTCACTTGGTAATACCCCAAGTCCATGGGTATGTCATGCCATAGAGCATGAGCTCTCAGGCTATTATGATATTACCCACGGCATAGGACTTGCCATATTAACTCCACGCTTTATGCGCTATAGCTTAAATGACAGTACAGTAAAGAGATTTGCCAACTTTGCTGTGCGCGTTATGGATGTTACACCAAATGATGATCTCTACAGCGTTGCCAATGAAGGTATAGACAGACTCTTTGCCTTCTATGAGGAGATTGGCGTGCCAATGCATTTAAAGGATGTGGGTATTGATGATAAGCATTTTGAGGCCATGGCTGAACATGCCATAAAATTTGCACCTCTTGATATGGCTATAAGACCACTTGATAAAGATGATGTTGTGGCAATTTTAAAAGACTGCCTGTAATTTTACTTCTTTAATTTTTTTTAAGAGCAGGGCACTGTATGGTGCCCTTTAAATTATTATGAGCAAAGATATTTATCAGGTGCCATGCCTTGAGGCTGATACGTGCCACCGCAACGAAATTATAATTAAAAAAAGCCGTTTTATTACCTCAATTGGCCATACTAAAAGCACAGATGAGGCCAAAGCCTTTATTGAAAAAATAAGCTGCGAATTTTCTGATGCCAGACATAACTGTTTTGCCTTTAATGCAACAGCGCCAGGCTCTACAGCCTACTGCGGCTGCTCTGATGACGGTGAGCCTAAGGGCACAGCAGGACAGCCTATGCTTACAGTGGTGCTGCACTGTGGGGTAGGTGAGCTTACTGCAGTTGTTACAAGATATTTTGGTGGCATACTGCTTGGCACAGGAGGTCTGGTCAAGGCCTATCAGGACAGTGTCAAAGAGGCATTGGCCACGCTGCCTACACAAGAGCGCATGATACCAGATGAGCTTACTCTTATCTTTGATATGCGCTATATAGATAAATTCCTGCACATGAGTAAAAACTACAGGCTTAGCATTCTAAATACAGTGTATACAGACAAGGTTTTATTTGATGTGATACTGCCAAAAAGTCAGAGTGAAGATCTTATTAAAAATATAAAGGAATTAACACGCGGCGACTTCGTGGTTAGTAAAAAGTCATAGATAACAAAAAATTGACTGTTATAAAAGCACAAAGTATGTCCTGAGAGTTTATACTGCTTTACAGTTGTAAATAAAAGTGCGTTTTAAGCTTTTCTTTTTTTAGTGACTCTCAGGACTTTTCACAGCAAAAAAAATTTGAGTTAAAAAAGTGACGGACAGCAAAAAAGACCTGCAACTAACAGGTCTTTTATGTCATAAAAAATTTAAAGCTAATTGCCACTAAGACCCTTTAGAATAGTAAAAAGCGGATCATTACTGTGATAACGACGTCGCAGCTGATCCATAATTTTATATTCCAACAGTTCAGACACTGGCTTTTTGTTGGTTTCTACAAGTCTTATATAGTTTCCAGAAACATTAAGCTCATGCGCAAGCTCATCACCAGTAAACCCCAGAGCGAGACGTATACGCTTAAAGGTCTGTCCTTCCATTGTCAAAACTCCAAATTATCAGCTTGAATTTTATCTTTGTTTTTTATTATGCCGTAATGACATATAGTGTATAGTTTTATTTAAATAAGTCTATAGTTTGTTTCACGTTTTTTGATTTTTTTCCCTACATAGCTAAAATACTGAAATTAAGAGAAATTTGTCTGTCAACATGGCGTTTCATTATTCAAATATGAGTTTTTTTTAATCAAAAAAGGGTGAGTTTATGATCTTTATCACCTTTATTTTTAATGATAAAAAATCGCAACTATTATCAAAAGTTGCGATCAACATTCAACTGTTTAAACTAAAGTAAACAATAGTTTTACTTGGCATCGCGGCTTAATATTTCCATAGCCATTTTAAGGGCATGTTTGAAATCTACTGTAAAGGCAGCTTCATCACGCTCTAAAATTCCAGCCTTGGCAAGTAAGGTACGTGGTTGCCTGCGCATAGCAGAGAAAATGATAAAGGTATTGTTTTCCTTACAGATTTTAATAATATCCTCAATTGAGGCCTCACCTGAGGCATCAAGATATGGCATAAAGCGCATACGCAATATTAAAACGCGCGGCATTTTCTCTAAAGACTGCAGTTTGTCGCAAAGCTCAGAGGCCACACCAAAGAATAAAGGACCGTTGATCTGCATTACCTGCAGGCCCTCAGGAATGACTATATCCTGCATATAATCACCATCCTGACTGTCATACTCTGATAGTGCGGTATTCTGCTTAATCTCAAGTGATTTTGACATATGGCGCATAAAGAGCAGTGAGGCAAAGGTTACGCCCACGCCAATGGCTACAGTAAGATCTACAAGCACGGTTAACAGGAAGGTTAAAATTAAAATAGTTCTGTCAGATGGAGAGATTTTGGCTATCTGAATAAAGTGTTTTAAATCACTCATACCCCATGAAACCATGAATAAAATGGCGGCTAGGGCCGGCATTGGCACATAGGAGAGTACATCCATAATGGTGTACATAAAGATAAGTAAAAACAGGGCATGGAAGATACCAGAGACAGGGGTCTTGCCGCCTGATTTGATATTGGTGGCAGTACGGGCAATAGCACCTGTAGCTGGCAGACCACCGAATATACCTGAGGCCATATTGGCCACGCCCTGACCGATTAATTCCTGATTTAATGAGTGTTTGTGACCTATCATGCTGTCAGCCACCACAGCAGAGAGCAGAGCCTCGATACCGGCCAAAAAGGCTATGGTAAAGGCTGATGGAATAAGATCTCTTATCTCCTCAAGAGTAATCTTAGGCCAGATAGGCTCAGGCAGGCCCTCTGGCAGATGCTCAAAGCGACTGCCGATAGTATCAACTGGCAGTTTAAACACATAGACCATAAGAGATAAAGTCACAATAACTACAAGATAAGATGGAATTTTATTGGATATTTTCTTGCAGATAATAATAAGGGCCAGGCCAAAAAGACCTACACCTAAGGCATAAGGTGAGATCTGATGAATATGCTCAAAATAGGCTGTCCATTTGCCAATAAAATCAGCTGGAGCATCTTTGATATTAAGGCCTAAAAAATCCATAACCTGCGATGAGGCAATAATGACGGCAATACCTGTGGTAAAGCCTGTAATTACAGGATATGGAATGTATTTTATAAGTTTGCCAAGCTTGGCATAACCTGCCACAATTAAAATGAGGCCTGCCATAATAGATGAGACAATAAGACCGTCAAAACCGTATCTTGCTATAACATCAAAGATAACGACAACAAAGGCGCCTGTAGGGCCGCCAATCTGTACACGCGATCCGCCTAAAAACGAGATAAAAAAGCCGGCTACAACTGCTGTAACCAGACCTTTGTCAGGCGAGGCACCACTTGCCACCGCCATAGCCATGGCCAGTGGCAAAGCCACAATTGCAACAGTAAGACCTGCTATAAAATCACTTTTAAACAGACTTAAATTATAGCCTTCACGCATACAGGTAAAGAAGGCCGGTACGAATGGATTTGATGATTTTGGTGTTGACATAATGCTAAAAAAGAAAAAGGCCTGCATCTTTTGCAGGCTTTAACTGATAAAAAGGGTCAACTAAAATTATATTGTTTCTGCAATTTTTTTTCAATAATTTTAACTATATTTAACATTTGCATAAATTTTTAGTAAATACTATCTTGCAAATAAAAAAGATCTTAAAATACAAGTGTTAAGCAAAATATGTGCTTTAAATATAAAAAGTTTTAAAAACACGACAAAATATTGAATTTGAGTATAAATTATTAATCCATGCAAAAGAAAGAGGCGCTCTCCCACAGTTCGGCTCTGGGAGCAAATATGCTCTGGGGACTTATGTCTCCAATCTCCAAACTGGTGCTTATGGGCTCTGTCATAGGACCTATGGTTTTAACCTCGGTGCGTATGATAGGCGCCATGCTGCTCTTCTGGCTTTTATCATTGTTTATAAAAAGCAGCAGGGTTGAGAGAAAAGATCATATAAAGCTCTTAGGTGCGGCCTTATTAGGTCTTGTTATCAATCAGACCTGTTTCATTACAGGTGTAAATTATACCTCACCTGCCAATGCCTCAATTCTGGCCACCTCCATGCCGCTGTGGGCCATGCTCCTATCTGCCTTTGTCCTAAAGGATCCTTTAACCATGCGCAAAATTACAGGCCTGATTTTAGGCAGCGCAGGCTCCATTATGCTTATTCTAAGCTCATCATATAAAGGCTCTGACACCTCAGGCATTATTGGCGATATACTTGTGGTAACAGCACAGATAAGCTATGCCTCCTATGTAGTCTTCTACACCCACTTTATACACAAATATCCTCTTTTGACCATAATGAAGTGGATGTTCACCTATGCAAGCCTCATCATTCTGCCACTTAGCTTCTTTGATATTATAAAGACAGACTTTGCAGCTCTCTCCACCCTTAATATCATGGGCATAGCCTATATTGTGGTTATGAGTACTTTTTTAAGTCAGCTTTTAATTCTAATTGCCCAGAAGAATCTCTCACCTACCATTACAGGCATGTATAACTACATACAGCCAGTTATTGCCTCAGTTGCTGCCATTGCCTTAGGCCTTGATGTCTTTAATACCATAAAGCTTATATCTGTCATCATGGTCTTTACCGGAGTCTTTATTGTAACTTCAAGTAAAAACACAGTTGTCATACACAGGCTAAAAGAGAACGATAAGGATGAGATCTCTGATGAGAATAAGACAGAGGCTGCAGGCAAATAGGGATCTGCGCTTAAGAATTTTGCTGTGATGATTAGTATAGGTAAGATTGCACAGGGGCAAAATCCAATGAAGGCATAAAGCCAATAGCAAATAATACAGTAGATAAAGACTTATAGAATTATAAATAATGCTCTGTAAAGCTATAAGTTAACAGAGCATTAAATCCTATCTTTAAGGGACAGTACTTTAAATAAAAGACAGCACTCCTAGCTTTTGAGCGTAGCGCTGCAGCCTGGTCCTTTGATTGTAGATCTGCCGCCTGAGAGCTTTGTAACCTCAATCTGCTCTTTAATTCTCTCCTTTAGTTTTGACACATGAGAGATCACACCAATTAATCTTCCGCGCTGCTGTAGTGAAGTTAAGGCATTTAGAGCCAGATCCAGTGTCTCATCATCTAAAGTGCCAAAGCCTTCATCTAAAAATAAAGACTCAACAGACACGTTTAAACTTGCAAGCGAGGAGAGGGCTAAAGATAAAGCCAGACTTAAAAGAAAACTCTCACCGCCTGAGAGATTATCTACAGGGCGGCACAGGGAGAACTGATAGAGATCTATGACATAGATGGACATAGAGCTCTTTTCATCCTGCTTTAATGTCAGTACATATCTGTCAGTTAAATCTAAAAGCTCTTTATTGGCAAGATTAATTAGATACTCAAGAGTAATACTCTGCACAAAACGGCGGTATTTTTTGCCATCTGCCGTACCTATAAGACGATTGAGTCTTGCAACCTTTTTATAATGCTCATACTCCTTGTTATACTCTGCTATAAGTGCCTGATGCTCTAGACTTAATTTATCATGGTTTAAAAGAGTGTTGTGAAGCTGACCCAGGCTCTGATTAAGATTTTGATCAACTCTATGCAATCTCTCAAGCTTTGCCTTTAATCTATCAGGATCAAAAATAGCCTCATAGCGCTCATCATAATGTAAAAGCTCATCTTTAATTACTTTTAAATGAGCTTTGGCCTGATTTAAGCTCTCATCAAGTGTAGAGCATTTGCTCTCATACTCACTTAAGATCTTTTTATCTAAAAGCGTATTTTTATACTCATCAAGGCTATGCAGATTAAAAGGGGCTATAGACTCTAAAAAGCTCTTTTTACTCTGCTCATAGATTTTAAGATAAGATACAGATGCCTCATGGCAGCCTTTAACCTTGGCTATAAGATTGCTATAGTCACTAAAGCTGGCATCGGCCTTAGCCTTTAAAGCTTTATAGGCCGTATCAGCCTCATTTAGCCTTTGCTGTAACTGTCCACTATAGACATTAACATCATTATCAGCAAAAAGATCAAAGCGCTTAGCCTTGATGCTCTTATGCTCATTCTCTATTTTTAAAAGATCGGCCTTGCTCTTTGCTATGGACCCATCAAGAGCATCTTTTTGACGATTTAGCTCATCAATACTTATCTGATACCCATTAAGATTGACCTTCTCTTTTGCAATAAGATCAAGCTTTTGCTTATACATATCACTTTTGTGCTTTAAATCTTGTAACTTATCAGCACAGGATAAGAGCAAAGACTCATACTTGCTATAAAGCCTGTCAAAAACAGCTCTCACCTTAAAATCAGATAAGGCAGATTCATCACCTGCTAAAATCTTATCCTTTATAGCCATAAAGTCAGAATCATTATCTAAAAGCTCAAAGGCTTTTTGTATATCAAGGGCATCATCTATTTTAAATACGGCCTCAGATTCTATAATCTCCTGCAGCATAGCATCATTAAAAACAGGTGCTATAAGTTTTAGATCATTTAAAGAGCTCAAACTCTGACTTACCTTGTTATCAAAGGATAAAAGATCTGTATAACAATCAGCAATTTTCTGCCTTAAAGTTACAAGTTTTGTATCAAGAAAGGCAGTGCCTTGCCCCATAGACTTGATCTTATCCTCCTGCTTCTGACGCTGCAGGCGCAAAGATTCAAGCTTTTTATCATTCTCCTGCATGGAGCTTAAAATTTTGCTGTTATCCTGTATAAAGGCAGTTAAAGAGATCTCAATTACATCTGCCTTATCAGATGAGATTGGACTGCTTTTATAGTCAATGCTGTAAAGATCCTTAATCTGTAATTTATCTAGGGCACTAACAAGGTTGCCATGCTTTACATCAAGCTCTTTATCATAAGTATCACTTTTTGCAGCATGATCATCTATCTCACGCTCTGTGCTTTGCAGCAAAGCTGTAAGCTTGATCCTCTCTTCTTTATAGCTGCTCTCATTATCTCTATACTCTTTAAGCGAACTCTCAAGATTATCAAGTCTTATCAAATCATCATTGCTTATAACCGAGGTATAGCTGGCATAAGGATGCTCTTTTGAGCCACACAAAGGGCAGGGCGTGCCAGGCTCTAGCTGCCCGCGCATCTTATCTAAAGATATAATCTTTTTATCAAGCTCAATAAGACGCTTTTGAGTGTTATAGGCCTCCTCTGTGCTCTTAATTAAAGACAGAAGTTCTTTAAGTTTGCTGTCAAGATCTTTTATATCACCATCAGTTTGAGTCTTTTTACTTTGCAGTACACCAAGGTTTTTATCACAGGTCTCTTTAGCATCAATAAGGCTCTTATACTCCTTTAGCATATAAGAGATAGAGACTGCATCTAGATTTTGCTTATTTAAATTATCAAAGCTTGTGCCAAAGGAGTTTTTAATGGCATTGCACTCCTCAATCCTAGTATCAGTATCTACAAGATCATGCTGCAAAGTCTCAAGCGAGCTGTTGACTGTATACTTTTGACACAGACTGTCTATTAAATCTTTTTTATATGTATAAAAGGCTTTACACAAAGGGCTAAAGTCAGATAACAGACTCTTTTTTAAATTATCAGTCTCAAGTACAGCACGTGTCAGAGTGTCACTATTGATATCATGCTCTTTATGTTCAGTTATATAAAGCTCTGCCTTGTCTATAGCATCTGTGGCTTTATCTTTTAGCTTTTGCTTTTGACCAAGCTGTGTCTGTATCCTCTCATTATCACTTAGCAGAGTCTTTAGACTCTCTTTGGTTTTATCCATGCTATCTGACAGGGATTTTAAGCTGCTGTCATAAGTGCTGATCTCTGGCAGCATCTTATTAAAATCCTTTATAGACGTATTGATACTATCAAGGCTATCCTGTGTCTTTTTAAGATTTTGTGTATGCTCTGTATAGGACAGATAGACACTCTGCGCTACACATGAGTTAAGTGCTGCCTTGTATAAATTATCCTTATAACTGTTAAAGGCTGAGTTTAGCGCAACATAGCTGTCATAAAAGGCAAGGGCCGTTTTATGACTGGCAAGGGCTGTGTACAAAGAGCTGCTGCTATCTTTATTATTTTGTGCCTCATCCACATCTGATATAGCTTTTGCATGCTTGTGCTTTAAATCAAGATAGGATTGCGACCTTTTTAAAAAAATCTCATTTAGTTTTATATTATCTAAATTATAAAGTCTCTGCCTGTCACACTCTTTAATCTCATTATTTAGATTATCTATCTCCTCTTTTGATAAAAGATGCAGGGCATCTATGTCTCTTTGCTTTAGAGCCAAAGCCTGCTCTAAATCGCGGCATTTACCAAAGATAAAGGCTGAGATCTGAGAGTAGAGCTGCGTACCTGTAATCTTTTCTAAAAGCTCGGCTCTTTCATTTTCACTGGCCTTTAAAAAGCTGGCAAAATTACCCTGACAGAGCATGACAGCTCTTGTAAAGTTATTAAAATCAAGACCTGTTATCTTAGATACAGCTGCAACTGTCTGACGGCCCTTGGCAATTAAAGTGCCTTTTTTCATGGTGCTGTCAAGCTCTGATAAATCATGTCTTTTATTTTGCAGCTGCCCATCTAACTTTTTGTGCGAACGATGCTGGGCAAAATAGGCCTCATAGACTTTACCAGAGGCTTCAAAGATTACAGAGGCATGACACTGCCCCTCCTGACGGGACATAATGCCATTCTCACCGCCAACTTCATCTAATCTGGCTGTTTTTGAATACAAAGCCAGGGTTATGGCATCAAGGATAGTGGATTTGCCGGCGCCTGTTGGACCTGAGATTACAAAAATACCATTGTCGCTAAAGGCCTTGCAGGTAAAATCAATACTAAAAGAGCCAACGAGGGAGTTTAAATTTGAAAAGCTGACCTTTAAAATCTTCATACTATCTCCTCACTCATAGCTCTTCTTAGCTGTGTATAGGTAGCAATAAGCTCCTCTTTATCCTTTTCATCATTTATACCCTGCATGGCAAGCAGTCTTTTAAAGACACTAAGCTCGTCTAATGAGTCTAAAAGCTCACCTTTTTTATCTGCTATCATGCGCACTTCATTATCACGCATATCCTTGATGCGCAGAATCTCAATAAGGCTTTTATCAATAATAGCCTCAAGACTCTTTTTAATACTCAAAGCCTCATCGCTGCCAGATAAAATGATTTCACATAAAATACTCTCACCGCCTTTGCTTAGATCTAAAAGACTCTGTTCAATCTCATTTAAATTGCCTTTAATCTGCTCAAGCTTTTTAGGCGGCTTAATATCAATAAAGGAGACACTAATGGTATTATCATCAATAGTGCACAGATTAAAGTGTTTATCCTCATGCTCACTAAAGCCCATGGCAAGTGGCGAGCCACTGTAATAGGCAAGTTCATGACCTGATACCATCTGCGGCACATGCAGATGCCCTAAAGCCACATAGGCAAGGTTCTGGTCAAAGACAGAGGCCTCAATATGGCCAAGATTGCCAACAAAAAGATCGCGTACGCCATCATCAGACAGGGTAATGCCGCCGCTGCAAAAAAGATGGGCCATGGCCACTACAGGCACTTTGATGCCACTTTTAGCCTCAAGCTCATGAGCTTTAGCAAATGCTTTATCAGTTACAGCTTTAATATGAGCTTTGACACTGTCTCTGTAGCTTTTTTCTCTGTCATCACTGTCATAGGAGACAATGGTGTCGTTAAGATCACGCTCGCGCAGATAGGGTATGGCACAGACTATAAGGTTTACACTGCCATCCTCATCCTTAATACAGATTATTTCCTTATCTATATTATTAATATCTGCACTGCTTATAACGCTTACCTTGAAATTCTCAAGTAAAATGCGCGGGGCATCTAAAAAAGATGGCGAGTCATGATTACCTGCAATTATGACTGTATGTTTAAGCGAGCTTAAAGATAATTTGTAGATAAAGTTATAGTAAAGATTCTGCGCATCATTTGGAGGCATGGTGGTATCAAAGATATCTCCTGCAATCAAGAGCACATCTACATGTTCTTTCTCTACAGTATCTAAAAGAGTATCAAGTATATAGGCAAATTCATCGCCTCGGTTTTTACCATACAGGCTTTTGCCAAGGTGTAAGTCTGAAGTGTGCAGTATTTTCATGTTTTAAGTTCTTATTATGTAAAAGATACTTAAGGGTAGCATAGAAGATGGGGTATTACTAGAATGAGCCTTACAAAGTAAAAGCAGGAGTGATATTTAAAACACATATTCATATTTGTGATAAATAACTTTAAATAAAAGTTTAATATTTTATAAACACTTGAAAAATAAAGGTAAAATTAACACCAAGACCTCATATATGGTACTTTGCTTATGCTATAATCAAAAAAAGTCTCTTACATTAAATATTATATAAACTTGCCTATAGGCAATAAATAACAACTCAATATAGAATGGAAAATAACATTAAAGATGATTATTTAAAATGCATTTGCGGTTTTGCCAATGCTCATGGCGGCACATTTTATATTGGAAAAAATGATAATGGCGAAGTAACAGGAATTAAAAACGCAAGGATGCTCCTTGAAGATATTCCTGCCATGGTAAGAGACGAGCTTGGTATAAGTGTTAATGTAAATCTATTTACACATGAGAATAAGGATTATCTTGAAATTGTAACCTTGCCTTGCTCTTTTCCTGTAAGTTATAAAGGTGAGTATCATTACAGAAGTGGCAGTACCAGGCATGTTTTAAAAGGAGTTGCTCTTACACAATTTATTTTACAAAAAACAGGCATAACCTGGGATAGTACAGCTATTGAAAATCTATGTATAGATGACTTCTTAAGAGAGAGCTTTGATATTTTTAGACAACAGGCTCTTTTGAGTAACAGAATGGATCAAAAAGATTTGAACATATCAAATGCTCAGCTTTTAGACAGCTTGGGTCTTATCAAGGAGGGAAAAATCTTAAAGGCTGGCATGATGCTATTTTATCAAAAGCCTGAAAGATATGTTCCAGGCTCTTATATCAAGATAGGGTATTTTAAAAGCGACTCTGAAATATCCTATATGGACGAGATTCACGGCCCACTTATTATACAGGCTGCAAGAACTATAGATCTGATCTTTACCAAATACTTAAAAGCAAATATTTCCTATGATGGGGTTACAAGGATAGAGACTTATCCTTTTCCAAAAGCAGCAATCAGAGAAGCTGTCTATAACGCCATAGTTCACAAAAACTATGCAACTCAGATTCCTATTCAAATAAGTGTATATAAAGATAAATTATATATTTCCAATGACTGTATTCTGCCATCAGGCTGGACAATTGAGACTTTAATGGTAAAACACCGTTCAAAACCGTTTAATCCAAATATAGCCAATGTTTTTTTTAGGGCAGGATTTATTGAAACATGGGGAAGAGGTATTGAAAAAATTTGTAAGGCCTGCAGAGAGTTTAAAACAGAGCTACCAGAGTTTACACTTTATCCTGAAGAGATAATGATCAAATTTAATGCTCTTAAAAATTCTAAGCTGTCTTGCGATTTGAATGATGTCATTAATACCGACATTAATACCGACATGAACACCGACATGAATACCGACATGAATACCGACACCAATGCCTCATCCTATTTAAAAGAGGATCATCTTTTAGAGTATTTAAAAACACATGCAGACGCCACGCAAAACGATATGGCTTTACATTTTAATGTAACCAAAAGGACTATAGAGAGAAATATAAATACTCTTAAAAAAGAGAATATAATTGTAAGAGTAGGTAATAACCGTAAAGGTGTATGGAAGATAGTTAAATAGACTTAATACTATTTATATCTTTATAAGGTCAGAGAAAAGGTCCAGCCAGAGGCTGGGCACTTTTAGAAGAGTCCATGAGGAGATAGGGATAACCTAGATTAAGGACAGATAGAGATTTAAAATGTCCTCACGGGATGGTTTAACAGGGTTGAATGGCATGCAAGGATCTTCAAAAGCCTTGTCAGTCCAGATCTGTGCATCCTCTTTAGTAAAGTTATACTCTTTAAAGTTCTCAGGAATACCAACCTGCCTGGAGAGCTTCTTGATATTCTCAACTAAGGCCATAGCTGCCTTGGTGCCACGCTCATGTGGTCCTACAAAGAACATCTCTCGGGCAATAAAGGCATATTTGGCGCGGGCCTCTTCACTGTGGAGAGCATTGTACTCTACAACATATGGCAGTATAACAGCATTGCACAGACCGTGGGCTAGGTTATGGGTACCGCCAATCTGATGGGCCATAGCATGTACAATACCTAAACCTGCGGTGTTAAAGGCAATACCTGCCATAAACTGAGCATAGGCCATAAATTCACGACATTCAATTTCATGCTCTGGCTGACAGGCCTCAGGCAGGTGCTTGAAGATAAGATCGATAGCGCCCATGGCATTGCAGTCTGTTGCAGGGTTTGATCCAGTGGCAACAAAGGCCTCAACAGCGTGGGTGAGAGCATCCATACCGGTGCAGGCAGTGATAAACGGTGGCAGATTCTTCATAATGTGCGGATCAACCACGGTAATATCAGCCATGATAAGCTCATCAATTACGATAAACTTGGTTTTGGTTGAGGTGTCGGTAATAACAGCAAAACTTGTAACCTCAGAGGCTGTACCTGCTGTTGTGGTGATACATACAAAAGGACTTAAAGGCCCCTGTATAACCTTACCGCCAACCTTGTAATCTATAATACGGCCTTCATTTACTGTAAGCACGTTGATACCCTTGGCACAGTCCATAGCAGAGCCGCCGCCAAAGGCAATGATAAATGAGCAGTTTTCATGTCTGTAAACCTCAAGACCTTCATGTACCTGATCCATAGTTGGATTTGGCTGTACTTTAGCGTAGACCACATGCTCAATGCCATGCTTGTCAAGATGCTCTTTTAGATGATCAACAAGACCAATCTTAACAAGACCCTCATCAGTTACAATTAAGGCCTTGCCATAGGCTCTTTGCTTGACAATATCCAAAGCATCATCCAGGGCATTTTCACCAATGTAGTTTCTCTTGGTCAGGGTGTAACATACGCTCATAGTGGTTTCCTTATGTTTGATAATTAATAATTCTTTTTTAAAGCTGACAGGGCTGTAAAGGCTAATAATAATTGTTGCCGCTGTCAGATTTAAGATAGCTCTATTTTCTATATTGGCTAAATTAAAAAAGTGATCAGTATCAAATTAGAGTTTTTACAAAGTGATGAGAATTTTCACCTGATAATAGCAAAATCTGAAAAACTTTTTTCATTACTAACAACTGGTTATTTTAAAAAATGTCAAATATCAAAAACTTGAAAAGTATGAACTTAATTTTTATATGCATTGTCTGTAAAAATATTTCATACAAAGTGCAAATCTTTTGCACCTGATAGCACGCTTTGGATCACATTAATTTTTTCAAACTTTTATCTATTTTTTCTATCTTTTGTTAAAACCCAGGTATTTTTAATAAAGATACATACATTCTTAAATTATTTATATGTAAACAATGGTATTTATGTTTAACTGGCAGGTACATTTGGCAAAATCAGGTAAAGACGCAGATTTTTAAGAGTCTTTGAAAAATGTGAACTGTTTGACATTTTTTTATTTAACAGATATCTTTTATAGGTGTTTGACTAAAAAGTGAGGATAGCATGGGCTCAAAGGTAGGAACAAAGGTCATTCTGGCTTTTTCTCTGGTTGCCTTTATCAATGCATTTGTCGATCTGGGACATAAAATCAATATTCAAAATACCCTGTACAAGGTCTATGACGGCAGCACTCTTACCTATATGACAGCTATAGTCAATGCTCTTATTCTGCTGCCATTTATTATGCTCATGACGCCAGCTGGCTTTTTAAGTGACAGATTTAATAAAAACAAAATAATGCGCACAAGCGCCGCCTTTAGTGTCCTTATAACTATAGCTATCTGTATTTGCTACTATTATGGACAGTTTATGTTAGCCTTTGCAGCAACCTTTATCATGGCACTGCAGTCAGCTTTATACTCTCCTGCCAAATACGGCTATATAAAAGATCTTATGGGCAAGGATGGCCTTACCTTTGGCAACAGCCTGATGCAGGGTATAGCCATTGTAGCCATACTCTCAGGTATGACTGTTTTCTCCTATATCTTTGAGCATCTCTATGCAGATGCCAATCTTGTATCCCCTGACAGCGCTGAGATTTTAAAGAGCATTATGCCATCAGGTCTTATTTTAGTGGGCATGGCCATATGTGAGTATCTGTGTACACTGATGCTGCCTGATGTAACACAGGATAGGCAGAGCCTAAATTTTGATTTTAAGCGTTATATCAAAGGCTCGCTTTTAAAGGAGAATATGGCTCTTTTAAAATCCAATGACAAAATTATTATGTCAGTTATAGCCGTAAGTATCTTCTTTGCTGTCTCACAGATGCTTCTGGCCGCATTTCCAACCTATATAAAACAGACCTTTAATGAGCTCAACACCTTTTATGTACAGCTCGTGCTTGGCGCCTCAGGCCTTGGTATTATCGCAGGCTCCTATATAACTTTAAAGCTCTCACCGCATTATATTGAAACAGGGCTTATTCCACTAGGAGCTATAGGCATTACCATATGCTCTACGCTGCTTATGGCCTTTGACTCACTTGTAAGCTACAGTATTTTATTCTTTGTCTTTGGCCTTACCTTCTCACTGGTCATTATTCCTCTAAACTCACTTATGCAGTTTTATGCCCCTGATGAGGCGCTGGGCAAGGTACTCTCTGGCAATAACTTTATACAAAACCTTGCCATGCTGCTCTTTCTTATAATTGCAGCTACAGTATCGCTTTATGAAATAGATGTAAGTTATCTTTTTTATCTTTCCATGATAACTTTGACACTAGGCTGTATCTATATTCTAAAGAAGTTGCCATTTTCTTTAGCCCGCGGCTTTGTGGCCATAATTTTCAGGCAGCGCTACAGACTTAATATTGAAGGATTTAATCATATACCATCAGATGGCGGTGTACTGCTGCTTGGCAATCATGTCTCCTTTATAGACTGGGCTATATTGCAGCTGGCTCTGCCGCGCAAAGTCTTTTTTGTCATAGACAGAGTCTTTTATGAAAAATGGTATCTAAACTTTATTTTAAAGCTCTTTGGTGTTATTCCTGTCTCCTCAGGCGGCTCTAAAAAGGCCCTTAAGGCCATTGCCGATAAGATAAAAGAGGGACATATGGTCTGTCTTTTCCCTGAAGGCTGCCTCTCCCGTCATGGCCAATTAAATGCCTTTAAAAAAGGCTTTGAGATGGCACTCAAAGATCTTGATGTAAAAGATGGCGTGATTATTCCTTTTTATATCAGAGGGCTGTGGGGCTCTGCCTTTTCACGATCACATCAGGCCTTTATTGAAAGACAGCTGCGTCTTAACAAACGCTCTGTATCCATTGCCTTTGGCAGGGCTATGGATATACACAGCTCTGCCTCAGCTGTAAAGGCTCAGGTCTTTGAGCTTTCCCTTAAGGCCTTTAAAAATCAGTGTGAGAAACTCTCTGTCATTGGCTCGGCCTTTATTGATACAGCTAAAAAATATAAACACAAAACAGCTATAGTCGATAGTAAAAGCGGCTCTATAAGCTATATTAAAATGCTTACTGTGTGCCTTTTAATACTTAAAAACTATAAACAGGAGCTAAAAGATCAAAGACGTATAGGCATACTGCTGCCAGCCTCCTTAGCCTCATCTGTTTTAAATATGACCATGCTTATCATGTCCAAGGTTGTGGTCAATTTAAACTTTACAGCATCAAATGATGTTTTAGCC
The DNA here is from genome assembly GCF_900445255.1 of Anaerobiospirillum thomasii. Classification (NCBI taxonomy): domain Bacteria; kingdom Pseudomonadati; phylum Pseudomonadota; class Gammaproteobacteria; order Aeromonadales; family Succinivibrionaceae; genus Anaerobiospirillum; species Anaerobiospirillum thomasii. Next base: position 363,543 of record NZ_UAPU01000005.1, read on the forward strand.
TCATGTGTAAAAAGATCTCAGATAAAGACCATATTCACCTCGCGTCAGTTTTTACAAAAGCTTGAGAAAAGGGGCATTGTCTTTGATTTTGGCCCTGAGGTTAAGCAGGTTTTTGCTGAAGATCTGTTCTCATCCCTTAAAGGACAAAAGAGCGCATATCTTTTTACATCTTTAATGACAAGAGTGCTGCCGGCCTTTTTACTAAAGCTTTTATATATTAAAAACAGACAGAACAGCAAAACTGCTGCCATACTGTTCTCAAGTGGCTCAGAGGGAGAGCCTAAGGGCGTTATGCTCAGTCACATGAATATTATGAGCAATATAAAACAGATCTCAGATGTGCTGCAGCCTCGTGACAGTGAGACCATACTCTCATCACTGCCGCCGTTTCATGCCTTTGGTCTTACAGTAACCACGCTTTTGCCTTTAGTTGAAGGTATTAAATCTGTAACCCATGCAGATCCAACTGATGCTCAGGGCATTGCCAGGGCCGTGGTGCAAAATGAGGTAAGCATAATGTGCGGCACCTCGACCTTTTTGGGCATCTATGCCAGATCGCCAAAGATTGCGCCAGTCATGTTTGAATCACTGCGTGTGGTCGTGGCAGGGGCTGAAAAGCTCAAAAGTGATGTCAAACAGGCCTTTGAGCTTAAATTTAAAAAAGATATTCTTGAGGGCTATGGTGCTACTGAGACCACACCTGTAGTCTCTGTTAACCTGCCAGATGGCCTTGACAGAGAGTTTTTAGAGGTACACAAAGGATCAAAGGAAGGGTCTGTAGGTATGCCTCTGCCTGGCAGTACTGTAAGAGTTGTAGATCCAGATACCTTGCAGGAGCTTGAATGTGGTGAGGATGGCCTTATCTTAATTGGCGGTCATCAGGTTATGAAGGGCTATTTAAATGATAAAGAAAGAACAGATAGTGTCATTGCCAGTATTGATGGCATCAGATGGTATAAAAGTGGTGATAAAGGCCATTTAGATGCTGATGGCTTTTTACATATTGTTGACAGATACTCACGCTTTGCCAAGATTGGCGGTGAGATGATAAGCCTCAGTGCCCTTGAAAATGAGATTGGCTCGATAATAAGTGCAGAGGGCTATGACAGCTCCTGCCGCTTTGTGGCTATTAATATAGATGACAGCAAAAAGGGTGAGAAGATAGTGCTTTTAATAAGTCATGTAGAGGATCTAAAGCCGCTGCAGAGTCTTTTAAATGAGAAGATTAAAAATGCTCTGTCACGACCATCTAAAATTATAAAAGTTAATGAGGTGCCACTGCTTGGATCAGGCAAAGTAGATTTTGCCAAGGCAAGGGCCATGGCTATTTGTGATGGTCTTACTAATTAAAAGATCAATCTAAAATCCTTTTACTTTAGAGGCAGGATAAGATGTACTCCAAGGATTTAATTCCTGGGTTTATATCTTATCCTGCCTTCATTTCCATCCAGCCTTCATATACAGATAGACAAAGTTAGTGGACAGCTATAGCTGCAAAATTAGAGCAGGTGGGTGCAACTTACTCGTAGCAATAAGCACGACAATATAAGAGCAGTCAGTGCTGACAAAGATGGGCTGATAGCAGTGACATTTTATGCAGCATATAGCATTCAGCAGCCAAATTCCTGTAAAGGGCACATCTGTAGCTTACAGATGGATATTCTATTTAATGCTGATCGTCAATTTCTACCAACAGAGATCGGGTAACTTTCTTTAATCAATGCCTTTTTAAATTTTTATCAATACCCCCAAAAATTTTTCAATATACCCCTTCTTTAAATTTTTTTAATGGTCCACTGTGAAATGTCATTTTTAATCCTATTTACATGTTAGAGCTCTAAAAGAAAAGATATAACTCTATTTTTTCAGCACAACCTGCTGCCCCTGCCTATTGAATGATTAGCGTAGCTAACCCGAAGGGCTTGTCATTCAATAGGCAGGGGCAGCAGGATCGCAAATTAAACTCATATAGACAGCATGGAACATGCTGTCGTCGCGGCTTTAGATACTTAAACACAGCAAAAAGATTTGCAATGCCCGCAATATCTATAAGATCCGGAAGCATTCCACAATATCCAGTTAAAAAAATCCTTAGGAAAATTCTTGATGATTAGAAGTTTGAAGTAGTATATTTCGCAATCAATCGTGCTTACAGACACTGTAGGATTTAATATTTTATTTTTACTCAAAGGAACTGTGGTTATCGTCGGTTGGAAGTCATGATAACCACAGTCTGACATATTGTCATGCATAGTCTATCACATAATCTATTTGATTATATATGTGATCAGGACGGACGTGTCCTTGTCACACTACAAGCCCCATATAAAAAGGAGCTTGAGGCAAAGTACTCACAAAAGTATCCTGGATGTCTTATTTATTATGAAAAGAAAATAAGGCACACAAAGCTTTGGCGAAACCAAACATTGCTGTTGAAGCTTGAAAATATCATTGTGGTAGACCACTTAGGCAGGAGACATAAAAGTATTATCCTGCCAGATTTTATTCTGCCATATACCAGATATACGGTACCATTTTTTACAATAATGCTTGCCAACCTGTTTGATAAGAAGATTCAGGACAATCTCATTAAGAGTGACAATCTGGCCATGTACTTTATTGAGTTTATCGAACAGTTAAAGATGCATCCTGAGGCTTTAAATGTAAGAAATTTAGACGATAAACATAAAAATACTATTTACATGCAAATGCGGTACTACCTCAACGGCCGTATTAAGCAAGTCAGGCAGCACATCTATGAATTAAAAGCTAATTTTATATCTCTTGGCAAAAACAATCTGCAATATGCAGAGCATTATCCTGCATTTGTGATAATGGGTATATCTATCAGGTTTATAAGTGACAGATTATTACGAAATCTGTACCAATACATATCAGCAACACTCATAAAAGCGTCTTTCAACCTGTTTTTCCCTACTTTTGTAAATCACTATAAATCCATAAATAAAATACAGGCTCTGCAAGAAGTAATGCAGATGTTTTAAATTTATTTTTATGGGGGTGCTATGCAAAACTCAAATCAAAGAAGCATCTCGCCCGAAAAACTGGATGCAATTGTTACATCTATATTTTCTGGGCGTAGTAGAGCTTTTATCTCTCAAAGTATTGGATGCTCAGTTAATACTGTTAAAAAAATTAGAAATATGCTCAAAGACAATGGAATTACCAGTATGGATGACTATGAAAAATATGGGCGAGAAAATTTTTTCCGTTTGTATACAAGTAGTTTCTACGGAACAGGAGCCACAAGATCGAACCTATTTTTAACTCCTGATTTTACACAGATAGCGGGTAAAATCTCCTCTCATAGTGATATTGCCATTGAGTTTTTAAAATATGAAAAGCACTGTGCAGAAACTGGACATACTGCTATGAGTAAGTCCAATTTTTATAAACGGGTTAAGAGCGAGGTAGAGCTTTTAAGAGCAAATGAAGAGCATGACAAAGAAAAACAGCAGCTTGCCTATCTGACACAGGATTATATTTATGGGGTTTATACAATGTGTGACCACTCAGGTCTGCGAACTCCTGTACTAACACCAGATGGGACAGTTAACTGCTGGTATTTTGTAGTATGCTGGCCCTGCAGTAATTACGTCTATGCCCAGCTTGTAACATCGCAGACAGTAATGGAGACCTGTACTGCACTTGCCAATGCTTTTACGCGCTGGGGTGTTCTGCCTATAAAGCTTAAGCATGATAACGCTAAGATCTATGTTACTACCAGACATAAAGGAGATGTTGTTTTCAATGACAGCTTTATAGGATTTTTAAATGAATTACATATACTGCCCGAGGCTGCAAAACCATACTACGGACAGGGTAAATCGCAGGCTGAGGCCAATGTAAACCTGATTCAAACCAGAGTCCACAGTCTTATATGTGAAGAGCTTGCTATAAGCAAGACACTTAAAGAGCATAACCGCGTACTTATGGAGTACGTGGATAAGTATATAAATCAGGCTCCATATAGGGGCAGCTCTATAGTAACACGTGAATTTCTATTTAAAAACAAGGAAAAACCTGCGGCAAGAGAGCTTACATCAAAGATTCCAGAGGTGGCTGTATGGAGGTATATGGTCAGAGTGCCACGCTCATATAAGATCAAGGAAAATGGGCACTGGTACTCTGTACCATATAAATATATCCACGAATTTGTAGATATAAAAATTACATCATCTAACGTTATATTCTACCTAAATGGCAGAATAATTGCCAGCCATGCCAGATGCGACGGTGATGGCTCAAGCGTCAGTGAGGAGCATATGACGCCTCAGCATAAGGAAATTAAAGCCAATGAACGCCTCTATAGCAGCAATGAGGATATCCTCAAAGAGGCGTCTGAGCTTAATGAATTTCTACATGTATTATGCCGCAGACGTCTGCAGGAGCAGGACAAAGTATCAGGCATGCAGCAGACAAATGCCAGAAGTAACTGCATAGCTATGATTAAAATGTTTAAGTCTAAATATCACTCTCAAGAGCTATTGTCCCAGGCATGCAAAAGTATGTGCGAACTTCCAGAAAGCATGCACACTACGGCCACATTACAAAACATATATCAACAATTAAACAGAGAAAACATGCGCAGTGAATTATATACACAACACGAGACAAAACCAGAGCAGGCTGGTGTTTCAGACAATGAGCACAATGCCGATATTTATGCCCTGCGCGATAACAGAGACTAACCTGATATGGAGATTTGAAGAATGAATAATGTTTTAACAGCTGAGCAGAAAATACTTATCTCTACAATGTATGATGCTGAACTTGATGTCATGGTGGACACTATTATAAATCAGTTTAATTTCCCTAATATATATGAAGTTATGTCATTTGAAGACAGAATGCAGGAAATTATAGGTCAGTATAAAAGCCATATTGAAAATAAAAGGTATAAGAGCATGATTAGGAACTCAAAAATCAGCCGAGTCTTTTATTTAAACCAGATCTGCCCTGACAGCTCTCGGGGTCTATCCAAGGCCATGTATGACACACTGCTTTCTATGACCTGGCTTAAAGAGGGTAAATCCTGCCTCTTATCAGGTCCTACAGGATCAGGTAAATCGACACTGGCAACAGCTTTAGCTGTCGAGGCTATGAAGATGGGTTATCCTGCTTTATTTATAAAAGCAAATGAGTTAGAGGCATTGCTCAATATAAAACAAAATGTCGAGCTTATAAACTATGTTAAGCGTCTGAAAAGATTTAAGGTCCTGGTTATAGATGATTTTGGCATACAGGTTATGAAAAATGGTATAGCCAACAAGTTTCTGGAGATTATAGATGCCAGATATGGTATTGGCTCTACAATCATAACAACACAGGTGAAGGCTGACAGTATCGCTTTAAGTATAGAAAAAGGCGCGGCCAGAGATGCTATTGTCGATAGACTCTTTAGAGAGGGTAAGGACTTAAAAATTGAACTTAAAGGAGACTCATTTAGACAAAGTGATAAGGAGTTAAAAGGAGAGAGCACAGACAGCGTAAAGTTATGACGCCCAGCACTTATAAAACATTAAACAACAGGACCCACAAGGTCCTGTTTTGCGTGGTTAAGGGGGATCTGTATTAGTAGAATATAAGGATCAAAGGGGTGTAGAAAGTTTGGATCAAAGGCATGAGAATATGACGATCAGTATTAATAGAATTTTAGGTAAAATTAGAGTGGCCTGCAGCGGATCTGTGTTTGATAATATCCGGATCAAGATCTAATAGAATTTCCATACAGAGATAAACAACTGTGAATGTATGGTCTGAATTAAAAATTGCGATATTAAATACAGGGTGCTGATTATTTTTGATAGCAGGGCTATTAATTTATTTTTAGGGCTATTTATTTTTTGTGCAAGTATTAGAATAAAAGCTTAGATGTAAAATTAAAAGAGATTAATAACTGCTATGAAAAGAATAACAATCACATGTGTAGATCCTAGCGATGAGACATATACAGGCACAATTGTTAAAGATGAAAAGATCTACAATTATTTCAACCTTGAGGCCGAGGCTGATAAAAGCATTGCTCGTAATGGTCTTGGTGGAAATATGTATAAATTTGCCCTGCGCGCAAGTCTTAATGACTTAAGAGCAAATTATGAGATATATGCTTATGAGCTGTTTGTGGCTCTGATAGGTATACTGACCTACAACACACTGCCTGCTGTTGCCTTTATGCTTATAACCCTTGTAGCACAATATGCCGTATTTATTAAAGGCGTACGCAGAGTCATAACTATATTAATGTTTATTCCTGTTTTAGTTTTTAGCAGTAAGGTAAGAAAAACAGGGTATGAGATCATAGATATGGTCTGTGCAGAGACATTTTTTACAATTACTGCAATTTTGCTTGATAAAGGGAGCAACGTTAACTCAGCTGGACAAGGCAGATATATTGTAAAATATGACGATTTTAAGAGTTATATGCAAAAGAGGCTTGATACTCAGTACAGAGATTTACAAAGCAATATAGTGAACTTAAAAGTTCTGCGCTATGCATTAGCCAATGATATTTATGATAATACATGGGATATAGAATATGATTTTAAAAAGTTCTAGTTTAAATTACATAAAGATCAATTAAATGTTCAAATAGAGCTGCTCAATGACAGATAAAACAGATTTTTAATGGAAAAAAGCTCTGTCATAAAAACTCAAAGATAAAGGAAAGTGCAGCTTTTCTATAAAGTTGGCGCTAATTGTATAGCAAATTACTTTCACATAACAGGTTATAACACCGTAGAGCAAATTGACTAAGACACACAAGAAAAGATAATAAATAAAAAGCTACTAGATAATTTATAGAAGATAAAATTATAAAATTTTCCTCTCGAATCTTTTAACAGAAGATAGCCATATTCTAAGTTCAATATTTGTCACAGTTAAGAGCTATTGGTAGTGACAAACTCAAAAAATTAGAAACAATATTTTATTGAGCAATGGTATTATATAAGTCTGTATAAATAAAAGGAAAAATTATGAGCAGTTAGTGATGTATAACTTGAGCATTTGGGATGACATTATTATAACAGTTAAGAGCAACAGACTAAGGTCAAAGATTAAACATTCTTTTGAGCAGTAAGATGCGTCAAACTTGAGCACATGGTTATAATTAAAAAAACAGAGAGCGCATACAGATCATTATAAAGATTAAAAATAAACAGCAGAGTAAAAGTGCAATAATTTAAGATAGATGAGGGAGAGTAAAGTTTTACCTGGTAGGGGTATTTTACAAAAGACTTGGTAAAAGAATTGTTATTATGAAAGTATTTAGTGTGTGAGTTTTTTATAAGTTAGTTTGATACACAGAATAAGATATATTAACTTCTGCAAGTGGCGCTGATAGATAGTAATCTATAATATAATTATCTAAAAAGTTAAGATATATCATAAAAGAAAAAGATCTCTAAATATACTGATTGCTTAGAGTCCATCTAGTGATATACTTCAATAAGATTATCTACGGAGTTTAAATTATGTACAGGAAGCATAATGGTATTTTACTTAAAAGATAAAAATGGCAGTATAGACTTTAGTGTAGGGCAGAGTATGAGATGAAGGAAGATGATGAAAAAGTAGAATTTAGAAAATGTATGAAGAATAATTTTTAGGCGATCGGCTAGGATGTAGAGGCATGGTTTTAAATAAAAATATGATGTTATAAAGAATGTTTAAATATTAAAATCTTTAGATTTAAACAGTTTTTATTGATTTGCGGATTAAAGAAAATAAATTCCAGCTTGGATAAAAGTTAAGGTTGTCAATAGAATAAATATAAGATAGCATACCCATGAACTTAAGCCTTGATTGTAACATCAATTTTGTGCGGTATTAAAAAGTCTTTCGTCATATGGTGTGTATTGTAAATTTTATCGACCAGGAGGCTTACGTCCTTTTTAAGATCTATATCCCTTTGTGATGGTTTAGTTCGCATCATAGAATCTAAAAGACCTTCAAACTTGCTGATCTCATTGTATATTGTAGACTTAGCGCCTTTGACCATGGCTTTTAACAATGGTCCTATATCTCTGATAGAGGAAGCCATCTTTAACAGAGATATTTCCCGTTTTTTACGTTGGTAATCTCTTTTCTTTTTCTGAAGCTGTTTTGCTATAAGCTTTTTGATGAGGTATGAGCCAATACTTGCATAAATAAAGAGCAGGATAATTTCTTTGATGGACGAATTGATAGAGCAGAGGCTGTTGCTACTTTTAAGTGCTTTAAACATGATCTCGCAGGACCAGCGCGTCCTGTAAGTATCAGCTATAACTGATGCTGCTACACGGCTTGCATCTATGTTGGTGATGAAATAATTAAATTTATCATCAACAGGATTATAGATACGAATCATCCTTAAAACGGTATCATCGTTAACCTGCACAGCCATATCAACCAGAGGATATTTGCTGCCATTTAAGTGCTGACATGGTTTGCATCCTTCAAATTCATGTAACGTGGCTCCGTTGCCATCCATTGCATGAATAATCTTATAGGCGCAATTCTCCTTGCCTCTGAATATAAAATAATGCCCCTTGGATATAAGTAGCAAATATAAAGCTTCAGATACATATCCCCTGTCGCACAGATATAACACCTGCTCATAGATATCTGGTGACAGGTGCTCTCTTTCATTGGCTACAGCCTCCGTAATATCAATATGTGTAGGCATATTGTTTACAATAGAAAACCCCGTATGCAGTTTAATAGCGGCAGATTTTTTATCAGGGTTGGTCTTGTCAGGATTACGTGTTTTAGCCTTGCAGTTAAAGTTGTCATAGGCTGAGTATCTAAGGGAGATTTCAGAGCCATCCACCATGATAATATCATTAACACCGACACTCTGCCTGTAAGCCTCAAGCAGTTTCAGACCAGTTTCATTAGTATCGTCTTTAACAAGCATAGAGAGGTTTTCTATAGTATTCTTCATAACTTCAAGCAGTCCCTCTGAACGCAGACGGTTGTGAAGAGCCTTTGAAGATATATCAATGCCAAACATGTCAGAATAGCACTTATGAAATCCATTTAAAGTAAAGGTTATATTGTTAGAGTTTTGGTTAGTAGAGGCATATGTTAAAAGAGCTGAGAGAAGTTCAGCTATTGTAACTTTTCTTTGCCTTTTGAGTGTGCCATTTTTTCTGGCAAAATTATTAATAAGCTCTTTGCTGAAGACGGTTAAAATATTTAAGAGTTCAGCTCTTTGAATATAGAGATTAATTTGAGATAATAAAGACATAGCAAGTTTTCCTTTGTTTGGTTTGGTTTGGTATATTATACCATGGAAACTTGCTATACCCCATAAAAATCCTTTATAAAACAATCTGTTAGATCGTTTTTAATACTTCTAACAACCTCTTTTTGTATCAGAATTGTATGTTTCCAAAAAAATCAAACAAAAAACCCGCATCGAGGTCTTTTGCACTAATTTTTAGCACGATAGAATGCGGGTTTGCGGAATGATTTTAAGCCAAAAACTTCTGGATTTTAATAAATGCTTAAAAATCAAGACTTTACTAAGATCCTAGGTATGTAAGATAGAAATAGCAAAAGATTAAATTTGTAAATTGTTTGTCTATAAAAGTATTAAGAATGTCTATCTGAGAAATAATTTAAGTATAATACAGTTGAAGTAAACTTAGCTAACTTATAAATTCTTATATACTAGTGAGCAAAATGTATATAGGATTAGATACAGGCATAGGACTAGGGACAAGGGACTAGGGACTAGGGACTAGGGACTAGGGACTAGGGACTAGGAGATAGTATATCCTGACCATAAGATGGTGATATTAAAATTTTATCTATAGTTTTGCTCTTAGTCTGCTACAATAATAAAGTATGATTGATTAAATTTGAGGTCCTTAGATAGAATAAAAATCCAAAGTATAAATAATTATATATAACTCATTGTGAAGCTGGTGCATATGATTAAGAAGTTAAGGTTGGATATTTATTGATGTCAGGTTATATTAAAAAATTATGATAACATAAACTGTAAATTTGAATTATATAAAGACGCTTTATATACTTTACTTTGATTGTTAGATCATGCGATAGTACTTTTTTTACTTTTGATAATAAACTAAAGAGAAAGACAAACACTGATCATAAGCATGAGCAAAGCACATATGTGAATTAAATGACTGATGAGTCAATACGCCAGTAGCTTTATTGATATGTAACTAAAATTTATTTGTTAAAATTATTATTAGTTAGAACTATAATATTAAAATTCAAATTTTAATTGAACTATATTTTTAAGTAAAAAAAATTTTTTTAGAAGTACTATAATACAATACTATATAAGTAAAGGCTCAATGCATCAGATAAAAAAATTCAAATCAAAATATGTATATATCATAAATTGACAGATGCAAAGACAAGAATTTTAAAGAGTTATTAGTGATCATAGTTTAAATAAGACTGTAGATTAGATTCAATATTGGCAACAAACTATAACAGAGTTAAAATTACTAAAATGATATGGTAATGCTCTGATTTCATACTCTTACAGCAACAACATCGAGAGCTCTATCTTAAGATTGAACCCTGGCAATCTCTTAAGGAAGTTTAGTTAAGACCTAACCTTAAAGATCTTAACCACCCAAGCATGCAACATAGACTAACATGCTGATTTTTAAAGGTTTACTATGAGGAAAGCTGAGTACAGACGTATATTGATTTTCAAAAGGCAGCAGCGTCATTTTAGATACCTAAAAATTAGATCCTGGACTGACGCAAACTGACCAGGAAGAGGCCTTTTGGCTCAGTGATGATTACTTTGTCAAATTACTGTAAATGAATAGAAAAATCCAAGTAATAATTAAAAAGTATGATCCTTTTAAAGGCACTTTAGGTCGCAGTAAAATTTGAAATTTCAAACTCAACCGCACAGTATGTATATTTATATATGTCTTACATTAAATTTACATAAACATGCATGTAATTATTTTTACTTAAGCTTTAGAATTTTTTATGTATAATATCTTTAGCTATGATGCGTTTAGTAAAGATATCAAATTTTATCTTAACATAGAATAAAGTATAAATGAGTTGAGTCATGAAAAAGATATGCATAGGCGTAGATACATTCTCAAAGATACGATCTGATAATTATCTTTATATAGATAAATCAGCTCTTATTGAAGAAATTATAGAAGATAGTGCCCAGACTATTGTCTTTACCCGTCCAAGACTTACAGGCAAGACTTTAAATCTTACTATGCTGTACAACTTCTTTGATATAAAAGATGCTTATACAAACCATGAACTCTTTAAAGGGCTATACATACAAAAATCTCATGCATATGTCCATCATGGGTCTTATCCTGTAATATTCATAAAAAATATAGGTTTAATTGCAGATAGCTTTGAAAATTTTTTACAAAGCTTTAGACACTATCTATCATTGTTGTTTTTAGAGTTTGAGTATTTAATTAAAGATCTTGATCAAAAAGAAACTGCCTTCTTTGAAAAAGTTATATTAAATGAATATCTAAGCCAAGGTGAGATTATACAGGTCTTGCCACGGCTTAGAGATATTCTTTACAGATATTATTCTAAAAAAGTAGTAGTATTAATTGATGCATTTGATTCACCTCTGCACAAGGCTTATACCCATGGCTACTATAAAGAGTTAGCAGAGTTTTTTAATACTCTATACTCTATGGTTTTAAATGATAGTATAAAGATTAAAAAAGCTATCATCACTGGCAGAGTCAATCCGCAAATACATGGAGTATTTTTAAATATTAATAATCTAAAAGAATATACCATACTTGATTTAAAGTACTCTCAATATTTTGGCTTTACAGATACTGAGGTAAAAGAGGCTCTAGCTGAGTATAAGCTTAGCGATCAGTTGCATAACATTGTAAAGTGGTATCAATCTACAGATTTCTACAATGTCTCACTCTACAACCCATGGAGTATTATAAATTATCTTAAATCAAGAGAGTTTATATCGCACTGGCTAAAGACAGCAGAACACTCATTAATCTATGATTTTGTACAAAAGTCCAATTTAAAAACTCTTAGAAAACTGTGCAAATTAACACTAGGGCAGAGCATCAAGCTTGATCTATCTAAATTTACAGATTCAAATTCATATTCTATACAAGATAATCTTTTTGTACTGTTATTATACACAGGCTACCTGACTGTAGATGAACATATCTCAGATAGCACCTATAAGCTTAAAATTTCAAATAATGAGATTCTCATATTCTTTAAAAGAATTTGTAGCAAAATCATTTTTAAAAACACAGATAGCCAGGGAACACTTACAGACTACCTAGATCTAAATAACAGATATTACATAGCATCAATTTTACAGATAGCTCTTAAAAATGCTCTTAGACTTAAAAAGAATAAAAGGAATTCAAAGCCTGGTAAAATTTTTATTAAAACCTTAGACTTTCAACTGCACAATATCTATGATCTTAAATTTAACTATGAAGTCAAAAAAGATCTGGCCTTTATCCTCTTAAAGGGATGTAATGATAATAAGCATAACTATATTTTTATTTTAAAGAGAGTGCACAGGATCTCTCAAGCCATGGCTAAAAGATCTGTTCACTTAAGACTAATTGATGATAGTCATACACAAAGTTTTTTATCTACGCTTAAAGTATCTTGTGATAACAGATTATCTGTAATGGCACTCATCTTTGACAATAATGAGGTAGTATCCTTTTATTAAAATTACAATCATGCTAGTGCAAAGCATCATATGTCATATTTGATGCCTCAGATCTCTATCCTGCAAAGATAAGATCTTAAGATACAGCTGTTATACTAGACTTGTGCAATAGGCAGGACTTTATAAATTTTTAATAGCTATAAATTTTATTCTTCTCATTGCTACTATTTTTAAAGATGCACAGAACTTAAATTTTTTCATCTTATTAAGCTCGAGTCTTGTAACTTAATAAATTATCTATTATTTATAGTTTATCTTGCTGGCACCTGTATCAATATAATTTTATAATATATCTTAATACAGGCTTATAAAACTTAACCTTAATTAAACAGCTATAGGGCGTAGTTTATTATTTTATGTATTCTATAAAGCAATATAACCTGTATTAAAGCTTTGCTTTTTAACATTGTAATTGAGACTTTGTATATAATACCTTCAAGACTTAACAACACTTTTGTCACTGAGGCCTCAGTCTTCAGGAAATAGTTAATGAGTAGCAGGTCATTCACGAGCGATGAATTACGCTCACGCATTATCTTTTTAAACCACGATGGTAAGAGCATACCGCTAAAGGTTATCCTCAAAGATGAAAAGTTGTGGCTGCCACATTATGTATTAGCTGACCTTCTTGGTGCTACAGAGTATGAAATTACAGAGCATCTTGTCAATATGCATGCTCAGGGTGAACTTGATGTCATGAGCTGCAGTACCGCTGTGCAGCTATTTTCAAAGCATGATGGCACAGAAGTCTCTGAGGCTACAAGGTATTATAACCTTGATGCACTTATCGCACTAAGTCTGCGTATTCAATCCAGACGCTCCATATCTTTTCGTAAGTGGGCCACAAGGCTTCTGTCAGATTATATTGTCAAAGGCTTTGTGATGGATGATAAGCATCTAAAGCATCCTGATTATTTTCTATTGTTGAATATTGTGCAAGAAGATCCGAAGAGTCGGAACATGAACTTGTATTTCAGTGCTCTATTTGCACCTAAACCTGCGGTCAATTTTTAGCTCCCCTCGATTTGAAGTTTTGTTTCAAATCATAGTAACAAAAACTAACATTTCCTCTCCTTCGTTCTTACATTGGCATCTTTGGTATCTTAGAGTCTCCAATTTTTAAAGGAGGCTTTATGCCAAGGATAAATTACATTGCAAAACATAAAAAGAAAATTGGTAGTGGAGGACAAATGGATCCAGATACCTTAAAGCGGGCTTTAATTAAAGCCCTGACTATGACGGCAGCACAGCTGGAGCATGAGGGGTTTTCTCATGGCACGGCACAGCGTCTGCGTCGTAAAGTTGCTGAGCTCAAGTTAACCCTAGAGTCTATTGGAGGTATGACCAGTAAAGAGCTTCATAAAATCTACTATAAAAAGGCTAAGCCTGTACAAAGCAACAATAAAATTATGCCTGATATAGATTACCTACAAGACAAATATATCAAGTCGCATCTTGAGGCAAAGACCCCGTCACAAAAGAAACTGGCTTTAACCAGGAAGTCAGTGATTGAACTTTATTACTTCAATGATCCAAAAAATAAAGAGCTCGTTGAGAGTGGAGAGAGTAGCTTCTTGTCTTTATCTCGTGTATGCCATATATGGCGGGAGCATGAAAAACAGATTAAGAAGCCTGTCTATATGAAAGAGCATGAAATGGCTGGTGAGGCTGAGTATGACTTTACAGGAGTTAGATTGCCCTATGTGGTTAACGGCGCCACCCACTATGCCACATTTATCGTGGCTGTACTTACCGGATCGCGCTATATCTTTGTCAAAGCTATTGCCAATCAGTCTCAACCTGTGGTGTGTGATGCCATAGCTGACAGCTTTAGATATTTTGGTGGCTGTCCCCATGTCATACGCATTGATAATTTCAAAGCAGCTGTTAAGAAGGCTGCTCGTTATCAGGGTCAGCTTACAGATGAGATGATTAATTTTAAAGAGTTTTTTAATATAGGGGTCTTTACCTGTCGCAGCGGACGGCCTAAAGACAAGGGCGCTGTCGAGGCTGCCGTAAAGTATGTTACCCGTTATGCTCTGTCTATTGCCAACAACCACGTAAAAGACGGCAATCCTTTCAGTTCATTAGATGAGATAAACTCTTTTATCGCGCCTCATATTGCCAGGATGAATGAATGCAAGGTAAGGGGCATGAAGAGCTCAAGAAAGGAGCTTTTTGATATTGAAAAAGGTTTATTGCAACAGCCTGCCTCATGGGATTACAGGTTCTTTGAAAGCTTCATTATAACAGTGTCTGAGACTGCCCGCTTTACTTTTGAAGATCATACATACGCAATACCATCTAAATGGATTGGACAGAAAGTCACAGTGCATACCACTAATCAGACAGTTAGTTTTTTAAGCCTTGATACTGTTATTGTAAGTTATAAAAGAATGGATGGCGTAAAAGGCCTGTCAGCCATCCATGGTGTTATTGAAAAACAACACCTTATATATGACATCTTTAGCATAAAAAATCAAGAAGATTTACTGTTGGAGTGGGCAGAAGCTATTGGGGAGCATGTTAAAAGCTGGTGTGATTTCCAGCTCACGCACTGCAAATATGGATATGCTGACAAAATAAGATATATACACAAATTCCTGACCATTGTTAAAGCCAATAAAGCTCACTACAGCATCTTTGATCGCTGCGTCAAAGAGCATATGTACAAAGGCTTTGACAGTATCATATGTTCTGAGCTTATAAAGATATGGGAGAGATATGAAAAGCCTGCCATATACAATTATGATGACGTCTACAATGACAAGACCTATATGGCCCTTGGTGAAGCTGTCATCTTAGGACATTGCGATCTCATGCTCTGGCCATTGCCTCAAAAAGAAATCACATCACAAACCTCATCTACGCAGGGTTCTGAGAACCAATCTAGGCCTAAAGAATTTTTAAATGGCCATGCTGTATACGATGAGCGCTTTGCTTATATAAAAAATCAACTTAGCTAGGAGTTAATTATGTCACTTACAAATATTCAATCTTTATTACGTGAGCTGGATATGAGGGGAGCTTTAGAGCAGTTTAATGCATATGTAAACAACCCTCAGGAGCTGGAGGCCACCAGCATTGATACCATTTTGACCAATATGCTCACAGCTGAGCAGAATACAAGAAATAAAAGACGTCAGGAGTCTTTAATTAAAGCTTCTAGACTGCCGGTAAAGGCAGAGCTTTGCATGATATTAAAAGATCTAGAACGCAGTGACCCTACATTTATCAATAAGATAGATAGCTTAAGCTCTCTTGAGTTTGTAGAAAAGTGCTACAACCTGACCATATACGGTAAAGCTGGATCTGGTAAAACCTTTATTGCTTCAGCTTTAGGGAGACGCAACTGCTGTCTTGGCAACTCAACTTTATACTACTCAACCAAAGACATTATAGCCAACCTGCACATGAATTTAGGCTCTGCAAGCTACGCCACCAAGTTAAAAGTTATAACAGGTAAAAGCATGCTTATCCTGGACGACTTCTGCCTCACCCCATATGATGCTGACGAGAAAAGCATTTTATTTGACATTCTGGACAAGCGATATGGCAAAAAGAGCACAGTGATTCTCTCTCAAAAATCCCCAGATGCCTGGATTGATATTTTAAAAGGAGGTATTGATGGTGATTCACTGTCAGAATCTATTGTTGAGCGATGCTCTAACAATAATTACACACTTATTGTACCAGGCACTTCCCGCCGTACTTCTGTTGATGAAGATTAAATCAAAAGAGCATGCTCTTTTAAAACCTGGAGAATAATTATTATGACAACATCTAAATCAGATAAAAAAGCTTTTCGTGACGATCTGACCAAAGAGAAATTTGATGAGGCTGTATCTACCCTTAATAAGCAAGGTAAAAAACTGACTATACGTGCTATTAAAGAGCTTGTCGGAGGCGCTAATAAAACCATATCAGCATTTATGCGTCAGTACAATAAAACCATTATGGAGGCCAGTTTTAATGAAACTATGCCAGAAAGCTTCCAGCAGGACATGCAAAGGGTGGCATTAAACCTGTTTGAGTCTTTTAGAGATAAGATCAATGCCGACAGAACCCGACTGCAAAATGAGTATGATGCAAAGCATAAGGAAATAGGTGAGCTTATGTCAGAGGCACAAAAGGAGCTGCATCTAGCTCAGGAGAAGCTAAAAGAGCAAGATGCTCAAATTGCTAAAAAGGATGAAAGGATAAAAGAGCTTGAGTCTCTTTTAGCGGAGCAAACCAAGACCAACGCACATTTAACCAAGCGGCTGGAGCAGCAAAGCGATGACAAGCAGCAGGCTATACTGGAGGCTATAGCCAGGCTTGGTAAATAAAACTGGGTAAAGTAGACAAGGGCTGGCTTAAAAGCTGGCCTTTTTTGTTGAGTATCCACTTGATTATAATCAAAAAATTACAATTAAAGGAACATTTAAAGGTACAAGTTAAAAGAACATGTTCTTTTAATTAAAGGAGCATGTTCTTTTAATTAAAGGAGCATGTTCTTTTTAGACAAAAGGAGCGTGTTCCTTTAATTTACATATTATGTGACATATGACGCCAATATGTTAGATATCTCTCAAAAACAATACAAGTTATGGTGCTTTTAAAGATCTTCTAAAAAAATATTTCAAGATCTTCTAGCGTAGCACAGCCAGATCTTTATGGACAATATTTCCTTATGTATCAATATGTTGTTATTGAAATTTGTTTTGCTACACTAGCTAGATTTAAGCCTCATGGGTTCAAAGTAACGGGAATTTCTACAAAAATAAGGTATTGACAAATTAAAAATGATGATGAAATAATAAAAAAGTAAGCCAAAAGGGATGAGATTTTGTCTTTTTGTGAGCTAAAAATACCCCAGAAGGTCATATTAAAAATTACCACTCCACGGATCTTCTAACACAAGATCGTCAGATCTTCTTCGCAATATTCAACACTATCCAAGGATTACTTTGCAGACATGCTTGAGCGTATCAGTGACATTAGAGAAAGTTCACGCACCTTTTATCAAAAGCTTACTGACATCTATGCTCAATGCTCTGTAGATTACAGCAAGAATGCTGCTATAACACTAAGTTTTTATAAAAGGGTTAGTTGCAGACTTTACTGGGCTATAACACAGCACTTACATAATATCTCAGTCCAGGCTTATGCTATACAGCCTGATTTTAAGATGACAGATAATCTTCAGCATCTTGTATCCATGTATCTTGATTATGCTCAAAGCCTGGCTTCACATGATATTGGACTTACCATGGCTGACTGGGTTGCACGCATTGATGTTTTATTGCAGTTTAATAAAGAAGATCTTCTTTACGATCCTCAGGGCAGGGTCTGTAAAGCTATAACCCAAGCCTTATCTATCAATGACTATCAGCTTTATAAGACACAATGGGCTGAAAGTTATCAGCCAGACTATGACAGCTTTATAGACTTGCCATCCTTTGGCACAAGATAAAAGAGTGCCAGATCTTACATTTAACGCTGCGTGTGACCGATAGGGCTTAAAGAGATCGTTAATGCCAAGAAATCCAAGAGATATTTAAAGTGTCTTGCAGCACAACTGACAGTAAGTCTAAGATATGGATCCTAAAGAGCCTGAGTGAATTAAGGTGAGGTTTGGCTGAGATATACTGCAGATAAAAAGAAGGCCATATTTAATATGGCCGCTTTTACTATTCTTCAAATACTTTAATCTGACTTAAGTCGCGCTTGTAAGGCTTAGGTGGTGGAAGCTCTTTCTTTACTGGCTCTGGTTCTTCAACCACTTCCAGCTTTGGAGGCTCTGCGCCAAAAACCTTGATCTGACTTGCTCTGCTTGCTTTATCATTAAAATGTGCATGTTCATATGCATTAGGGTCAGCACTAGCCACCTTTTGCACTGGACGAGCTGGCATGCCACCCACACTATAGAATAGAAAGCCAAGGAATCCGAAGATGATGGCATATAAGAGAAAGCCGAGTCTCATTTGTATCTCCTGTAATTATATTCAGCTCTCACAGCTTAAACTACTTGTTAATTTTTAGCATAATTCAAGTGTAAAAGTGTGTGTGCATTGTAGCAATTTTATAAAAAATATAAATATCAAATTTAACTTTTTAATGCATTTGTTGTCGTTAGCTTAATAAAGATGGCAAAAAGTTATATAAAGCCATACAAAATTACCATTTTCTGCATAGATACAATAACTTATAGACAACAAACGACTCATCCCTAAATTTGGGGGTTGACATTATTTTCAACAGGCTCTGAAACTACGGCAGCTTTGAGAGTTGATTTTCTATCTCGAGACAGAGCCTGATGCATTTTCAATATATAGTACCCTATATCTCTAAAACCGTATGCTACCCTTTTAATGGTTTTAAATTTAGCATTGCATCCCTCTAAAATACTGGTGTTTAAGCCAGTTGTAGCCGCATGAATAATATAACAGCTCCAATCTTTTAGCTTCTTGCAGAACCTTATCAGTAAAGGAATTTCTGTTGCTTCAGCTTGTGAATACAGGTTTTTAATTGCTGTTTCAACCTGCTCAGGTGTACCTCCGCTATGTCATAGATCTCTGATATGGTCTCCAAAAATTGATATTGTAAACAAGGTCTTATTCTGTTTGAGGGTTTCTACAAGATCTTTTTGCGACTCTTCAAGAGTGTTGAGTTTATCTGAGCCCATGTAAGTCAGCCACTTGCTCTGTCTAAGATCTTTTATACGCTTCTTGTATTCACTTTTCTTTTGTTGATACTCGCCGGCGTCCATGGCGCCAAGCTCCTTGCGTAAATCTTTTATTTTATCAAGCCTTATGGCATCTGCCACTTCACTGTTAAACTGTTGCAGGCAGTGGAATAAATCAAGCACTATCTTTGCATTAGGGCAGAGCTCTTTGACTAGATTCTGATATCCGCAGTTGCCATCCATTACTGCACCTTCAATCTGGTCAAGCAGTCCAAGCTCTTTTAATCTATCAAAGAATGGCCTTAAATCATCTTTCTTTCTGCCGTAGGCAGCATACAAAAGGCGCCTGGTATCGGCATCTATGATGACTGATATATACTTATGGTGCTTTTTAACGCTTATCTCGTCTATAGCTATGTTCCTAACGTCTTCAAGACTTATATCTTTGAACATCTCTATAAGCCTTGCCTTATCAATGTTCCTGACAATATCTGCCTCTACAGCCGTGATAGAGCTTATTTTCTTTAAATCTAGATGACTCTCGCCCAAATCAAGAAGCTGCAGTATCTGCCCATATAAGCGTAAGGTTATCCTATGATGCGGATGGACAAAGCTTGGCTTTAGCCATCTGGCATGGTCACATCCACAACAAATGACCTTAGGTACGCGTATCTTTAAAATAACCGCAAATGGTCCTAGTGTGCAATCTTTTACTGTGCGCTCTCCCCAGTCCTTTATATTTACTTTATGGCAGCCACAGAGTGGGCAGTTTTGTTCAAGCTCCTCTCTCCAAAGCGTATAGCCAAGATGATAGGTAACAGTCATTGCCATAGCATCTATTTCAGGCTCACCAGACATTACACAACCCGGGTACATATTGAGAACGCCGTGTTCAAACTTACAGTGCATTAATTCATTAGCACTGGCTTTGATTAAAGTTTCATTTGTTTCTGTATTGGCAGCAGTGTAGGAATTTATTATAATAGCACTAGGCTCTGTCATATTCTTTCCTTTGGTCGGGTAAAGTTGTTGTCAGGGCCCTTATTTTATCTGAAATATAAAAATTAATCTCAAGGGAAAAATCTTTGGGATTTTTCATAAAGCTTTAGCAAATGCAAAAGACTGACAGTCAATGATTGGCAAAGCCAACCCGTAAGGGCTCGTCATTGACGGACAGTTTTTGCATTGACAATTTGGCCGGGTCTTAAGCATTCTTGTGCTTAAGACCATAGATACCGTTTGCGATCTTGGGTCAACCCCCAATTTCAGGGAAGAACCCAACAAACTGCGATCAAATACAAAGCTTTTAGGCATGCAATCAAGACTAATTTTTAAGATCTTTTCATAATGTTGTTCCTATGTAAAAAGCAAACTTTAAAAGAGGAGCCTTGCTGTCAGGACAAATAAAAACTGCGACTTTAAAAAGAGCTGATATAAAAATGCCCTGCATACAAAATACAGGGCATGAGCTGAGTTAAATATAAAGTGGAAAAAAACTGTTTAGCAGCAAGAGAGCCTAGAGCACAAATTTAAGCACAGTGGTATAAATACCAATAAAGAGCAGGATAAAGCCCAAGGCCAGATCGGTTACTCTTTTAGATAGTATTTTGCGTAGCTTCATTGAGAAAAATGAGGTTACAAAGGATGAGAGCACCACTATACCTATAATAGTAAAGTTTATATAGCCTATCTGATAGGTATTGACCATAGTGTAGGGGCACTCTTTTATAAGATAGCCATACATACTGCCAATACCGCCTAAAACCATCATATAGTTTGAATAGATAGCCACCTGTGATGGGTGCACACAGGGCAGCTGCTTTATAAGAGGGGCCATAATCGAGCCGCCGCCAATACCTGTAAGACCTGCAATAAAACCACCGCCTGTAGTAAAGAGTGATCCTACGGTCAAGTCTCTTACACCCACAGCAGATATACTCTCCTTTGCAGGCTTTTTAGAGGCTATAAAGGTTTTAACCGAGAGAATAAGCATAGTTGCCACAAAGACACCTACAATGATATTTTCATGCATATAGAAGCTTGCATAGAAGCCCAGCTGCACACCTACAATCATGCCAAGAGACCATAACAGTGTGGATAGCAGTGAGACCTTTATCTTCTGACGTATAAAGTAGGCAAGATTGATTAAAGCTGTACCTATGACAATAGAGAGAGAGGTAGCTGCCACCATCTGAATAGGAAAATCGGTAAAGACAGTCATTAAAATAGGGACCATGAGTACACCGCCGCCAATACCGAAAATGGCTGACATTACATTTGAGAACATGCCGCAGAAAATGAGCACGGCTATTGTGTATATATCCATAAAAAGCTTTTATACAAATGTTAAAAAAACTTAAAAGGGCAGATAAAAAAGGCTTTTTGTCCCTCAGCTTGTATGTATATTATCATACAATTTTTACAAAAATGTGCACTAGCTTGTATTTTTAATTTTTGATTCTGCTATTCTATACTTAACATATTTAGTTCACTATGAGGATTGTGACATGAAAAATTCCTTCAAGACATTAGTAACAGCACTGTGCGCCAGCGCAGCCATTTTTGCCTCAGGTTGTTCTAATGACAAAGAAACCTGGACTGTAACCTGCCCATGGGCTCCATCTGGTGTAGCTGCTGTGGTATCACAAAAAGCATCAACCTTATCCACCAAGTTCTCTGACAAGTACATTTTAGTATCAGAGGCCATCAAGGGTGATGCCGCCACTGTCAACACCTGGGTTTTAGATAAAAAAGCAGGCGATCCTAATTTAGTCTTTGTAGGAGAGGGTTTACTGTCAATTACCTCAATTATTGATCCAAACAAGTTAAAATTCTCTGAAAAGGATTTTGCCTACGTTGAGAATCTGTACTCATCAATCTTTGTGCTCTCAGCTCAATCAAAGCTTGGCATCAAGACCATAAAAGATCTGCAGAGCTATGTAAAAACCACCTCTGACACCATCAATGTTGCTGTAAACGGCGCCACCTCATCAGAGGCTTTCTTAGCCGGTGCTCTCTTTACTGCCATGGGTGCACAGGGCAAGTTAAAGCTCACTCCATACACCTCAGCTGCCGAGGCTGCACAGGCTGTAGCCCGTGGTGAGACCACCTTTGCCGTATCACATCAGAGCCAGATCCTTGAAGCCTCAGAGCAGGGTACTGTTGATGTAATTGCCGCCTTTGATGAAAAGCCAATTGAGCACGGTCCATTTGCAGGCGTTGAGGGCGTTGGTGCCTATGATTATCCATACTTTAGAAACCGCTGCCTGGTTATGGCCAGAGCCGGTACCGACGGCAAAACAGTTGAGGAGTTAAAGGCTCTGTATAACAAGGTCTTATCCGATCCTGAAGTTTCAAAGTGGATGCAGGAGACAATGCTGATTGAAGTTGATCCATTAACTCCGCAGCAGGTTGATGATCATGTTCAGAACGTAAAGGACATCATCAACAAGTACAAAGACGTTATTTTATAATCAGACACCTCTTAAATTTTAAAAGGCGGGAGCCTCCCGCCTTATCTTTAAATTTTTTTATTGCTGTTTAGTGCTTTTGTGTAAAGGTAGGATTACTTATGCGTGCTGTAATTGATGCAATAGAGCAAAAAACAGAGCCTCTTGCTAAAAAACTTGAACAAAAAACGGTCAGTATACCTATAAATCTTGTGACCGGCATTGTCATGGCTCTTTTTGCTCTGTTTATATTATTCACCATGGATACACAGATCCCTATAGGTGATAACCATGTGGTCAACGGCAGGGCCTTTCCGACTCTTTTAATGTGGGTCATGTTAATCTGCTGTGCCATTTTGATTGTCAAGGATGTATTTGCCATCATGCAGGGCCGAGCCATTGAGTATAAGACTTTAAATATGCTCACCGAGGTCAAGGCTCTTATCATTTTTGGTATTTTACTTGCAACCTATTTAATTGCCTCGATAAGTGAGATGTTTGTGCTTGGCGCCATCTTCTGTGTGCTCTCCTTTTTAATCTTTTTCAAATGTAGAAAGCTCTCTTACTATGCAATTGCCCTGACACTTGCTGTGGCTATCTGGGCTGCCTTCTACTTTGGCCTTAAAGTCAGATTCTAGGAGGTAATATGTTTGATTATATGCTCTCAGCCTCGGCTTTATTATTTACGCTTGAGAATATGATGTGGATAAATATAGGTGTCTTTATAGGCGCTATATTTGCTGCAATTCCAGGTCTTAGCGTTATTTTATGTGTAATTTTATTCCTGCCAATTACCTATCAGCTCACAGCAATTCCTGGCATGATGTTCCTGCTTGGCATCTACTGTGCAGGCGGCTATGCAGGATCGGTGTCGGCCATTTTGATTAACACCCCAGGTACACCGCATGCTGCGGCCACCATGCTCGATGGCTATCCATTATCTAAAAAGGGCAGAACCCGTGTGGCTTTAAAGCTGGCTCTTTATGCCTCAACCTTTGGTGGTGTGTTCTCAGCCTTTACACTGCTCTTTTTAGGCCCTCAGGTTGCAAAGATTGCAGCACAGCTAGGTACAGCCGAGTACTTTATGGTCTGTCTGTTTGGTCTTACCATTATTGCAGGCGTCTCTGGCAAGAGTATTATCAAGGGTATTATTGCAGCCTGTTTAGGTCTTTTATTTGCCTGTGTAGGCTCTGATTCCATGACAGGTTATGATCGCTTAACCTTTGGTGTGGACAGATTATATTTAGGCCTTGATCTTGCCGTATGTCTTATCGGTTTATTTGCTTTAGTTGAGATTATAGGCAAAGCAGAGGGCTTTGTCTCACAGCTTAAAGTGTCCATGCGCAAAAAGCTTGATGATGGCGTTATCACCAAGGATGAGAAAAGAAGAATTATCCGTCCTATCTGCCTGTCATCCATTATTGGTGTTATTGTAGGTATTATTCCAGGCACAGGTGCCTCTGAGGCCTCATGGATAAGCTACAGTCAGGCCAAAAACATGTCAAAGCACAAAGAGGAATTTGGCCATGGCTCGGTTGAGGGTATTGTAGCTGCTGAATCTGCCAACAATGCCGTAACCGGCGCCACTTTAATTCCGCTTTTGACTTTAGGTATTCCTGGTGACGGCACTGTGGCTATTATGCTCTCGGCCCTTATGATCAATGGTTTAAATCCAGGTCTGTCACTGTTTACCACAGATGGCGACATCATGTATGCCATTATGCTAGGTCTTATCCTTGTCAACCTGTTCATGCTGCTGCAGGGTTCATTCCTAACCCGTCTGTTTGCCAAGGTTTTAGCCATTCCACAGGAGATACTCACTCCAATTATTGTAATTTTCTGTTTTGCAGGCGCCTATAGCGTCAACAAGAATTACTTTGATGTATCTGTGGCTCTGTACTTTGGTGCACTGGCCTGGATCTGCCGCCGCCTTGATCTGCCAGCCGTGCCAATACTTTTAGGTCTGGTGCTTGGCAATATGACAGAGACCAATTTCCGCAGAGCACTGCTGCTCTCAGATGGCGACCCATCAATCTTTGTAAGTTCAGGTTACTGTATTGCACTTATAGTGCTTATAGTTGTTGCCCTGTGGGCCATTGTCAAATCTAAAAAACTTGAGATGAAAACCCAGAAAGATGTAGAGAAGGCTATGAGTGAGGAATAAGTTATGAGTCTTAATATATTATTTTACTTTACTGATCAGCAAAGACATGATACCTGCGGCTGTTTTGGACAGGAGCTTGATGTCACCCCTAATTTAGATAGCCTGGCCCGTGAGGGTGTGGCCTTTGGCACAGCCATCTCACCTCAGCCTGTCTGCGGCCCATGCCGTGCCCTGTTCCAGACAGGTCAGTATGCAACAACTACAGGCTGTTTTAGAAACAATAAAATGCTACCGCATGATGTAAAGACATTGGCCAACTATCTTGAAGAGGGCGGCTATGAGACTGCCTATATTGGTAAATGGCATTTAGCATCTGAGGGCGAGCTTGAGCAAAAGCCTCATATTGATCACACCATAACTGCCATTCCTCTTGAGTATCGCGGCGGTTATAGCGGTTTCTGGAGAGCATCTGATGTGCTTGAGTTTACCTCCCATGGCTATGATGGCTATATCTTTGATGAGAACAATCAAAGACTTGATTTTAAAGGCTACAGAGCTGACTGCATTACTGATTTTGCTTTAGAGTTCTTTGACAGATATGACAGGAAAAAGCCGTTTTTCATGACCATCTCTCAGATTGAGCCGCATCATCAGAATGATCACAGACATTATGAGGGACCTGAGGGCTCCAAGGAGAAATACAAAGATGTCAAACTGCCGCACGATCTTGAAGCTTTAGGCGGCAATGCCAAAGAGGAGTATCCTGACTATATAGGTCAGTGTGCAGCTCTTGATAAAAATTTAGGCCGCATTGTACAGCGCCTTAAGGATGAGGGCCTTTATGATAATACTGTTATTATCTTTGCCTCAGATCATGGCTCTCACTTTATGACACGCAACAAGGATGAGCATTTAAACGGCTATGATGATTACAAGAGATCATGCCATGATGCTGCAGTGCATGTACCCCTTGTCATAGCAGGCGGTCCGTTTAAGGGCGGTGTACGCTTTGATGATGTGGTAAGCACAGACTCTCTGCCAAAGACCATACTTGCTCTGGCCGGCATTGATGTGGGTGACAAAATGATTGGCGAGAACTTAATCGATGTAGTGCACAGAAAGGATGCCGGACGTAAACAGGAGGCCTTCATTCAGATATCTGAAAGTCGTCTTGGCCGTGCCATACGTACTGACAGATACTGTTATGCAGTCTATGCTCCTAACGTAGGAGGCGGCGAGAAGGGCTCATCTGATCACTATCGTGATGATTTTCTGTACGATCTTAGTGTCGATCCATATGAGCTTGACAATAAGATCAGGGATGAAAATTATACTGAGATAAAACTGACCTTGCGTAGAAGACTTATGCAAATGATAAATGAAGCAGAGCATATGCATGTTACAATAGAGGACTAAGTTTTATTCTTTAGCATTTAAAGGTAGACATGCTCATGGCCAGACATGATATTAAGACACAAATGGTATTTGACTATTTAGTTGAGTTTCTTGAGAAAAATAAATTCTCATCTAAAAACAAACTGCCATCTGAGCTCTTTTTATCCAAAGAGCTGACCGTGAGCAGGTCTACTGTCAGAGCAGCCCTTGATATACTGCTGCATGACGGTTTTATCTACAAGGTGCAGGGGGCCGGTGCCTTTTTCAACAAAGACCGTGTACTTAACAAAAACACCTATAAAGAAAAATTCAATAAAGATCTTAAATATAAATACAAGATTGCTCTTATTGTGCAGGGACAGGATGCCAAGGCCAATGCCGAGCTTAAAAAGGGTATTGAGAGTGTATTTGACGGTCACAGTGTAAATCTGCAGGTTTATATTACAGACAATAAATTTGCCAATGAAAGAGAATGTATTAAAACCCTGATGCATGAGGGTTTTGACGGCTTTATTGTCGACGGGGTTAAAGCCTCGCTTTTAAATCCTAATCTTGAGCTGTACAAAGAGTGTTATGAAAGCCTTAAGATTCCTGTTATCTTTTATAACAATTACTACAAAGAGCTCAATTATCCAAAGGTTCTGACCGACGGGCGGCAGGCTGGCAAAGAGATGGCCTCATATCTTATAAGCCGTGGCCACAAGAAAATAGGCGGAATCTTTGTGTGTGACAACTATCAGGCTGTAGAGAAGTTTCAGGGCATGTATGAGGCTATGCTGCTCTCAGGGCTTGATCTGCGCGATCGCTATTTAAAATGGTGTGTCTCTGATGATGCCCATGATCAGAGCTTTAGAAAAAATATAGAATCCTATCTTGAAAAAATTCCCAATGCCACAGCTTTAGTGTGCTGCAACAGCATTATCTATAAACTTGTCAAAAAAGTTTTAAAGACTCTTAATAAAAAAGTGCCTGATGATATATCATTAGTAAGCCTTGATATGTCATCTGATGAGGTTGAGCATGACAATGTCACCTGCACCATAAATCAGGGTTTTGATATAGGGCAGAGGGTGGCATCAAATCTGTTGCTTATGATTAAAAACAAAGACTTTAAAGACAGAATACATGAGTACTCATCACTGCTTGAGCCAAAGGTACATTTAGGCGGCAGTGTCAAAGACATCTAAATACAGTTTATCTTAAAATCTATGAAGATTGCGCTATTAATTGACGGTGAGAATATAGGCTCAAAGTTTGCAGACCGTCTTGTATCCTATACACAAAGCTTGGGGCAGATTGTATGCAAACGCATCTATGCAGACTTTTCTCAGCCATCTTATAGTCCGTGGAAGAGCTATATCTTAAAATACAATCTTGAGCCCATACAGACCTTTCATCTTATAACAGGCAAAAACTCGGCTGATATTGCCTTGTGTATTGATGCCATTGAGCTTGCCTTAAGTACAGATATTGATACCTTTATCATAGCAAGCTCTGACAGTGATATCTCAAGTCTTATTCTAAAGCTCGACAGGCTTGATAAAAGGGTTATTATTGCAGGACAGAATAAGACACATGATCTTCTAAAGAACTCATGCACCACCTTTGTCAATCTTGATAGCGAGCAGCTACCCCTTGATTTTGGTGCTGAGCTTGATAATTATGATATGTACTGCTCTGATGATGAGTGTATGTCCACCCTTGAGGTGCCTTTAAATCAGGATCAGATCCTATATGTCATGGATGATACGCCACTTGCTCTGTTTGCATCAGACATAAACGTAGATACTATAAAGAGCAAGGAGCAGGAGATAGCTCCTGCTGCAAAGGCCACTTTAACACAAAAGACAAAAAAGAGTGCCGAGCACATTAAAAAATTTGTCGAAGAGGTTTTAGCTCAGGCTAATGGGCATAGCATATATACAAGTCAGCTTACTGAGAAAGTTCGCAAACAATATCCTGATTTTAAGGTTAAGGATTATGGCTTTAAGAAAGTATCTGAACTATTTGTCTCACTTGGCTTTAAATATAAAAAACAGAAAATCTCAAATCCTGACAACAAATAGGGGCGTTAAAAAGGTGCCAGAGGGGCACCTTAAGCTCATCTAAGACCTCAGGCTGCTTGTTGCAAAGAGCGGCAACGCTCTTGCCCATCTATCTTAGATTATACTCATAAAAGTCTTTTTTACCCTGAGTATAAGTTTGCAACCGCTTTTGCAGATATAGTGCCACATGCTATCTTACGTTTTTGCAGCATAAACTCTGATGGCTATCAGGTAGTCTCTGACAAGGAAGCTTTAGTCGCTGTTACATCTGATCTACAGAGTATTGTCTTTATTCCTGTAGGTGTAACTTTAAGCTAGGATATCAAGGCCGGTGCCTGGACATTTAAACTATCAGCTGACCTTAGCATTACCTGCAATACAGGTGATACAGAGCACAGCTCAAGTGCAAACTTTGTTGGCTCTTCAACAAATACGGCATTAAGCTCAGCGGTTTTAGATGATGTAACCTATGGTGCCACCTTAGATCTTGAATCTACAAGACAAAACTTTGGTCTTGGCCTCAACTATACTAGATCTTTAAATGTTGATAAATTTGGTGTGACGGCTAATGCCCGCTACGTATTCTAGTAACACCTAAAAAGCCACACTCATAGGCAAGGCTTTAGAGATGGCAGGCTTTGTCCTGCCTTTAACATAAGCTCAGGACGCATTTAAACTGCACAAAGAAAAGATAAAAAAGAAAAGATCTCCTGACTTTATGCTCAACAAACTAAGAGCTATAAGAGTTATGACAGTAAAAGATCTTAAGCTCTAAAGAACACAGGGCAAATATAAAGATCTGATGTTTACCAAGCTATAAATAGTTATTAGGACAATCTTTATATAACTATACGGACAGCCTTTATATAACCATTAGATAATCTTTATATAACATGTGCAATAAAAGATCCTCGGTGTAACTTTTACCCGCCTTGGAAAAAATCCCATCTTTTTATATAAGGGGCACAAAAAAGGCTCCATACAGGGCCCGTACAATAAGGGTATGCTTTTTGATACATACAGATAAAAGCAGTATAGCTCTTTATCTTCTTATGCTTTTTTACAGATCTTAATCATCATGCTCTTGCTTTTTAAGCTGACGCAGATGCATATAAACCACATCACGTGAGACATCTAAAGTCTCGGCCACCTTAATTACAGCCTCACGCAGCTTGAAAATACCCTGAATATTTAAGATAGTGACAATTTCCTTTATTTTCTGGCGCAGCGAGATAGAGCTGTCGGCAAAAATCTGCTCTCTGACCTTTAGAGTCTGAGAGACTATCAAATCATCCACATCAATTGCAAAGTTCTCTGCATCGTGACTGGCCTTTGGCATAACATCATGCGGCATTAAAGAGGTTAAAAGCTTATCGAGCGGCACTGAGATATCAAGATTTATGCACAGCATGCCAATAGGACGGCCTTTGGAGTTTTTAATAATGGTCGAGGTTGATCGCATGGTGTGATTGTTTTTATTTTTAGTAAAGTACACATCAGAGTGATCAATAGCGCTTTTTTCATGCTCATGCAGGATCTGCAGTGCCTTGTCGGTAACAGGGGAGCCTATGCAGCGGCCAGTTAAGGCTCCGTTATGAATATGAATTACAGAGGCATTAAGATCTTCAAAGCTGTGAAGTACAATCTCACAGGTCTCACCAAACAGGCCACCCATGGCATCAACCAGGGCCTTATACTGCGTGAGTGTCTGTCTATCCTCATCAGTATAGTGATAATTCAGATATTCATGTTCTAATTTACTTCTCATTTTATTCACCGCAGTATGTTAAATTTAACTATATACTAACAAAAAATATACTATTAACAAGTACAGCCTTTAAAACAAATGAGGAGGCAACCCTCCTCATTACACTATATAAAGTATTGTGCGTTAAAATTTAAAGACTGCTGCCTTTTTCTAAATACTTACTCATTTCTGCCTCTGGCACCATACCGCCGCCTGTGGCCCATACAATATGAGTGGCATTGTCAAGCACGCTCTCATCCATGCCCATGCGCTTTAGGTACTCCTGTGCCTGCATAATGCACATAGGACCCTTCATACCGGCAAGAGCTGAAGGCTCAAGCTTGATATCCTCCTTGCAGCTTAACATGTATAAAAGCTTATACATCTCATCATCTGAGAGGGTATAGTAGCCATCAATGAGACGGGCCATGGCATGACCTACAAAGCCTGAGGCTCTGCCTACAGCAAGACCGTCAGCTGCTGTGACATTGTCAATGCCTAAATCCTGTACAGAGATCTTCTCATGCAGATTAGTATAAACGCCTAAATACATGCATGGTGAGTGTGTAGGCTCGGCAAAGAAGCAGTGTACATCATCCTTAAACTCATTTTTAACACCAAAGGCCACACCGCCAGGACCGCCGCCTACACCGCATGGCAGATAGACAAATAAAGGATGCTCTTTATCAACCACAATGCCCATGCTATCAAGCTGTGCCTTTAATCTCTGACCTGAAACAGAGTAGCCTAGAAACAGGGTCTTTGAGTTTTCATCATCAATAAAGAAGCATGAAGGATCCTTTTTAGCCTCCTCACGGCCCTGAGCTACAGCTACAGAGTAGTCATTCTGATACTCTACAACATTGACACCATGGGAGCGCAGTTTCTGCTTCTTCCACTCTCTGGCATCAGCTGACATATGTACGCTGACATTAAAGCCTAATTTGGCACTCATAATGCCAATGGACAGACCTAGATTGCCAGTTGAGCCTACAGCTATCTTATAGCGTGAGAAAAACTCCTTAAACTCAGGAGAGGCAAGCTTTGAGTAATCATCATCTTTAGATAAAAGTCCAGCCTCTATGGCCAGATCTTCGGCATGATGCAATACCTCATAAATACCGCCACGGGCTTTGATGGAGCCTGAGATTGGCAGATGGCTGTCTTTTTTGAGCATGAGACGGCCTCTGATCTTTACGCCATAGTCAGCCTCAAGAGCCTCCTTCATCTTTGATATATCTACAATCTCTGATTCAATAATGCCCTTGCTTTTGGCAGCATCTTCAAACACTCTGGCAAGGTATGGAGCAAAGCGCTTTAATCTTTGCGCTGCATCATCAATATCATTTGCATCAAGACCCACATCATCTTTAGCTACAGCAAAAGGGGCAATATTTGGATTGAACCAGGCACTGTCCTTAAGAGCTATAAGATCGGCCAGTAAAGGATATTTTTCTACTAATTCATTAACATTGAAATCTGACATTTTTTACTCCTTACATTACAAATGAGAGCATAAAGGTTATAACTAAAGCTACAACAGAGGCAATTAAAGTAGCACTGGTATAGTATTTGAAAATCTCGTTCATGGTGGCACCGCAGTACTGCTTTACAAGCCAGAACAGTGAGTCTGTCACAATGGTACAGCCAATAGCACCTGAGCCTATAGCTAAGGCTATGATCTCAGGGGAGATCTGAGGATACATGGCAAGCATTGGAGCTACAATGGCAGTGGCGCCCATCATGGCTACAGTTGCAGAGCCAACAGCTGCATGCAGAATAATAGCTACAAGCCAGGCTAAAAGAATAGGGTGCATATGCATATTGGCAAGAATGGCAGCTAAGTTCTCAGACACGCCGCTCATAACCAGAACAGCATTGAAAGCACCGCCTGCGCCAATGATAAGCAGAATATTGGCAATGGCACCAAAGCAGTTTTCTGTGTGGGCTAAAAGATCGCTCATGCTCATCTGTCTTTTGATACCTAAAACATAGTAGGCTACAAAAGCTGCAATAAACATAGCGGTGATAGGGTTGCCTAAAAACTCAAGGAGCATATAGGTGGAGCTTTCCTTATCAAAATTAAGTTCAGCTACAGTTTTGATAAGCATCAGAGCAATTGGCAGGAAGATTACAAATAAAGTTGAGCCAAGAGATGGCAGCTCTGACTCTTCACGTACCTTGATATCAGAGAACTCAGCAGGAACCTCTTTGAATGGAACTTTATTCTTGATCATCTTTAAGAACATCGGACCGCCGACTAAAGATGCAATAAGGCCTACAAATAAACCTGCAAGAATAACTGTACCTAAATCAGCCTTGAGGTGGTTGGCCACGTATAGAGCAGCAGGATGTGGCGGTACAATACAGTGCACAGCCATAAGAGCAGTACACAGAGGAATGGCCAGGTTTAAAAGTGATGTATTGGTCTTTTTGGCAATAGAGAAGGCCAGAGGAATTAAAAGCACCACACCTACCTCAACAAAGAGGGTAATACCGCAGATAAGACCTACAATGACCATAATAACGCCAGGTGAGAGGAATTTACTCTTTAAAAGAGTAATACCGATTTTCTCGGCGGCACCTGACACCTCAAGCATTTTACCTAAAATGGTACCAAGACCGATGATGGAGGCTAAAAAGCCTAAGGTTCCACCTATACCGTTTTCAATACCCTTGAGCAGCTCAAGAGGATTGACCTGCATGATAATACCAACATAGAAGGAGGATAGAAGCAGCGCCAGGAAAGGATGAAGCTTGAATTTGATGATGGTAAAGACAATAAGCAGAATACTCGATATGAGTACAAAAAGAGTTAACAGACTTTGATCCATAGCTTTTACCCTCTATTTTATAGCAATACACTCAATCTCAACCAATGCACCTTTTGGTAAATCGCGTACGGCAAAGGCAGATCTGGCTGGGAATGGAGCTTTAAAAACGCTCTGGTAGACTTCATTCATAGCTGCAAAGTTATTTATATCTGACAGATAGACAGTGGTTTTAACCACATCATCAAAGGAAAGACCGGCAGATACGAGCAGTGACTCAACATTTTTTAAAGACATAGTTGTCTGCTCTTTAATGCCCTCAGGCATCAGACCAGTGGCTGCATCAATTGGCAGCTGACCTGACAGATAGACAGTACCGTTTTTCTCAATGCCGGCACTGTATGGACCTACAGCTTTTGGCGCCAGTTCTGAACTAATAACATTTTTCATATAAAACCTCACTCAACAAAATTTTAGTTACACCACTATTTTAGGTAAGCTTACTTAAAATAAATTTGATTTAAATCACCTTTATTATAAAAATTTTATTTAATCAAATTATGTTGATTTAAGTTTTTTGATAGAGCTCACTATATGCACTGACTGTAGTTAAAGCTTAGATCTGCCTCTGTTTATAGAGAAAGGAGGGGGCTGGGTATAAATTAAAGATACTATATAGATGTTAGTAGGAAACTATATAAATGTTAAATGATAAGATCTGTATATATTAGCTGCAGGCATTGACTACATAAAAAAGTCCACTCATCTGATGACTTTTGCCATTATTAAATGACAGCAGATCTCTTTTTGCATAGAAATAATTTTTAGATGTATTTTTCTATATGAAGTTTAGGCTCTTTTAAGTGTATACATTTATATTTTATGTGTATTTTAATAAATATGCATTAAATTCAATAAATAATTTTTAAAATCCCTTAAAAAAATTCTGCCTGCAGTGTCTCAATCTGTCACATTTGATTGATTTAAATAACAATTATCTATTTTTTGATAAGTTTTATCAGCAAACTAAATGTGAGTCAGATCATTTTTGTTTATTTAAATTAATGTTTTTTAAAATAAATTTTTATTACACATATTTTAAATATTTGAATGTTTATTCGGATATTTATTTACTTTTGAGGATAAAACTATGCAATTGTTGGTCTCTTGTTGCAATAAATTAGTACTTGATAATTCTTGCTCACTTATTTGTAGAAAATATAAAGCAATTTTTTAACAAACACTTTGGAGATAATTACATGTGGATTCAAAATTATGACCCATTGAACAATATCTGGCTGTCGGCAGGTGCGGCAGGTATTCCAATTATTGTTTTTCTTGCATGCCTTATTCTGTTCAAGCTCAAAGGCTATCAGGCAGGCTTTATTACCGTAGTTGTAGCCGCTGTTATTGCAGCCTATGTCTATGACATGCCAGGTCAGCTTGTAGGTGCCTCATTTGTACAGGGCTTTACCAACGGCATGTGGCCTATTGCCTGGATTATTGTAGCTGCAATTTTCCTCTACAAGCTCTCTGTAAAGTCAGGATCCTTTGAAATTATCAAACAGTCTGTAATCAGTATTACACCGGATCACAGAATTCAGGTTATTCTCATCGGTTTCTGCTTTGGCTCATTCCTTGAAGGTGCCATTGGCTTTGGCGGTCCTGTAGCCATTACAGCAGCACTGCTTGTAGGTCTTGGTCTAAAACCAATGTATGCAGCAGGTCTATGTCTTATTGCCAATACCGCACCTGTAGCCTTTGGTGCAGTAGGTATTCCAATTACAGCCATGTGTGACCTTGTAGGTGTTGAGCAGCATGCTGTATCTGCCATGATTGGTCGTCTGTTAGTGCCTCTTTCATTTACCGTACCATTTTTCATCGTATTCTTAATGGATGGTGTCAAGGGTGTAATTCAGACCTTCCCAGGTGTTCTTGTTACCTCAACTTCATTTGTTGTAACTCAGTTCTTTACCTCAAACTACATTGGCGCCGAGCTGCCTGATATCACCTCAGCTGTGGTAGCTCTGTTATGTACCACCATCTTCCTGCGCTTCTGGCAGCCAAAGGTCATCTTCCGTTTAGATGATCTCAAAGAGTTCCCTAAGGACAATACCCTGACAGCAGGTGTGCTCTTTAGAGCCTGGGTTCCATTCCTACTGCTTATTGCTCTTATCATTATCTGGACCTCAGCTCCATTTAAGTCTCTCTTTGCCAAGGGCTCAATTTTAGAGTTCACACAGGTTACCATTCAGTTCAACAACACTGTAGGCACTATCATGAGCCCAAGTGTTATTGATCCAACCAAGCTCTCACCTGTATCTGTAGCTCAGGTTGTAAACCTCATTGCCTTCCAGGCAGGTACTGCCATCTTTATTGCAGCACTGCTGACCATTGCCTTTTTACGCATCAAGGTTGCAGATGCAGCCGAGTGCTACTGGGAGACCATCAAAGAGATGGCCATTCCAATTGTAACCATTGGTCTTGTAGTAGCCTTTGCCTCTATTGCCAAGAATTCAGGTATGTCCACAACCTTAGGTCAGGCTTTTGCCACCACAGGTGACGGCTTTGCCTTCTTCTCACCTATTATTGGCTGGCTTGGTGTCTTTATTACAGGTTCTGATACCTCATCCAACCTGCTCTTTGGTATACTACAGCAAGCCTCTGCTCAAACTTTAGGTATAGGCGAGTCTCTCTTCCTGGCCGCCAACTCTTTAGGTGGTGTAGTAGGCAAGATGATTTCACCTCAGTCAATTGCCATTGCCTGTGCAGCTGTAGGTCTTGTAGGTCGTGAATCAGATCTGTTCAAGTTCACCTTCAAGTACTCACTGTCATTTATTATTCTCATAGGCATATGGTGTCTGTGCGTGGCTCTGTTCCTGCCTGACATGATCCCTGAGGTAATCAGAAAATAACATATAATCCGGATTGCTTTTATGACCAATAAAGTAAACTTCTTTGCAACCTGCATGGGCCAGTCGGCCCTGCAGGACACCACAATAAGCTCCATAAAGCTTCTGCGCCACTTTGGTGTAGATGTGGTCTACAAGAAAAATCAGACCTGCTGTGGTCAACCTGCTTTTAACACAGGCTATTTTAAGGAGGCCAAGGATGTGGCCTTCTACAACATGGCTCTTTTTGCCGACAATGACTATCCAATTGTGGTAGGCGCAGGTTCATGCTCTGGTATGCTCTCTCACGATTACAACGAGCTGTTCAAACACGACAGCGAGGAGACCAAAAAGGCGGTTGCCGCCTTTTCCTCACGCGTTATGGATCTCTCGCAGTATCTTGAGAGCATAGGTGCCAGGCTTGAGGATAAGGGTGATCCTATAGATGTCACCTTCCACACCTCATGCCACTCACTGCGTGTCCAGCAGTGTATTCCGGCACAGAAAAACCTCATTCGTCAGCTGTCCAATGTGACTCTGCACGATCTTGACTATGAAGAGGAATGCTGCGGCTTTGGCGGTACCTTTGCAGTCAAGGAGCCTGAGATTTCAGATGCCATGGTTACAGAGAAGATCAGAAATATCAAAAACACCAACTGCAAGATAGTTATTGCAGGAGACAATGGCTGTATCCTGAATATTTCAGGTGCCATGGCCAAAAAGGGTGAAGACATTGCAGTGATGCAGATCTATGACTTTTTATTAAAGCGCATTACAGGGGAGAGCGTCCTATGAGCGAGAGTACCTTAAGTCACAGTGAAATTGTGCACATCAAGGTCAATGACGCACAGATGCGTGAAAATCTAAAGACTGCCATGCACACACTGCAGACCAACCGTCTTAATCTTATAGAAAACAAGTATCATGACTGGCAGGGATTGAGAGACAAGGCCCGCGGCATTAAAAACCGTGCACTGTCATCACTGCATGACAGAGTGGTAGAGTTTGAGAAAAATGCTACACGCAACGGCATTAAAGTGCACTTTGCCTCATCAGATACTGATGCCTGTCAGATAATCTATCAGATTATGATGGAAAACAATGTTGACAGAATTCTAAAGGGCAAGTCCATGGCCTCAGAGGAAATCGGTCTTAACCATTTTCTTGAGAAAAAGGGACTTGTAGCCACAGAATCAGATCTTGGCGAGCTCATTTTACAGCTTAACAATGAGCCTCCTGTACATATTGTGGTGCCAGCCATTCACAGAAACCGCTATGAAGTAGGTCAGCTCTTCCATGACAAGCTCAATGCTCCTCTTGAGAGTGATATTGAAAAGTTAAACGGCATTGCCAGAAACCATTTAAGATCACAGTTTAAGACCTTGAAAATGGGTCTGTCAGGTGCCAACTTCGGTATCTCAAAGGAAGGCGCCATATGGCTTATTGAAAACGAGGGCAATGGCCGTATGTGTACCACTGCTCCTGATATTCATGTGGCCATCATGGGTATTGAGAAGATTGTGGAGACCTTTGATGATGCAGCCACGCTGGTGCACCTTTTAACTCCATCTGCCACAGGTCAGTTTATTCCAACCTATAACAATATCATTACCTCACCGCGTAAAAACGGTGACAAGGATGGTCCAAAGCAGGTACATATTGTGATCTTTGATCACAACAGAAGCTCCATGTTAACCCATGATGACTTCTATGAGGCTCTGCGCTGCATACGCTGCGGTGCCTGCATGAACTTCTGTCCTGTCTATGACAAGATTGGCGGTCACTCCTACAGAACCACATATCCAGGTCCTATAGGCGAGGTTATCTCACCAAATCTCTTTGGAATTGATAAGACTGGAGATGTGTTATCCTTCTGCTCACAGTGCGGCCGCTGCTCTGAGGTCTGCCCGGTCAAGATCCCTTTGGCCAACCTGATACGCCGTCTGCGCTCATACAAAGTAGGTCAGGGTGCACAGCATATTACAGGACAGGAGAATATCAAGATCTCAAAGGGTCAGAATTTTAGCTTCAAGATCTACAAAAAGATTGCCACCAACGGCTCTTTATGGAGAAGTTCACTGTCAAAAGCCTATACCTTCAAGTTTATTGTAGACAATTTCGGTGAATCCTTACCTGTGCTTAAAAACTGGGCTCAGTATAAGAAACTGCCATCAATAAACGGCGTCTTTGATAAGAGGGTTCAGGAAATTGAAGGAGTCAGCTATGAGTAATGAGACTATTGAGGCCATTTCACAAAGAAGTCGTGAGGCCATTCTTGGCAGGATTAAAAATACAGCTCCTGTAGAACAGTGCTCACACGATGTTGACTATGATCCTGTAGCTCATATTGTGATGCAGGATGATCTTATTGAAAACCTCAAGAACAATATGACCAACAATAAGTTTATTGTTCATGACATAGATGAAGCATCTTTAATAGATACTATCAATGCCATCACCAAAGAGCATGGCCTGGATAAGAACTTTATTTATGGACCGTCTCTTGCTCTTGATGTTGATAAGATAAATGCTCAAAACAAAGTGTGTTTTGATAAAGCTATTGAGGATGTGCGTGAAGAGGTTTTTGCCTCATCATTTAGCGTAATTCATGCCTATGCCGGCGTAAGCTCACATGGTGTGGCCTGTGTAGTCTCATCAGAGACACAGCCACGTATGCTCTCTCTTGCGCCTACACTGTGCATTATTCTGTTAAAGAAATCTGACGTGGTCAAATCATTAACAGATGCCCTTGGCAAGGTCAAAGCCGCCCATGAGGTGCTGCCTAGCAATATACTCTTTATTGCAGGTCCGTCACGTACTTCAGATGTTGAGCTTATTACTGTCTTTGGCGTACATGGCTCACAGATAGTGCATCTGCTTCTATACTAATTTTATATCTAAGTCACTGTAAAAAGGGTGTGGCCTTAACCGCGCCCTTTTATTAAAGCCCATAAAATCCTGCCTTATTTCTTATCTCATTGTCCACATTGATGCACCAAGAGTCTTAATAAATAATCATATTAAAAATAACTCTATTTAAGCTTTTAAACCTGCAGGCTTACAGGTTTAAGAAAATTTCCTTTTTGACTGTCCTGTATCTTTGTATCTTGTTGATTTTAGAGTAAGATTGGATAAAGTACGAATCTTTATACAAGAGCAGCTATAAATAATCAGGATAAAGGGATGTATTATGATTAAAAACAATGGCACAGATGTCTTATCTGGTGAAGAGGACTTTGCCAGTCATATTTTAAACAATGGCTATTATGTTGATAAAACATCTTATCTTAGCGATCTCTTTGTTAAAAGACGTGGAAAAAATGCATTGTTCACAAGACCTCGTCGCTTTGGTAAAACTTTAAATATGTCCATGATTAAGGCCTTTTGTGAGCTTAACTATAAAAATCCTGTGGACACGTCCTATCAGCAAAAGCTCTTTATAGACAATGGCCGTAACTTTGCAGTGGCACAGGATGAGTACAAAGAGCTGCGTGATAAGGTTATGGGACAGCTGCCTGTTATCTATGTCTCCTTTAGAGGCGTTGAAGGCGATAAGTTTTATATTGCAGTTAATAATCTTGTCTACATAATTGGTAAGTTATACGAAAACTTTTTGTTTTTACTACAGAGTTCAAAAATCTCAGATGGCAACAAGCTTTTTTTTAAACGCATTTATGATTTTGTAAAAGAAAAATCAGGTCTGCTGCAAGATCCAAACCTGCTTTCCACAGCTGTATTTTTCTGTGGAAAATTTATTCCTACTCTTGCAGATCTTTTACATAGACACTACGGCAGACAAGTTTTAATCCTTATAGATGAGTATGATGTGCCATTGCAAAAAGCAGTAATTGCCAAAGAGCCTTACTATGATGAAATGCTTGCTATTATCCGTGATATAAGTGTTAATACCTTTAAACAAGATCCTGATCCCTGGCTGTACAAGGGCATTGTCACAGGATGTCTAAGGATAGCTCATCAAAGTGTCTTTACTGATGCTAATAACTTTCACACATTTAATGTCAACAATAAGCATTACACCTCATTCTTTGGATTTACACAGGAGGAAACTGATAAAATCCTTTGTGACTTTGGGATAGAATCTAAAAAAGATGAGATTAAAAAGTGGTATAACGGCTACAGATTTGGCAATGAATATGTTTACTGCCCATGGTCTTTAATGGAGTACTGTTATTCATTAACAGATGGTAACGATGAGCCTGAATCCTTCTGGGTCAACAGCTCAGGTAATGACATTATTACTCTGTACACTAAAAACTCAATTGAGGCTAATGAAGGTGACAATATACAAAAGCTACAGGATTTAATGGATGGTAAATCAATAGACATAGAGCTATCTGAATTTACCGTTTATCCTGATATAAACGATTGCCTTGATTTTGATACCTTTTTTACAATGATGTTGCAGAGTGGTTATGTTACTTTAGCTGATGACTCACCACTAAGAGGCGATGTCAGGGTTAAAATACCAAATTATGAGATAAGAGAAGCTTTTGAGAATAAGATTAAAGTTTTTTATTCAAAGAAAGATAAAAGCTGGAGCTC
The DNA here is from genome assembly GCF_900445255.1 of Anaerobiospirillum thomasii. Lineage (NCBI taxonomy): Bacteria > Pseudomonadati > Pseudomonadota > Gammaproteobacteria > Aeromonadales > Succinivibrionaceae > Anaerobiospirillum > Anaerobiospirillum thomasii. The sequence continues at coordinate 403,893 of NZ_UAPU01000005.1, forward strand.
TCAGGGTTTCAATCTTTTAGATGCATTAATGAGCAATGATATTGCCAAGGCTCAGGATATTATAAATACAGTATTAAAAACCTATATAAGCATTAGACATTCAGGTCATGAGCAATACTATCATGGTTTTATGCAGGGTCTTTTGATAGAGGCTGTAACCGATTGCGGTATTACTATGTTAGATGAGAGTGAAAGTGGTCTTGGCTATAGTGACATCATTCTTAAAGACTCATCTAATGATAGAGCAGTTATTTTAGAGTTTAAAAGAGCTGCAACAGAAGACTGTCTAAAGGCGGCTAGTGAGGCTACAGATCAAATCATGGAAAAGAAATATGCAGATCTTTTTAATGAACAATATACTCACGTATATGGCATAGGCATAGGTTTTTACAAGAAAAGATGTAAGATTTTATCTTTAGGAAATATAGCTAAATCTGCAAAATTAGATTGATATAAATAAGCGCAAGATTATAAAGATTATATTGATTTTAATGTTAATCTTGCGCATAGATTTTAAATCAGAATTATAATTAAGGCATAGCCAGATATGGGTGCAACTTCAGTCAGGCCGGCTGAGGTAGGGACTTCTGATAACTCAGATCCTCATCACTTATATTAAAGTTAAAGGGAATTAGTTACATCTGATCTTATTAAAGATGTTGTTGCATTTGCCAATTCGTGCGATGGGACTATCTATATAGGACTAAATGATCAAGGTGAAGTTGTAGGCCAGCATGCCTGCCTGGACGTGATAAAAAGAGCAACATCTTCCATACAAGATACCATTAAACCAGATATATCAGAGCATGTGACATTACATGTAAAGAAAGTTGAATATACAGATATTTTCGTTATACAGGCATCAAGGGGAGACTGCAGGTCATATTATATAGATCAAAAGGTTCTCAAACTGTCAGGAGTATATAAGGCTGGGAAGCTCATCATCTCCTGCAGCAGAAGATTGTATAAGACAAATGATAAAGGCAACTTATGTAGATGATTGTGAAAAATTACGCTCTATAAATCAGGATCTTACATTTGATTATGCTGATAAGTTTTTTGCAGACGCTCATCTTAAATCTGGCCATATTAACAAAAAGACATTATGCATAATCTGCGCAGATGGCCTATATACCAATCTGACCTTGTTGCTTTCGGATCAATGCATTCATACTATAAAGATAGCCGTTTTTGAGGGTACAGAAAGATATAAATTCAAAGATAGAAAAGAATTTACCGGATCTCTTCTAAAGCAGATGACTGAGGCTTTTGAATATATAGATTTTTTAAATAAAACCGAGTCAACTATTTTAGTATAGAGGGATATGACTATATCTTTGTCTTTGCTAGTGGTGATTATAGCGTTTCATTAGGTTATTTTATGGTAAACAAAGGCCTGCTAAAATTCACAAGTAAAGATTGTAAGCCAAAAAAACAGAATTCAGGCAGGTAAAAAGTAGGGGGCTTGACCTTTTTTAACGCTACATGGGCTATTATTTTTTGCACATATACATTCTTTCTAACACGTTAGAATGCGTTAAAGCGCGTTAGAATGCGACAGAATATGTCAGAATATGTCAGAATATGTCAGAATATGTCAGAATGTGTCAGATTGCGACAGAATGTGTTAGAATATGTTAGAATGCGATAGAGTATATGAGAAGCGATAGAATTTATAGGTGAGCCATGCAATTTCAGGAAAACTTTAATGTCGAGCTAAAGGAACAATTAACCTCTGACCTGAAAAAAGAGGTGGTTGCATTTGCCAATACCTGCGATGGGATTATCTATATAGGAATAAATAATCAAGGAGAAGTTGTAGGACTCCAAGACTGCGATGATGTGATAGAAAGAGCCTCGGCTTCCATTAGAGATGCTATTAAACCAGATTTATCAATGCATGTATCATTAAAAGTAACAAAAGTTGAAAATAAAGATATTGTAGTCATAGAGGTATTAAGGGGCACCTATCGACCATATTATATAGCCGAGAAAGGGTTAAAATCTTCAGGAGTATATATAAGACAGGGCAACTCATCAGTTCCAGCCTCAGAAGATTATATAAGACAAATGATAAAGGAAACTGATGGAGATTCTTTTGAAAAATTACGCTCCATAAATCAGGATCTTACATTTGATTATGCTGATAAGTTTTTTAAAAACGAAGAAATAGATTTCGGAAATGCTCCAAAAAAGACGTTAGGCATGATTAGCGTAGATGGCCTGTATACAAATCTGGCTTTGCTACTTTCGGATCAATGTATTCATACTATAAAGATAGCCGTTTTTGAGGGTACAGAAAGATATAAATTCAAAGATAGAAAAGAGTTTACCGGGTCTCTTCTAAAGCAGATGACAGAGGCTTTTGAATATATAGATTTTTTAAATAAAACCGGGTCAACAATTGAAGGACTGAAAAGAAAAGATAAAAGAGATTATCCACTTGACGCTGTAAGAGAGGCTCTTTTAAATGCTATTGTGCACAGAGAGTATTCATTTAGCGCCAGTACCATTATAAATATTTTTGATGATAGGATTGAATTTATATCTCTTGGTGGCCTTGTGTCTGGCCTTTCTATAGAAGCTATTATGCTCGGAGCTTCTCAGTCAAGAAATGAAAAATTAGCCAATTTGTTTTACAGATTGAAACTTATTGAAGCATATGGTATTGGGATACAAAAAATTCTTGTTAGTTATAAGGAATTTTCCTTTAAACCTGTATTTAAAAGTGAAACTGGAGCTTTTTTAACAACTCTAAAAAACGTTAATTATAATGAACAAGTTGATGTAACTATAGAGAGTAACGATATAGTTTTAAACGACGACTATAATAATATTCTTGATCTTTTAGCAGCAGGAGAAAAAAGTAGAAAAGAGATTCAAGATTATACGAATTTAACCCAAACCAAGTGTATTAAAATGCTTAACAAACTTATATCAATAGGTAAAATACAAAAAATAGACAGTGGCAAAAATACGAGATATAAAAAATTATAAATTGAAAAAAGATTCTTAGTGCCAATCTAATACAATATAAGCATCAATACAGTAAAGATCTGATGCAGGACGTGAATACACTCTTTACTAGTCTTTTTTGCCACTGTCTATGCAGTAAAGAAAAAGAAAAGCTACGAAAGGCCCGGCGTATCAGCAATGTATCTACACCTGTGGTCTATTTTATGAACAATGCCCAGGAGTTTAATGCTTTTATCGAGAATGGAGGCTGAGCATTGTGCTAAATCTGTAGAGGCAGCCCGTAATGCCAAGCTCTTTATTCATTCCCATGACAGTGGCGATGCTATCAGCTGAATACTCAGTTGTGTGCATACTATAACCCGCTGTGGTATATCTGATCCAATAAAATTCCCGCAGAATGTGGCATCCTATGTAAGGATTCAGAGCGTTACCAAGGCTCGTGTAAGATCTCAAATCAAGCCCTAAAAGCAATAGAAAAGACTACAACAAACCAGAGCTCTATGCAGATATCAAGCTGCCTGAGCATCTGCTACCGTGGCTGAGACCTGAATGTGCATCGCGTAAATTTGAGCTTAAGACAGAATAGAGCATAGGCAGCTGTTGCTACCTCGAGGTAGTAACAGCACCAACACCTAGATAAAAGATACAGGCCAACTCCTCTGGAGCTTAGAGTGAATACTGCTTTGCCATTTTCTATTCTGACCATTGGATATTTAGCTCTGTCCTCATCAAGTGCTGCCTCAAGCATCATCTGCCACTGTCTAAAGATCCTATGCCTACCTCAAGAGATGCCTCAGCCATACTCCTATTATAGCAGCCACCTACGCAGATGATATAGTAATTGAAGCGAATAAGGGGCAGATATAGGGAGTTGTGAGCAAAAAATAAGGCAGATCTCAGGATAAAGATAGGAGAAAATATTTAAACAGGACAGGGGTATAAAAAGCAAAATCCGGAGATAGGGGATAGGGGTGAAAAAATTAGTATACTTAAAAATAAAAAGATCAAATATAAAAGTAGAAAATCCTGATCTTTAAAAGAGCAGTTGCGATGAGTCTCTTATTTTATTTATAGAGCCAGACTCTTTATAGCACTGTCTTGGAAATTTGGTAAAAAAACAGCCCTACGTTAAAAAAATAGGCATAAATTTTAATTTTTCTCACTCTACTCCCCCTTTTTGCGTAAATATAGGCTATATTGGCCGTTTATAAGCTATCAATAGCTAAAAATCCGGTATAGAATATCTGTGTGTATATGTATAGAGAGCGCACATTGTATAAATTATATGCATATGATGTGTTTCTTTAGTGACGTATATCTTTATACACGTTTTAATAATCAACTTCGCATAATTTATATTATGTAAAATAGACATATGAATATATGGTGGCATAGCTATATTTATGGTCATCTGTGATCATCTATACAGATGCATCAATTTTATTATGTGGCAATCTTAGCCTGATCTGCGTGTTATACTTATTTGAACTAAATTGACAACTTAATGATACATCAATGGATACATATATTCAGACATCGTCAGGATTCACATCGGTCAACGATGTGTATGCTCTAAGTGACGGCAACACCATACCATGTCTGGGCTATGGCACCTGTGGCACGTTTGATGAAGATATAGATGAAGATATACATGTCTTAAATGCCATCAGGACCTGATACAGATATATAGATATAGCATTGACAGCTACCGTTGGACGAGCTTTAAAACAATGCGGCATTTCAAGAGATCAGTTTTTCCTTACAACAAAGGCTCCAAAAACCGATTTAAATGCCATTCGTGCCAGAAAATACCTTGAGCAGACCTTGCGCGATCTGCAGACTGACTATGTGGATTTACTGCTGATACACTGGCCACGCAACAATAAAAGCAGCAACTAGAAACACGAAATTAATGAAACCTGGGCCGAATTTATCAAATTCAAGCAAGAAGGCCTGGTTAAATCAATAGGAGTCGCTAATTTTATGCCACACCATCTGATGGCTCTGCAAAGCTATGTTATGCCTGTTGTTAATCAGATTGAGCATCATATTGGCTATATGCAAATCCCCACCATGCAGTACTGCAAAGAAAGAAATATACTAGTAGAAGCCTGGTCTCCTTTAGGCTGTAGCTCGCTTATTGATGATGAGATTTTCAAAGAAGTAGCCGCCCAATATAATGTTTCAACAGCTCAGCTTGCCCTACGCTTCTGCCTGCAAAACGGCACACCTTCCTATAGCTAAAACCTCTAATATAGACAGAATGCAGGACAATATAAATATCTTTAATTTTAAGATTAGCGATGAGGAGCTAAGTTACCTGCAGTCCCTACCTCAGCTATCCTAGCTGAAATTGCACCCATATCTGGCTATGCCTTAATTATAATTCTGATTTAAAATCTATGCGCAAGATTAACATTAAAATCAATATAATCTTGCGCTTATTTATATCAATCTAATTTTGCAGATTTAGCTATATTTCCTAAAGATAAAATCTTACATCTTTTCTTGTAAAAACCTATGCCTATGCCATATACGTGAGTATATTGTTCATTAAAAAGATCTGCATATTTCTTTTCCATGATTTGATCTGTAGCCTCACTAGCCGCCTTTAGACAGTCTTCTGTTGCAGCTCTTTTAAACTCTAAAATAACTGCTCTATCATTTGATGAGTCTTTAAGAATGATATCACTATAGCCAAGACCACTTTCACTCTCATCTAACATAGAGATACCACAATCGGTTACAGCCTCTATCAAAAGACCCTGCATAAAACCATGATAGTATTGCTCATGACCTGAGTGTCTAATGCTTATATAGGTTTTTAATACTGTATTGATAATATCCTGAGCCTTGGCAATATCATTACACAGTAATGCATCTAAAAGATTATAACCCTGTGCACTCCAGGTTGCATCGTCCTCTGAATATAAAACACCAAGCCTTTTTTCAAAGGCCTTTCTTACCTCATAATTTGGTATTTTAACTCTGACATTGCCTCTTAGTGCTGAGTCATCAGCTAAGGTAACATAACCTGTCTGCAGCAGCATAGTGCTAAAGGCATTAAATTTCAGACCACTTTTAATATCAGGATAAACAGTAAATTCAGATAGCTCAATGTCTATTGATTTGCCATCCATTAAGTCCTGTAATTTATCAATATTACCTTGCTTTTTAGCCTCAATTGAGTTTTTAGTATACAGAGTAATAATGTCATTGCCTGAGGTGTTGACCCAGAAGGCCTCAGGTTCATTGCTGCCATTTTGTTTTAATGCGGCACAATACTTCATTAAAGACCATGGGCAGTAGATATTATCATTGCCAAATCTATAGCCACCGTACCACTTTTTAATCTCATCTTCTTTAGACTCAATCCCAAAGTCACTAAGAATTTTATCAGTCTCAGAGTGTGTAAATCCAAAGAAGGTGGAGTAAATATAATCTTCTACAGAAAAGACAACATAATTATTGGCGTCACCTCCACCATATATACTTTGATAGATTATGTTTAAAGAGCTGGTAATAATGCTCCTATACAGCCAGCCATCGGGATCCTGTTTAAAGGTATTGATACTTATATTTTTGATAATGGCAAGCATCTTATCATAATAAGGTTCCTCTGCCTCAACTGCTTTTTGCAGTGGAAAATCATAATCATCTAAAAGGAATAAAACCTCTCTGCCAAACTCTTTGTGCAGCATGTGCGCTAACGTTGGTATAAAGTAGCCGCAATAAGTAACAGCACGGCATAAATTTTCTTTATCACATAAATTACTATTGCATTGACTGCTAAAGGTTAAGATATCTTTAAAATACTCAATATAAACATCCAGTTGTTTTCTGCTTTGTGTTAGAAAATAAAACTGATTATAAAGCCTTGCAATTATTGGCAGTGTTTTCTCTACAGCCTCATAAAAACATGAGCCCTCAATACCTTTAAATGAAACATAGATAACAGGAAACTGCCCCATAACTTTATCGCGCAGCTCTTTGTACTCATCGCGCGCCACTGCAAGGTTACGGCTATTATCTATAAAGAGTTTTTGCTGATAGGACGTGTCCCCTGGGTTTTTATAGTTAAGCTCACAAAAGGCCTTAATCATGGACAGATTCATAGTTTTGCCAAAGCGACCCGGGCGGGTGATGAAGGTGTTTTTCGCACATCTTTCCATAAAGAGAGTGTTAAGATAAAAGGTTTTATCTACATAATAGGCATTAGATGTAATAAGCTTTTCAAAGCTCTCACAGCCTAGCAATGCGTCTGGCAGTTTATGCATGTCCATAATAAAACTCATTTATTTTATATAAAGTGCATTAGTAATAATTTGTTCTTTATACAATCTTACTATAGAATCAATATGACAGAAAGTCACAAATACTTAAAAAGCTAATGATCTATGTAAAAAAATATAAAGTTTGCTTCACTGTATTTAGTTTTATGAGTTTTAGCAGCATATGAAGATCTATGTATTGCTCAATTGATCAGTAGGCCTTTGCCTGTTTTTCAATATTGTTAAGAGATGCAAACTTATATAATGTCTGACTCTTCTTGTATCAATATGGCACTTTATTCCTATTATACTAGCATTTCTTATAAATTAAAATGCTGGCGATTTATACTTGATAAAGCCAGCTTACAAGGCGATATGTTTTACCATTTACTTGTGTAACGCCTTTATTTAAAACTTATATTTTCTTGTTGATTTTAGCCATATTACCTATAGATATGACTTCACACCGTTTATGAGAAAAACCAAGTCCTATTCCATAGACATAATCATTATAATTGAAGAGATCATCATAATACTGTCTATACTGCAGCAGCACAGATGCTTCTTGAGCAGCCTTTAAACAGTTTTCTTCAGATCTTTTAAACTCTAAAATGACTACTTTATCATTAGAACTATATCTAAATAGCATATTGCCACTGTCAAGATCTTTATTTATAGTCTTTTGATCTTTTATATAAACCTTACCTCTCGATCTGGCATTATTTAAAATACATTGAACAAATCGACTATAATAATCTTCAGACTCTTTAACATAAATGCTTATATAAATGCTTAAGGCATGGTTTATGATGCTTTGAGCTCTATTTATATCATTTGACGATAAGGAGTTACATATATCTGTACATATATTGTACCAGTTGTCCTCGCACTCTCTTTCTGAAAGAGTACGTCTTATATTTCTGACATAAACTGATCTTATATCTAAATTTGGTATCTGAACGTATACATCTTTACCAGGTTCAGTACTAATTATTCCATCAAAACTGTTATCAAAAGTCAAATAGCCCCTATCTAATAAAAAAGATGCAAAAGAATCAAAGCAGTATTTATCTTTATAGCTTGGAGCCTTATCAAATTTAACAATCTTAATCTTTACAGATTTTCCATCTAATAAGTGCTGAAGTTTATCAATGCTAATCCTATCCTGACTGTCTATTAGCTGCTTGATAAAGTTACCTATTATCTCTCCGCTTATAGAGCTAAAGCTTAAGTATGAATCAGGTGTTGAATCTTTATGGTTTATTAAACGAAGGCAATGTTGGATCACTGCCCATACGTTATAAATATAATCAGTTCCAAAAATATAGCCGCCATAATATTCTTTAAATTCATCTATTTTATGTATCAAATTGAATTTAGATAAGAAGTTCTCAGTTTCTTGCTGTGTAAAGCCAAAGAAAGAAGTAAAAGGCTCATCGTTTATTTCAAATATAGTAAAATTACATTCTTTATTTATTTCTTCCTGATAGTCTATACTGGCAGAACATGTAATAATACCCTTATACAGCCAAGGGTTTTCATCTTTCTTAAAGCTGTTTACAGATAAATCTCGGACAAGAGACAGCATTTGTTCATAATAAGGATTTTTGGCCAATACAGACTTTTGAAGAAGTACATCATATTCATCTATAATGACTAAAACCTGCCTGCCGTAGGCTTTATACAATAATTTGCCAAGAAATTGAATGAATTCAACACAATAAGTTTGAGCTTTTGGTATCAATTCATCTTTATTTGTAACTATAGGAAATAAATTATAAAATAAGTTATATATCTCATTAAAATGATCTTTTTCTTCAGCAGATATTTTATTACTATCTAAAATAAAAAGAAATCTTGAATACAGACTATCAAGTTGATTTAAAAACATTGTGATAGCATCATTAAAGTCATTATCATATATTCCTGCAAATGATACATATATTACAGGTAACTGACCCATTACTCTGTCACGCAGATCTTTATATTCAGCATTTGCTATAGCAAGATGGTTGGGATTATCTATAAAAAGCCTTTGCTGATAAGATGTGTCACCTGGATTTTGATAGTTTAACTCACAAAAATTGGCAATCATAGACATGTTAAGTGTCTTACCAATACGTCTGGGCCTTATAAAAACAAAGTTTTGTATATCACATGAGTCAGAAAATAAATAATTTAAAAATTGCGTCTTATCAACGTAAGAGCAAACTTCTTCAGCGTAATGGTCAAAATTAGAATAACCTACGTAAAGCCTTGGTATATCTTTTTCTTTCATAGTATCACCTTTGTGCAGTCCCTGCTGTCTGATTAAGATAATAACTATTCTTTGTAGCCAGAAATTGCATAAATTTCTTGACATACAAGCCAAAATAAGGACTAATGTAAACTAAGATAATCAATTTTTTACTATCTGTTTTACTTTGCCCTAAGCCTACCTCAATCTTAAAGAGTTATAAAAGAGTTATAAAAGAGTTATAAAAGAGTTATAAAAGAGTTATAAAAGAGTTATAAACCAATTATTAAATATAAAAAAAATAAAATCAAGATTGAAAAAAGTATACACTTCTTATTGTCGGGACTCTGTCTCCAGAAGCTGCTCACTTATAGCAAGAATATCCTTATCTGATCCTTTAGCCTGTAAAAGACTAATAAGATTTTCTTTTATATCTCTCAAGCTTATAATAAAATCATTATATCTAATTAATGATTTTTCATCTAAAGTTAAATCAGTATCTTTAAGCACCTTGTTGTAATCATTGTTGTAACAATCAATAACTGCAGATAATAGAATATCAATATTGTTTATATCTGACTCATTAGTTAAAAAAGATCTACCATTTATATTTTTTCTATACCAGAGAACATAGATAAAAATAGAAAACGACATATTTACCTTTTGTTGTCCGACAATTCTTATAGAATTCTTCTTTTTGTCTATCTTTAATTCTAACTCTTTTTTATTTAAAGTTTCTTGTAAGAAATTTATAGCTGTACTATACATAATATCCTTTAATCTTTCAGGAAAATTAAAATATTTACTGTCAGGATTAAATAACATAGGATTACGCATCACGAGATAGCGACATACCTTCAACACACTGTATTTATTCTCTTCTCTTGCCTGATATTCAGTTAGTAACAACATAACCTGTTCAAGATCATCTTTACTCATGGCCTTAGTTAAGGCATCTAGCATATAAAAATAATCATTATTTGTAACTGAACTTTGTTGTAAATAGCTATATATTTCTTGCTTTAAAGTTTCTGAAGTACGCCCTCTATCAATTAAAATTAAATTTTTGATCTGATCTTTAAACCCCTTTGATTCGATTTTTTGCTCATTATTATACTCATCAATTTTATCAATAAGGCTCTGTTCAACTTTTGAATATTTATTATAATAGCATTTATAATAAGAATTATTTGAGCTCTTACTGCTGGATACAAAACGATTTAGATAATTTGATTTTGAACTGTAAGATAGTGTAATTTTACTTGAACATGTCAGATCCAACACATGATAGTCACTATATCTAAGTTTTTTATATTTAAAAGTACCTTCATACAGCTCCTGATGTTCCCTATCAAAGGCAACACTTATACCACTTTTTGGTATAAAATCGTTATCTTTTTCATCAAGTGACTTAATAATAACTTTTATATAACCAGACAGCAGTTTTTGCTCCAGATATACTTCTACATTGATATCATCATCAACTTCCTTCTTAAATTTTTTAGGTGTTGCCTTTAATACTTTAATATTCTGTTCCTTAAAAGATTCTTCTTTGGCTTTATCTAAAGCTTCTTGATTAAATTTATTATCATTCGATATATAAAGATTGATCTCTAAGTTTCCTTTTTTGAGGATAAATGGAATGTGTTCAGACGAACATATGTCTGTTGGTTCAATATATTGCTCATTAATCAGAACGACTGCTTCATAGCGCTCCTCGCGTTCATTTGTAGCAATATAAGAGACTTTATCAATTTTCTCTTTATATGTCGGCTCCCTATTTTCCTGCCTTTTATTAAAGACAACAGCTCCATATGCCATATTTGTGCATGTTCTAAATGTTTTGCTGAAATTTCTGTTACTTACATAATCAATGATATATCTGCTTATAATCTCTGATTCTATAAGTGGTCCTGTACATAATACAGTTTCACTGCTACACCTTCTGGCAATTTCATCTCTTATAAGCTCATAGATATAGCTATTGTTCTGACTCTTATAACCTACATCCTTTATGTCATTATCTTTATATATATCATCTATGAGATCAGTATATTTGATGTCAGAAAAATCACTCTTTGACTCTAAAGAAACTGTTTTATATTCATATTGATCATCTGTATAACAGAATAATGTGTTAATGCTGTTGGCCCTTTGCTCTTTGCCCCACACGAAACTAAAGCGGTAGAATATCTGCCTTGCAAATTTATCTTTAACAGACTTTTCCATATATGGATACTGGCTGTTTATAATGTCATTAACCAGAGCTATGGTTAAGTCTGTACCATTAATAGGAATCTGATTGCTTTCATACACAGCCTGATGGCGTTTAGGAACTGAATAAAGCTTTGAATTATGTTCTACTTCCTCAACTCCATATTCAATAACGTCTATACTGTCAGGACCTACATATAATACAGATATGCTATCTGATCCTGTCTGTGACTGATTTATACTTTCATCTTCATAATATGCTAGAAGTGATGCAACAGAGCGCCATACTAGCTTAAGATCATAGCCATTAAAGGCTCTTAGTAATGCATCCTGTTCACTTACACCGCAGGTATCAGGAATACATAAAACTATAGTGTAATTCTTTTTGAGATCGTGAATGGAAATCTTGTCTTTAATATCAGGATTTGAGTTTATGCTTTCTTTGATAGTTTCTAATATATATCTGCATAAAAGATTTGCCTGATAACTCTTTTCATCACTAAGCTCAAGCTGCTGCCATAAAAGAGCAATCATTTTGCGGCTATTGCTTTTTTGGTTATATGACTCTCTATCCAGACTCAGCCCTGTTTTATCAAATTTGGCTGAATTTGAGTACATATAAACCTTATTATCGAAATCTTCTATAACTACGCTTGGAATATAATCCTTTATGCCAATATCTACATCGTCAATATAGATGCCATCATTGATACCAAAGACACTAACGCCAATTACTTTATTGTGCATCTATCTGTCCCCTTATAAAGCCCCATATTGTCTTTTCCATACTGTTTACGGCTCTAATCCAGCTTTTAGGATTTAGCTCTATCTGAGAGATATATACATCATCCTGTATAACCTCTCTGACTCTGTGCGAGGCATTCTCAATATAAGTGTCTACACTGACTATAAGCCAAGGTAAAATATCATAATTACTGCTGTTATTTACTACAGCCTTTCTTAAATTTGCCAGATATTTTTTAATCTCATCACCGCCGTCTGTATTTACAATATTGTGCATGGTATATACAGCAAGAGCATATTTATTTTTCTCTTCTTTATCTTCTGATATTTCGCTAAATACTATATAGGTTGGAGCACCTACATCAAACAGATCCTGCATATCCATATAGCAATCAAAGCTGTTTAATAGCGATGCATTTGAGATAATCTCAATGGAAAACAGCTTTCCAAGCTTATTTAGAATAAAAGGGCCTGCATTGCATGATGCTTTTAATCTGTGAGAACCTCCTAATAGCTCCTGACTTATATCTGTTGAAGATCTTGATATTACATTTACAAAAGCACCACTGCCTAAAGGATCTGTACCTATATTGGTCATAGCTACATTTAAAAGCATATCAGCAATATCCTGAAACAGATTCTGCTGCCAGAGTAATGTTTTTTGTATATCCTTTTTGGAGTTTATAAGCTCAAGATAATAGTGCCAAATTTTTTTATAATATATATTCTGCTGCAGAACAAAATTTGGTTTTGGCAATGAAATCTGTCGCGGAACTTCAGCAAGATTGGCATTGTTATATATAGACAAACAATTGCTCTTAAATATTTTTAACTGTTTTATAGTATTTGATACAAATGCCATATTCCTGCTTTTGGCATATTTGCTGTAATCCCTTAAATATCTGTCAATTTCAATATTGCATCTGTATACAAAATCTTTAAGGACCCTATTTTCAAGCATGTTATAGCTTTCAACTTTGGCTATGCCAAGCAGCTGCATATTACTGCTTCTGGCCTTCTCCTTAATGCTTCTGCCTTTAATTTTTAAAAGAGAAGTAAGACATTTGGCATCAAGCTCATTGATTCTCTCCACAGGCATCATGCGTCTGGTTCTGGTTAAGTTTTTTCTAAGCTTGTGCTCAAGAGAGACTATGGTCTGTGATAAATTCTCCATGATCTCAAGTATTTTAGATCGTACAGGATTGTCATCATTACCACAAAAGCTCTGAATAATATCCTTAAGATAAACAAAACGTACTATATTTTTGGCAAAGGAGTTATATTCAGTATTTCTCTCAATAATATAATCAAAGAAGGTCAGCCAGTCGTCTATATATGAAAAATCATCGGCATTATTGATAACTGGAAGTACTATAAAACCAAGCTCGGAATCTTTAAATCTTATTTTAAACTTTTCCCTTCTTTCTCCTGCTCCTGTCTTGGCATTTTCATTAAGTTTATAGCTGTTCTTAATACTGCCTGCCATTAAAACGCATGGCAGTGTATAAATAGCTGTATCGGCAGCCTTTGCTGCATAAAAATGGGCATCTCTTTTAAAGATTAATCCTGAGTCTTCATGAATGAAATCAACTTGAATTCTTTCTTTGCAAACACCTGATACCTCAATAAAATACTGATTAAGTCTGGTATTTGTTAAAAAATCAAGATCACTCCTGCCTTCAATTAAATTAGCATCAGACTCAATACTCCAAGGATATCTGATTAAAGAACAATGCCCCATATACTAAATCCTAATTGCCCCTATCTACACCAAACCACATAAACATTCCAAGATCAGAACGTCTGGCTGCATTAAATGCCTGGTTTAAGTTCTCATCATCAGTAAATGCAATTGCATCAGAAATAGTATCAAAACACTTTATATTGTTCTCATCATCAACCTGCAGTCCGCGCAGCTTAGGTATAATCTTCATCTCAATCTGATCAGCAAGAGCAAGCTTGATATTGTCCTTATCTGGATATCTTAATATATACTCATTAATAGAATTTCTTACACGATAACCAAAGCCTTTACCAATATATCTGAGGGCAGTATTGATATTGCCAATTTTTTCTATACAGTCATCAAGTTCAGATGTAGAGTCTTTATTCTCGCACTCGCACCATTTTTTGAATGTCGACAGTGACAGGTTATATTTTGTTTCAAATTCATTAAGTCTATTATTACGAGATTTTGGGGCTAATGAACTTGGAGCACCGAAATGCAGAACATTAGATCTGTCAAGAACCTTATCTGACAGTGCAAATGTTGACTCATCCTCATTCATAGTACCGACAAAAAGTACATTCCCGCCAATACTGAAATTAATATTGTCAGATATTCTGATTCTTGAGTTTTCATTATTGATGGTTCTTAGCTCAAGCTTTGATAAAAACTCAGAGAAATAATATTCAATGCGGGCAAGATTCATCTCATCTAAAAGCACCAGAAGCATTCTGTCTGTAAGTTTTTCAGATGGAGTTAAGTTTGCCTCTTCACTGAAGAAATACAAGGATTTTACAAGATCAGTGGCCTTATATTTATTTTCAAGGAAGTTATAAAAACCAAGCAGATCATCAATTGAGTCCCAGCGAGGCTGCACTGCAACGTGCTCTTGATACATGCCAAAGAATTTGGCATAGGCTGTTGGCAGCAAGGTTTTACCAGTTCCTGAAACACCAGCAAGAACGGCAATTGGATTTACATCCTGTACTTTTAATGAAGTGTGAAATGCATTAATGATTCTGCTATTAAATATAATACCGTTATCCTCAAGATGATCTTTAAAGTCAGATAAAGCACTCTCCTCTGATAAGCCATCATCGAGATTATTTTTGGCAAACTTATTTTGTATGGCTGCAGGGCAGTCATCAAAATCACTATAAGCTCCCTGTTTATTGGTGCTTAGATTTTCAAGCTCATGCTGTTTTTTAGCAATACGCTCCTGCAAAGAGTTTAATTTAAACAGATCCTCTAGTTTGCTCTCAAGAGACTTGTCTAAAGATGCATTATTAATCTCGCTTTCGCTATGTTTTATCTGTTCGTTTAAAGAGTTAAGCTTATCTTCAAGCTCCTGTTTCTTATCAAGAAGCTCGCTGATTTTAGCATCAAGATTTGAAATATCTTTTTCCTGTACCCCTTTTTGCACCATATCATCAACTTTCTGGAAAACTGAGTCAACAGCGCTTTGTACATGGGCAAAAGTCTGCTCCTGGTTTAACTTGTCAAGCTCTAACTCCTTTTCTTTTATCTGTGAGTCAAGTTTTTGTATATGAGCATCAAGATTTGAGCTTTCTTTTTCATTAACCTCATTTTGAACAAGCTCATCAACCTTCTGGAAGACTGAATCCATAGCCTTTTGCACATGAGCATAAGCCTGATCCTGATCAAGCTGCTTAAGCTCTTCTTTTTTCTGCTTTATCTTTTCATCAAGCTCGTCAGCCTCAAGACTCTTTCTTTCCTCTATAAATTCCTTTAAAGCCTCACTTTCGTTGATCTGCAGCTTAATATCACTAAGATGC
The DNA here is from genome assembly GCF_900445255.1 of Anaerobiospirillum thomasii. NCBI lineage: Bacteria > Pseudomonadati > Pseudomonadota > Gammaproteobacteria > Aeromonadales > Succinivibrionaceae > Anaerobiospirillum > Anaerobiospirillum thomasii. The sequence continues at coordinate 419,856 of NZ_UAPU01000005.1, forward strand.
TTTAATTTGGAATCAATCTCCTCGGTAAGGCCGCGGGCAACGCCTATTAATTGCTCATTAGCTTTCTGCGTTGCTTCATTTTCCTGCGCCAGCTTCTGTTTACTGGCGATTTTCTCTTCAAGATTTGCAAGCTCTTTTTTCTTCTCTTCAACCTCACTTACAATATCAATAGTTTTTTTCTCGCCATCGCTTAAATCCTTAAATCTGTAATATAAATAGCTATTACCGTTACTGATGGTGTAGAACAGATATATAATCGCCATAAAGAAGAAAAGTATGGCTATAATTCCTACAAAATCCCAGACTTCTAATGCGCTAAATACGCTGGTTTCTTCAGTGCTCATTTTTTCCCTCTTTATGTAAATTATTCGTTAGCGTCTGATGTTTTATTAACATTATCTAAAATAGCCTGCAGTGCTGACAGCTCCTGCTTGATACCGTCTATATCAGCATTTAAATTAGATGATGAAATCGTAGATGAAATATCTTTTATCTGATTGGCCATATCTTTAAGATGCAGCAGATCTGAAGATAAGTCTTTAAGACTTTGTGAAATAGCCTTTATATCTGCCTGTCCTTTATTAACGTTATCAGCAAGATCATTTACACTCTTGCTGCTACCCTGAGCCAGTCCTGTCAGATTGCTCAAAGTGCCATCTAATGCCGCAATTTTTTTACTATTGCTCTCAACACTCGTTAAAAGACTGCCTAAAGACTTGTCTAAGGCATCTGAGTTCTTAATACTTGTATCGACACGGGTCATCATAGTGTTCAAAGCAGTATCAAAAGAGCCTAAAGAGGCTGCATTGCTATTGATCCTGTTATCAAGGGCATCTATGGTCTTTATGACATCTGTAATGCTTTGTGTAACCTTGGAGCTTAGAGCTTCAACCTTTTCTAAGGTTTGGCCTATCTCATCAAGCCCCTTGATGGCTTTGGCATAATTGTCTGATGATGTGCCAAGATCCTTGTTGATAGCTGTAAGGCTCTGCTGCATGGTGGACATGCTAACCTGTACTGCATTAATATTTACAGATGTATCTTTAAGATCTGTGTTAAAGGTATTTAATGTACTCTGCAGTGTGTTCCTGTGATTTTGAACATCCTTGGCAAATGCATCAATACTGCCCTTAAGCTCACCCTGAATAGTCTGAACATTGCCTTTAAGATCACTGTTGATAGCCTTGACACTGCCGGTCAAATCGTTTTTAAGAGTATTTACACTGGTGCTAAAATCATTTTTAAGAGTAGCTACACTGCCATCTAAATTGCTTTTAATAGCTAAAACTCCGTCTTCTACTGTAGTTTTAATAGAAGCCACACCGCCTTCTAAGGTATTTGTAACAGAATCTACACTGCCTTTTATATTCTTGGCTGAGTTTAGAATATTGTTATGCTCGTTTTGAATGCCTTCTCTGATTTTAGCTACCTGACCTTCTAAGCTGCCTATGGTCTGAATAAAATCTTTGGTTGTATTTACACCTTTATCTATGGTCTCAGAGCTACCCTCCAGCGCAACTGCACTGTTCTGCAGGCTTGAGGCTGCACTTTGCAAAGTAGATGCATAATTCTCATATGAAGAGACCAGAGCATTCATCTTTTCTTTTAACTGATTTGCCACCTCATCCTGGGTAAGAAGCTCTTTTAACTTCTCCTTTCTTGCTGCTATCTGGGTCTCAAGACCTGAACTTTCATTCTTTAAGTTGTTATTGCGACGCAGCAGCTCTTCATTTTCTTTATAAATCTCAACATTGCTGTCTTTGACAATTCTGGCAGCGGCATTATCTACAATAAGCTTCTGATATTGAGTATTAAGTGTAGATACCTTGGCTACAAGATCATTATAGTTGTCCTGCTTGGCCTTATACTCGGCAATAAAGGCCTCGGCCTCCTTCTTATCCTTAAGAAGATTTTCATTTTCCTTTACTAAAGAGCTGTTTTCATGCTTAAGATCTTTATTTATAAAGGTTAATGATTTCTGCTCTCTTTGCAGCTCGATGATTTCCTGCTTCAGAGCCAGTGATTTTTCCAGTGTTTCATGATATGTCTGCAGGGTATTGTTAATCTTATATCGCTCACCTGCCTGCCATACTATATAGGCACAGGAGCCTATAAAGCAGACAAATAAAGTCGTTATAAGCAGTACAAATTTTGAAGAGCCTGTCTTATAGGAAACAAAACCTCTAGGAGCGGGTTTAATAATGCGGTCAGCGGCATTACTGTCTTTATCACCGTTCATATCAATCATCTTCAATCAGCTCCTTATATCTATCAATAATTTGTTCAACACAGGATTGTACATTGGAATTAATCTCGGAATTTCTAAACTCCATAACCTCAAGAGGTGAGGATGGTGAATACCGTATGGCATTTTTACGGCTTATGTCATAGTCAATTGAGTCACTGCCGCTATTGACATAGTGCTGTGCACCATTGCACTCAATAGCAATGCCTATAACACCACTGAAAGCTAAACCGCCTGTATGCTCCTTGAGCAAAGTATTGTCTATAAGAGCTATATCCACACGATATGTTTTAGCAGCAGATGCAACTGCATACTGCGTTTTTAACACGCATCTGTCAGAGAGGTTCTGTGTATCAAGAGCTGTTTTCAAGGCTCTGAATAAAAGCCCCTCCTCCAGCGTGTCAATAAATCTGTTATCAATAAGCTCATCTATGCCAGGCTCATCAAGTTTGAGTCTGTTTTTTCTTATCTGATCTGATGCCTGCACCAGGGCTCTTATATAGCTGTAATAGGAGTTAGCGGCCTGCTCTTTGCTGCCTACAACAAAGACATAGTCACGGGCGCGTGATATGGCAACATTGATAAGATGAGGATCTGCTACAAATTTATTGTTACCCTTAAGACACAGGCTAAATATAATAGTATCTCGCTCCTGTCCCTGAAATGAGTGTACAGTAGATGTATATAAATACTGAGGCTCTATGTGCCTTAGATATTGATCCTGTAAAATAAGATTCTTTATATACTCAACCTGACTGACAAAAGGAGCTATGACACCCACAGTTCCTTTATAACGCCTGTTATCTGCAAAAAAGCCTCTTAAAAGCTCAATGATGGCCTCAGCCTCTTTTTTAAAGACATTTTTGCCAGAGCCTTTTTCATCATCTAAAGGAGCGTCTATAAAATGTATACCCTTGTCTGCATCAAGCAGATAATCACTGCTGCAGGATCTGTTTATATAGGCAGATCTTAAAGCGCTGTTATAAAAATATTTGGATATATATTCTGTAATCTTTGGCTCTGATCGTCTGTTGTTAAGCAGACTTAATTTTCTTATATGGCTTGGTGAAACTACATAATTCTCAATAAAATCATAGGCCGAGGCTGAGAAGTTGAACATATTGGCATAGTTGGTAATGCCTGTGTGGTTAACTCTGTTCAACAATAATGCTATGAGTTTGTTACTTATACCATTGATTGGCTCTAACTGCTTTGGATCGCCCACCACAGCCACTCTTTTAGCCCGAAAGAGCACAGGTATAATAGAAATAAAATCAAACTGAGATGACTCATCAATAATGATTAAATCAAAGATCTCTGCCTTTAAAGGCACTGATTTGGCAACGGAGAGAATGGATGTGGATACCACAGGAAAATGTCTGAACACCTCCTCTGCCATTTCTTGCTTGAGATCATCTGGATTAAAGCCATTTTTTATCTTGTAAAGATGCGGTGCAAGTCTTGTTGATACATACTCTCTTGTCTTTTCCTTAAAAAAGATGGCAATTGTATCTAAAGACTCAAGCTTAGACTTGTCCTTAAAAGATAATGAGTACAGCCTGTCACGTATTTTATTTATATCAGTTCTGTCTTCTTTGTTTAAGAGCCTGTTCTCAAGCAGTATTGATAATGTGTTTTCTAATTTAGAGCACACAGAAATAAGGTGGTTTAGCTCATCTAAACATTTTTGTACTGCCACAATATCATGCTTTAAAAAATCCTTTTTTAAATCAAGGATAAGCATCTCAAGTCTAAAGATATTTGGCTTTAAGATCCTTATATCTTTAAGGCGTTTTTGACATTTTTGCAGTAAATCTGAAATGGCCTGCTTATTTAGATCAAAGATTCTGCTCTCATCTACAGCAGTTATACTGCTCTCATCTGTCTTTAACATAAGAGATGACAGATGCTCAAATAAAGCCTTTAATTTGGTATCCTGCTTTATAACTATATCTGCCAGCCTTAGCGCTTTATTAGCTTTTCTTATGGCCTGCGGCAGCTGTTCCTTATAAATGTAGAGATACTCACACAGAGCCTTAAAAGAGCTGTTCTGATTATTGTCAGTCTGCTCTCTTATGGTATCAAAACAGTTAAAAACCTTATCTGAAGAGACTGCCGTATTTGAAAAGCCTTTTTTTATCAGTGATGAAAAGCTTAAATCTACACTGTGTTCTTTGCTTTTAAGCTCTGTATTAAACTCTACAGACTGCCCATTTAAATCAAAAACAGCCTTTTGATTAAAAGCACTTATAGCGGCATGATTATACGATGAGATAAGACACCTTTGACCGCGCAGCATACTGTTCATGGCGGCTGTGGCAATGGTATAGGTTTTACCTGTACCAGGAGGTCCCTGCAGCAAAGTTATTTTATTATTTAAAAATGATTTGACGGCCTGTACCTGATACTCATCAAGTTTAAATTCATCATTAAGACAATAGCACAGACTTGACTGTTCTTTGACAAAGGCATTGATACCTGATGTGCTGTCAGTCTCCTGATGCCTGGCGGTATTATTATGTGCACCTTTGACAATTGCCTTATCAATGAGTGCAGATGATTCATACAACACATCAAGACAGCTTGAAGGCAGCTTTTGCTGCAGTGCAAGCTGTGCAATTTCTCTTATCTCTCTTGCACACTGTGATGTTGCTGTATTTTTAATCTGACCTACAAGGCATGAATTATATATCTCACTGCCTTTATTGTGTTTAATATGACCTATCTGCGAGAGCTTTTTAAAATCAAAATCATTTTTATAGGCAAAGTAATTATAAAAATAGTGCTTGAACAGTCTTAAAGATTCAGTTACAGGATCGCTGCTTGTAGATATTTTTCTTTTAAATTCAGCAAGAAAATTGCTTAATACAACATAAGCACTGCCATAGGTATCTTTTTTGCCTGGTGGAAAGATTTCATTTATCTTCTCAAGAAAATAATTATTTATAAAAGGGGTGGTTAGATCATCCACCTGTCCTCTATAGGTATTTACCTCACCTCTTACTGTTTCAATATCCTTGATATTAAAATAAAAAACAGGAACTAATGTAATATCTGAGCTCTTGCTATCCTCGCTGTCTTTACTACCTGAAGATACAAATTTAATAACAGGAAAACCTATAATATAGCGCGAGTTAAGAAGAATCTGCTTATTGTCAAAGCTTCTGAATTTTACAGAGAAGCTGTCTGCATCATGATAAGAGAACTCAGCTGATTTTAAAAGCAGATGCTGACTGCCATTTATAAGAAATTCAAGGTTTGCGTGCGATCTTTCATAGGCATCGGCCAGTATCTCTAAAAAGGTGCCAAAAGAGCACTGATCAAGCATAGAGCTGTCAGATCTGTTATGCTCCTGCCTATTAAAGTACCTTAATTTATAGGTCTGAGTTGTATAGTATTTAAGACCTGATGATGGAGACTGAACAATAAAGCCTTCCTGTAACAGGGAAACTATACAGTCACTTATCTGATCTGACCTTATAATGCCCTTATCTACCAGGCTGAACATGGCTTTATCTATATAAAATGAATCTGTATAGGTATTAAGGTATTCTTTAACCTCTTTAAGCTCTTTGATATTATTCAAACCAGTCATAAAAAATAATTATAGTTATAAAATCAGGTAATAGTCGAGCTTAATTCTGTACAGCAGTCTTTAGTTTTTATACAGAGACGTTTACATGGTGTTTATAAAATAGTAATAAAACGTAAACTATTCTATTACCATGTATATAAATTACAAACTAAGCAGACATATAATAGCACTAAAAAAGTTAATGTCTATTTTTTAAGTCACATTTTTTATAACAATATAATCTATTCAGGGACGGTAATTGATTTTAAATAAGAGGATGCCTCAGAGCTGATACTAAAAAGTTATTAGAAAAAAGAGTTATGCCGAACATAATTTAATGTTCTCTTCCCTTTTTATATGGCTGCCAGATACGGCAGCCTTGCGATAAGAGACTTTAATAAATATCTTTAATCAAGTTTGGCGCCAAAGGCCAGATCGCCTGCATCTCCAATACCTGGCACAATATAACTGTGGGCATCAAGAGATGGATCTACAGTGGCAACAAAGAGATCGCTTACCTTATCCCCAAGAGTTTTATTGATATAATCAAGAGCCTGCTCAGATGCCACAATGGAGCAGATAATCACCCTTTTTGGCTTGCTCTTGCTTAAAATAGCATTGTAGGCAACTTCCATAGAGCTGCCTGTGGCCAGCATTGGATCACATAAAATTACAGTCTTGTCATCAAGCTCAGGTAAAACCAGGTATTCAACATGAATGGTAAAATTATTGGCATCGCGATACTTTCTATAGGCTGAGACAAAGCAGTTTTCAGCTCTGTCAAAGACTGAGAGCACACCATTGTGCAATGGCAGACCGGCACGCAGAATAGATGCCACAACCAGCTTTTCATCAATAAGATTGACCTCTTTAACGCCAAGAGGTGTGGTTACAGACTGTTTTGAATAGGATAAGGTCTGACTTATTTCATATGAGAGCATCTGTCCTATACGTTCAATATTGTTTCTAAAGCGCATAGGATCGTTTTGTATATTTATATCACGCAGCTCGCTGGTAAAATAGTTGATTACTGTATTTTTATCCTCAAGATTGTGAATACGCATAGGCTCTCCAAAGACATGACCATAGATTTGTGACAGACACATGATAAATTTTATTAATTCTATCACAAAAATCTACAGTCTTTACATTTACTTTGTTATACAAAGAGCATGATGGCAAGGTGCTGTTTAGCGCACTGCGCATGCTCTTTGTCAGCCTTATACAGACAGCCTATCACTCTACTGAAAAGAGCTCTTTTAACTGACGGTTTGAAAGGTCGCCAATCCAGTTTTCCCCTGCGTTTACCGTAAGCTCTGTCAACTCCTTTTTGCTTTGTATTATCTCATTAATCTTCTCTTCAAAGGTATTGGTACAGATTAAACGATACACATTGACATTGTGCTTTTGACCTATTCTGTATGCTCTGTCTGTTGCCTGATTTTCAACTGCAGGATTCCACCATAAATCATAATGGATTACGTTGGTGGCAGCTGTAAGATTCAAACCGGTACCGGCAGCACGCAGTGAGAGAATAAGGATCTTTTTGGATCTGTCATTTTGAAAAGTATCAACAATTCTGCTCTTTTCCTTCTGCCCAAGACCTCCGTGATAAAAATCAACATCCATATTGTAGCGTTTATGGCACCAGTACTTTAACAGCTCACCCATTTTAGTAAACTGCGTAAAAATAATGGCTTTCTGCCCTGCATCAATCATCTCATCTAAAAGAGCAAACAGACTCTCGCTCTTGCCTGTATCCTGCGGATCTATCATTGCAGGATCAAAATCCTTATCATCAAGCTCAAAAGTCTGAGGGCAATTGCAGATCTGTTTTAAAGATATAATCATCTCAAGCACCAATGCCAGACGATTGACCTCATCACTCTCAAGTCTGTGCAGAGCCGAGTTAACCTTGCTCTGATACAGTGCCGCCTGACTTTTAGATAATGAACAATACTGATTAGTTGAGATTTTCTCAGGCAGATCATCAATAATGCTCTTGTCACTCTTTAGACGGCGCATTACAAAAGGAGCAGTTATTCGTCTAAACTTGTCTACAGCTGAGGCATCACGATGTTTTTCAATAGGATTGGCATAATCACGCTTAAAATCAGACTCGCTGCCCAGAAGTCCAGGATTTACAAAGTCCATTATTGACCAGTACTCAGCAAGACGGTTTTCAACCGGTGTTCCTGACATGGCAATGCGACAGTCAGCATTTATCTTCTTGATTTTCTTGAAGTTTGCTGTTTTTGAATTTTTAATGGCCTGAGCCTCATCTATAATGCACAGCCTGAAATTAACCTTGGCAAACTCTTTGTCAGCAGCACGCGTCATAACACCATAGGTGGTCAATACCACATGGCAGTTGGTATCAAGAGACTTTTTAGTACCATAAAAGACTTTAAAGTTAAGCTTTGGGGCAAATTTTTGCATTTCACGCTGCCAGTTTACAAGCAGTGATGATGGCACCACAATGAGAGCTGGATTGGTATCAAAACCCCCACACTCCCTTATTTTATCTAAAGTGGCAATAACCTGCAGAGTCTTGCCAAGACCCATATCATCGGCAATAATGGAGCCTATTGAGGCCTGAGTGTTTTTATAAAGCCAGGAAAAACCTCTTTTTTGATATTCACGCAAACTTGCCTGCAATGTGGAAGAGGCATCTGTCATTTTCTCTTTAAAAATAGTCTCTATAGCCTTTTGCATACTGTCAGTTAAAACAACAGTACTGCCCTCATACTCACCTGACAGAGCGGCTGCTATAAGAGCTATTGGCTTTGGATTGTCCCTGTTCTCCTCAAAGCGTTTTTTAAGGCGTGAGAGCTCTGTAGGATCCACATTGATAAAGTTCTCTTTATAACGCACCACACGATATTTAGAGGCCATGAGACTTTCAAAATCATCCTGACTTATCTGACTGTCACCTATTGATAAATTAAAATCAAAGGACAAAAGACTTGCCAGATTGAGCATAGATGCCGAGTCAAAATCAAAATCGCCAACATCAAGCTGCAAGGAGCTTTGTGGCTTTAAAAGATGCTTTAGAGATTTTGGTACCACCATTGAGATACCTAAAAGCTTAAGAGCAGGCAGCGCATCAACTAACAGCGCCGCAAGAGTTTCAATACTGACTAAGGACTGATAATCAGTGCTTTTTAACACATCAGAAAGATTTGGTGCAATAGATTCAAGTCTGGCAATGGTTCTTAAACAGGCAAAACGTATATCATCATAAAAACTGTCATCTAATATATCCTTTAGATGGACAAAGCCGTTAGCCCCATCGCTTCTTTTGGTTTTAAAGCCAATATCAATAACAATATCAGCACTTTCTTTTATACCATCTGGCAAAGAGCTCTTAGCGTCACTCTCATCTGCATCATCTACAACCTCTGTGTAGCTGTCATACACATCCTCTCTTTCATCATAGTTTGCAAAGTATGGAAGATTAGAGCGCTTTACAATAAGATCAGATCGTATCTGTCTGCTCTTTTTATCTAAAAGATCGGTTAAAACAATAACAGGAGAAACCTCAAGCTCCTTTATAAATAAAGGCTGCAGCCAGGACTCAAGACGCAGTTTTATACCAGATGAGGCTGGTGTTTCTTCTATATCTATGATCCTGCCTTCAAACAGAGCCTCAAGCTCAAAAGCATCATTTTCCTTTTTTTGATGTCTGTAGGCGTCACTTATAATACTTTGTATAAATACTGACAGAATAATAAGTCCTGCCTGATAGGCATCAAGAACAAAGTCCTCTGTTCTGTCAATTTTTAAAATATTTTTGCCAATTCCTGTGATACTGCTGCCTACATTTAATACCAGCTCTTTGATGTCATGATTTAAAATGGCAGGTATCCAGCGTATACGATACAGACCGTCAATACACTCATACATCTGCGGCATCACAGCCTTGGCTCCTACAAGCTTTAGAGCTATGTGCCATATATAATATAAAGACTCAAGCTCCTCTGTGGCATTTTCAAGATCGCGTGTACTTATAAAGCCTGAGAAAAGATGATAAACAGGCAGACTCTTTGCGTCTGTATTATCATCGCAAAGAGTATAGATCTCTTTGGCGCCACTGCCCTTTGACGGATATATACATAAAGATACAGGAGATACTGCATACTCACCTAAGGAGTTGACCCTGATAAAAGGTTTCTTGTCTGTGCACTTTGAGAGTGAGACCAGATCTCTGTCAACCTTGCTTGATAAAAGAGCATGACTTAGCTTTACAGCCTTTTTAAGAACATCAGAGCAGATATCTCTTAAAGAGCCCTGTGTAAAGCCTGGCGGTGTATCGGTTAAAAGCTTTAAAATACCGTTTTCAAACTGATTTACTGCGCTTAAACTCAGCTCTCTTAACTTTTTAGTGTCATGACAGGCGTAAGCTTCAGATGGCTGTAAAAAAGACATCCATGAAGGTATTTCGCTCTGTTTGACCTCATCAAAGACAAAATTGCGCTGCTTGAGCTTTTCAAGAATATCAATGCCATGCAGCTCAAATAGAATAAAAGGATTGGCATCAATCTCTTTGCTGACAATATAAATAACGGCTGCAATATGTTTGCATGGTACTGCAAAATCAGGACAGGAGCATTTTAAGCTAAAATCGCGCCAGGATTTGGGAAAAATATTTATACCAAATTTATCGGCCAGAGTAGCCACCTGTGGATCAAGCTGCCTTGTGGCAAGTTTTGATAAAATCAAAGGCGATGAGGCTATTGCATCAATAAATTTATCTACACACTCCCCCTCAACTCTGTTGAGCTGTATTTTTACAGAGTAAAAAGGATCATAATTGCCCCTGACTCTGGCTTTAATCAGGCCTTTGGCAGTATCTATAGAAAAGTTATAGACTTTATCAGTGTTGGCATAACTCTTGCCTCGCGGTATACGGTTTTGATGATCTATTCCACTAAGGGCATTGAGCCACTGCTGCCCCCACCATGTAGTTCCATAACTGTTGCGAGCCATGATACAATCCTATGTTTAAACGTAAAATGTAATGCATCTATACTAGATAAATGATAGGTGATTGTCTAGAGCAAAGATGCTGACTAGACCTTTATCTCATAGCGCAAAAGATAGCTGTTATCACTCATAGGCTGCAGATAAAAGGCATCATAGTAGGTAAAAATATCAGACTGTATCTTAAAGCCCTGCTCTTTAAGACTTTGAATAAAGGACAGCGTATAGCGCACATGCCCCTCGTCTGTATCATGATGAAAGATACAGGCATAATGCCCCTTAGCTCTACGTTTTAGCTCAAAACACTCAGGCACACTGTCTTTTGAGCCCATAGCCCTGCACAAAAAGCCCTTGTAGATAACAGATCCTTTAGCTGCGGCGCTTTTCTTTATAAGCGTGCCTACAGGCTGATACTCAAAGTATGAGCTAAGCCTGCTGTCCTTTAAATACTGCGATAAAAAATTAACCGTCTCTTTGGTGCTGGCTATAACACTGTGCTGTTTTTGAATAAAGCCATAGCTTATGGCCTCATAATCTTTAAAAAACAGTCTGTCACAACCCTGATCTTTATAATCTGTAGCCACACACTGCAGCGACTCTAGCATCAAGATCTTGGCATCTATCTCATCTCTTTGCCTTTTGAGAGACACTAGGGCCGTAGCCATAATGTTGTCAGAGAGCTCCTTGCTCTCAAGCTGTCCTTTAACCTGTGACAGATCGTATCCGGCCCCTTTTAGCACTCTAATATAGTCAAAGCGGTAATACTGCTCAAGAGCATAATATCTATAGCCGCTTTTTGAGATAAAGGCAGGCTTTAAAAGATTGTGCCTGTCATAGTACAAAAGCGTATCCTTGGTGGTGCCGCACAGCGAGGCAAAATCACTGATTTTAATTAAATTGGGCATAATTAAAAATTTTTAAGATTTAATCATTGATATTTAATATATTTTTATAATTGACTCTTGTCCTTGACAGTAGTTTATACTCCATATCCACTTTGTGTTCAAGAATATGGGGTTAAAATGTCATTACATGAGCTAAAAATCAAAAAACTTTCTCTGGCATATTTTTTCTTACTGCCAGGTCTTAGCTATGGAATTTTAACTTCACGTATGCCCTCCTTAAAAGGACAGATAGAGGCCCTGGACAGCGATATTGGCTTTTTACTTTTGTCTTTTGGCCTCTCTGGCGTGCTCTCACTGTCCATGGCCTCATTTATCATACGTATCTTCAGCGCCACATCTATTTTAAAACTTGCCGTCTTTCTCTTTATTGCAGGAGACTGTGCCTTGGGTCTGTGTCAAAACATGCTGCAGGCTGTTATCTGTATGATAACCATAGGCTTTGCCTTTGGCATTATTGATGTGTGTATCAATATCCTGGGTATTAGGCTTGAGAGCACCTATCAGGTCTCATGTATGGGCTTTTTGCACGGTGCCTACGCCATAGGCGGTTTGGGTGGTGCACTTTTAGGATCATTATGTGCAGCCTTTAATCTCAATCTTTTTATAAACTATACAGCTATCTTCTTTATCTACAGTATTTTCACCTTTACAGCCTTCTCCCACCTTATAACTAAAACCAAGGAGCAGCCAGAGACTAAAAACAAAGATAAGAACAAAGCCAGAATATGGGCCAGTCTGCCTCTGTTTATCATCTGCCTTGGTCTTTTAAACGGCATTTCCTACGCTATTGAAGGCTCTATGGCCGAATGGGGATCTATTTTGCTGCATGAGGAAAAAGGCGCCAGTCAGTCACTCTCAGCCCTGCTTTATGCTGCCATGTGCCTGTCTTTGACCATGACCCGTCTTGTCATAGACAGAATAAGATCAAAGGTATCTGACTATAAAATCCTGCTCACAGCTGCCTGTATTGTGGCAGTCACCACACTTGCAGGACTGCATGCCACCAATCCTTATCTGTGCCTACTGCTCTTTTGCCTCATGGGTATAGGAGCCGCTCCTGTAAGTCCTATTCTTTTTTCAAAGGCAGGTGCGCAAAAAACTCTTAATGCAGAAAGCGCCACTTCCATTGTAGCTGCCATATCCTATTCAGGCCTGCTCTTCTTTCCGCCGTTTATTGGCTTTATGGCGCAGATGTATACACTGCAGATAGCTTTACATATAGTTATTATCTTTGCACTTATCATTGGCGCAGGCTCATTTTTAATCAGACATGTGGACATAAAAAACAGCATTGTCAGAAAATATTAAACTCTCTTCTTTGTTAATCACTGCTTTTATACTATGCTAAAGGCAGTGATATATAAGATGAGATAAGTTATGTATAAGATGCAGCTGCCAGAGAGCAAAACTATTGAAACATCAAAAATTGCCGGCATCTTTTTAAATGTAACCAACAGCTATAAATACTATTTTTTTATAGCTATACTTTATATTCTGCAAAAAAGAGCCTGCAGCGATCAGACTTTAGCTCTTAAAGGCTGCAAAATTGAGGCAAAAGAGATTGCATCTACCATGTTAGGCCTCGCCTGGCATGCTAAAACTGTATATAACCTAAACTTTGGCACGCAGGATACACTATCTGCCAAAATTGATATCTTAAAAGGCACGCTTGATATCAAAGAGCATTTAAGCTCTCAAGCTGTTATTGAACAGATCCGTGGCAGCAAAGATCTGCCTGCTATAAAAAAGCTTTTAAAAGATCTTTTAAAGTACGTGCCTGTAAAGTTTCTCTCACCATGGACTGGCTCTAGAAAAGATACAGGCCCAGAAAATCTTGAGATCGGCCGTCTATCCTGCAGCCCCATAATCAATGCCCCATACAGACTTAATTTAAATGACGGCGGCACAATCTGTCTTTCTATTGAGCTTTATGCGCACTATTGTGAGTATTTTTTAACAAATTATCCAATTTTAATGGATTTTAGCTATTACAATCTGGCGCAGTATCTGCAAAGATTAAATCTGTGCACCCCAAATCTGCTGCAGAAAATCATCTATCAGAAAGATAGAGACTCTATGACAGCTCAAAGAGACATATTTACAAGATTTATGCAGTATCATAAGTCACTGCAGTGCATCTATACGCAAAAAATTATTGATATCAATAACTTTGCCCTTGATCATTTTATGCCATGGTCCTTTGTGGCCCACAATCAAATCTGGAATCTTATCCCTGTTGAGCAGAGTATAAACAGCATCAAATCCAATCGTATACCCAACCTCGATCTCTATCTTAAAGACTTTGCAAAAGTGCATCATGCCTTGATTAAAGATTTTGAAGATCATAAATTCAAAGGTCTCAATACAGCCAATCTTGAGACCATGAAATCATATAATACCTTAGGCTACAGCTCAAAAGAGCTGTCTTTAATGGATGACAGGAGCTTTTATGACACCATGCTCTCTGTCATGAAGCCCCTGTCAGTGCAGGCTTTGTACTCAGGCTTTAATTTATTTGGCTAAAGAGTAAACTCATCGCCGCGATTAAGCGCAAGATAGCTGTCATACTCCTCCTGCCTAAAACAGCACAGATAAATCTCAAGATTTGCATCCTTATGCTCTGCGGCCCATTTTTCAAGAGAGTTTATGACAACATCTGCCGCCTTGTTTAAAGGATAGGAGTACACACCTGTTGAAATACATGGAAAGGCTATGGAGCTGCAGCTGTTGGCAAGAGCCAGATTTAAGGCACTGCTGTAACATGAGCCTAAAAGCTGTGGATCAGATGTTCGGCCTGAATAGACAGGACCTACAGCATGAATTATATATTTTGCCGTCTTTATATTGTAGGCTTTGGTGATTTTAGCCGATCCTGTTTCACAGCCGCCTAAAGCAGAGCATGCCTTTAGTAAATCAGGACCTGCCATGTTATGAATGGCACCATCCACGCCGCCACCGCCTAAAAGTGATGTATTGGCAGCATTGACAATAGCATCACACTTGGTTAACACCACACTCTGTTTGAGAATATGTACATTACAGGTCATAGGCGCCTCCTTTTTAGACACAGCTACAACATAGCACAGTAGATCTTTTATGTATATGTAGGATATACGCAAAGTCTGATAATATTTTTTTAAGCTTTGGCACACTTTTTTCATAAATGGAGTCATTAGTATAAGCTTGCCACTTACGGCAAAATCTAACAGTAAAAATAGGAGAGAAAAAATGGCTCTTTATGTTAATACTAACGTGTCATCGATTAATGGTCAGAGAAAATTGACCAATGCCACCAATGCGCTTAACGTTTCATACCAAAGACTGGCATCTGGTCTTAGAATCAACTCAGCCAAAGACGATGCTGCAGGACTTCAGATCTCTGACAGATTAACCTCACAAATCAATGGTTTAGGTCAGGGAAACCGTAATTGCAACGACGGCATAGCTTTCTCCCAAACTATTGAAGGCGCCATGGATGAGATGACCAATATGCTGCAGCGTGTCAGAACTCTCTCCATTCAGGCAGCTAACGGTACCTATTCACAGGAAGACAGAAAATCCATTCAGCAGGAAATCACACAGCTGTCACACGAGCTGACCCGTATTGCCTGTAAGACCACCTATGCCGGCAAGCAGGTACTGGCAGGATATAGAACAGGAGCCATATCAAACTCAGCTAATACCATTATCGGCTCAGATGGCAAGGTAACCTTCCAGGTTGGTGCCAATGCCAATGACACCATTGCTGTTACCAATATGTCAAACGGCTTTATGTTCTCCATGTTAGCCGATGCTGCAGGTATTACAGGCGCTACATTTGGTCAGGCAGGTGTTGGTGTTCAAAAAGACGGTAATATACCAAGATTTTCTGTATCAACACAGTCTATGGCTCAGTATACCCTAGCCTCTGTTGACAATTTTATTCAGGTTATTGACTCCAAGCGCGCCGAGCTTGGTGCCATACAGAACCGTATGGAATCAACCATAAGAAATCAGGCCAACATTCAGGAAAATGAATCTGATGCCCGTTCACGTATCCGTGATACGGACTTTGCAGAGGAAACCGCATCATTAACTGCAAATCAGATATTGCAGCAGGCTTCACAGACTATTTTATCTCAGGCCAATCAGAGACCACAGATTGCCCTGTCACTTTTAGGCGGTTAATACATTATTTTAAGCTTTCTCTCCTGAGCAATATGCTCATTGGCCAGAGAGTTTATTCTCTGGCCCTTTTTAAAGCTTAAAAGCAGAATATAAGGCAGTCTCTGCCTTAGTGCCTATTGTACTTTCTTTAGAATATACAGATCGCGCATAGGCTCTAAAGGCTCAGATCCATCCTCTGATACACGCAGAAGATTACCGTCATCTAAGAGTTTAAAATATGTTTCATTGCCTGAAGATGGTGTTATCAGCGTAACAATATCATCATCTATCTTATACACACCACTCTCCATAAAAGCCATATCACTTATAGAGCTCTTATCGGCACTGCCAATATAGGTGGTCTTTAAATCATAGGTAGTATCTGCATTAATACTTAAATTAAGTTCAATACCCTCACAGCTGGCACATGGGGTTACACCGCTGTACAGACCAATAAATGGTGCGGCCTTGGCCACCTGCTCCTTTTGAGCCTCCTCTGGTGGCTGTGGAGATGATGAGCTGCAGGCTGTTAAAACAGCTGTACCTAAAACTATGGCAAGCAATGCTTTTTTATACATATGTTTTTCCTTTGTCATCATAAAGTTAAGGAGCAATATAATACATTTTTCAGTGCAAATACAGCTAAATATACAAAGGCCATAAATTTTATAGATCCTGCTGCCAGCCATTACAAGACAGTCTGTATAGATGTTGCACTGTTAGATTTTACAAATTGGTGCAGATCTTGAGCATTAAGAATAATGTTTGTATAGTTTAGCTACTTTAACAGTCACGGACTTTTTTTTCATGAGCATACTATTTATATCATCAATTATCTTTACTCTCTATGCAATAGCGTCGCTAGCATTGCCAGCGGCCATTAAACCAAGATATAAAATCCTTTTATCTATTGTATTTATTGTCTGCTCATTAAAATTTATCATCTACAGATATACAGGCTCAATTTTAGAGCCAAATCTTGATGTAAAGACAGTGCTAGCCCTTGAAACAGGCCATGCCTTTTTACTGCTGTGTGCCTTTTTAGCACTGCTTAAAGATATATGCTCTGTGCTTTTACTTGTCATTAAAAAGTTAATGAAGGTAAAAAGCACCTTTACCTTAAATCGCTTCAATCCTTATTTAATACTCTGTGCTCTTGTCATGGCAGTAAGTGGCACGCTCTATCAGCTAAAGATCCCAGATATAAAGGTCGTAGAGGTTAAGATAAAGGATCTGCCTGAAGAGCTTGAAAAACTTAATATCATACAGCTTACAGATATTCACATAGGACCTATTCTAAAGCATGACTTTTTAGAAGGCGTGGTGCACAGAGTCAATGAGCAAAAGGCTGATCTCGTGCTCCTAACCGGCGACTATGTTGACGGATCTGTCAGAGCCAATGGCAAAGAATTTAAATCGCTTGCAAGTCTTAAAAGCACATATGGCATTTATGCCGTAACCGGCAATCATGAGTACTACTCAATGGCAAGAGAATGGGTTGAGCATCTTAAAGGCAATAACATACGGTTTTTAGACAATGAGCATGTAACTCTTAATATTGACGGAGCCACTTTGACCATTGGCGGCAGTCCTGATCTTAAAGCCCCGCAGTTTAACTACACAGGTCCTGATGCCAAAAAGACCTTTAAAGGTGCCCCAGATGGCACACGTATATATCTGACCCATGAGCCTGCCACAGTTACTATGACAAAAGTTGATGCTGATTTAATGTTATCTGGTCACACCCATGGCGGCATTATGTTTTTCCTTAAGCCATTGATTGCAAAATATAATGCAGGCTATGTCAGCGGATTATATAAGATAGATGATAGACTGCAGCTTTATGTAAGCAATGGCACAGGTATATGGTCAGGCTTTTCCTGCCGCATCCTGGTACCAAGTGAGATCACGCTAATCAAACTCAAAAGAGCTGAATAATAAGATGCTCTTAAAATAAAAGCAGCTTAAGCTTTTAAAAAAGAGACAATACACAATTGAAGATAAAGGCAGGAGACAGCTCTCCTGCTTTTTTTATATGCATAGATTGCCAAGTTCTAAAGACTTTCCATAAAACCATCAGGCTTTTATAAGTCTGCATAATAAGCACGCGCGATCTTAAAGAGATCTTATCCTCAGATCTAAGCTCTTAAAAAAAGAAAAGTTCATGACAAAGATACAGATTTGTTGATTTTGCAGCAACTGATGCGATCGTCTGATCTTAAATGTAAAGATAAGCTCTTAGTTTGATAATTAAGAACTGACAAGAATAAGTCTGCACTATGACACTTATAAAAGTAGAAGTGTCAGAAGGGAGAGTGTCCCTGATACTTATTTTAAAGTAGTGAAACCTAAAATTAGATTTTTTTAAACTTTATAAAAAATCATGAAAAAAGACTGGCAAAGCTAAGTTAAAACTCCAATGTCTGCTACAGTCAATAAAAGATTATATAGCCGCGTATTTTTTCACTTACAGCGCACACAAAAGATTTTACAGGATAAAAGCCAGGTTAGCTTCAGTCTGGCTGTGTAGGGAGAGAAGGGGTCAAAAAGATATAAATTAAGTCAGTAATAAAGGCTGTTCAAAAAAAATCTTGAACTAATAGAAAATAAATAGCTCTAAAAACAATAATTGATGTAAAAGATAATATTATTATAGTCATTTTACAATTGTAAATAAATTTGCATTTCTACTTAACACGCTTGATAGAGAACACAGAGCGCTGCAGCTAAATATGAAAATAGTGTGGGGTAATTGTAACATTTTACTTTCAAAATTATGAAAGTAACTTTCATAAATAAATTTACATTTTTGTAATTTATTTTCCTAACTTTCAGAAATTGAAAATTGCTTTTTATTTATTATAATTTATCAAGACATTTATCACTGTCACTATTCGCTATAAATTGCGCTATTAAGCTACTTATAAGCGCTAAATATTAAGTTTTATCACACTTATCAAGGTATAATTTAAATATAAACTTTTCCTTTCATATTAAGCAAATCTTTCATCACAATCCTAAGATTTTGCCAAATCTTGGCATCATGACTTTCACAAATGGCGCAGATCCTGCCAAAAGGAGATCTATTTAGATCTTACATTTATAAACAAAGCTAAGAAAACTGACTCAGTTTTAGCCGCAGATCGGCTCAAAATTACCTTGTTGCCTGTAGTTGCATAATGTAAATCTGCAGATCTTTGGCTATACATGACACAAAAAGACCCTTTTATTTGGCGCCAGACACTAATCTTTTGACTGCAAAACTTATGCGAAGAAAACTAATCAAAACTAGCCCCTGCCTTAGCACCTTTTACTCTCTCTTTGTTCCCTCTACCCAAGACACACAGACTAGCAGTATCTGGCACACAATTGAGCATCTACAAAGCACTACAACCTGGTCATTTTTTATTTTATATGTATGAGTATATTTGCATACAATATATAAATAGTTTTTATATGTATTTTTTGCTCTGAAATTTGAGCATAAAGAGATGATACGCACAGCATGATGCAGTCCCCTGCCATCTGCTCGGACGTTTAATTAAGATCTAAGATAGGATTTAATGGTCCTGTACAGTATAGATGACTTTATCTCTTCCCTACTTTAACCCCTACTCTTATCTGCAGATGATTACAGCTAAAATTGCTTACATTTGGCCCCTGCCAGCCTTTACAGACCATAAGGCAGCTTATGTCCTATGCCCCTTCCCAGGCTGCTTTTAAGGTTATCTTAAGGATCAATTGAGGATAACTTGTGAATATGCTGCAAGGTACTCTCTGAGGATAAAAAAATCCCCTCAGAGATGGAGCATCTGAGGGGTTAACGAGTTCTAACAGTCATTAGAAACAAACAAGGAGAAATAAAAAACTTTTAAAATCAGGCAAATCTTGCTTTTTTATGTTTTAATCTAAAGATATTGATTCTGTCTGCCTGTACTCTTACCATCTGGGAAATCTTGAGCGTATATGAGAAGATAGTCAGCTCCTTATTTACCAGCATTAATCTGTATAAGCCATCCTGTGGCTCATCATCAAGCACGATGAAGTCGCCTACGGCACCGTCTATAGCGTATAAAGTCACTATCTGGCCGCGTGAAATATAGGTTTCTGGCTCTACAGCGTGCATAAAATAATTGCTTACAGGATTTGTCAGCTTAACGAATCTGGCACAGGCTACTGCATTGAGAGCTAAATCAAAGCACTCAATCTCATCTAGCATATTTATGCTGTACAGGCCTTCCTGAAAATCGGCTAAAAGCTGCATATCCTCAACACATAAAGTTTGTTTTACAGAAGGTGCACAGTCTTTGCGAAGATCTTCCTTTTTAAAATGTGTTGAAAACTTATATGGTACGTTTTCATCTGATACTAAGTTTGTGATCAGGTATGTAGAGCCGTCATACTCTCCGTAGCTCCAGTTCCATGCATCACTTGGTATAAATTTCACAACAACTTCCTATTCTGTAATTAACTTTCAGTATAATTATAGACTTAGAAAAATATAAAAACAATGAGGTAAATAAAAAAAGTGTGAGCTTTTGGGCAATCACACTTTTTTTGGATCATTTTTGGTATTTTTTAAAATTTACTGTTTAACAAACGTAAACAATTTATAAATTATTGACGATATCACGTATGACCACAGGTCCTTTATAGATTAATGAAGAGTAGATCTGTAAAAGCTCTGCGCCATTACTCATCTTCTCCCTGGCCTCTATGGCATTGGAGATACCGCCTATACCAATGAGCGGTATTTTACCTTCAATTATAGAGTTAACCTTTTTAAGCACGTCATTACTTAGCGCATATAAAGGTCTGCCTGATAAACCACCCCATTCACTGGCATGATTAAGGCCATAGATAATATCACGTCTTGTTGTGGTATTAGTACATGATATGCCCTCTATATTATTTTCAAGGCATGAGTGGCATAGAGCCTCAATCTGCTCTGTATTTAGATCAGGAGCCATCTTAACTACTAAAGGTACATGTTTTTTATAACTGAGCTCAAGCTTTTGCTGCTCTTCCTTTAATACCTTGAGTAATTTGCTCAAAGGCTCAAGATCCTGCAGTGCAGTCAGACCTACAGTATTAGGACATGACACATTGATGGCAATGTAGTCACAGTAGGCATAGACCTTCTGCATACAGTAGATATAATCAAGATGGGCATCGTTAAGTGATGTTACCTCATTCTTGCCAATTGATACACCTACTATGCCCTTGTACTTTCTTTTTATAAGGTTACTAACAAGATAATCCACGCCCTTGTTGTTAAAACCCATGCGGTTGATGATACCGTCAGCCTCAACTATTCTGAACATACGCGGTTTTTCATTACCTAACTGAGCCTTTGGTGTCACAGTACCAAGCTCAAGATAACCAAAACCCAAGGCTCCCAGATAGTCAATGGCATCACCGTTTTTATCAAGACCTGCAGCTAAACCTAATGGATTTTTAAAATGCAGTCCCATTACATCGCAAGGTCTTTCCTCAACGCTTTGAGAAAATAAAGACAGCAAAGGTCCGTGCGAGAGCATACTGCCCATTTTTATTACCATATTATGGGCACCCTCTGGATCAAGCATAAACATAAAAGGCCTGATTAGAGGGCGATATAATGAATATAAAGACATAATAACTAGATCTCTTTTTTAAGCGATACAAATTTATTGGCAGATGAGGTGCACAGCACAAAGCGGCCCTTTATACCCTGTATGGTGGTAAAGGAGCGCAGATGATTGGCATCAAGCTCAAGCACAATACCCTCATCTGTTCTGACCACGAGTTTATGGGCAAAGCCTGCATAAACCCTCTTTAACTCATCGGCACTTATATTTAATGAAAAGTGATAATATTTATAGCCATACATATCCGTCACCCATCAGATCTATGATCCAATTGCGGCACTTATCTTCTCATACAGTGAGCTTGAGATATTATCCTTGCTGATTAACTTGTGCAGCACCTCGCGCATCATTTCCTGACGCTTGGCATCAAAGCGCTTAAAGCTTAAAAGCGGAGTAATCAGACGGGCAGCTATGTGCTGATTGATACCATCTAGCTCCTGTACCACATCTGAGAGCAACAGATAACCTGTACCATCAATCTTGTGCAGTGCCTTTGGATTGTTAAAGGCCAGAGAGCCTATCAATGCTCTGACGCGGTTTGGATTGATTTTGTCAAATCTCTTGTGACGCATCAGTTTTCTTACTGTATAGACAGTCTCCTCGGATGGGGCTGAGCCCTGCACTCTAAAGAAATTGTCAAAGACTAAGGCATCATGCTGCCACTTGCTCTCAAAGTTCTCTAAAATCAGTCCCTTGCATGGCAGCTCAAGATGTACAGCGCAGGTCATGGCTGCAAGCTTGTCTGTAAAATTGTTGGCTTTTTCATAGTGAGACAACACCAGAGCATCGGCCTCTGCCACTTTCTCACTCTCTTTTCTGGCAAGAGCTAACATATACAGAGCGCTGTTGCGCAGAGCACGTTTTGAGGCATCCTTTATATTATACTTATATGAGCCGCGCAGTCTGTTGTTCTCATAAACAGTCTTGAAGGTATCAGCCAAGCTCAGAGCCACCTGCTTTTCAATAAAGTCTCTTATGGCAATAAGTGAGTCAAGATCTACAACCTTGAAGGTTTCAATCAGTTCATTGACTGATGGGATCTTGATAAGCTCACAGACTAAAAGCGGATCAACGCTCTTGTCGGTGAGTAAAAAGCCAATGGCATCGATGATGGCAACAGGATCTGGCAGTGTGCCGCCTGAGGCAATCTTGTCAATGTGGCCATGTACATAGTTATTGATTAAAGATGTAGCACTGTCCTTTTTAATAAATGGATCGGCTACATTCTTGAGCATGAGACTGTAGTCATCATCAGTATATGGAGCAAAGCATTTTACAGGAGCTGAAAAGTCCATAAACAGCACAGGCAGAGTATCGGCACTCAAGTTGGTAAAGGTATAGCTCTGCTCATCCTGATTAAAAATTAAAATACCGCTCTCATCAAGCTCAGGTGAGTTTTGTATATTGCCCTTACCATCTATAAAGCACATTCTTATAGGAATATACATGGCACTGGCATTTTTTAAAGGCACACCGCACTCAAGAGTCTGACTTAGATTTAAAGTAAAGAGTGAGCTTTGCTCGTCAAACTCCCAGCTGGCGCGCACATGCGGGGTACCTGCCTGTGTATACCACAGTCTGAACTGAGCCAGATCCTTTTTAGATGAGACCTCCATGGAGACAATAAAGTCCTCAATGGTCGCAGCCTGTCCGTCATAGCGGGTCAGATAGTCATTGACAGCCTTGATAAAGGCCTCTTCACCTAAGATGGTATGGATCATGCGTATAACTTCTGCGCCCTTGTCATAAATAGTCACGGTATAGAAGTTATTCATCTCCATAACCTTTTCAGGGCGCACAGGATGAGCCATAGGACCTGCATCCTCTGCAAACTGTGTGCCGCGTATGACATCAATGGACTGCAGTCTTGTCAGAGCACGTGAGGCTACATCTGATGAGAATTCCTGATCTCTAAATACAGTAAGACTTTCCTTTAAAGACAGCTGGAACCAGTCACGCAGTGTTACTCTGTCGCCTGTATAGTTGTGAAAATACTCATGGCCAATCACACTTTGCACATTAAAATAATTGGTATCGGTGGCAGTATGCGGATCAACAAGGACATAGATTGAGTTGAAAATATTAAGACCCTTGTTCTCCATAGCGCCCTGATTGAAGAAATCAACAGCCACTACTTTAAAGTTATCAAGATCATACTCAAGGTTAAAGCGACTCTCATCCCACTTCATAGACTGCTTGATGCTCTCCATGGCCCACAGTCCACGCTCATAGGCGCCTCTGTCCACATACAGCTCTAAAGATACATTGCGACCTGACTTGGTTTTATAGGTATCTTTAATAATATCAAAAGATCCTGCCACCAGCGCAAACAGATAGGATGGCTTTGGAAAAGGATCCTCCCAGGTACAGAAGTTACGGCCGTTTTTAGTGCCGGATGCCACAAGATTACCATTTGAGAGCAGCACACCGCAGCCATACTCAGGACTTACTATGGTAACTTTGTATTTGGCAAGAACATCAGGTCTGTCTAAAAAGTAAGTGATGCGTCTAAAGCCCTCTGGCTCACACTGAGTGCAGAACACTCCGTCAGTCTTGTAAAGACCCATAAGTGAGGTATTTGAGGCAGGAGCAATGACAGTCTCAACAGTAAGCTCAAAATCATCAGGTACATTTTCAATGACAAGGCAGTCACCCTCGACCATGGAGTCACATGGATGACCGTTGAGCAGCACCTCAACAAGCTCAAGATCCTGACCGTCAAGGCGTAAGGCTGCCTTTCTGTCAGAGGTTAAACGCTGATAGCGGGTTACAGATTTTACCTGTGTATACTCATCAGAGAGGTTGAATTCAAGTTCAATATTGGTAGCGGTAAAATCAGGAGCTTTATACTCAAGACGCTTTTTTGCCTTGTAATTTTTCTTTGAAGCCATGTTTTTTCCTTAACTGAAAAAAGTTAAAGCCCAGATTTTTTAAATCCAGGCTCTATATTTAATTTGTACTTTCTATGCTGTTGTCTTGTTTGTTCGAAACACTGTACATGGTAAAAATCGGAGTGTTCTGTGCACTGTGCACCTTACTTGAACTTAGCGTTGCAAAGTCACTTGCAATATTTACTGCCTCATTTAACAGAGCATCAGGGAATTCAAAGTCATCTGGCAGATCATCCACCTTCTTGACCGGATCTTTTCCCATCTCCTTTAAACGGGAATTAGTGTTTTCAAGAGCTATCTTATCCTCAAGATCCTTCATCTGACGTCTCTTGTCAAGATTGACGCTTAACACCTTTTTCTCTTTTAGCGCAAGATATCTGTCCATATCCTCACGCATAATTCTAAAGGCCAGATTGTCTTTTACGCGGTTGTTATGACGCAGTGTCAGCTCTGGTACATAGGCATCAATATTCAGATATCCCTGATAATCCACGCTGTCAATCTTATCCCAGTTAAGTGCATTTTTCTCGACGCGCTCGCCCACCTGTGTATTATCCACAAGACCTGGGAAGGTAATGTCAGGTACCACGCCCTTTAACTGAGTTGAATTGCCGTTGATTCTGTAGAACTTGGCTATAGTATAATGTACAGAGCCATAATCCTCATTGGCATAATCATAGACGCGGGCCAAATGCTTGTTCTGCTGTACTGTACCCTTGCCAAATGAGGTATCACCTATAATCACAGCCCTGCCGTAATCACGCAGTGCAGCTGCCATAATCTCAGAGCTTGAGGCTGACAGACGATTGATTAAAACCACAATTGGACCGTCATAGGCTACAGACTCATCTGTATCAACCTGCGGCATGATATTGCCTACAACATCGCGCACAAGCACAATAGGACCGTCTTTTATAAACAGACCGGTAGAAGATGTAGCCTCAGGCAGCAGACCACCGCCGTTTGATCTTAAATCAATAACGAGCGAGGAAATATTCTCCTTTTTGAGCTTTTCAAGCTCTTTTTTAATATCCTTGTGCAGATCGGTATAGAAGCTCTTGATTGACAGTACGCCAACCTTGTCCTTGCCTGCAAGTTTGACTTCACCCTTGGCAGCTCTGTCCTGCAGTTTAATCTTGTCGCGTATGAGCTTTACTGTAAAGTTCTTCTGTGTTGAGCCCTCATCTCTTTCAATATCAAGATAGACGGCACTGCCCTTTGGACCTTTAATCTTCTTTACAACGTCATTAAGTCTCCAGCCTATAATATCATCATAGGTACCGTCCTCCTGACGCACACCTACAATCTTATCCTTTGGCTTGAGCTTCTTTGACAGCTCAGCAGGTGATCCTGCCACTAAAGAATTGATAACTGTAAACTCATCATCAGCCATCAGCACGGCACCAATACCCTCAAGTGACAGATTGATATCGTCATTGAAGTTTTCAGAGGCCTGCTTTGACAGATAGCTTGTATGTGGATCTATGGCTGTAGCAAAAGCGTTTTCAAAGGTGGAGAACACATCTTCAGTCTCAACCTGAACCAGGCGGGACAGCGCTGACTCAAAGCGCTTTTTTAAACGCTCTTTAGCCTTTTCATCACTCTTACCCTGCAGAATCTGATTGATATACTCGTTTTTAAGCTCTTTTAACCACTGATCCTCAAGCTGCTGCCTGCTTGTAAAATAGGCAGACTCACTTCTGTCCATTTCAATAACACCATCGGTGTCAACATCAAAGCCAGACTTTAACTTCTCAAGGTAAAAAGAGTACTTTTTAAAACGCTTTTTGATATTTTCATTGTACAGAGCATATGGATAGGTGAGATTGCACAGCTCAATGGCCTTTAAAATCTCGGCTCTGTTGTTATAGATCTCATCTACTTCAGACTGCAGATAGAGGCTTTTGTTATAGTCCAAATAAGACAGGTACTGAGCAATAACATTGTCGGCAAAAGCATTATCAAGCTTAACAGCCTTATAATGGGCCCTTAAAAAATAATTGGCAGTACGTGAACAGACTACAGAATGCAGATTGTCCTGAGCCAGAACCGGCAGTTCATCAATAGACTGTGGCACATTGAGCTTTGCCTGCACACCAAAACACAGGCATAAAGGAACAAGCAGTGCCAGCTTATTTAACTTAAACACAAAAACCTCTGTTCTACTTATTTCTGAGCGATTAGAACTCTTTCAATCAGCAGTGTTACAGTTGCACCTGTATCTAAAGTTACAGTCACACTGCTAGCTGAAGCATCCTGCTTGACAACGCCCTTAACGTGACGGCCGTTGGTTGAAACCAAAACCTCGCGACCTGCCTTTAGATCATCAACAGTGGCCTTGACAAGACGCGGTCTTGGACGCTTGGCACCTGCATTGCGATTAAATGGCTTTTTGCCGCCTCTGTCATCTTTGTTAAATGGCTTTTTATTATTCTTTTTAGGAGCAGGTTTGCGCTTGGCATTGATTTCATCAAAACGCTCTTTGGCATAGGAGGCATGCTCTGCAGTAACCTTCTCTACAGCATTGCCGTCTAAATCGATACGATCCTCGCCCTCCTTTACGCAGTAATAGTAGCGCAGACGGGTTGTGTATAAACGAACAGCGGCGCGGGCTTTTGATATAGACATGCCCTCAATGTCGCCTATTCTGTTCTTGAGATCATCTAAAATGCCAATCTTTAACGGCTTGGCATTACCCTCTTTGATAAAGCACTTTGGAAAATGAGTATATAAAAGCTCTAATGCCTCATTGATATGTTCAAAACGTGAGCCTCCCTCTACAGCCTGACTCTTGTCAGTTGCAACAGCGCTCTCAGTTTTAACCACTTCTTCTTTCTCTTTGATATCCTGGGTTTCCACAAGAAACTCCTTTTGTCGGGACTGGCCCTTAATCTATTAAACACACCTACATTTTAAATGTAACACAGATACTTGCATCATCTCATGCAGATGACACAATATACCTGATATCAACTTTATCTATTCTACATAAAAACGCTCTAAATGTAACATAATTAAATAAAATCAATCACATTTTTACGGACAGGAGCCACAAAAATAAACAAAGGATAGATTATCTTCACATTTTAAAAAAACCTTGTTTTAAAAATAAATAAAATACTCTGCCTGCTTTGTGCGCTAAAAATATATAGTATTTTTAACTTTTTTAGTGCACCGTCTTTTAGCAGCACTCAGCTTTTTGATAAAAAAATATAATAATTCCTTCACCACTGGTATCAAAGGCTTTAGAAAAAGCATGTGTGAAAACTCTTAAAGCACTTTATTCTGCTAATCCTTAACCATAGAAGTCACGATGTAATTTATCCGCTTATAATTTCCATGCAAGTCGCACACAAATATGTCTGATTACTCTCAAGGCGACCCACATTTGACCCATACCACGCCCCTGCCCCTGATACTTAAGGCTTTAATTTGATTACCACAATCAGCCCCATACCGTCACGCCGTGCATACCTATCACCAAAACCCTGCTTATTGGATCCCTTAGCCCTGTAATTCACTTAGTCCAAAGTTTCAAAGTTGTTTGTTTGTGGGTTTACTTACGGCATAATAGGATAATAGAATAACGGCATAACCCCATATCAGTTTTACGGCTTAACCCTGTACACGTGACATGCATGTACCTCCCCTGCCCCTCCCCTGATACTTGATACGATACTAAGATATATTTGTTTGTGTGGTGTGGTGAGGAGGGGTGTGGTGGCGATAGCCTAAGTTTAAGCAGTAGCACTATGTACCGAACTGTTAAGCGCTGAACACGCTGATCGCTCTTTGTAGCACTTGATACTTGATACTTGATATACTAGATACTAGATAACTATATAATATATATACTAGGACGCGCGCGTGAGATTGTTACCCCTTGAATACAATTAAAACCTTAAAATACAACGCTGTCAATACTTTTAAAACGCTTAGAACAATATCACGGCTTTACGCTACTTTGTGCACTGAATAGCATCAAATAAACATACATATCACGCCACTTTGATAACAGACATAAAAAAAGGGCATTAAAGCCCCTAAAATCAAATATTTATCTTTAAAACCCTAACAACTCAAGGATCCAACAGAATAAACCGCCTAAAACTATCCATCCAATTAAAGGCACAATAATCCAATTAAAGACCTGCCCTGTAAAGAAATTATAAATTTTATGCTTTAATGTTAGCTTTTTAACCATGTATTTAAATCTATATTCACCAATTACACCAATTTTATAGGCCCATTTAGTAAACTCAATATTAGCCTTTAATTCTGTACTTAGCTTATTGTATTCATCTGTACTTAATGATGTATAGTATTCTAAGGGCTTATAATTCAAAGATGCGTCAAAGTCATATAGTTTATATGTTGGTATACTGTTAGTCGGTGCTTTATACTTCATAAATTCATCTTTTACCATTTTTAGACCCCCTGTGTGTAAAGGGCCGTGAAGCCCTTTATTATTGTTATACTATCCTGATAGTACCACGCTTAAAAGCTAAATTGATCGCCTTAGTCATTTTCTTAGCAAATAACCAAATATCAAAATCTATAGAACAATCATAAGCACGTTTAGAAAATACATCTGTTGTGCGCCGCATGAACCTGATTTTTACACTTTGCCGTCTCGCTTTTGCTATCTTAATGTTTTTACTATATTTGTTAATTTTTTGAACTATAATGAATCTTATATATCTGTTCTTTTGCAAATAGATAGATATAACATCTGGTCTTTTTATTTAATTTAAAGCAATAAAAGTTATATAAAATCAATATTTTACGATTAATGCGGTTTATCTGAAATAGTGCTGATTTTAATTTTTTATTTTTAAGCACGTTAATAAAAAGACGCTGTGGGCAAATACCTGTTATTTAAAAGATTCTTTGAATATGGTATGGGCCTGAGGTTTGATGAGTAGGAGTGTATATGAACTGGATCTTTGATATTAATACAAAACTTAAGCTTTTACTGTCTTTTTTAATTGTTGTAGTCTTAACCATCACAATCTCGGCCACTTCGGCAGTATCAAATTCTTCAGCGTCTGATACAGCAGAGGAGATCTCGCAGGTTCTGCAAAAATCCTATGGGCGTGTATCAAATACACAGCAGGCACTGCAGCTTTTAAATATGCAGGCCATTATGTTCTTTTATGAAGATGATGAGATTACAAAAAGCACAGTCGAGTCCTATATAAAAGAGACCACGGCAAGAATTGACTCTCTGCACAATACTGTTGCCATTATGAATGAAAATATCATTGGCACCAGAGCCTCATCTGCGCAGTATAAACAGAATATTCTAGATCTCAAGGCCCTGACAGATAAGTATGCTCAGTCCTATGATCTTGATGTAATAGCACCACTTAAGGCAGGTGACGTCAACCGTGCTGTAAACAATTACTTTAACAAGACTCAAAAACTCTTTTTTGCCTGCGATGCCAAATTCAAGGCTCTTATTGATGAGCAGGTAAAAACAGCTATTGTCTATGCCAAGGATGCAAGCGATCCTACACTTATGTATATAGGTCTTACCTTTGCCGCCTTCTCTGTAGTCTTTGCCCTGGCTATTGCCTTTGCTATTTCTGGCTATATCAGCAGACATTTAAATCAGACTATTGACTACTGCACCAACATTGCAGATGGCAATCTTGATTTTAAGGTAGCCCCATCCTATAACGATGATTTTGGCAGGGCCAGCAAGGCCATTGAAGCTATGCGCAGTTCACTTAATGAAACACTGACTTTAGTGCTGCACAGAACCAATCATACCCAGAACTCACTGCATGAGCTGCAGAAGGTCACAGGTACCATTGTTGAGCATGCCAACAGCACCGAGTCTCAGTCTGTAACAGTGGCTGCCGCCTCTGATGAGATGGTTTCTACCACTACAGATATTGCCAGAAACTGTGAAAATGCCTCTTTATCTTCAGAGAACTCCAAAAATATCACTACAAATGGTGAGCAGAAGGTGCGTGAGGCCGTCATGGGTATACAGGAGCAGAGCCGCAATGTGCAAAACGGTGCCGATATAGTTAAAATCCTAGCCCAGAAGAGCTTTGATATTGGCTCAATTGTAAATACCATTGAGGAAATTGCAGCTCAGACCAACCTTTTAGCCTTAAATGCCGCCATTGAGGCTGCCCGTGCCGGTGAGGCTGGTCGTGGCTTTGCTGTGGTTGCCGATGAGGTGCGTGCCCTTGCCTCAAGAACATCACGCTCCACACAGGAAATTTCCAACATGGTGACAGACATTCAAAATGATGCCAACAAGGCTACAGAGTCTATCAATCAGAGCGTGGAGAGCATGAATCAGCTCTCAGATGAGGCAAGCTCCATTGAGACTATATTCCAGGATATTACCTCTCATGTTATTGATGTAAATGCCCAGATTACTCAGATTGCAACTGCAGCTGAGGAGCAGTCAACTGCAACCCATGAGATCTCAACCAATATTCAGGGTATTACCACACTTACAGAGGATGTTGCCAATTATGCCCAAAAGGCTGACAATGAGATTTTAAGCACTATTGAAAAGCTTGAGTCCTTAAAAGAGAAGCTCTCATTCTTTACTTTGCAAAAATAAAAGCTCTATAAGTACCCTTTAGATAAGGCCCTGTTTTGTACGCAAAACTGGGCCATTTTTTTTGTTAAGTTGTGGCTACCATCCTTGACTGCGCCAGTGTATATACCGCCCACAAGTTTTAAAAGATCTGCTGCAGGCAATAAAACTGTTATATTGATTTGAACAGACTCAACACTAAGAGCTCCACTCTCTCTTTATTCTGTTTTTATACTGCTTTTAAAAGCAACATGACATATAAATATGCCTTGGCGCTAGTTTACAAGAGCATTGTTTTTTATGCTTTCTATTTTAGATCTTATTTGTTGTATAACATCTATACGATCTTTGAAAATATTGCCAATGTTCTGCTGTTTAAAAGGATTTTCCTCAATTAACACAGCAGCACTTTCCATAAGACCATTTTTTACAATGTATTCTACTATCATTAAGATAAACTGAGTCTGCTGAGTATTTAAACTGCCATCAAGGAACTCCGAAAATACCTTCTTGGCTGACTGCATATCAAGACCGGTAATACTTCTGATCAAAAGCCCCAGATCCTTATCCTGATAGGTCTTGGTATATTCATTTTTAGTTCCAAGCTTGGTATAGGCAATCTCCTCTAAAAGGATAATGTCATCCTCATTAAGCTCCATATTATGGTGAATTTTGTATAAAACTCCCTCGTCCTTATGCTCCCTTACATATCTCTCAATTCTGTTCTTGTAAGGCTCAAAGTGACTATCCTGTTCGGTGCTGTGAGTTGTTACCAGTTCAACAACATTCACCTTTTCAACTTCATCCTCAAAATCTGTGATTTTATGAGTAATAGTACTGTTATTATCTATATAGATACACAGTTTGCGCAGCTGTTTTCTTATGTCCTCATAATCTGCAAGAGTAAGGCTCTGTATGTATTTATCATCAAGCAGATTATCAAGAAGAGCTCTTTTCTCTATAACCTCTTTAATATTGATTTCACTTAAGGCTACAGCTATTTCTCTTAAATATTTAAGCCTCATTTTAAAGCCAGAAGTCTTAGCTGCTACAAAATCATATTCAAGACCATACATGAGATGATCAAAGCGTCTGGCGCTTATATGATCTGATGAGTCACTGACAATGAGCCTGCCAAGCTCATCTACCGCACTTTGAATATCGCTGTCTGCTAATGATAGATAAGCTTTGCTATCTGAAAAATTAACTATAGCCTGCTCATGGCCTAGGGATGCAAAAGACTTTTTATTAATAGTACGTACCTTGGCTATCAAATCATCTATAGTCTGTTTCTGATAGTCCTCTGACTCTATATCCTGATTTAACTGCATAGCCTTTAACAGATTAAGTCTTATCTGAAAGGTTCTATGCTCAAGTGACGGTCTATTCTTGGTTTTAATACCTTTTTTATTGGTTCTGAAAAATTCAAAGTTCTGGCAGGCATCAAAGATATAAAAACAATCTTTATCTTCACCATCAATAAGCTTAGGACAAAGTCTGGTACCACGGCCTATCATCTGCCAGAATTTGGCTAAAGAGTACACAGGTTTGAAAAAGACAAGATTAACGCACTCAGGCACATCTATGCCAGTATCTAGCATATCTACAGATATAGCTATCTGTATTTTGCCATCTTTCTTTTTAAACTCTTCAATAAGTGCATCATAAAACTTGATATGTGTATCTATTACTGAGCAGAACTCATTGCTATAAGAAGAGTATTGCTCATGAAAAACAGCTTTTATCACCTCTGCATGCTGATGATTTCTGGCAAAGATAATAGTCTTGCCAATTGTATTGCCACTATCAATCCTAATGCCACTTTCCATCAGACGATGTAAAATCTTTCTTATTGTATCCTTGTTAAAAAGCCAGTCGTTTATAGCCTTACTTGAGATAGCCTCTGGGATAAAGCCATCTTCATCTGAAAATAGCTCCTCATACTGCTCCTTGTCATCATCACTAAGACTTTTATAATCAATACCTCTGGTTAAAAATGTAGTATCTATCTCAAATGTCGAGTAATCTACAAGATATTCATCTTTTACAGCCTGCTCAAGTGAGTAATAATAGTTAGGATCGCCATCCTCAAGATCAAAGATCTTATAGGTATTTCTGCCTATATCATCCTTAGGTGTTGCAGTAAGACCGACCAGCAGTGAATCAAAGTAGTCAAATATATCCTTATAACGATTATAGATAGAGCGATGAGCCTCGTCACATATAATAAGATCAAAGTGACCTGGGGTGAAAAGTCTGACACCGTTTTTATCAAGCTCTTTATCTATGGTGCCTATCATGGTCTGATAAGTAGAAAAAATAATTCTGGCACCAGTATCTCTATCCTCTTTCTTCTCAGAGCATAAATTAGACAGAGGATATGATTTTAAATTAAGTTTAGCAGCACTATAGGCCTGAGATACAAGTGATGTTCTGTCTGCTAAAAACAGTACATTTTTTACCCAGCCACGCTCTGTAAGCACCTTTATAAGTCCTAAAACAGTTCTTGTCTTGCCACTGCCTGTTGCCATAACAAGCAAAGCCTTTCTAAAGTTTTGAGAAAAATGGTGACATGCCGCTGTTATTGCCTCTTTCTGATAGTATCTGTTACAAATATCAGAGACATCAAAGGTATCTATAGTCTCTCTATGGCGCCTGTTAAACATCAATGACTGCAGATCGCTCTTTGAGAAGAAGGTGGATACCTTTCTTTCTGCATAGCCATCATTGGACATTCTAATCTCAAGCCCATTGCTTAAAAAGATAACCGGTTTTACACCATATTTCTTTTCCAGGGCATCGGCATAAAGCTTGGCCTGATAACGTCCTGTTTCAACACTTTCAGATGTACTTTTAGCCTCAATTACAGCCAAAGGGGTACGATCATCATCTAAGAGGACATAGTCAGCCCTGCCACTATCTGTTGCATTAACGCCAAGGTCACTGATTTTAAACTCATTTATCCAGTCTACGCCTTCTTTCCATCCACAGTCTCTTAATCTTGTATCTATAAAGAATTTACGTGTATCGGCCTCAGATATTGTACTTTGAGGCTTTACATAGCTCTGCTGTTTTACCTTCTTGTCTTTATTTAGATTATCAATAGCATCTTTTGTATAAGTCTTTCGTAAACTAAGAACCTCTTTTTGTATATTTTTACTCTCGCTGAGAGTTGATTTTAAAGCAGATCCTGAGGCTGATACTGTTTTTACAGTCTCTGTGACTGTTATATGTGGTGCAACGACAGGTGCAACAGCAATTTGAGTATTTACCTTGGCTGTAGATGCAGTAGTATATATAGCTGCATTGAAACGATGATATGTCTGGCCGTTTCCATAGATCTGGTCAATCCAGTCACAATAATCATATAGAAGATTTAACACAATAACGGCTTGGTCAAATCTAAAAGACATTTTACCGTGGGCCACGTTATTGCCAGCTTTTCTTATAAGATGCAGCCTGTCTAAAAGTTGCTGACCTATAAGAGCTCTAAATTTTGGATAAGTAAGGCAGTCAAAGGTTGTTGATCCCTTAAAATCCTTTAATGTTTTGTCAACAGAGAAAACCCAGGCCGTTGCTTTTTCAAGAGTTACTCGACTTTGCAGTATTGAGGAGTCAGGATCAACTAAAAGCATCTTCTCGGCTTTTACAGCCTGAGATGAAAATGAATTAAAGTTCTGTTGTTTTTCTAAAAACTGAAAATTGCTCATGACTGCCTCTTGTTGTTATTTATACCTTGCCTACGAGATTTTCTAGTGCTTTTTGGAGTACAAGTTTTGATTTATCGATTTGATTTGAAAAATTTATATATTCAGTCTGCAATGATATTGGAGGAACGATAAATTTAGTTTTTTCCATCTTCTGCTTTGTTAAATGCAGCATTGTGGAGCCATGCGTATCTTTTTTTAAGCTTTCAACTTTTTCATTTAATAAATAGCATAAAAATTGCTTATCGTATCTATGACCAACTTTTATTTTCCATATATGATAATGGTAAATTACTTTTTCCTCATTCCATATTTTTGCACCGAAGGAGGCAGACCAAGCAAACAATAAGTCACCATTTTCGCAGTATTTATCAGGGTCTAACTCTAAATCAGAGAAATACCAACCTTTATTGGAAAAAAAATTTCCTACCCTTAAAACTTTATATTTACCTTGATCTAGTAACTCATCCTGACTGTATGCTTTTCCATTGATTAACTCTGCATTTTTATCCAGACATTGTGTTGTCCATATCTGGTCTTTTGAGTTAATATCTCCAAACATCTCTATAAATCGGGATTTCTTTAACAGCTCAAGTTTTTCAATCATCTGCTGAAGAATAAATTTTGATTTGTCGATTTGATGTACAAAAGAAACAAATTCTTTTTGTAAAGAAATAGACGGCAATCCAATCTTAAATGATTCTAAATATTTTGCGGGTACTCGTTTTTGCCCTGCACTTCCAGTCATATTCTCTGCTGCTTCTTTTCTAAACTCTTTACTAACCGTAACAAAGTAAATCCATTCAGGCAAACATTTTTGTATGTCAGGGCGTATAACATGGAATTCTGTGGTACCAAAACCTATGCCATTATGTAGATTGCAAGCAACAGCACCTTTTCCATTTTCCATACATGGTGTTATTTTTGCAAATAAAACGTCTCCGTTTTTAAAATACGAAAAACCTTTTTTAACATCAATTATTTGTCTTAAATCTGAAGTCTTGATATCTCCACTTTCAGATACGTTTGCCATAGGAATAAAAGAAACTAATGTAGTATCATCGATATCATTAATTTCCTTTTTGTTAGGGTTGAGTTTGCAAAATTGGTCTAGTGCTGTTAAACCATATTTTTTATCATCATATCCGATTCTACCAAACATCTCTATAAATCGGGATTTCGATAGCATTTTTACTCTCCCTTTATTATTTAGAACCTGACTCTAGCATCTGTTTTAAGATGTCCAGTTCTTTTCTGTACTGTTCTTCAAGCTCACAAAGCTCAGCCATAATCTCAGCAGATGATGGCAGCTCCTCCTGTTCATAGACAACTTCCTTGTACTTGTTAATTGACAGGTCATAGTCATTTTCAACAATCTCTTCTTTAGGAACCATGAAGCTTTGCTCTGTTCTTGCACGTGTTTCCTCTTCGGATAAGTTTTCATATCTTGTCAGAATGTCACTTATATCATTTTCTTCTATAGGCTGACGCTTATCATCAAGGCTAAACCCATCAGCATGCATGTCATAAAACCATACCTTGTCTGTGCCCCCATTGCCTGTTTTGGTAAAAAGCAGAATAGCAGTTGAAACACCGGCATATGGTTTAAAAATACCTGATGGCATTGAAATTACAGCCTGCAGGCACTGTTTTTCTATAAGCTCTTTTCGTATTGCAAGGTGAGCCTTGGAACTTCCAAATAGTACACCATTTGGGACAATTACAGCAGCCCTGCCACCAATTTTTAATAGTTTAATAAACTGAGCCACAAACAACAGTTCTGTCTTTGTAGTTGCTGTTACAGCTTTAAGATCTGGAGCTACAGTATCCTTATCAAGACTACCCTTAAAAGGTGGATTTGCCAGAATAATTGTATATTTATCTTTTTCATCCTCTACACCATCCTCAGGTGAAGTAAGACCGTTTCTATAGTTGATATTTGGATCTTCAATATTGTGCTGCATCATATTCATGGCAGCAATTTCGAGCATTGTCCTGTCTATGTCATATCCTGTAAACATAGTTGTATGGTAATGATCTATATTTCCCTTGTCATAAAGCTCTTTCTCGTGGACCCTGTTAAGATACTTGCCAGCTTCAATTAAAAATCCTGCTGTTCCACATGCAGGATCGCAGATAAAATCATTAACAGTTGGTTTTACAAGCTCAACCATCATGGCAATAATGTGACGTGGGGTTCTAAACTGACCAAGATCGCCTGACACAGCAAGCTTACCTAGCATATATTCATAGACATCACCACGAGTGTCATTGTCTTTAAATGCAGATCCCTCTTCATCTATTAACTGGTAAAGCTGCTCCATAGCTGTGATAACAGATACAAGCTTCTGCTCAGACTCTATCTTGAAAATGGCATTTTTCATGTATCTGGCAAATGCGCTTTCTTTTGATGGATTGAGATTTTTAATTAGAGGGAAAATCTCATTTTCAATAATACTTTTAAGTCTTTTAGGATCAGTGATATTTACCAGATTTGACCATCTATATTCATCATGACCTTCAAAAATTGATTTAAAGTCAGTGCCAAGCAACTCACTTGCCGCTTTTTTCTGATCATCAAGCTTACCTAAATCATGAATAAACATTAAAAACGTAATCTGCTCAATTACTTCAATTGGATTTGAAATTCCTCCTGAGTAGAAAATATCCCACAGAGCATCAACTTTATTTTTTATTGTTCCTGTAATCACTTTAAGTCCTTAATTAATGTTTATTATTTTAGGTTTAACGCATGATTGTACTATTTTATAGTTATTTTAGTAAGGTTAGAATCGCCTTAGTCATAAATTTTAGAGATGATCAAAATAATGGAGCATATTGTGGATATTAAGGTTATTTCAGATATAGAGCGAGATATGGTTAAATTTCTTGATAATAAGCAGCTTGAGGCTTTACATACAGTACTGTGTGCTCATCTTAATTTGCATGACAAAGATCTTAACTTGAAGAAGATTGATGAAGCAGACTCTGCATCTTTACTAGCCTAAAGTCCCATGATTTGTGTTACAACTAAATTTGTTATTTTTTCACTCTAACTTTTGTTTTTTTTCTTTTGACCTTTAGATTTAAGTATGATTTTTTTACTATAAGCCCATCCGGATCTACTATTGCTGCCAGCAAAGATTTTGCAAACTTGGTTGGAGCATTAACCTGATGTAAGTAATCAAGATTTTTCTCAACCTGACCTGATTCAAGTATTGCGATCTCGCTTTCTCTAAACTCAACTTTAATATTGTTCAAAGTCTCAACGGCATATTTATAAGATTTATTATTAGAGCGCAGAAAGCCTCTAATGCGTTGCATAATGGTTCTTTTTATAACCAAAGCTATGAAGAGAATAAAGAATTTGCCGTCTAAGGAGCTCTGGTTGTGAATGCCCAACGGCAGGCCGTTAAGGTCATTTTTTAAAATATCAAAGTTAGCCTCATCAATTTCACGCCTTCTATAATATTCCAAAGCATCCTGTGCTGTATAGTTAGCTTCAGGCTCTGAAAATAAGGCAAAAGTACCAAGACGATTAACATATTTTTGAGCTATAGCTTCATCAAGAACTAATTTTCTACCTCGGCCTTTTCCTTGATACACAAAGCAGTTTTTTACATCTGCCATTATACAGGCTCCTGATGGAAGCTCTTTGGTATCGGCAATAGCTCTCTTACACTCCTCAAGGGATGAAAAGAAATCTGCCATCTTATTGGCACGCCTTTGAACGCTTTGGTATAAATGCAGTTTGAGTTTTACATCGTTCCAGATAAAGTCCTCAGTGTAGCAATATAAGGTCTCGCACTCACCACTGCGCGTCTTTAAAGTTATGGTATTGGTTATAGATTGCTCTTTAGTAGCAATAGAGCTCAGATATTCGTCAACAGCCTTTATAGTTCCAGGAACACCTACAATAAATTTTAATTTAAGCTCTTTAAGGTGTCTGAGATTATCAAGCGTTGTCATACCTCTGTCCATAACGAGAGTAATATTCTCTGGGAGGTTGCGATCTAGCGCTGTATCAATAATATTCTTGAGATTGGCTTTGTCGGTAAGACTTCCTGAATAATGATCAAAAAAGACAGGTATGCCAGTACGCTCATTGCTAAATAAGGCATAGTTTACAAGTGGCAGATTTTCTACAGTTCCATGTGTGTAGCCATACTCTGCCTCTCTCATAAGTTTTGCTTTTGAAGTAAAGGCAGTTACATCATAAGCCAGACAGTCGCTTCCTGATGCATAAGGGATCCATAACTTGAAGAAATCACGCAGTTTTTTGGTATCAAGATTGCGCATTAGGTAAGATGCAGCCTGCGATGTTACTCCTTGTGCATCATTGAAAGCGTTAAAGGTAGTAGACAGCTCTTCAAGTGCTTCAAGCGATGTTCTGCCAGATGCGTATACTGTTGCTATAAAGCACATAGAGTCAACAAGTCTTGAATCTTTAAAGGCTTCTATGAGTTTATCGTATAACCCTGACTGAAGGAGTGCTATATAGGCAATGGCCGGAAACGCTGGATATATTACAGCACCTGGTGCGTATTCAAAAGATGTGTGCTTCCCTGGCAGACCAACTTTAGCGTAATTAGCCTCAGGTAGTGCAAGATTTCTTAGTTTGTAATAGTTTTCATTTGGGTGCATTTGTGTGTCAGTACGCTCGCCATTTACAGGTACCCCGATGATGCGACGCTTGCGATTGCTCTTTCTTGAGCCATCATCATCTTTCCAAGGCTCTATAAATTCACAAATGTATAAATCAGGGCCTCTTTGGCGAAAGTATACATTAGATACTGGAATATCAACCGTTTTGTCTAAATAAATCATTTTTACACCGCCCAGTTGTAACACAGTAAGCACACAATTTATATAAGAATAATAGAACAATAGCCTTAAAAAATCAAGGTTAAATTGATAAAAATAAGCTTTAATTACAATGGGATATGAACAGATGCGAGGGTGTTAGAAGTAGAAGTGCTATAAGTTGTAACACAAATCATTGGATTTTAGGTTACTAGATAAATTTCTTGAGGCCAAACGAGTTGAAGGCTGTTCTCTGCGCACTCTTGAGTTTTATGCAGCCACTTTAAAAAAGATATTTAGGAGCATAGATAAGGATTTAAGAGAGATTACTACTGAGGATCTTCGTGCCTATCTTGATAGTTACTCTGCAAGTCATAATGTCAGTAAAATAACCATAGATAATATGCGCCGTATTCTATCGAGCTTTTTTAACTGGCTTGAAGAGGAGAGCTATATTATAAAAAGTCCCGTTAAGCGTATACATAAGGTCAAGACAGCTAAAATGGTTAAAACCACTTTTAGTGATGAAATTCTCGAAAAAATGAGGGATGCCTGCACTACCTTAAGAGATCTTGTAATAGTTGACCTGCTCTCCTCATCTGGCATTAGAGTTGGCGAGCTTGTTAAGCTTAACATTGACAGTATTGATCTTAATACGCGCGAATTTATTGTCTTTGGTAAAGGCAGTAAAGAACGTAAGGCCTATTTTGATGCCAGAACCAAGCTACATCTTGAAAAATACCTTGAGAGCAGAATAGATAATAATCCAGCCCTCTTTGTATCTTTGACCAATCCAGTTAAAAGACTGCAGATCTCAGGTGTTGAGATCATGCTAAGAAAGCTTGGGCAATCTCTTAATATTCCAAAGGTCCATCCTCATAAATTCAGACGCACACTTGCCACTATCGCTATATCTAAAGGAATGCCTATAGAGCAGGTACAGCACCTGCTTGGACATCAGAACCTCGATACAACTATGCAGTATGCAATGGTCAATGAAAATAATGTTAAACAGTCACATCAGAGGCTTTTCTGATAAATTGGTATACAAATCCCGATTTATAGAGTTAATTGGAGATCCTATAATAAATTCTCTCAAATGGAATATTGTACCTTTGAAAGAGGTTTGTTCAGCAATAATTAGAGGTCCATTTGGTAGTACTCTAAAAAAAGAATATTTTGTTCAGGAGTCAGATGATACTTACAAAGTATATGAACAAAAAAATGCTATTCAAAAGCAAGACAATATTG
This sequence comes from Anaerobiospirillum thomasii, assembly GCF_900445255.1. NCBI lineage: Bacteria > Pseudomonadati > Pseudomonadota > Gammaproteobacteria > Aeromonadales > Succinivibrionaceae > Anaerobiospirillum > Anaerobiospirillum thomasii. The sequence goes on from NZ_UAPU01000005.1 coordinate 460,556, forward strand.
GAAATTACTATATTACACATGATAAATATAGAGAATTAAAGCGCTTTGAATGCTCTGCAGGTGACATTTTAATGAGTTGCTCTGGAACAGTAGGTGAGCTATATCAACTACCAGAAGGATGTAAAAAAGGAATTATTAATCAGGCTCTTTGTAAATTTACTCTTAATAAAAAGATTCATCCTCAATATTTCATTGAATATATGACGATGACTATAGGTAATTTGCAAACTCAAGGTTCTGGAATAAAAAATATTGCATCAGTATCTTATATTAAGGAGTTGCCGATTCTGCTTCCACCGGAACACATCCAGTGTGAGTATATAAATAATCTTAAACAAATCGACAAATCAAAATTTATCTGCCTCTATCTATGTTATTTCTAAAACCATCAAAATTTTGTATAAAAAGTATGAGCCTGCAAACCTAATATGGCCGTCATTCAAAGGAAGACCGCCAAACTGCCTTCAAAAGAGTGCTTGGTTAGAGGGTATACATGCAAAAATTTCACTTTGGACTACTATTTTCTACGCACGTGAAGAAGGCGCCATCAGACGCCTTTTTATGGTTTAAAGCTATTCTAAGATTAAGCTTTTAACAAAGAGTCAAATACGACTTTATTTAAAAATTATCGTCCTCTTTATCTGATTTGCCACCTTCATAACGGCGTCGGTCTTTTTTCCTGGATGATGCGTACTCATCATCGTCATCCTCATAGTCATCATCTAATGACTCATCAAAGTCCTCACCGTCAAAACCATCTTCATCATCATAATCCTCATCATCGACCTCATCTTCATCATAGTAATCATCACCTTCAAGATAGATCTGCTGAATAAAATTATTCTGATAGATAGGCATGTCCACTAAAGTCTTATCTATATGATCATAAAAATGCTCAGGCTCATCAGAAAAAGCATCATAGGTATAGACAATTGACAGATGACCTTCTACTACCTGAAAGATAATAAGCACATCCTCTTTGACTTTATCTGTTGAAAAAATGGTATCGTAGATTGGTGACTCATCCACTTCATTTAAAAAGTACTCGCCCTTATAGGACATATTGGTAATGATATTGTAGCTATCTGTATTGATCTCACGCCCCATAACTGTAGGCAGCTCACTTATGGTACAGACATCGATGGCCACCTCATCCTCAAGGGCAAAAGGATCAAGCTCGTCTATCTCCTCATCACACTCGACTATAAAGCTGTCGGTGCATTTTGAGACACGCTGTGCCACAAAATAATAGCCATCTTCAAGATCAAGGCCAGAAATTTCCTCTAAAAATGATGGATCATCGGCAGCTGAGCTTGCTATCTCCTCAAAGAAGACCTCATCATCACCTTCAAGATCGGTAATTCTCTGTCCGTCATCATCAAAACGGCGCAGATAGGCATCAAGTGCAAAATCATAATAACCGCGCAGCGTCTGAACTGTATCTGCATTAATCTGAGTATCATAAAATATATCAAGATCTTCAATATAATTGGCATCTGGATCTTTATCATAGGCCCTTACGGCATCTTTAAACTCAAGAACCTGCTCATCTGTGAGTTTGTCCATATTTAAATCCATGACATAACCATCAAGGACAATATTGATATATGACATAAGATGATCCTCTCTAAATTGCAGTCATTAAAATTTTAGGAGATTTTTAAATTAAATAAACTCCATTTACTCAGATCTAGGACCTACATAACATTATTTTATTAAAAATTTGCCCTATATCAAACATTTAATTTTTATTCAGCCCCAACTTTGCATTACCATAATGCATAATAAAGCCAGGCTGTTTAATCTTTGTGTATTTTTCTTTAAATTTCTGCACAAATTAATCTTACAGCCCATCTCACTGATACAAAAAATACAGGTGTGATTAAGGACAGTAGCTTTATCTTTCAGGGCAGGAGATTTTTTAAGATTTGAAGAAGTTTTGATAGGATTTTAACAGTACATAAAAATAAAACCTCCTTGTATCTGATGCAAAGAGGTTTTATGGCAGAAAAAATTCTAAATTTATAAAAGATTAGAGCTTATTTACAAAGTCTAAAACCTTCTCAACATTCTTATCAGGGCTTACGCGCTTTAAAACCTGGACAATCATGCCGTTTTCATCAATTAAATATGAGGTTCTGACTACGCCCATGCTCTTTTTGCCATACATGTTCTTCTCCTGCCATACATCATAGGCCTTGATGACCTCAAGTTCAGGATCAGAGAGCAATATAAGATCAAGATTGTACTTCTCTACAAATTTGACATGAGACTCAACCGAATCTTTGCTGATACCTATTACCACAATATTTTTCTCAGCCAAAGCTGCCTTTGACTCTGTAAAGGAGCAGGCCTGACGGGTGCAGCCTGGTGTGCTGTCCTTTGGATAGAAATATACAACAACCTTTTTACCTGCAAAATCTTTAAGACTTACACTCTTGCCACTCTGATCAAGCAGTGTAAAATCAGGGGCTTTAATATTTGCTTCTAACATTTATCACCTGTGTTTTTACTGTTACTGTATCTATCTTAGAGCAAAAGCTGCAATCTTAGGCCCTTTGTGATATTTTTAATTATTTTTGACGCACAAAGACGAGCATATTGTCACAAGAGAGCTCGTTATCAAAGCTGTAGCCTAAATCAAAAGACTTTACAGACTCAAGATCATCTGCCTTTATAGAGGCAAGATAGCGCACCATACTGCCACGGGCCATCTTGGCATAGGTGCCCTTTTCCTTGTAGCTATCCCCAACTTTCTCTACAAAGGAGCAGGTAACAAGACGCTTTTTATCATCAAGCACACGCTCTATGGCCTTTGAGTACTCCTTTGAGGCCAGATTTAAAATAATATCCCCATCCTGATTGAAAAGCTCTTTGTAGCTTGGAGCCCAGAAATCATATAGATTCTTGCAGCTGCCAAGACTGAGCCTTGACTGCATTTCAAGACGATATGGGCTTATGGCATCAAAAATATGCAGATAGCCATAAAAGGCTGAGAGAATAAAAAGATGCTCATCAAGATAGCTCAAAGCCTCATCATCAAGGCAGTTGGTACCCATGGACTCATACTGCAGCCCTATATAGGAAAAAAGCGCAGGCGATATGGCTTTATTGATATCTATTGTCTCAAGTCTTTGTATATTCTCATCTAAAAGCGCATCTGACACCTTCCATAAAGCCTTGAGCTCATCTGCACTCAATGCCTTTAACCTCTCAAGCACCAAAGCTGTTTTATCAAGACAACATGGCATGGCCCTGGCGGCAAAGACATCAGTGTTGACATGCATCTTTTTTGAAGGTGAAATTATAATACGCATCGAAACTAACTCTTTAAAATAGCAGGCTTTTCAATATTGACCAGAAGCTCATAGATTTTATGAGGTATAACCTTGCTGTCATCGGTAAATTTGGCTCTAAAACGCTTGGAGAGCTCCACTCTGTCCTGGGCATTTAACAGAGGTTTTAGATCAAGAGCCTGCATGATTAAATTTAAAACCCTGGCATAGCGGCCATTGTTGGCCTTGGTGTAGACAAAGCATGAAGGCGTGCCAAAGGAGAACTCAACTATAAGTTCAGCCTCAAGAAATGCCCTTAGAATATCTGCCTCTGCTATCTGCTTGCCAATCTGTGAAAGCTTGCAGTTGATAATAAGCATAAAGATATGGCGTAAATTCTCAATAAGACGGGACAGATTCTTATCTACTATCTCATCGCTTATGGAGTCAATATCAAAACCATTGTGATCAGGATTTTCCCTCTCATTGTCAAAAACAAATTCAGTATTGATATGAGCTGCCAGATGATGTGACTCCTCGCGCTCATCTATTCTTTTATATAAGAAGTTATAAATGCTGTTTATCTCAAGGTACAGATCGCGTCTGTATCTGTTATAGACATCAAGATCCTGCTGAGGATCATAGTTGTCGGCAATAAGAGCAAGCTCTACACCCCAGATTTTGCCTGTCTCTTCAAAATGTACCAGAGTCTCAAGTACACGGTTAAAGAGCAGATCAGCAAGACTTGCATCTGTTATATGCTTGTGATATCTCTTTTGCAGATATGAAATTCTGTAGTCAAGACAGATTATATCGCGCCATATGGAGCGCAGCACATAATTGGCATAATTAAGGCGTGGAAAACCTGCTGTAAAATCACAGTCATCATCCATCTGCGACCTGGACAGGGCCTGTACTGTTCTTATATTATCAACCACCTTTTTATTTCTAAGTTCAGTGGAGCAGGATTTTACATCTTCTTTTAATTTGTTAAGAGCTTCAGGATCATCTTTTATAAGATCATCATAACGTCCCATGCTTTTTACAATGCGATGCGATATGCTGCCATTGCTCTTGCGAAATGACTCCACGACATAGACATATTTAATTCCACAGGCTGACTTTACTTGAACGTACATATAAAACCTATAAACAACCTTTTATAAAGGAGACAGTCTGCATTTACACTCCTTTGATAAATACTGTACAAAATGCGCGTCAGCATAGAGTAAACGCTGTTTTTTTACAATCATTTTAAGCATGATAACAAAATATTATCATTTATTATCCTTTTCATATAATTTTTAAAAGCGCAACTGCTGCACCTTTTAATGGCAACCATTTATAACCTGATACCTATCATGCGTTGCAGCAGTCGTAAAACCCCCTGCAGCCCTATATTTTTCGGCAATAGGTTTAATACCCCACAAGCACGGCTCTATCATATTTTAAGGGTATTTTTAACCATGGCGGCACATCAATATCCTGTATTATGTGGTTAATATGTTTGTACTGTTCTATAAAGTGCATTTGTATTGCTATTTTGGTGCACATGCACTGTTATTATACATATATGCCCATATTTGACAATTTATGAACGCTATTTGGACGTAAAAATAATAAGTTCTAACAATATGCCTATTTATGTGGCATAATTTTCGTTCACATAACAAAGCCAAAGGCCTATATTTGTTTATATTTAGGAAAGTTCCAGGACATGGCTCTTAAAGCTTTGGTTTATACGTCTCATAAATTGTAGTTATGGATATTTTATGAAAAAATTGTCATTAAGAGATATTATCTTGCTGGGTATGACCAACTTCGCCCTGTATGTTGGCGCCGGCAACATTATTTTCCCGCCGTTTATCGGTATGATGTCTGGTGATGGTGTAACTATTGCCGGTCTAGGTTTCCTTTTAACTGGCGTTGGTCTGCCGGTTATTGCCGCTATTGCCCTTGCCAAGGTGGGCGGTGTTCTAGGTGAGATTACAGCTCCAATTGGTGTCAGAGCCGGTATTATTATGACCGTAATCTGCTATCTGGCCATTGGTCCTTTCTACGCCATTCCAAGAACAGCAACTGTAGCCTATGAGCTTGCCATTACTCCTTTCTATTCAGAAAAGGACGGTGGCTCCATGCTTTTAATCTACTCAGTTGTCTACTTCTTTATTGCCCTGATTTTTGCACTATATCCTGCCAAGATCCTTGATACTGTAGGCAAGTTCCTCTCACCTATCAAGATTTTAGCTCTCTTCATTCTGTGTATTGCAGCCTTGGTATTTGCTCCATCTGCACCTATTGAAGGCATTGAGCCATTCAAGTCAGAGCCATTTGCCCAGGGTATTGTCAACGGCTACCTGACCTTAGATACCTTAGCCTCTCTTGCCTTTGGTACCGTTATTGTTGACGCCATCAGAAACCGTGGTGTAAATGACAGCAAGTCAGTTACCAAGTATGCCACTATTTCAGGCTTAATGGCAGGTGGCGGCCTTATGTTCATCTACATCTGCCTGTTCAAGCTTGGCAATGAGTCATATGGTATTGCCTCAAATGCCACCAACGGTGCTGAGATCTTAAGTGCCTATGTAAACTATGCCTTTGGTCCGCTGGGCAACTTCTTCCTGGCCATACTGATCATTGTAGCCTGTCTGGTTACTGCCATTGGCTTAACCTGTGCCTGCTCTGCCTACTTCCATAAGATTACAGGCATTGGCTATACCAAGTTCGTACTGGCTATTGCCATCTTCTCATGCGCCATTTCAAACTTAGGCTTAACTCAGCTTATCAAGGTTTCAATCCCATTACTGATAACTGTATACCCAGCCTTCGTGGTTATGGTTCTGACCTCATTCTTCAGATCATATTTTGTAAACAGCATTAAAGTTGTTGCTCCACCAACCATTCTCTCATTACTATTTGGTGTTGTAGACGGCTTTGACGCTGCAGGTATTCAGGTTCTGCCAAAGGCACTGACCGATGTCCTGCCACTGTACTCATCTGATCTGGCCTGGCTCATTCCATCATCAATCCTCTTTGTGATTATGATTGTAATTGACAGAGCCGGTGCTAAAAAGACAGCCTAGGTAACTCTAAATTAAGGCAGCAGCTGCTGCCATATCAAAGAGCCAGCGTAAAAGCTGGCTTTTTGATAACTGTAATCCTAGCTTTTCTCCCCTTCCTGTAAACTTATTGTCTATAAAACTCTCTTGTATATTTCAAAGCCCAAATAGCCAAAACACTGCAATAGCACTGCAGCTACTCTCCTGCTCTTTAAAGCTCTAAAGCACTTTTTTAATCCTGCCTTTATCTATAATGTTGGATATTGTAAAGAAGATCTGAGCTTTACTCTTTGTGCCAGTGTAATATGCTTTTTTCTGTATGGCCTGTCAGGGCTGTATGCATTGCAGATGATGAGCTTGTACCTTTTTGCAAATATGGCTTTAAAGATTGCTCTGAAGGTTATAGGTAAATACAAATTTAAGGCTGTACTTGTAGCGTCTGTATAAAAGAAACAGGAGACAGATATTAAAGATCTTAAATAAGCATTATAAGAGTCAGGTACAAAAAGGCCCCGATCTATCATCAGGGCTTTTTTTTGTCTTTTAGACATTTTTGATTAAAGAGCTCTGGGTTGGCATTTATAAAATCACAGCTGCGCAGACTGACAAGATCACATGAGCGCGGGGCATAGCTGTGCAGCACTGCTTGAAAGTCCTCACATTCATACTCAAAGCAGACATCTATAACCTTGTCACAGGACTGCCAGTCTCCAAGCTCACAGCCTTTGTGATAGAATTCAATGGCCTTATTATCATCAAAATCATAACCCTGTCTGGCCATAATCATTTCACCTAGCAGACGACAGCTGTCTTTATTGTCATAACTGCAGCCTGTCTTATACATCTCCTTGGCACGGCCTATTCTGGCCATAATGCTCTCATCTTCCATGCACAGATTGCCGGCTAAAAAACAGGAGTAGTCATCACCAAGATAGCAGGCGTGCATATAGTACTCTACAGCCTTGCCATGATCCTTATCGACACCATCACCGCCGTCAGCAAGTAAAACGCCTGCTAAACGGCAGAATGAGGCATTATCAAGCTCACAGGCCTTGGTATAGTAGATTAGAGCCTTTTAAGGTGTATTAAACTCATATTCAGAGCCCAAAAGGTCGCATGAACCTGGATCATTGAGCATGCAGCCCTTGTCTAAAAAGGCTGCATATTTTTGTGTATCAGGACTTTTATCAAGAGAGATGCTAAATTAAAGCACTGTGACGACAGCCATTGCCATCTTTGAGCTCACAGGCCTTTAAATAATACTCAAGAGCCTGTGCCTGATCCTGCTTTAGATCTTGTTGTCCATGTTCATAGGCATAGCCTATATCAAAACAGTACTGTCCTGACTCTCATCTGTACACTTTTTATAGCTCTCATGCAGTGGATGATTACCATCAAAGGCCATAGCGCCAGAGATGCTCAATGATACAAGAGTAGAGCCAAATAATGTCAAAGCTGTGTGCACAAATCTATTGCCCATGTAAAACTCGAATAATTCTTATACACACTGCTAAAGCGCAGCATTTAACTGCACTTATAATTGTATCAGCCTTACTTTTTTAACATTTATATACAAATGTTGTATTGTACAAATGAGCACTATTCTGTTCTACATTATTATTGTTTATTTGACAGTGCCACAAATTATTCATCAGACAGCTGTGCAAGTTTTTCCCTTATATGCTCTAAGCGCTCTTCATCGCCATCTACTTCATAAAAATTATACAGATACTGACAACTTATAATCTCATCAAGATTGCAGCCTTTTTCATAGTAGCTGCTGGCCATCTGTGCATCTTTGTCCACACCGCTGCCATTAACATAGGACTCGGCCACCTTGTTGCAGGCAAGGGCATCGCCAAACTCACAGCCTTTGACATAAAAGGCAAAAGCATCAGCTGCAGAGCTTTGCTCTCCCTGTCTTAAATAATACTCAGCTATCATGGTACAAGCTGTGGCAAATTCAAGATCACAGGCCTTGTGGGCATATTTTATGGACATTTCATAATTTATATCCACGCCATCACCTGTGCGATACTGCAAAGATACCTCATTACAGGCCGATCCGTTTTTATTCTCACACTCTTTAAGGTTGTCATTAAACAGATTCTCGGCATCTTTTTGGGCCATCTCATCTGCAACCTCTTCACATAATACGCCCTCAGGATATAAAGCACAGCCAGTGTCGCGCAGCTTTTGCGCATGCGCTACATCCTGTGTAACACCCCGACCTTCACTGTAAGCCATAGATGCATACATACAGCTAAAACCATCTTTTAAAGTGCAGGCTTTTTCATAGTAGGCAGCAGACATACTGTCATCTACAGCCACGCCATCTCCTCTGTCATAGCAGATACCAAGATTGCGGCAGGCCTCGGCACTGCCGTCTTCACAGCTTTGTTTAAACTTACTTATTATCTCATCCTCTGCTGCACTGACAGTGCCAAAGAGCAAAGGCAGGCATAGAAAGGAGGCGCCAAGAAGACTGCGTATTAATGCCCTGTTTAAAGTGAAATACATCTGCACATATCCTTTTAATAATAAAGAGTTTTTTTATTTTAATAATAGTATAACAATGTGCATATAAATTTTATATGCACACTTAAATTTTAATTAAAAAGAGCCTTGTTGTTTTTAATAAAATCGCAGCTCTTTTTATCACCAAGCTCACAGGCCCTTGGTAAAAACTCACGTTTTATATCATCAGCATCTGCACTGTTGCGCAAAGAGCTCATGCTGACAATACCAAGACAGCCTCTAACATCGCCAAGCTCACAGCCTTTGCTGTAAAGAGCTGCAGCTGCACTGTACACAGGAGTTATATCCATACCTTTTTGCAGTAAAGCTCCAGCCTTAACACAGCTTTCTTTATGATCAAGATTGCAGCCATGCACAAAAAGCTCGCGGGCTCTTATGATATTGCCATCAATATCATTATTCTCAAGGCTCAGGCTGCCTCCTGTATAGCATGAATCTGGATCATTAAAATAACAGGTGCTTGTGTAGTATCTGACAGCCTTGTTTAAATCCTTTTTAATCCCATCGCCTTTTTCATAGATTGAAGCAAGATAGGCGCATGAATCAACATGATTCATAGAGCAGGCCTTTTGATATAGATCTAGAGCCTTAACCTCTTTGTTATCGGCCATATAGTAGCTGCCAAGAGCTGCGCAGGAGGCCACATCATCCAGGCTGCAGCCTTTGGCAAAAAGCTTTATGGCTTTATCCCTGTCGCTCTCAACCCCTATGCCTGAGGCATAGTAACTGCCTGCTATTGAGCAGCTCACGCTGTTGTCAAGGTCGCAGGCTTTTTCATAATAAAATAGAGCTTTGACCTGATCCTCGCGCACCTCCTCACCTGTCTGATAAAACTCACCAAGGGACAGACAGGCGCTGCTATCGCCCTGTGAACACTCTTTATCAAGTTTTTTAATTAGATTACTGTCAAATCCTGCATGGGCACAACTAAAAGCAGCTGATATAACAAGCACAGCAGCAGATGAAACACAGCGCAAAGATGCTGATGAAAAATAGCGCATACAAACCTCAAATAACAGTGTAAAGCTGGTTAACAGGAAAATCTCAAAGGCAAGCATCAGCCATTAGAGCTGCAATATAACCATAGTCATTATAATGCACTTTGTATGCAACAAAAAATAGCGCTCTATAAATATGTAATTTAAGACTTTGATGCAGGTCTTTGTTAAACATATGTATAAAGAGATTTTAACTTTAAATTAATCTATAGTTAACATCCTGCATCTGCAACCAATTGTATCTAAAAATCATATTGCAGATAAAAAGTTAAAGCCAGGCATAAGGCGCAATCTTGATGCATGTTCTGCCACAGACAAAAAGGAGTTGAACTGTATAAGAAAAGCAGATGTATAAGCTACAGAAAACTTGAATTAAGATCTTTTAGACTTATGGGGTTTATTGAAAAAAGATGGAATCTGTATAGATAGATTTAATGAGAGGATTTAATATCTGCAGTGGCAGGCACTGCAGATATTAGAATTTGCCTTTAGCTGCTCATTACTGAAATCATCACCGATAAAATGGTGGAGTTGAAGAAGTCAATAAAGAGTGAGCCTACAATTGGTACTACGAAGAAGGCCTTTGGTGAGTAACCGTTGGCACCTGTAAAGGTCTCCATGTTGGCAATAGCATTTGGTGTGGCACCCATACCAAAGCCGCAGTGACCTGTAGCAATAACTGCTGCATCATAGTCTCTGCCCATAATATTGAAGGTAACAAAGTAGGCATACAGAGCCATAACCACAGTCTGTACAACCAAAATGGTAATAAGAGGAATAGCCAGGGCTGATAGCTCCCACAGATTGATACTCATCAGAGCAATAGCCAGGAAGAGCTGCAGACAGATACCGCCAATTACGTTAATGGAGTGCAGTGGGATCTGTCTGTTGGTCACATCAAGGAAGTTTCTGATGATGGCAGCTACAACCATAGGGCCAAGATAGACAGGTAAAGTTACACCTACCGTCTTAAAGCCTACAATAATGTAGTGACCTACACCCATAGCCATAATGATATAGCAGGAGGCCTTAAAGAGCAGCAGCTCATCAATATTCTTCTGCTCTTTGGTAAGCTTACCCTCAACGTATTCTGCATTTTCTACATCGCGGTTGGCAGGAGCCAGATTATATTTTTGCAAAAGTCTCTTGCCGATAGGTCCGCCTATCATACAGCCTGCAACCAGACCGAAGGTAGCAGCGGCAATAGATACTGTTGAGCCACCTACTAATCCTGCATCCTCAAGCAGAGGTCCAAACGCACCTGCCGTGCCGTGACCGCCGGTAAGAGGAATAGAGCCGGTGGCAAGACCCATGAGAGGATCGAGATTGAACAGTGATGACAGACCAATACCCACACCGTTTTGTATAAAGATAAGTATGATACAGGCTATCAGGAAAATGATAACGCTCGCGCCGCCGCGCATGAGCATCTTGAAACTAGCAACGAAGCCGATGGTGGTGAAGAACACAAGCATCAGCAGATCTTTTAGGATCTTGTCAAAGGTAAACTGGAATAAATTAAGTTCATGACCTAGCAAAGTCACAAATGAGAAAACTATACCGCCTACAACAGGAGCCGGAATAAAAAACTTTTTAAGCACATAGACATGATTTTTAATAAATCTGCCAAGAAGCAGCAGCACTACTGCAAGAGCAATAGTTTCCTGCATGCCCAGCGTATATTCAAAAGTAATATGTTGTTCCATTCGTTTAAACCTTTTTAACTATCGCACACTAAAAACTTAACGCACTGATATAACCATAACAAATATCTAAATAACAGCAATATTACATGATCAATCAATAAAAAGATATATTTTTACAACAAATCGCCTATATTTACGCACAAATACCTATATTTAGCTACATTTTCAAGATGCTAATATTTTGTGCATAAACTCCATTTTGTTTAACACACCTATACATAAGGGGCATCAGCAGTCTACTCTTTTGACCCTCTTCTTAACAGCATAATAAAATCCTTGATTTAATTATATTTTTTACTATATTGAAATCTTGTGTTCACTTATAAAAAACACTATTAAAATGCTGAACATTCCACAAAATTGTTTTTAAATCATTTTATTAGTGGAATTTTATAACTTAGATCACTATCTTGAGCAAAAAACTCAACTATATTAGAATAAAACTTTAGATTATCATTGTTGGTGCCTAAAGTTTAAGATAAGTAGCTTGGGCAGAGAACATTAATAAGAGATTTTGATATGGCTCTTACACGTGCTGATCTAGTAGATCGCTTAATTTACAAGTACAACTTGTCAAAGTCACAGGCAGCGGCCTTTGTCGATGATTTTTTTGGCGTTATAGCCACATCTTTGACCGCAGGTCAGCCTGTTAAACTTACAGGCTTTGGCAATTTTGAGCTGAAAGTCAAAAAAGCCAGACCTGGCAGAAATCCTATGACAGGTCAGGAGGTAACTATTACACCACGTCGCGTCACCACCTTTAAAGCAGGACAGAAACTGCGCGACAGAATAGCTACCGGCGACTAAAGATTTTAAACATACCTATGTTGTTACCATCAAAAGAGCATTGCTCATTTGGTGGTAATTCTTATTTAAAGCCCCAGTTTTTGCCTATATTCAGACACAGATGCCCTGTGCTCACTGTCTACACTCTTATCTTTATGTATACAGCTTTACTCAGGCTCTGATGACAGCGTGGGACTCAAATCTATCTTATCCACCTTATCTATAATAATCCTGCAAAGGCAGATACAGATTCTATCTTGTATGGCACAAATAAGATACAGCTTAGGGCCTTAAAAGAAAAGTTTTGATTTGGATTTAACATATTGGAAAAAAAGCTGTAAGCTTTTAGAATATAGAAGATGTCTTTTACATAAGGTATATAGTATGGAACAGATAACCTATACCATCAAAGATCCTGATGGCGTTCATGCCCGTCCTGCCGGTGCTTTAATTCAGTGTGCAGGCAAATGCAAATCAGATATTACACTGCATGCCAACGGCAAATCCATAAAACTCAAAGGCGGTATTTTTGCCCTTATGGGTCTTGGCATACGCTCTGGCACACCAATTACCCTTGATATTGAAGGTGAGGATGAAAAAGAAGCCTCAGGACTTTTATTAAAATGCCTTGAGGACAACCTCTAATTCTGCTCTTTAGATCATGGGCTGCAGCTCATGATCTAAGTCATAAAACTTGTGTCATAATGACACAGAACTGCAGCGCCACTGTCTGTGACCTTATACAGCTTCTAATAAAGCGCAGCTTCTCTTTAATCATATCTGCCCTCCTGGTCCTCTAGTACCATCATATATCTATTTAATTTTTTTTGTATAAACATATTGTTTAAACTAAATTTAATTACATTTTGTTATGTATAAAAATTTACCTGCTGTTTAAAAATAGAAAAATAAATTTAACTATTTTTAATGCTTTAATAACAAGATGTTACTATGTTTCATATTCACAACAAATGTGCACTACTTTCACAGATATTTTTCAATAAAAAATATCATCTTTTAATTTTTTACTAATACAAGCCTTTACACTTTGGTATGTCTGATATTGATATTTAAGGAGAATTTTTATGCGTGTAAACAGATTAGCTCTTTGCCCCGTTGCCGCCGCCCTCTTTCTTGCAGCCTGTCAGGCTCCAGCTCCTTTAGACAATACCTATAAAGCGAGTGATACCAACAATAAAGTTGTTTATACAGCAAATTTTGATGAAGCCAATAAAGATTCAGCCTATCCTGTAGTTATTGATCTGTATCAGAACAAAAAGCCACAGTTTGTAACCACACTCAATAAGGATGAGGTTTTAACCGATACAGACACCTTCGTTACAGATATTTCAAGTCCAAAACTTTATGCCTTCAAGGCTGAAAAACCAAATGGCTATGGTGTAATTATTCTGCCAGGCGGTGGTTATTTCGGCTCTGCCATGCAGCATGAAGGCTTTGATGTGGCCACCTGGTTCAACAAACAGGGCTTTAGTGCCTTTGTGCTCAAATACCGTACCCCGAACAAAGTAGATCAGATCCCTCTTGAGGATGTAAACACTGCAGCCGATCTTATTGTCTCTATGGCAGATGAGTTTGGCCTCGATCCTTCTAAAATCGGTGTCTTTGGCTCCTCAGCAGGCGGCCATCTTGCTGCCACCTATACAGCCTATGCCACACAGCAGGGCCTGCCGGCCTTTAGCATTCTGCTGTACCCTGTCATCACCTTTGATGATGAGATTGCAAGCATCAGTGATTCAAAGCACAATCTTGTAGGCTATCCAAAACCTGGCAGTGAGCTTGAGCTTAAATACTCTCTTGAAAAACAGGTTAAACCTACTACAGCCAAGACCTTTATAGCTCTCAATGCTGATGATGACACTCCACCAGAGCACAGCATCAGATATTTTAGATCTCTTCTTGCCAACAAGGTAAACGCCACCATGCACATCTATCCAAACGGCGGACATGGCTTTGGCTTTAGAGAGAACTTTAAATATCACGACAGATTTATGTCAGAGCTTAAAAACTGGCTTGATAATGAGGTTATAGGCAAATAACAGCTATATTGCTCTTAAAAATTAAGATGTTCTAAGCATAAAAAGTCCCTGCGTGCCTGCACCTTGGGACTTTTCTTGCTACAGCCTGTCTGTATTTTTCCTTTATTTCTTGATCTTGTCTTTGCTATCTGTCTTTTCCCTTTACGCGATCTTTTCTAAAGCTTTTTAAGCTTTCCTGCTCTTTATATATTACACATACTCTGTGCTGTAATTTTTATATGGCTTTACATCAAAAGGCATGGCTGTATCTAAGTTTTATCTAATTTTTATAGTATATTAAAAGATTCCCCATAAACTGTACTAATGGGGATTTACTTTAAGCTCATTATATCATATTCACTATCTCCCTAATCTTACCAAATAATTACATAAATCCTTTGTTAACAACAGATTCTTCTTTGCTCTATTATTGTGACATTATTAATAAAATCCATAAAAAAATACTATAAATATATTATTTTAACTGTACATATATGATATAATATGTACAGTTATATCTTAATTAATAGATAATATTTTGAGGGTTTTAGTTATGTCTATACCTGAGAATATAAGAGCCGTCCCAAGACCTACAAATACTGTCGTAGTTCTATCTGGAACTGGCAGATATAGGTACGCTGTTCGTCAAAGATCTGGTACTAAGTATGATGCCAAAGGAAAGGCCCAGCCTATCAATGGAGCTATTATTGGTCATATTATTGATGGTCGTTATGTTGCCAAAGAGACTAAAATTGTATCTCAGGGAGTAATGCCAGATAAATTGTCTTATGGAGCCAGTGCTCTTGCTTTCTCGGTAGTCGGCGATATAAAAGACGATTTGAGGGCCGTGTATGAGTGCGGGGATGTGGATACAATTCTCGCTATGGCCTTGCTAAGGGTAATAAGACCTAGAGTTACAAATACAAGATTGAAGTCCGCCTATGAGCATTGTTTTATTTCAAAATTTATACCTTATGTGGGCCTTAGCAAGAATACAGTAGCAAAGTTCATCTACCACCTTGGCTCAAATTCTCAATTGATGCATGATTTTTATGCAAGACGTATAGACAGACTCCTGCCTTCTTGTCATATTGCTATAGATGGAACTCTTAAGCAGAATACAAGTATAGTTAACGATTTGTCTAACTTTTCAAGGAAGTCTCGTGTCAAAGGTTGCAGAGATGTCTCTATTATCTATGCTTATGTAATAGAAACCATGGAGCCATTATGCTCTATGATTTTACCTGGAAACATTATAGATGCCTCTGCTTATAGAGCCTTTATTAGGAACAATAATATAGAAAAAGGAATTATAGTAACCGACAAAGGCTTTCCACCAAATAAAATTAGACAGGAGCTCGCTGAGCACAAAGATCTTCACTATATAACCCCAATAAGGCGCAATGATGTACGAATCAGTGAGTATTCTCTTTTAGAGTTTGACAGTGCCATCAGATATGAGGAAAAAGCAGTAGTTTGCAGGAAAGTTGTAACAAAAGACGGTCTTTATCTGTATTCTTTCAGAGATATATCAGGCTATGCAAAAGAAAATACAAACTACATAATGAGAACGATAAAAAACAACTCATTTGACGCTCAGGAGTATAAATCTAGAGAAGAAAAGTCCGGATTGATTGTTTTTGAGTCAGATTTAGATCTAGAACCATCTTCTGTATATAAGACATTCAAGGAGCGATGGCTTCTTGAGCTTATGTTTAATCGCTATAAAAATGAAGAGTACTTTGATGAGACAAGAGTTCACAATGACTTTTCTGTGCAGGGTCTTGAGTTTATAAACTTCATATCAACCTTGATTACATCAAGGATTCTAAACAAGCTTGAGGAAAATAATGTACTAAACGGCATAACATATGGAGAGCTTATGGAAGATCTCAATGCCGTATGGAGAAGAACTGATCCACCTATTGAAGGCATACCTGATTTAGATGATGGATACTGGGAAGTGGGGGTTAAATCGAGCTTTGAGGCATTAATTAAACTTGGACTTTGTACCAATAAGCAGGCACCTGAAAAACTTAGAAAAGCTAAAGCTGGTCGACCTCATAAAGAGAAAAAAGAAGTGGACTCGCAAGGAGTTACATCTGAGCCCAAACCAAGAGGAAGACCAAAGAAAAAGCCTGAATTTATTGGACCCAAAAGAAAACCTGGCAGACCTAAAATTGAAAAAACTGACAAGATTAAAAGACCGGTTGGCAGGCCCAAAAAGAGTTCATAGACACTTAAATATGCTATTATTTAAACGGCTTCTTGAGTGGAACAACTTTCCTTTATGATAGCGTCAAATATTGAAGCCGTTTAATAGTACAGATTTTTGGGAAACTTTTAGTATATAATATTTGTTAAACAACTTTTATAAACCGTATATCACACCAACTACAGACAGACATAAGATATTACTAATTAAAAGGATTTGATATGAAAGATCTGTTCAACTCACTAAAAGATCAGATAAACCCACAGTCATCATCGTCATCACTTGGCAGTCTTGGCGGCCTTTTAGGCTCTGCTGCAGCTGGCGGAATCCTGGGTGCTCTGCTTGGTGGTTCAAAGTCAGTTAAAAGGACTGCCAAAAATATAGCCTATATAGGTGGCGGTGCAGCGGCTGCCTCTATGGCCTATTCTCTTTATAAAAAATGGGCCGATAAAAACAACTCTCAGGGTGGCATGCCACAGAGTCAGGGCCATACCTATCAGCCACAGCCAAATACCTACAGCAGTACCTCACAGACCAATGTCTTTGATGAGTTTAACAGACAGAATCAGACAGCATCTGCAGCCACTGTCAATGACGAGCATGCTGTGCTTTTAATTGAGGCCATGGTATTTGCAGCCCGCGCTGACGGTCATATTGACAATGATGAGCAGAATATAATTTTAAAGACCTCTAAGTCTTTAGTCTCAGATGAAAGATTTAATAGCATTGTACGTGAGGCTCTGCAGCGTCCTTTAGATCCTGCCTATATTGCCTCAAAAGTACCAAGCCCTGATATGGCAGATGATATTTATCAGCTCTCAGCTACAGTAATAGTTGCTGACAACTATATGGAGCAAAGCTATCTGCAGGGACTGGCAAGGGCTTTAAATATCAATGACTCACAAAAGCTTACGCTTGAGCGGCAGGCCCTTGAGTTCAGATCACAGATTTAATTAAAACACACCAATAAGCTCTGAGATATCTCAGAGCTTATCTTTTTGTATCCTGCTTTTTTCTACCCAGCCCTATTCTCTTATTAATAAGACAATATTCTATTTATAGCTCAGGATAGCTTGCCTCATCAAAAAAGACTGCAAGCAATAAATCAAATTCCTCAACACGGGCTTGATGAGCTTTAAATAGGCAAGTTGCCCTCGGCAAGTGCACCTTCAGTAGCTAATGACTGAATAAACTCTCTGTTTTGTGTGGCAAATTTAAGCCGGGAAATCTGTGAGTCCTTAAACTTCTTATGCAGTACAGTGGCTTTTTCAAGGTGTCCTAAAATATCCTTGTAGCTGTCATTGAGCAGACCATCAAAGATCTCAATTTCAGCTAAAAATCAGTCACGCTGCAAATCTGTCTCCATACATTTTAAAAGCTGCTCTGAGTGCTCATAGGCAATAGCAGATGAAGCGCAACATAAAGCTGCAGTCAAAGTGCCTAAAACTTTGCTTATAAAAATTTTCCTTATACAAATTATAAAACATACATTAAAGCTACATTCTTTATAAAAAACTGTAAAAGTACAGCACTGATGCCTATGTTTAAAGATACTATCATCAATGTATAGTAAATATGCTACTAAAAAGTAAATAATACTGTCTTTAGATTATTTTAAATAAGGCACAAATAAATTGATACAATCAACAAATCTTTCAATTTATCCATGCCCTTTATAGACTTTGGATATGCAGACTCTACAGGCTTAAGATCCTGTCTATCTCATTTATAACTCTCTTGTCTGAAATTGGACCTTTAACTCCCAGCTGCTGAGCAAAATATGACACCCTAAGCTCCTCTATCATCCATTTGACGGCTTTGAGCTCATCAGGAATCAGATCTTTTGCATAACGTGTCATAGCCCCATAGTACTTGTCAGCTATAGCATCAAGCTTGCGCATATAGTTCAAATCGCGGTTGACATCGCGCGATACCTTGCTCACTCTCTCAATAGCTGACTGCAGATAACGCGGGATATTTTTTAAATTCTCAGGATCGGTATCAGAGATAAATCCCTTATACACAAGAGAGTCAAGCTGCTTTTGCACATCGGCATAGCACAAAGCCACATCAAAGCCAAAGGAGCCTCTTAACATCCTTTTTAGCTCATGGGCCTTATAGAGGATCTGCTCTACATAGGAGCACATCTCAAGTGCTGTATCATTTAAACTGCCACGCACCTTCTCCTTGAGCACATTAAAGCCCTCCTCATCGTAGACAAGACCGCCATTATCCTTGATGATCTTAATGACAGAGGCCTTTATCAGATCGTCAATAAGCTCACCAACAGAGCCAAGGGGCTGATAGTACATTGAAAGCTTGGCCTTGTTTGGCAGATGGCTTTGCAGATACGATGTAGGATTTTTTATAGACAAGGTCAAAAGCGTCACCAGACCCTGCCACATATGACGCGTAGCGCGCATTTCATTATCATAAAGCTCAAGGGTGACACCAGAGCCTTTAACACTCAGGGCAGGATAAGAGACAATTGACAATGAGCCATGCTGTGTTTTTTTATGACGCTCAATAGAGCCATATACCCAGTTATCAGATGGGGCCATAGGTTTGTGCGATTTTACAGCCTGCTTTAGTGCCTCCTGTGATGCGCCCTGCATTTTATGCTGCAGTGCTTCAAGATCCTTTGAAGAGCCAAGCTCCCTGCCCTTTAAATCCTCAACCACAAAGGTCATTAAAAGATGATTATCAATAGCTGTAAAATCAAAATCATCAGCACTGATACGCTCACCGCAGATTCTGGTAAATTCCTTGGCAGCAAGTGTATAAAGATTGCCATCATAGGCAGGCACAGACTCTAAAAAAGCCCTGGCATAATCAGGAGCCGGAATTAAAGAGCGTCTTAGCCTTTTTGGCAGAGAGCGGATTAATGAGGCTACAAGATCCTGCCTTAAACCTGGTATCTGCCAGGTAAAGATATCTGCCTTTAACTGATTTAAGACAGTTACAGGAATATGCACGCTCACACCATCTCTTTTATCCTTGATATCAAAGACATAGCTTAATTTAAAGTTAAAACTCTCATAGGCAAAACTCTCAGGATATAAATCCTCTCTTACCTTATCAAAGCTGTCTTTGACAATGTTTTCAAGTTTGAAATCAAGATAATGCGCATCCTCTTTGCTCTTTTTGCTCCACCATTTTTCAAAATGTCTTTGCGTTACAATGTCATCTGGCAGTTTTTTATCATAAAAATCCTGCATAACAGAGGCATCAACTAAAAGATCGCGCCTTCTTATCTTATCCTCAAGATACTCAACATCATCAACAAGCTCTAAATTCTGTTTAAAGAAGCTGTATTTTAAGGATATGTCACCTGCCACCAGACCATCACGTATAAAAAGCTCACGACAGAGTTTTTTATCAATATCCTTATACTGACACAACCGTGACTGCACGATGGACAGGCCATATAAACTTATGGTGACATAGGCAAGAACAGCACCCTGTTTTGAGCTCCAGTGTGGCTGGGCATAGCTCTTTTTAATAAGATGGGCACCTGCCTGCTCAAGCCATAGAGGATTGATATCAGCCACTGTTCTTGCAAATAAACGTGAGGTCTCACTTATCTCACAGGCACAGATCCATTTTGGGGTCTTGCCATCAAGGCTCTGTCTTGAGAGCAGAAATTTAATGCCTCTGGCACCTGTATAGCTCTTACCCTTGATATCAAGCTGACCAATGTGCGAGAGCAGTCCTGCAATAATGGCTCTGTGTATAGCCTCATAGTCAGCCTCAACCTCATTGAATTTGAATTTAAGCGACTGCAGTGTGCTTTTAAGCTGTCGGTGCACATCAAACCACTCGCGCACTCTAAGATAGGAGATAAATTCCTTTTTAAGCTGACGCTTAAAGGCCGAGGCCGACAATGTCTTCTGCAATGAGGTCAGATAGCTATAGAGCTTTAAAAATGAGATAAAATCTGACTTTTCATCATTAAAGCGCTTGTGATAATTGTCACTGGCCTCTTTTTTATCTATAGGACGCTCTCTTGGATCCATAACGGCAAGAGCTGAGACTATAATCAAAGCCTCATTTAAAGATGAGTATTTGCCAGCCTCAACGAGCATACGTGCCAGGCGCGGATCACATGGTATCTTAGATAAAAGTGAACCTGTAGCTGTAAGCTCAATCTTGTCAGTACTGTTGCCAGAGGCCTCCTTAATAGCGCCAAGCTCCTCTAAAAGGCGTATACCGTCACTTATCTGTCTGTCAGTTGGCGCATCAATAAATGGAAATTCATTTATATCTCCAAGGCGCAAAGATATCATCTGTAAAATAACAGCAGCAAGATTGGTTCTTAAAATCTCAGGATCGGTATACAATGGTCTGCTCTCAAAATCCTCCTTTGAGTACAGTCTTATACAGATACCGTCACTGACACGGCCGCAGCGGCCCTTGCGCTGATTGGCACTGGCCTGTGATATAGGCTCAACAGGCAGCCTCTGCACCTTGGTTTTGGCGCTGTAGCGTGAAATACGCGCAAGACCCGGGTCAATTACATATTTAATGGATGGCACCGTAAGCGAGGTTTCTGCCACATTGGTGGCAAGCACAATTCTCACGCCCGTATGCTCTGTAAAAATCTTATTCTGCTCGGCTGTGGCAAGACGGGCATACAAAGGCAGAATTTCAGTATCGCGCAGGGTTGCCTTCTTTAAAAAAGAGGCCATCTCCATAATGTCACGCTCACCTGGCAAAAACACAAGAATATCGCCGCGCCCCTGCTCCATAAGATAATCTACAGCCTTTAGCACACCATGCTTTAAATCAGTCTCCTCTAAAATCTCCTGACCGTCACTGTCCACCTCTTTTAAAAGCGGCATATACACAAGCTCCACCGGATAGGTGCGCCCTGAGACCTCAATTATAGGAGCATCGTCAAAGTGTTTTGAAAAGCGTTCAGGATCGATGGTGGCCGAGGTGATAATAAGCTTAAGCTCAGGTCTTTTTTTAAGAAGATTTTTTAAGTAGCCTAAAAGAAAATCAATATTTAAAGAGCGCTCATGGGCCTCGTCAATAATAATGCAGTCATAATTTAAAAGTAATCTATCACTTGCAGTCTCTGAGAGCAAAATACCGTCAGTCATGAGCTTTATATAGGAACTCTCAGAGGTCACATCGCTAAAACGGATCTTAAAGCCCACCGATCTGCCAAGATTTTCATGAAGCTCTGAGGCTATACGGGAGGCCACAGCACGGGCGGCAATTCGCCTTGGCTGTGTATGACCTATAAGACCTTTAATACCAAGGCCAGCCTCAAGGCACATCTTTGGAATCTGTGTGGTTTTACCAGAGCCAGTCTCACCTGCAATAATCACCACCTGATGATTCATAATGGCACTTACAATTCTGTCGCGCTCGGCACACACTGGCAGTGACATATCATATTCAAGCTTTGGCAGATTTTCCTGTCTTGATTTAAGATCATCCACAGCCTGTGCCGACATTAAAGCCAGGTCGTTTTTCTTTTCCTCAAAAAGCTCTGGTTTAATATAGCAGAGATCGTACAAAGCCTTTTTTATAAGCCTGCGTTTTTGATAGCTGACTTTATCAAGAGTAGCGCTTATGGCTTTGTAAAAGTCTGCATCTACAATATTTACATTATCTTTTTTATGTCTTTGAGATCTGTGTTTGTGCTCGTGCGTAACTGACATAGTATATTCTTATGCTCTGTTATAAAAAAATGTGGCTACATTCTAACAAAATATTATAAGGCCACAACAGCGCCATCTTAATTCTTGTAAAAAAGGCAGTGTAGCACAGCCCACCGCCCTTTAATCTTAAAAAAATAGAATGTCAGTCTTTAACTCTCATCCTCTTTGACCAATGTGGCACTAATGAGGCGGGCATTGCCAGGGCCAAAGCTGTTGATAAAGGATAAAACCTCTTTTTCAGACTGTGAGATAAGCTCAAGATGCATGGTTTTATCATCAACAAAGGTGATTTTCTGCTTGTCTGCCCAGATTCTGTCACTGACAAAATCAATAATCTTTGGATCTTTAAACTCAATGATATAAAGCTTTGGATCATCAATAGGCAGCCCCATGCCCTTAAGTTCAATCTTTGGTAGGCTCTCCACTCCGTCTCTGTGCCCCTTGCTCTCAACTGAGTGAATTCTGTGCACTAAAAAGCAGATGGGATGGGTAAAACTATGCTGCTTTAAATCATAATAATGACCTAGTGTATACAAAGTATTGTTCATGGAGACAAGACGCACAGGCACATAATTGTATTCATTAAGCTCACGCTCACCCACCTTTTTATAGGTTATATTCAAAAGTGACTGCTTGCGCATGGCTCTTATAATGCTGTGTATGGTCTGAAAATGAGGACCATAGTCTATATAGCCCTTTTTGATAATGCCAAAGTGCTCAACCTTGTCTATATTGTCCCTGTCAGCTATGGCTGTAAGCTGTATGGCCATTTCAAAGATGGATGAGGTCAGACGCTTTTTGATATGGCATGGCACATACTGAGAACTAAGATCGGTACAGATAGATAAAAAGCGCAGCTCCTGTGCATTGATATCAAGCTGCTCTGCCATATAGGAGGTTAATCTGTAATAGCGTTTGCCCTTTTCTATACCTGTCTCAAGATTGCCTTTAACCTCGCTTTCAATATCAGCCATCAGACGCAGTACAGTCTGTGATGAGCAGTTAAGGGTATGAGCCAGATCTGACAGAAAATGTTTTGAATCGTCAGCCAGTAAAATTCTAAACAGACGCAGAAGCTTTATGGTAGCTGTAGCGCCCTGATCTATTTTCTTGGGCATAATATGTCTTTTAAAATTAACCTGTTGTAAAACTTGAATTTATTATATAAAAAATCTGATTTTTTAAGCCCTGTCTGACAGCTTTTTTTCCTGAATTTTTAAAATAGTGTTTCAAATTTAGAGATTGATCTAAATTTGAAATAAAAATATGGCTATTTTTTTACTTTTTATAAACTGCTGTAACTTTTTAGTTTATAGTCTTATTAACATAATGAGGCCTTATTTAGGCCAAAGGAGTCATTAGGATGAGTATAAGAAAAGCCTTTAGATCAAAGACAGAGATTGTAAGTTTAAAGACCATGTCGGAAACTTTAAGCTTTGTCAGAGTGCAAAGTGATGATCTTATACTTACAACTAAAAATATATACGACATATTTTTACAAAGTTCTCTTAAGAATAACAAGATCCTCTTTAGAGAAGACTATGGCACAGGTCAGATTCTAGATACAACTGTAGATAAGATAGCCAAAGATGCAGGTGCCAGCTATAAAAGAGTTATAGGTATAGGCCCTGGCTCTGTCATGGAGCTTGCCAAGCTTTTAAGTCTTGAGAAATTCTCACCTTTTGCAGATATCTATCATCAGCGTTTTGCTTTAAAAAAGATACGTGACCTTATTTTAATACCATCAACTCCTGGGACTGGTACCGAGGTTACCCCTTATTGTGCTGTGGTAATGAGCTCTCTTGGAGTGCAGACTGTTTTAAATGATGACTGTCTGTATGCCGATTATGCTCTGTTATGCCCTGAGCTTTTAGAGGATCTGCCCTTTAAAGCCATGGCCTCAAGCTCCTTTGACTCTTTTGTCCATGCCTTTGAGTCCTATCTGTCACCACTTGCCACACCTTTTTCCAAGACCATGTCCCTAAAGGCCATGGAGATAATTATAAAAGCCTGGAGCAGCATAGCCTGCAATGGCGCCGGGGCTTTGAATGACAATATAGCCCTGTTACAGCAGGCAGGCACCATGGCAGGTATTGGCTATGCCAATGCAGGCTGTGCGGCCATTCATGCCACTGCCTATCCACTTGCTGTCAGACTGTCACTCTCACATGGAGAGTCAAACTATATAACCTTCTTTGAGATTGTAAAAATCTATAAGGAGAAAAAGGCTATTGGCAGTCTTGATGATATTGAGTGCATGGCCTGTGAGATCCTTGACTGTAAAAAGGATGAGAGCTTTGCCTATCTTGAAAGGCTGTGCAACAACATACTAAGCCGCAAAAAATTAAGCGCTCTTGGCATGAAGGAAAATCAGATCCTTGAGTTTACGGATATGGTAATGACAAGACAGCATATGTTAATAGCCAACGGTTATGTGCAGCTCTCACCAGGTGAAATTGCCGACGTCTATAAAAATTTGTTCTAAAGTATAAATTATATAAAAAAGCTATATGCAAAGTCCCTAATAAGATGTCATATGGCCCATTTTTTAAACTCATCGCGCATCACTGTTGGCTCTTTACTAATATATTACTACCTAAAATCCCATAATTAAAGCTACAAGAAGACTGGACGCTTTGTACTCTAACCTGCGCCTTTTTAATTAAAATGTTCTATCTAGACTCTAGATTTGCCAAGTAATGTATTAATTTGAGTTTGACAGCCTTTTCCTTTAGCTTTAAAGTATTGTGCTATAACGTGATCTGACCTTACGCTGATTAATTTTTTTACTATCAGCAACTGCTCTTTATTTGCGTTTTAAAAGCTTACCATCAATATAGACATTTTCTTTATTTATTAATTATTTGCTAGGCTCTGGAATATCATCTCCTTTGGCATTTATACCATCAGCATTAAACCATGGCTAAGACTGTTTTTTGTTTTCTATCAGTGCTTTTTCATTGATATAATGCAATAAGATTTATATCTTTTTACCTATGTTCTAAAGTCTCCACAGCTCTTTAGGTATTGCCTTTTTTGTGCATACACTAAAAAGGCAGATCTTAGGGAAGACAAATATCAACTTCTTCATGTCTGCCACCTGATAACATTATCTCCTAGAAGGGCAGTAAATACTGCAATCTCATATATATAACTATAAAAGATCTGATAATTACATACTATACAACATATATGAGATTTATTGTAATAAAAAACCGCAGACTTAAATTTAAATATAAGCCTCCTTTAGTATTGTTTTGCCTCTTTTAGTGTTGAGATAAAATTTTGAGTTTCCAAAAAGTAATTTGGATATGCTTTTTTCATATCTTTACATTTTGGGCACTTAATAACAATAAAGATTTATTTTCATCATCTCTGCTCGTATATTCTTTTGCAGTGTATAAAGTTTCAGCTTCATCTAATGATTTTTTATTAAATGGAGAAATTTTTATTACACTATGATTATCGTTTATGACAGTCAGATCTAAAACAAAATAATATGCATCCTTACTAATTTTTATACTCTCTTCGATATCTCTTGAGGATTTAGCAATAATGTCTAATTTATGAGTAATTTTTAATTTTTCATCTAATTCATTTATATGCTCTACAAGAAATTTTTTATCATAATCTTTTAAGGACTCTAAAACATTACAATTCTCTTTTATAGCAAAAAGAGCACTGGCATATCTAAAAAATTCTTTAACCTCATGCTCGCCATGACCTGATTTATATGAAACCCTGTCAACCATACCGAGAGTCTCTACTGCAGTAGCCCAGTAATGCTGCAAGAGCGTGCGTATCTGAATTTCAAGTCTAAAGCCTTTATATAACTCATTTGATTTAGAGCCATTATATTTTACAACCTGATGAAGACTTCTATAACCATCTTCTTTAGGTTTTTCTATGTAATCATGAGGAGGAACAATAAGATCAAAACTAGAGCGCTTTGAAGATGTAAGGAGTTTATTGATTTGATAAACATCATTTATATTTTTAGCAATTATTCTAATACCACCCACATCCTGCATCCGCGACATACGCATAGAAGGAATACGCTGTATTTTAGAGATAATAGATGGCATGCGTTTTAAACGCTGAACAATAATTACTTTACTATAATCTGTTTTATTTAATTTTCTTCTAATGTAGACTTGTAGTGCATTAAGAGGCATAGCATGAAGCTTACGCCACTGCTTAATAATTTCAAAATTCTCAGGTAAGGCTTTATTTCCCTGGGCCTTTATTTTATTACCAGCATTATCAATTGCTGTATTACTTATTAATCGAGAAAATATAATTATACTCACCTAAAATAGCAAATAGTTTTATAAGAAAAATTAATATAGCTATAACCAACAGTTTTATGATTAAACTTAGAAATTAAAACTGATCATTTACTATTACAATCACTTTAGATTTAATTTTTTTATAAAAGATCTTTATAAATTGTAGCTACATTGTTCATGTCAAACCACAAAGCTTGTTTATTCAATATCTATAATTATAGATTGGCGGGTTTAAAAAGCAATCCTTTTAATAAAGCTATTATCCCACACTATTCCATCAGCATCTTATAAAAGCACCTGACATTTGCGCCTCTGACAATGCTCAGGTAAAAAACTTTAAAAGAGCTCAAATACATGTATAGGTAAGCTGCTACAGTATAGTCTTTAGGGCTTGAATCTGAGCCTTGGCTTGGGATTTTAAGATTAAAGGAAGGATTATCTAGCCTAGAGTGGGCTGGGGTTGCCCCCAGCTGCACAGATAGAATCTGTGACTCACTCTCTCTCCTGATTGGCTCATTGGCCTTTCATTCTCTAAATATGTTATCGTCAGTTTATATTGTTTCTTTAAAACTTTTTGCATATTTTTTCCAGATTTTTTAAGGCTCCTGTTTCTGATCCACCCCTGTGCTCTGCGATATTTACGCCCCATTTTGTAACAAATGAAAATATACAAACACAGCTACTTTAAAAATTTTATTATTGTGTATAAATATTTAGCATAAATAGCATTTGAAATTTTTAAGTTTTTGTATATAAAATATACCTTTAAATATTTTCAAATGTTATAAAGGAATTTAATTTATGTGTGGAATTATTGGTGCCTGCGCCACAGATGATATAATGGACAGCCTACTTTATGGCCTTAATGCTCTTGAATACAGAGGCTATGACTCAGCAGGACTGTCCATTTTTTCTGCCAACACTATAAAAACCTATAAAAGTGTAGGCAAAGTCAAAGCCCTTGAGGATCAGTGTAAAAGCTTATCTTTACAATCAAATACAGGCATAGCCCACACCCGCTGGGCCACCCATGGCACAGCCACTATCAACAATGCCCATCCGCATAATTCACAGCAGTATTCTCTGGTACACAACGGTATTATAGAAAACTACAAAGAGCTAAAGAGCACACTTGGCGATACTAGCTTTTACTCGCAGACTGACAGCGAGGTTTTAGTTAAATATATTCAATCTCAAAAAAGCCCTGCAAACACCACATTAGAGGCTTTAAGGCAGGCACTGTCACAGGTTAAAGGCTCTTATGCCATATGTATGCTTGACAATGAGGATCCTGGCCATATCTATGCAGCCTGCAATGGCTCGCCTCTTATTTTAGGTATAGGCTCTTTGGGTATGTATATAGCCTCAGATATCAGCGCCCTTTTACGCACATGTTCGCGCTTTGTCTATCTGCAAGATGGTGATCTTGCACTTATTAATAACAGTGGCTATGAGATTTTCAATCTTAAGGGACATAAGGTTGAGCGTAGCGAGGTTAAATCAGATCTAAGTCAAAGTGCCATAGATAAAGGCAGATTTGAGCACTTTTTGCTAAAGGAGATCTATGAGCAGCCTCAATGCGTTACAGATACCATAGCTTATGCCTTTGAGCATGAGCAAGAAGGTATAGAGTCAAAAAGATCCTTACAGGATTTATATAAAGATAAGATTGATAGAATTACGCTTGTAGGCTGCGGCACTTCCTATCATGCAGCTCTGTGTGGCAAATATTTTTTTGAAAAATACCTCAAAATCCCCTGCAGCGTGGAGATTGCCTCTGAATTTCGCTACAAAGAGCCCCTTGTAGAGCCCAATACGCTCTTTTTGTGTATATCACAGTCAGGAGAGACTGCAGATACCCTTGAGGCGCTTAAACTTGCCAGAACCCTGTCTTATACAAGCACACTGTGTATATGCAATGTAGCCTCGTCATCTATGGTACGTGAGTGTGACTATGCCTTTATTACACGTGCCGGTAAAGAGGTAGCAGTTGCCTCCACCAAAGCCTTTGCAGCACAGCTTACAGCTCTTATGCTTATTACCTATAATCTTTTAAAAAACAAAGACACAAAATTTAAGGATGAGGCTCAGTCTATACTTAAGAACATAAAAGCTCTACCTGATCTAATACAAAGTGCTTTAAATAACAATGAAACTATTAAAAGCCTGGCCAGCAATTTTACTCACTGCACTGATATTATGTATTTAGGCCGCTCTTTGATGCTGCCTATTGCCCTTGAAGGGGCGCTCAAGCTTACAGAGATAAGCTATATACATGCACAGGGTCTGCCGGCAGGTGAGCTCAAGCATGGACCTCTTGCGCTTATTGACAACTCATTGCCTGTGGTAATGATTGCACCTGACAATAGCCTTTTAGATAAAATAAAATGCTCTATTGAGGAGATTAAGGCCCGCGGCGGGCAGATCTATGTCTTTGCAGCACACAGTGCCTTAATTGACAGTGATGAACAGGTAACTGTTATAAAAGCCCATTCTGACAATGAATTTTCTGACTGCATGATCTTTACCTTAATGCTGCAGCTTTTAGCCTATCATGTAGCTCTTTTAAAAGGCTGCAATGTGGACAGACCGCGCAATCTGGCCAAATCTGTAACTGTAGAGTAGCTAACTGTATGTAAAAAAGGTACCTTCTTAAGGTACCTTTTTTACATCTGTTGCAAAGCTTGTGCTATAAGAGCTAAAAGCTAGTCTTCAACCTGCTCTGTATTGTTGACAAAAGCTGCATTGACACCAAGGGCCTTGTGAATAATCTCAAGCGGCATGCACTCCTGATCAAGTCTTACATTCTCGCCATAATAATTCTCAAGCAGTCTTCTGCATACTAAGGCTTCATCAGCCTTGAGAGCTGCCGGTATGGTATCAATCATGACATCATTGTCAAATGACCATAAGTCCCTGTTTTCAAGCAGGGTCTGCTCATCCATAAGCAGTGACTCAATCTTTGGCATATGTATGCGCATATTGTGCAGCTGAACAAATGATCTTATATCAATACTGCCTATAAACTGCCCCTTGGCATTGGTAATCCATGGCACATGGCACAGCTCGGAGAGTGAATTGGTTGGAGGAATAACCACTACAGCACCTGCAATATCATTTAAAGATAAGGCAGTTGAGAGATTATCCATAAATATTACACGATGCGGCTTGATCTCAAGACGCTTTAGCTCCTCAATACTTGAGGCGAAAAACTTCATGCCGCCGACTTTAGAGCGCAGTACATGATCAAGTATGCAGATACGCACGGTAAATGGCGGTGGAATAAGGCCTAACTGCAGTATATCCTTTCTGTGCGGTTCAAGACCGAGCTTATCTCTTAAAAAGTCTAAGAGCAGATGACGGTTTATCTCAAACCAGCGTGTATCCACACCGCGCACCGGAACCTGACGGATTAAGGCACCTTTTTTGTTGTAGTTTTCACAGTTCCACTTGGCAACCTGTACAAAACGGTAAAAATCATTTTCCTCAAGATTTGAGATAGAGGAGATTACATCAAGAGCGCTGTCTATATAATCTGGCAGCTCAGAGGCAATAATAGCCAGTCTTTCTTTGGCTGATCTGTATTCAACCAGATGACCTGCCCAGGTGGCTATATCTTCAGGGGTGTCAAAAACCAGATGTACCGGAACCTCTACCTTGCCAATCTCTGAAATGGTTTTTTCATGGAAAGCCACATGGCCTGAGGTAACAGGATTATGCCAGTCCTCACAGAACTTTAAAAACTCATCTTTAACTTTAAGGGCCTCATCATCAGTTTTAGGTGTTCCAAGGAACAGATGCACAGGAAATGATGATGGTATGGCTTTTTTGTCCTTGATAAGTTCAGACAGCCAGCTTATGACATTGGTGCGATAAAAGGCGTTAATCTCAGTACGTATTCCGTTGCGGTTTTTCACAACATGCTCCTTTTTATATATAAGTCATGCTTATATTTTAAAGCCTTTAAAAAAGTTATCTAGTATTTTTACTAATTTTTCTTCAAAGTTTGAGCCATTTAGTCTTTTAAAGGCTCAGCCATGGGCTTTTTTATTAAAATGTTCTTGATAACAGTAACACTTTTTGTAAAAAAGCCACTATACCCCGCTCTTTGACAGACGATGGGCCTGACGCCTTTCTTTAAAAAAGCTCTGTAGCATATGTGCACATTCACTTTGCAGTATACCGCCTTTAAAGTGTATCTGATGATTGTGCCTTGTATCATTGATAATATTAAAGACACTGCTGCACGCTCCCGTCTTTAAATCAAAGGCCCCAAAATATAAATTATCAATGCGCGCATGTATCATAGCTCCTGTGCACATAAGACATGGCTCAAGCGTTACATACATATTAAGCTTTACAAGGCGGTAGTTGCCAATACTGATGCCAGCCTTGCGCATTGCTGCAATTTCAGCATGAGCACTTGGATCACTGTCAGTAATCACGCGGTTCATGCCAGAGCCTATAATACTGCCTTTATCATCAACAATAACAGCTCCCACCGGTACCTCGCCAAGGCTATAGGCTATTTTAGCCTGCTCAAGAGCAAGGCGCATATAAAACTCATGATCTACGGCAGTCTCAGACATATGTATAAAAATACTGTTGCTTATAAAATATCAATTATTATAGAAGATTATATATAAAAAGGCTTTAGATGAGTGACATAAATTACAAAAGAGAGGATAAAGGCAGGAGAGCCCTGCCTTTTTAAAGTTCTGCCCCTATCAGATGGCTTTGAAGTATGAGGTTGAGGCATCATGGAATACTGCCTCAAGACCGTTGATGTGCAGTGCCTTGACTACCTCATCTACGCTTCTGTCATCATTTACAGACCACTGCTCAAGATATTTACCCTTGTTGGCATAACCACCAGGCTCTGTTGATGAACCTGCTGATACTGCTGTAATACCAAGAGGAATAACCATATCTCTAAACTCTGCACTCTCACGGGTGGAGATGGTCAGATCAAGCTCATTGTCAAAAATGCGCCAGGCACAAATAAGCTGTACAAGCTTGGCATCATTCATAGGGAACTTAGGCTCATAGCCACCTGTGGCAGGACGCAGACGCGGGAAGGAGACTGACAGACGTGTCTTGTAGTAATGCTCGCGCATATATAAAACATGCATAGCCACAGCACACAGATCTACCTTCCAGTCATAAAGACCGATAAGAGCGCCAAGACCCACCTTGTCAATACCTGCCTTGCCAAGACGATCAGGTGTCTCCATACGAAAACGCATGTCAGTCTTTTTACCGGCTAAATGATTTTCCTTATAGCACTGAGGATGATAGGTCTCCTGATAGACAGAGACGCTGTCAAGACCAAGCTCTTTGAGCTCAGCATAATCCTCAGTCTCTAAAGGCTGAACCTCCATCTGCAGATAGGCTGCATACTCTTTAACAATTGGCAGTACCTGCCTAAAATACTCCATACCGCCACGGCGTGAGTTTTCACCTGTCACTAACAGAATATTCTCATAGCCCATCTCATTAATGGCAATACACTCCTGTCTTATCTCATCTAAGGTAAGTACAGTACGGTGAAATTTATTGTCGGCTGAAAACCCACAGTAACGGCATTTGTTGCTGCAAAGATTGGTCAGATACAATGGCAGATACATATTTACAGTGCGGCCAAAACGGCGGCGTGTAAGCTGCATTGACATTGAAGCCATCTCTTTTAGATAGTGAATGCGGGCATTTTCAGAGATTAAAGCCGCAAAATCTGTAACATCAAGATTAAAACCTTTAGCAAGAGCTCTTTCCACATCACTGTCTGTTCTTGAATCTACAAGAGTGCGGAATTTATCCACATCAATCTTGGAGATTTCATCATAAAAGCTCATTACTGCATAGCCTCCTCAAGAAACTTTTCCATAGGAGATGTGGCGCTGGCACTGTCTAAAACGCCGGCCAGACCCGCAAGATATCCCTCGCGTCCAGCCTCACAGGCCTTTTTAAAGGCACTTGCCATAAGCACAGGATCTCTTGCTGCGGCTATAGCTGTATTGACCATGACTGCATCGGCACCTATTTCAAATGACTCACTAGCATGTGACGGAGTTCCGATACCGGCATCAATGATGACAGGTACACAGGCTTCCTTGATAATAATCTTTAAAAACGGCAGTGTCTCAAGTCCGCGGGCAGAGCCAATAGGAGCCCCTAAAGGCATAACGGCGGCCACACCGCACTCTTGTAGCGCACGGCACAGTGAAGGGTCGGCAGAGCAGTAGGCAAATACGGCAAAGTCCTGTGCTACAAGCTCTTTACAGGCATTTAATGTCTCAACAGGATCTGGCAGCAGATATTTCTGATCAGGATGCACCTCAACCTTGATCCAGTTGGTGCCAAGAGCCTCGCGTGAGAGCTGTGCTGCATAGATTGCCTCCTTGGCATTGCGCGCACCTGAGGTATTTGGCATTAAAGTAATGTTAAGATCTTTTAGCGGCTTTATAATGCTGTCAGTCTGACCCTTTATATCCACTCTTTTAATAGCCATAGTGGCAATCTGAGCACCTGAGGCCTGTGTCGCTCTGTAAAGAAAATCTGCAGAGGCATATTTGCCTGTACCTACAATAAGGCGGGAATCAAACTCACGACCTGCCAGAACCAATTTGTCACTCATATCAACCTCCTGCAACTAGTGTGAAAACATCAAGGTTCATACCCTCTTCAAGTACAAACTCACTCCATGTGCTTTTGGGCACAATACGCTCATCAACGCTTGCTGCACAGCCCTCTAACTCTATGTCATGCTGCGTAACAAAACTCAAAAGCGTTGTGCCGCTGTCAACTTCAATCAACTGACCGTTAAAAGTAATTTTCATATAACTCCTGTTAACCTGCGCAGCATGTACAGTTTACATCACGCGCAAGCTCCATCTTTCTTACTGTAAAGTTCTTAAGGTCAAAAAGATGCATAATTCCGCAGGCATCTGTGTTGCCATTTAACATCTGCAGAGCCAGCATGGCACAGGATGATGACATCATGGCAGCGGCAGGTCCTAAAATACCCTTTAGCTCAAGATTGCCCACAGTTCCTGTCATACACTGATAACAGCCATATCTGTCTACAAAATCCTGACTTGAGAATAACAGTCCCATCATAATGCCGCGATAGGCACCGACAGATGTGTGAATAAAATCAATCCTCTGCTTTAAACACAGCTCATTTAACAAAAGACGTGTTGGCATATTGTCACTAAGATCCATGATAAGATCGCAGCCTCTGGCAAAAGAGTCAAAATTATCGCGTGTTATTTTTTCAAAACACACAATATCTGTGCTCTTATCAAGAGCCTTGAGCTCACGCATGGCACTTTGTGTCTTGGAGTGACCCACATCATCCTCTCTGTAGAGAATCTGTCGGTGCAGATTGGACAGGGAGACCTCATCGCTGTCACTTATGTGCAAGGAGCCAACTCCAGCTCCTGTCAAAAGCAGTGAACACAGCCCGCCAAGGCCGCCTACTCCTACAATGCCTACTCTTTTTTGTTTTAGAAGATCTGTGCTTTTGGCAAAATCATCTAGCATTTCCTGACGGCTGTGACGCATTACACATTATCTCCGCCAGAGCCCACAAGCTTAAGCCAGAGCTGTGCCTCAATATTAGGATCATCGGCTTTGGTAATAGCTGTAATTACAGCAACAGAGCCAACATTAGTACCAAGCACATCATCTAGCATTTCCTTTTTAATACCGCCTATGGCCACTGTAGGGATTACATTGTCCATAAGCTTTGCCATATAGGCAAGACGTGAGACACCCTGAGGCTTTGACGGCATTACCTTTGAGTTTGTAGGATAGATATGACCTAGAGCTATATATGATGGCTTTAATGAGACAGCCTTTAACAGCTCATACATGCCATGGGTTGACACACCAAGGCGCAGACCGCTGTCACGGATTTTTGCAATATCAGCCTCTTTTAGATCCTCCATGCCAAGGTGAACACCATAGGCGCCGGCCTTGATGGCAAGCTCATAATGATCATCAATAAAGACACGGGCTTTATAGGCTTTACCTAAATTTACAGCTCTTACAATCTGATCGTATAAATCAGCTCTGTTTTTATCCTTAATGCGCAGCTGTATGGTCTTGACACCAAGGGCAATAAGTCTTTCTACCCATGAGGCATCATCCACTACAGGATAAAGTCCCATGCGCATAGGACATGGCGCAAAGGCAGTATCTGAGACAGGAAAACCATCTTCATAGACACGTGGCAGCAGATCAAGTGATGAAACAAAGCCGTTGTGACCTACAGGTGCTCTGTATCTGTGCTCATCTATAGCTGTATTGACAATACCTGAGTAGACATAACCCTTGGCAAGCACAGCTGCATCAAAGCTCTCATAACCCTGTGCTACAAGTGCAGCTAAAGCTGATGATAAGGCACAGCCGCCGCCATGGGCGCCATCACCCTCTTTTTTATCACTCTCCATGAAAAACTCAAGTGAGCCATTGGCAAAATAATCTTTGGCTGTACTCTGAGCCTGATTATGACCGCCCTTGATGATAATGGTATCAAGGCCTTTATCTAAAAAGAAACGGGATAGCTCTTTGACACCCTTTTGCTCAAAGTCCTCCATAGTCCATGAGGCAAGCTCAAGCGCCTCTGGCAGATTTGGAGTAAAGATAGTGCATCTTTTTAAAATTCTGTCAAGATTGGCTTTAAGATCGGCGCTTTTGAGCTCACCTGCTGTAGCTGTAAGCACAGGATCCCATATAACAGCTGCATCTTTAAGCTCATTCTCAAGAGCATCAAGTAAAATATCAAGTGTGCTCTGAGCTGATACCAGACCTACCTTGACGGCACTTACTTTGTTTTCATAATCTTCACTTACAAGAGACAGACTCTTTTTAAACAGAGCATCATCTGTAGGCACTACAGATGCCACCTGCTTTAAAGACTGAGCGGTAAGAGCTGTAGTGCATGGCATGGCAAAGCCACCGTTTTCATGTATGGTAATACAGTCGGCGGTGATTCCGGCGCCACCGCCGGAATCAAGACCTGCCACTACTAATACAAGAGGTCTTTTATTATTTAACATTAAATTCTGCCTTTAATCTGCGGTTTAATCTGATTGGACAAAATCTTGGGCCACACATGGAGCAGAAGCTTGGCTCATGGGCACAGTCATCTGGCATCTGAGCGCGCCATACTGAGTAGGCATGCTGTGGATCAAGTGACAGTGCAAACTGGTCATACCATCTAAACTCATTTCTGGCGCGTGACAGAGCATCGTCACGTAATCTGGCCATTGGCAGACCCTTGGCCACGTCGGCTGCATGGGCTGCAATCTTATAGGTGATAAGACCCTGCTTTACATCCTCAGGTGTCGGCAGAGCCAGGTGCTCAGCTGGAGTTACATAGCAGAGCATGGCTGTACCGCGATGGGCAATATTGGTAGCACCAATGGCTGAGGTAATGTGATCAAAGCCTGGAGCAATATCTGTAACCAGAGGGCCTAAGGTATAGAATGGAGCTTCATGGCACAGCTCATCCTCAAGATCCTGGTTTTCATAAACCTTATCAAGAGATACATGGCCTGGACCTTCAATAAAGCACTGTACACCACGCTCACGGCAGCGCAGAGCCAGCTTGCCAATAGCCTCAAGCTCACCATACTGTGCCTTGTCACAGGCATCGGCAATGGCACCAGGACGCAGACCGTCACCTAAGGATAAGGCTACATCGTATTTGGCACAGATCTCCATAATCTCATCAAAGTGCTCATAGGCAAGGTTCTGTGCATTCTGACGCATCATAACGCTGGCCATTACTGAGCCGCCTCTTGATACAATACCTAAAATACGACGGGCAGCATGAGGCAGAAGCTCGCGCAGAAGACCTGCGTGAATGGTGAAGTAGTCAACACCCTGACGAGCCTGATCGGTAATTACATCTCTAAAAAGCTCCCAGGTGATCTTGGCAGGATCGCCGCCGGCTCTGTCTAAGGTCTCATAGATTGGCACAGTACCAATTGGTACAGGAGAGGCACGTAAGATAGCCTCACGCAGAGCACCTATATTGTCAATACCTGTTGACAGATCCATAACGGTATCAGCACCGTGTTTTAAAGCCAGGCGCAGTTTGCCGATTTCCTCATCAAAACCTGATGATACAGATGATGCGCCTATATTGGCATTAACCTTTACCGAAAACTTCTTACCTATGATCATAGGCTCGGTTTCTGCGTGATTGATATTTGATGGAATAACAGCATGACCCTTGGCCACTTCCTGTCTTACCATCTCGGCACTAAAGGCCATGTCATCGCCATATTTGAAAGACTCACGGATGGCAATAAATTCCATCTCAGGGGTGATAATGTTCTCGCGGGCAAGCTCAAGCTGAGTTTTGTGATCAACTCTTTTTGAAATCCATGGAGCACGCAGCTTAGGTAATTCCTTGGCGTTTACATCAGGACCCTCTACAGTAGATACAAGCAGTGTTTCTTTGTTGGTAAGAGTAATTTTATTGAATGGAACCTGAATAGACGGGTCAGAACCCTCGATGTATATTCTCTTGATGTCTGGATTGAATGTCTTAGCTGTAGCCATATCCGGCATGCTCCTTATAAAAATGTGGTTTACGACATGCCGAAGTCTTGTTTCCTACGCAGAGATTACTCTTTTCAGGTACAACGGATTTTGTATTTTCATACAATCTCAGCCGCTAACACGGCACTCCGACAAGTTTTATGTATTATGTGATCTAAATCGTTAAGATGCAAGAGCTTTAAAAGACAAAGTATCATATGCATAACTTTATCATTTGCTATACAAATGCACATTTGTTAAAAAAGAAAAGATATAAGGGATTTGGCACAAGGATAATGATCTTTATCTAAGATGCACCTGCATCTATTGAACAGCAGGTGCATATTTTTATATGGGGCCCTATGCCTCTTTATACTGACAGGCTTTGTTGCGGCCTGTGTTTTTAGCATCATACAGAGCGGCATCGGCCTGTGAGATAAGCTCGTTGCAGGTAATGTGGCTGACACTGTCTTTTTCATCAATAACAGTAGAGACACCAATACTTACAGTAATATAGCGTGTGCTGTAGGCAGGATGTGGAATCTTGAGATTCTCCACGCCACTGCACAGTCTCTGAGCTACGCTAAGCGCATTTTCCTTTGAAATATCAGGCAGGATAATGCAGAACTCCTCACCACCATAGCGATAGACATGATCTTCCTTGCACACATTCTCACGCAGGTATTTGGCAATCTCAAAGAGTACCTGATCACCGCGCAGATGGCCTGCTGTATCATTGACAAGCTTGAAGAAGTCAATATCAACCATAAGTACAGCAACATTTTTAAGCACAATGTCACGTGAGTCATCAAGAAATTTATTTAAAGAGCGTCTATTGTGTACCTTGGTCAGATCATCAACAAAGGTAATAACCTTAAGCTCATCAAATTTCTCTGACAGATACTCATTTTGTGCGTTCACAGAGTTATAGCGATAAAGTATAGGATAGAGCATCTCAAAGATATCCTCTGCCTCTTTTAAATTAGTACGCGGCAGTTCCTTTGGCATTTTCAGATGCACTTTGAAATACTCAATAACAAAGCTCATGGCTCGCAGCGGTTTTACGAATATTATGAATAAAACCACATGCTCTATGGCAAGCAGTACTAAAAAGATACTGTAGGTCATAGATAAAAGAGTGCTGACCTTGTTAATTTCCTGATTTAAATTGGTAAGTCTGTATTTTAAGGTCATCTCCTCAAGTGAGTAATATGACTGAGCTGCATTGTCCACCATCTTTAAAATATTGCTGTAGTGCTCGTCAAATATCTTAAACTTATCCTCCATGATGGTAAGAGAGGTCTCAATAGGCATAACCTTAAGGCGCAGAGAGCTGCAGCGCTTATACAATACGCCACTTGAATAGTCTGAGAGTACCTTGTCGCATATTTCATCAATAGGCTCCTGCAGACTGTTGAGTCTTTCTTTAATGTTATTTAGATTAAAGCCAAAGCGGTTTGACAGATCTATATGAATAAAAGAATCTTTGCTGCCTACAAGATTTATATTGGTTATACGATAGATATCAAGCAGATCATCTAACATCATAAGCCACTGATTTGAGAG
The DNA here is from genome assembly GCF_900445255.1 of Anaerobiospirillum thomasii. Lineage (NCBI taxonomy): Bacteria > Pseudomonadati > Pseudomonadota > Gammaproteobacteria > Aeromonadales > Succinivibrionaceae > Anaerobiospirillum > Anaerobiospirillum thomasii. The sequence continues at coordinate 499,250 of NZ_UAPU01000005.1, forward strand.
CTTTGAGTAGGCAAAGGTCAGCTCATTGCGCTGCACTATAAAAGAATCAAGCTCGATTTTTATATCTCTTAAATCACTTACCAGCTTTTTATTGCTCTCCTTATGCTCGATATTCTTAAGCAGCATTTTAATTTCTTCATAAGAGTCATTGGCAACAAGGATTGAGGCAAAGCCCATAAGATAGACTTTATGATTGATCGTATTTAAAAAGGTAATGGTATCTTTAACTGTTGCTACCTTAGGAACAATTTCCTCCTGGAAATTGTCAGCTTTATCCTTGATGGTATAAATGTCGCGACCTAGAAATAAAACGGAAAGTATAATAAGAATAAGTACAGGCAGAACAACTATAAGACCATATGTTCTAAGCGATAGTACTGGTCCGTTTCTCATACCGACCTCTCATAAAGTATAAAAATAAAATTTTGCTAAGAGAATACATATAACATAATTTCAATTAAAAACAACAACATACATCATAGAAAGCCACGGCACCCACTACTTAAATTACAAAATTGCAAAGTGCATCAAAAAAAATTTATCTGACAGATTAAAAGAGGATTTTATGCTACACGCTGTATGCTGTGCATTTTCATAAAAATGTCAGGAACAGGAGGCTGTAGAAAGGTTTTATAGGCTATAGAGTGATACGCAATAGATAACCTAAAATCAGAGCTTATTTTAAAAGCCAGGTTCAGACTTTAAGATGCAGGGACCAAAAATGACAGTCGTAGAATCTTTAGTTACTGCAATAGATACAAAAGCTTAAATGGTATTAACAATAGTTACAGAGAATGCACTAAAAACTGCGCAAACAAAGATAATTATTAAGGACTATGCCCCAAACCCCATAAAAAACGGAGCATTATCTTTATTAAAAAAAGCCCCGTTTAATTTAAGTGATTATTCACATAGGCTATAAAAACTTTAGATTATGCCTCTTTTTTAGCAATAATGCGTCTGATCTTTTCTAAATCCTCTTGTGTATCAACACCACGCTCTGGTGGGTTTTGAGTAATGCCCACACCAATTGAATAGCCATTTTCAAGCATACGCAGCTGCTCAAGACTCTCTGCCTTTTCAAGTGAACTCTGCTCCATGGCGGCAAACTCAAGTACAGTCTTGGCTCTGTAGCAATAAATACCTATATGATGATAATGACTTGCCTCTATTTTATTATTTTTTCCAAAGTTATCGCGCTCATAAGGTATAGGACAGCGGCTAAAGTATAAAGCTCTGCCCTTTTTATTCATAACAACCTTGACGCAGTTTGGATCAAAGATATCATCGTTATTTTCTATTCTGTCGCAAAGGGTGGACATATCAGACTGTGTTTCAATTAAAACTCTTACCACATGTTCAATATGCTCAGGATTGATTAAAGGCTCATCGCCCTGCACATTAACCACAATAGTCTCAGGATCTATATCAAAGGTACGCAGCATCATGGCAATTCTGTCTGTACCTGATTTTAAGTCTGAATCTGTCATACAGACGCGCACACGATCCAAAGATCCTATGGCCTCTTTGATTTTATCATCATCAATACAGGCTATAACCTCTGCTGCATTTGATTTTAATGCCTGCATACATACACGTCTTATCATTGGTATGCCATTTATATCCAAAACAGCTTTATTTGGCAGGCGTGTGGAACCAAGTCGTGAAGGTATAGCTACAACGTATTTTTCCATCAGATTATCTCCTATCCTCTTTATCTTCACTCAAAACCTTATGCTCAGAGCTATCAGTGCTCTTATCTGCCTCAGGCAGCTTAGCTTTGCCATCATTATCTGTTTGGCTGCTGTGCGTATCTATCTGTGCAGATACACTTTTATCAGACTGTGCTTTAACTTGTATCTTATCCTCAAAGTTATATTTAATATCAGTGTTCATGGCACTGCGGCGGCTTACCTTGTTATCACTGTCTTTAATGGCCTTTAAGATATGATCATAAAAAATATGGGAGAACTGAGCCTCAATATTTAGAACAAAGACATTATCAAGACTTTCAGATGTATATTTGATGGCATCCTTGGCTGTCATGATAACAGGCATACGTGAGGCCATATCCCTGATTTTTTTAATATCAGCCTTTAGATGATCACCTACATCGATTTTGTCTTTAACTCTAAAGCCATAATCCTCAAGTGTTTTATAAAATCTCTCAGGGTTGCCTATACCTGCAAGAGCGCAGACATCAGAGCCTTTGGCTATATCACAAGGTGATTTATCCTTTAAAGACAAAATAGAGCTTGTCTTTAAAATCATGGAGAAATAGCCTACACGGGCTACAGCTCCATTGACCACAATGGCATCGACCTTGCCAAGACGCCATTTACCCTCGCGCAGTGGTCCTGATGGCAAAAGCATACCATTGCCAAGCATTCTGCCCCCCTCAAGCACAGCAATTTCAACATCGCGGCTTAGTGCATAATGCTGCAGACCATCATCACAGACTATAATATCAACCCCAAGTGATTTTAAATAAAAGGCACCGCGCACTCTGTCTGGATCTATAACAGTTATAGCCCCTGTCTGCTGTTTTATAAGCAAAGGCTCATCACCTGAGATCTTGGAGTCTGTATCCTCTTTAATCTCAAGAGGAAAACTTTTGCTCTGTGACTTGTAGCCACGTGAGAGCAGACCTGGATTATAACCATGTCTTTTAAGCTCTTTGAGCAGGGCCACACACAAAGGAGTTTTACCGCTTCCGCCTACTGTAATACCACCTACAACCACCACAGGAATATCAGGGGCATAGGACTTTTTAATACCTGCGCCATAAAGTGAGCGGCGGATAGAGCTTACACATTTAAAAATCAGTGAAAATGGATAGAGGGCCAGGCTTACACCAAGACCTGTAAGACTGCCTTTGTACCATACATTATTTATAAAAGACACTTTTGTATTACTTCCTGCAAACCTCTTTTGTGTAAATTATATGACAAATACCTGCTCTTTTAACAGCGCCATACACATAAGCCTAAGGACTTTAGCCCTGCCTGGCCTTTTTATCGGAAAAAACTTTCTTTACGATATTTTTTCATACTCTGCTTTTTTAGCCTCTGTTTGCTACAATCTAAAAAAAGGATTGAATTATGAGCGATATAATTGCATTAAGACGGCATCTGCACACTCTGCCAGAGCTTGCCTTTAAAGAGTGGAATACTCTTGCCTATATTGTTGCAACTTTAAAACAGTGCACACATCTGTCTTTTGAGTATCTGCCATCTGGCACCTATGATAAATACAAAGATCTTATAAATACTGACAAAAAAGAAGTTGAGATTGAGCCTGGAGTCTTTATTGATGTGCCAGCTCTTAAAGTAAGCTTTGATTTTGCACAGGATGGTGAAAATCTCGCCTTTAGATGTGATATGGATGCCCTGCCCGTTGAGGAGGCTCACTGCACAGGCCATAAGCCTTATGATCTTAACTTTGTATCTGACAATGGCAATATGCATGCCTGTGCCCATGACGGGCATATGGCCATTGCCCTTATGAGCATTTTGCACATAGATAAAAACTTTGAAAAGCTTAAAAGTCACACAAAACTTGGCTCTGTAAGTTTTATTTTTCAGTGTGCCGAGGAGGGATGCCGTGGCGGCATTATTATAAGTCAGAGTGATTTTCTAAAGAATGTAGATACACTCTACTGCTATCATTTAGGCATGCGCCTGCCATCTTTATCCATAGCAACCAATCCAAAAAAATTTCTTGCCACACAAAAATTCATGCTAAAGATGCATGGTGTCAAGGCCCATGCCGGACGTCCACATCAGGGTGTCAATGCCCTGCTGCCTTTGTGCTCCATCATCCTTGATTTTATGGACTATGCCGATACTCAAAACGGCATTTATATAAACTTTGGCAATATGCTCTCCCCAGGAGCTTCAAATATAGTGCCTGATTTTGCCTCGGTCTTTGGTGAGATAAGAAGCAATGATGCTGCAAACATTGATATCTATTATAAAAAGCTTGTTGAGCTTATAGATAAATACACCCAAGATTCAAAAGCTGTCTGTGAGCTTTTGCCGCTGGGCAGAGCTGTTGGCATAGAAAACAGCAGCTGTCTTGTTCAGTCTTTAAACAGCATCTGCAGCGATCTTGGTTTTAGTGTAGCAGAGCATTTTGATTTTAACGCATCAGAGGATGCCTCATTGCTTATTGAGAGCGTACAAAAAAGAGGAGGACAGGCTATGCACTTTGTTATAGGCGCCAATCTGTCTGCCGAGCATCACAACGCTTTATTTGATTTTGATGAGTCAGTGCTTGATAAAGCCTGCGCTCTTATTTTAAAGATTATTGAGAGCAGATCTTGAAAATGCCAAGTGCAGCTACCATATAAAAGAAGATCAAGTAAAAAGTATGTAAGGAAAATGTATGAGCGACAGAGATCAGGATTTTGACAGTGTTGATGTAAGAGAGCTTGCTCAACAGATAGGTCGTCTGCGTCAGGAAATAAAAGACAAGAAAAATAAAGACAATTCACGTAAGTCACACCCTCAGCAGGTGCATGTTCTGCCTATACTTGGCAGACCTATTATGCCAAGTCAGATAACACCGGTTCAGATCTCTCCTGACTGGCAGGATGTGCTTATGGCCGCAGCCGACAGTGACAGTAAAACCATGGCTGTCTTTGCCATAGGCGAGAAAACCTCTGCTAAAAGCAAGATTAGCAAAGAGGACTTTCCTAAAACCGGCACTCTGGTAAAACTGCTGCATGCCAAATCAGGTGAGGATGAGATTCATTTTATCTGCGAAGGTCTGTGCCGTGTACAGATTGAGTCCTGGGATGATTTTGACAAAATGTCCCTGGCCACTGTCTCATACCCGCAGGAGATTGTACCTGAGCCAAATTCAGAGGAGGATGTACAGATTAAAGCCTCATCCATGGCTTTAATTTCCATCATACAGGAGCTTTTACCTTTAAGTCCTCTGTATACAGATGAGATGCGTCAGTATCTGCTGCGTTTTAATCAGAATGATCCTTCACTGCTTGCTGACTGCGCCGCCTCCATTACCACAGCCTCATCACTTGAGCTGCAGGGTATTTTAGATGAGCTTGATCTAAAAGAGCGTATGAAGCTCTCCCTTGCCATTATCAAAAAAGAGCTTAAAGCTGCCAAGCTGCAGTTTAAGATCAAAGGCTCTGTCTCTGAAAAGCTCACTAAAAGACAAAAGGACTTCTTTTTAAAAGAGCAGTTAAAGGAAATTCAGTCCGAGCTTGGAATAAAGCTTGATGATAAAAGCGTTGATGCCGCTGAATTTGAAAAGCGCATGAAAAAACTTAGTGCCCCTGAGCATATACAAAAGCGTTTTAAATCAGAGCTGCAGAAATTAAATGTGCTTGAATCAGGCTCACCAGAATATGCTGTAACACGCAACTATCTTGATGTGCTTACCACTATTCCATGGGGCAAGAGTGCCAAAGAGGACATAGATCTTGATAAATCCCGCGCAATTTTAGATAAGGATCATGAAGGTCTTGATGATGTCAAAGACAGAATTATTGAATTTTTAGCCGTAGGCGCGCTAAAAGGCGAAACCAAGGGCTCTATTATGCTCTTTGTAGGTCCTCCTGGTGTGGGTAAAACCTCAATTGGCAAATCTATTGCAAAGGCTCTGGGACGTCCATTTTTCAGACTGTCTTTAGGCGGCGTTGATGATGAGTCTGTCATCAAGGGCCACAGAAAAACCTATATAGGCGCCATGCCAGGTAAAATGGTGCAGGCTCTGCGTGAGAGCAAAACCATGAACCCTGTGATTATGCTAGATGAGATAGACAAGCTAAGCCGCTCCTATCAGGGCGATCCGTCTGCTGCTCTGCTTGAGACATTAGATCCTGAGCAGAACAACAGTTTTCTTGATCATTACCTTGATGAAAAGCTGGATCTGTCTGACTGTCTTTTTATCTGTACAGCCAATGAGGTCAATACCATACCTCCAGCCCTGCTTGACAGAATGGATATGATAAGACTCTCAGGCTATATCTCACAGGAAAAGCTTGCCATTGCCAAAAAGCATTTACTGCCTCGTGCGCTCAAGGCTGCAGCCATTAAAAAGACACAGCTTAAGCTCTCTGACACTGTGCTGATGCAGATTATTGAAGAGTATGCCCGTGAAAACGGTGTGCGCTCTCTTGAAAGACTTATCTCCAAAATTGTACGCAAGGCTGCAGTTAAAATTGTCAAAGGAGAGAAGAGCGTTACTGTAAGTGCTGACAATCTTGAGGATTTTCTTGGCAGTGCTCCATTTAAAAAGGAGCGTATGCTGCAGGGCGTTGGTATTGTCACAGGTCTTGCCTGGACCAATATGGGCGGTGCCACTTTGCCTGTTGAGTCAAAACTTATACATCGTGAGTCAAAGGGGCTGACCCTTACCGGCTCGCTTGGTGATGTTATGAAAGAATCTGCATCAATTGCCTACAGCTATGTGCAGTCCTCGCTCAAAGAGCTATCTGACGGCAAAAATACAGATTTCTTTAAAAAAGGCACAGTGCATCTGCATGTACCTGAAGGCGCCACTCCTAAAGATGGACCTAGCGCCGGCATTACCATGGCCAGTGCCCTTTTATCCCTGGCTATAAACAAAGCGCCTAAACCTAACTTTGCCATGACAGGCGAGCTGTCTTTGACAGGTCATGTCCTGGCCATAGGCGGTATACGTGAAAAAGTAATTGCAGCAAGACGTGTTGGTATCTTTGATATTATTGTGCCAAAGGCCAATGAAGGAGATGTAAAAGAGCTACCAGATGAGGTTAAAACCGGAGTTAACTTCTATTATGCAGATACTTTTGATGATGTGGCACAGCTGCTCTTTAAAGATTGAATATAGTGCTAAAAAGGGGCCTGCGCCCCTTTTTTAATCCCTAGTCATCGTCGCCATTATCATCGTATCTGTCATCATCGTCATCATCGTATCTGTCACCATCGTCATCTGAGCCAAAGCGGATATTAAAGCCGTTATCATCATCGTCATAGCGTACCTGATTGAAAGCATAGCTATGATTAAGATCATGGTCTGCACTAAAAAACAGAGTATTGTCTGAAGTATTATCATATGAGGCAAAGGCGCTCACAGATAAAAAGCACAGTGGCAGTGTGCACAAAGCTATGGTGATTTTATTTAATCTCATACTAATCCCCTTTATGTCTGGCTTAAAATACAAGCATATTTTTCCTAAGTTTAGCACCAGTCTTAAAAAGATAGACGTCTCTACCATCTTTTGGCCACATTTTTTTATCTGGCCTAAAACTTTTTTACAAGCCACCATGCCCCTAAGAGAGCATTTTTTTTCTGCTCTACCCTGTTTGAAAGCTGCAGATACAAAGCCATCGCCTCTTATAAATGGTGACACGCCTCGCCTGCTCTATAAGCAGCAGACAATGCCTGTACTTTTAGATCCAGTCTGCTGCAGGCAGTTTCTAAAGGCTTCCTTATGGGCAATTATAGTAATCAGATCTGCCTTTACAATCTAGGGCCATAATAGCCTGACGTTTCTTTGCTGTTTTTGATTGTTACATCATAAATATGTTTTTTTAATGCACAGTAGATAAATGGTGATGGCCTATTTTTAGATTTAAATAAGTATTTTTAGTATAATCATAAAGTTTTAAATTATTGTATAGATTAAAGTTAATAATAAACGGAGTTAATATGGAGCGCTTAAAGCCTGAGTGTCCGCCGGATGCCCACAAAGTAATAAGACCACCTGAGAATAAGCTGCATGCCCTTTTGGCCATATATATTAAAGATGACAGTGAAATTAAAACCTATGGTCTTGATGACTTCTGTCAGGTTCTCTCCTTGATGGGACAAAAGCCTCTTATCTACTGTAATGATGCTATCAAAGAGCAGATCTGCTCTAAAGCCGCTGCCTTTGAAATAGAGCCTACCTTCCTTGTAGTGCATGATGATGGCATGGCCAGCATTGTAGATATGAACGGTGCTACAAGCCATACCTATACCTTTGAGCATATGGCCACCGACTATAAACTCTTTGAGGGCTTTTTAGATAAACTCTCTGACAAGTGCATTATCTCTGTAGATATGCTCTCCATGCTCATTCTGCGCTCTATCTCAACTGTTTTCCCATGGGACAGACTGCTAGCCGGCGACTTTATACGTCAATATATAAAGGCCTATGGCGATCTTAATGAGGATAACATCAAGACTCTGCTTGAGATACGCTATGGCCGCTATGAGGCTCTTGACGCCAAGGAAAAAGATCCTGTGGCCTATCAGTTCTTAAAGCTTGAGCGCAAGCTGTTCCTACAGTACCCAACTGACGATTAATATTATGCAAACATATGATCCTTTAAGCCTGACCATTGAGCTGTGTAAAAGGCGCTCTGTAACTCCTAAAGATGAGGGTTGTCAGGAGGTTATTGCCTCTTTGCTTGAGAGGCAGGGCTTTAACATAGAGTATTTTGAAAAAGACGGCACTAAAAATATCTATGCCACACTTAAAAATGGTGCTGGCCCTTCACTTATGTTCCTAGGGCATACTGATGTGGTGCCTGAGGGCGATCTTTTAAAATGGGACTGCGACCCTTATGCATGTGTCATCAAAGACTATGATGGCAGGCCGCATCTTGTAGCCCGCGGCAGTGCCGATATGAAAGGCGGAGATGCCTGTATGACTCTTGCCCTGTGTGACTTTGTCAAAGAGCATAAGGACTTTAAAGGATCATTAAGTCTGCTTTTAACCTCCAATGAAGAAGGTGATGCTAAAGGCGGTGTGCCTTATGTTGCGCAGATTTTAAAAGAGCGCAATGATATTCCTGATATGTGCATTGTAGGAGAACCTTCATCCTCACAGGTACTTGGCGATACTATTAAAGTCGGTCGCCGTGGCTCTATGACTGCCCATATTACAGTACATGGTGTACAGGGCCATGTGGCCTATCCTGAGCTTGTAAAAAACCCTGTAGCTCTTGCCAATCCTCTTATTGAAAAGCTGCTTGAGCCTCTTGATGAGGGCAATGCCCTCTTTCCGCCAAGCTCCTTTCAGATTACCAATATCAAGGCCGGCACTGGTGCTGAAAATGTAGTGCCTGGTAGCTTATATTTTATGTGCAACTGGCGCTTTAACAATATGCAAAGCCCTCAGAGCATACAAAATACTGTAAGCTCCTACATAAAAAGCCTGAATCTTGAGTGTGATGTTGAATATGTTGTAAACGGTCTGCCTTTTGCCTGTGATGCAGACAGTACCCTGACGCAATGTGTAGAGGCATCAATACAGGAGATAACAGGACTAAAAGCTACTCTGTCATCAGCAGGCGGTACCTCAGATGGTCGTTTTATTGCCCCTCTTGGCACGTCAGTGCTTGAGTTTGGCGTCTGCAACGGCACTATACACAAGGTCAATGAAAGAGTTGCCACAGAGGATCTATATACTCTAAAGCAAATCTATCAAAGATGTCTTGAAAAACTGTTTTTATAATATACAGCTAAAAGCCTGAAACCATGGTCTTTGGCTTTTATAACATAAACCTAACTTAAAAATACTAAAATACAGCCTCTGCAGATCACGGACAAAAACATGCAGCTATCATTTCTTCAGAAAATACTTATAAACATACTGTTAAGGCCATCTTACAGCTATCAGGATCCAAAAGATGATCCTCTTTTTGACTTTGCTGTAGATACAGTTTTGTCTGTAAAAGGCATTGATGATATAGATAATTACACTAAGTACTGGTATAACCGGAATTTTATTTTTGGCAATGAATTTAATATTAATACTTATTTTGTAGGAAATCTATTACCCGATGATCTTAATGACAATTGTATAACAGTACCAATACCTGATTATTATGATTATTATTTCAAATGTGGTCTGGACAGCTATGTCTACCAAGAGGTGTCACATGTTTTTGATTTTATTATAAAACCTAAAGGTAAAAGAAAAGATGTAAGCTGTGATGATTTTTATAAATTGCTTAATGCTGCTGTCTACTATAATAATCATAGTAAAGACTCTTTGAACAGGCATATTATTTTTGATACATTTTTAGATGATTTTTTAGATAGTATAGGCTATTCCTATAATAGTGTGTTTGACAAAGAGAATTACTCTTCACAGATTAAATTTAGACCTAGCTATTATGCAAAAGACAAAACTCTGCAGAAAAAATTTAAAACTATATTTAGCGTAAAAAAGGATCTAAAAGAAAGAATTGAAACTATAGCCAAAGATTACCAATGGTACCTTGTACTTACCTACTATATTGTACAAAAAATTTCTGAATCTTATCTAATAGATTTGATTGGCAATTTATGTGGCATTAAAAATAATCTGCTAACGCATCTTTTTTATCTAGCTAAAAATCACTCTGATGCAAAACTATCTTCTTTTGCCCGCATTCTATCATTTAATAATTTTTCAGATCTTAACCTTCTGCAAAATAATACAAAAACACACAATATACACTTAGACTACATAAATAAGTACTATTATGCAGTTCCTGAGGATGACAGTGAACAATATAAAAGTGCAGATGATAATACTCTGTATGAATCTTTAAAAACCATTACCATTGCTGATAATAAAGATTACAGTTCATATATTCTGCCTTTTATTGATAACAATAGTACAGATACACAGAGCAAGAAAGCTAAAGATGCATTTATGCAGCTGTATTTAAATGATGAGTTAAAGCAAATAGATAATCTTTTATATAAACCTCAGACTGTAGCTGGCACTGATAATATTAATTCAATAAGATTTGTACTTAATGATGATCTAATTGATTTTAACTACATGGTCTTTACCATAAGACAGAATGTTCCTGTAAAGGATCATGTACATGTACAGCCAAAGAGAATAAGTGAAATTGCAAATAAGGCTTTTTCTATAAGTGCCTTTATAAAAACTCAGGAGAAACAAAAAAATAAAACAATATCTATTGGCGCTGCCTATTTGGGCGACATGCAGCCTATATTCAAAGGTGCAGCTCCCGTTGCCTTTGATCTAAAAAAAAGAGTAGCTTCATATTATCAAGATATTACATCTGATCTTATGGCCTGTGATCATGCCTTTAACGACTGGGCTTTTCACCTTGAAAATAAAGATAAACTTGATAAGGCAGCAACAGATCTTGTAGCTATGTACGAGTTAAGCCGTATTGCCAATGAGCTTTTTAATGCCAATGCCTTTGTTCCTGATATACTGACTGTACACTCAAATACTACCCATAGGCAATGCATCAAGATTGTACGTTTTGTCCCGGCAATTTTTATACCAAAAATTGCAAGAGTGACTGAGAGTGTGGGACATATATTTAAAAATACTGAGCTTAGCTTATATGTCAGAGAAAATAGAAATTCCACAGATCTGCAGGCTGGAGTTGAAATACTCTCAGTATTTTTAAGCTCCATTGTCAGACGTAAAACTTTAGTTTATATGAGTGCAGGCTCTAAAGCTCTGCCATCGTATTTTACTGTCAAAGACAATGTATATACCCTCTTTGGCTACAACCGCAAAGGCTTTAACATTCATTCTGAAATCTATTGTACTCCTCTTGCAAGAGAAGAGAAGAGCAATGATTTTCTCAACCATCTTAAATCAACTATACAAAGACCTGCTGTTGTGTGCTATTCATCTTTATACACACCTGTGTTATGTCTTGAGAAAAAGGATGAAAATAACTACAGCTTTGAGATAAAACTGCATCAGGAGCATGATACTGCCCTATACAGCCTCAAGAGTATTATAGATGGTATACACTCTACTCTTTATGGTGCTCTTGAGATCTTTAGAATAAGATATGATCTTGATGCCATATGTAAGCTGCTTAATCTTGAGGCAAATGAGACCTATACATATGCAATATCCAATCAGGAGTTAAGTGATTTTATAAATCATAAACTGTCCATAGCCAGAGCCCTCAATATAGAGCTGGAACTAGATAAGTCCTTAAATAAAATCTATACCCCATTGCCAACTCTTGAGCTCAAGCTTGACAAGGCATGGAGCATGCAGGATGGCTTTTTAGGTCTTATGGATCTTATTGATTTTGACTGGCAGATTGCCATTGGCGATAAAAATTTATCTGTAGAGGAGTTCAACAGGCTTTTAGAGCAGTCAAAGGATATTTTAAGTTATGAAGGCGGCACACTGGTGCTTGATCCTGAGACTTTACAGGCTTTAAAGGACAAGATAAATAAAAAGCATAAGATTTCACGCTCCTCTTTGATACTTGCAGCTCTCACAGGACGCTATCAGAATCAGGGCATTATTCTTGACAAAAAGCTTAAAAAAGCTTTGGCTGATATTATGGCCAAGGGCAATATAGAACAGCCACGGGATCTAAAGGCCACACTAAGACCTTATCAGCTGCGCGGCTTTAACTGGCTTCTTGGTAATGTTAAGGTAGGCATTGGCTCTATTATTGCAGATGACATGGGTCTTGGCAAAACCATACAGGTTATAGCCACACTGCTTGCGATGCATGAGGCTCACGAGTTTGCAAAAAGCAAGGCTTTGATTGTAGTGCCTACCTCACTGCTCTTTAACTGGAGCCATGAGCTAAAAAGCTTTGCTCCGTCGCTTGGTTTTGATATTGTCTATGGCGATAATAAGATGTCAGATGCCATAAAATCGCCTCATCCTCTTATTATTACCACCTATGGCTATTTAAGCCATAATCACAAGACCTTTTTACAAGAGAGTTATCGTATCTTGGTCATAGATGAGGCTCAGGCTATTAAAAATCACACTACACAAAATGCTAAAAATATAAAGCAGATAAAAGCTCAGAGCTTTATTGCCATGACTGGCACACCTGTTGAGAACAGGCTTATGGAATACTGGTCTATTATGGACTGTGTCAATCCTGGCCTTTTTGGGACTGCTGCTGAATTTAAAAAGAACTATGTGGTGCCAATTGAAAAGGAGCATGATGAGGCTGCCATTGAAAATCTAAGGACTGTGGTTGCTCCTTTTGTGCTGCGCCGTTTAAAGACTGACAAGAGTATTATAAGCGATCTGCCAGATAAGATTGTCTACAATCAGTACTGTAATTTAAGTGCTGTACAGACAGCCATGTATCAGAAAACTGTGGATCTGTTTTTAGATCAGCTCTCATCCTTAAAGATAAATATTGAGCGACAGTCACAGATCCTAACATCCATCCTGCGCCTAAAACAGCTGTGCAACAGCCCTGCTCTGATTGAGGCTACGGATAAAAATCTGCAGTCTGAAAATTCAGGCAAAGTGACAAACCTTTTGGCAATACTTGATGATCTTATTAATGAGAAAAACAAAAAGGTTATTATCTTTACGCAGTTTAAGGTTATGGGCGATCTGCTTGTAAGCTATATAGAAAAGGCCCTGGGCTTTAAGCCTGATTTTTTAAATGGTACGGTACCTGCATCAAGGCGCTCTCAGATGATAAATTCATTTCAGAGCGATGAGGGCAGCCCTGTGCTTATTCTCTCGCTCAAAGCAGGAGGTTCAGGTATCAATCTGACCCAGGCCAGTGTGGTTATACACTTTGATCTGTGGTGGAACCCTGCTGTTGAAAATCAGGCTACAGACAGAGCATATCGTATTGGACAGGATAAAAATGTTGAGGTTATACGTTTTATCTGTCAGGACACGCTTGAGGAGAAAATTGATACCATTTTATCCAACAAGCAAAAGCTCTCTGATCTTACTGTACAGGAGAATGAAACCTGGCTTGGCAATATGTCTGATGATGAAATTCAAAAGATTTTTGCTCTGTCACAGGCCAAAGCTTAAATAAAAAAGATCTTATATTGCTCTTTGTTAAAGCCGTATGGCTTTTAAGTGCAGCTGCTGTATTGTCTACAGACAGCTGCCTTTTTATAAATAATCTATCTTTACAGGACTTTACTCAGGTTGCTAGAAATACCAGCAATGACAATGCCAGAATAAAATTAACCTCAGATGGGGTCAAAAGCACCAGTCTGCACACCTTTAACACTACCAGTCAAAAAGCCATGGGCGCCTTTTTAAATACCTTAAAAAGGCGCTTGGCCATGCCATTGCCGATATGTCCACAGCTCATATGCACAGTAAATTTGGTGCAGATACCCCACTAAAGCGCGTATGGTACGTGAGACAGTAGATAAGGCTGCGCGTATTTCACACTCTATTGTCAAAAGCCTGATTTTAGCTACAGACATGATGCCTATAACGATCTTGTAAGATCCTTACTTGAGCAGAGTACACAAAGTGCCACAGGTCAAAATCAGCACAAAGAGACCCTGCCTATTCCCAATATAGGCGGCAAGGAGAACCAGTCTTTCTGATACAAAACACTACGGCTGTGACATCTCCTTTACCTACTCTCTTGGCAGAAATGTTAATACCACAGCCAATATCAAAGAAGACTGCATAAACTTTATGCTAGATGAGCTCTACAGATATATAAGCAATAACAGCTCTGATACTCCATCTGCCGATAAGGTCAATACCATATACGTTCTTCTAAGCAACAGATCATGTCAGAGAGTAATTGAAGGACCTTTTGTCAGCCATAACAGCTTTAAAGCGCTCTTGCCTCCAATAACTATAATCTGCACAGCTCAAGATATATGACTGTAGACAAAAGCTATAATGGCTCTTTTAAAATTGAGATTAAAAGCCACGATAACATAGGTGTAACAGCATACAATGGCAAATTTAAAATTGGCTATGAGATCTTAATTGACGGCTCCTTTAAAGTCACAGACTTTAGTATGGCTCCAAAATTTGGCGCACAGGCCTCTGAGCTTGCCGCCACGCTCAAAGATACAAAGACCTCTGAAAAAGATCTGACATCAGATCTCACTAAGGCCTACAAAGAGGCCAGATCTCTCATCATGAGCACAATGAGATCTCAAATGCTATAGCCACAAGACACAGCTAACATACACACTAAAGCATTTATCAAAAGAACTGTTATTGTAACAATGTCAGATATGCAAAAGCGTATCTCTGGCATTTATACTCTAAACCTTAATTGCGCCTCTGCCTTAAAGGCAGTGTCTAAAAACTCTCTTTGCAGTCTTTTTAATTTTATAATGCCTAAAATTTATATTTGCAAACAATAAGTTATCTTTAAAATATAAAAGACAGAACTTTTTTCTTGATTTAAAGGTGTCTGAGTTTATTATCTAAAATATAACCTTTAATTTTAAAAATAAGGTGCAATCCTATGAACAGCGAGCATATGAGCTAGTTGCAGCATTTTTGCAAGATTATTGGTATATAAGCGCGCTTATATGTGGCATCTTTATTGTCATTGGAGCACTTTGCAATTTCAATTGGCTTTGAGATCCTAGCAGGCACATCGGATGCATACAGACATTCAAGAGGCTACAGGCGTACTATCATCTTTTTGTCAGGTCTTTTTTTTAATTGTAGTTGGCATCTGGGGACTGGTACTTGAATTTACATAAAAGGTAAAAGGCTATGCTGACAGAGAAATATCCTACCTATCTTAAAGGCCATGTAAAAAGGTATGAGATAAAGCGTCTGCCCACTCTGACACTGTGCTCCTTAACGGGCAACGTGTTTCTTGAGATCTTATATTACGGCAAATTGCTCAGGCTACAGAGTGAGCCTCAGGCCTATATCATAGATGGCGATGAGGCCCCAGGCCTGATTGCAGCGCGAGATATACAAAGCGGCGAGACCTTTGTCATCTTTGATGGAGGGGTGCATGGCTATAACAATATGTTCTGCGATGTATATGATAAATCCATACTTGCAAACCGTCCCCTTAAAAAATATGACATCCCAACATCTAAACTTTTGCTTGAGCTTGGCTATAGCATAGACTATGAAGATGAAAAAGAATATTTTATAAAAGATGGAGCTGACAGAGTGGAGCTTATAAACGGCGATAGTATGCCATGGCATCAGGTGTTAACAGATGGCTTTGACTATATAGCCCTTTACTATGTCAATAAGGCAGGTAAGCCTGTACAGATTATGGAGGCAGAGCTTGCATGAGTATATTAATTCAATCCTTTGATAAAGTGCATGACACTATAGTACTTAGCTACAGTGCAGACTTTGAGGCGCGCACCCTTTATATACTCACAAAGACAGAGGATGGGCAGAGAGTATCCATTAGCTTTACAGGCCTTATGGCGCACTTTTTTGAAAATGTAATACTAGACAACATCTTATCTGGCATGGATGAGATCACAACAGATGGATTTTTTAAAAAATACAGTGCTCTGCTTAATAGGAGCATGCCCTATGGTTTTCCTGCCTGCTGCTCTATTGAGGATCTGCAAAAGCGCATGGAGCATGAGCACATCAGGGTATTTGTCATTGACTCATCCTTAGGTCTGTGTGGTTTTGTGCTGGCATTGGAGGTTAAAGTGCAATGTCTATAAATAAAACAAGATCTACATAACTCTAAGAAGGCAAAGATATAACTGTGCAAATATCATGTATAGCTATGGATGCAAACGGCCCTGTACCTTTTAAAAAGTGCATAATTAAGATAAGGAGCTATATAAGGAGTTACTATGACAGATGAGAATATGGCCTACATTACCAGCCTTAAAATTACAGATATCCCATGGCATAGGATAACTACAACCTATGGCCGGGGCAGTGATTTTCCTGAGCACCTGAGAGTTTTAGATCAGATGAGTGATTTGCCATCTGTCAAAGAGTCTTTTTATAAGATCACAGCTAATATGGAACATCAGAGCACGCTATGGCATGTTACCCCCTTTGGCACTGTGTTTTTATGCCGTATTCTCAAAAAAGCCTTTGCCAATAGCTATAAAAGCTCTGCTGCTAATTTTCTTTGTGAGGTAATTCTGTACTTTTTTGAAACCATACTTAACTGCGTCAATGATGTAGATGAGATGGAGTATGCCAATTCTCTGCCTTTGTTTTCTGATCTGTTAAAGGAGGAATACCTGTGGTCAGAGGGTTATGACGAGGAAGATGATGAAATGCGCTATGAGGATGATGAGGTATTTCCAGATTACCTGTTCTTAAGCTTCTATCACTATTCATGGCTATCTGTAAAAGCCTATGAGGGTATATTTGATAACGTACCATCAGAGTTTGCAGATTCTGCTGCCAAAGTGCTTAGCCTTGTGCACATGAGACAGGTATAACAAAAAAGTGGCTTTTCTATGAAAAAGTTTTAGAAAAAGTGGTTTTGACATAATATAAATAAGGAGATAGCTTATGGGCCTTGATATTTATGCAGGTACACTGACACGCTATTATTGTCACAATTGGAAAAATGTTGTTGAGCAGTGGGCTGATGCTAATGGATATGCCTTTCATAGGATCACGCCAGATGCAAAGACTGATGATAAAGATCAGCTCTCACCTGCAAAGGTTCAGGATGCAGTTGAGATCTGGCGTGATCAGATCTTAAGAGCTCTATCTCAACAAGATAAGTCCCCCTATGCCCCCTGGCTTGAGAATAATGAAAAACCTTATTATACAGACAAGCCAGATTGGGATGCCTTTGGTGCTATGTTGCTGCTAGCTGCCTGCCATACATACGATAAGCCTGTGCCACCAACTGTGGATAAGGGCTGGAACTTTTATGAGCATCCACTAATAAAGCGCCTTGCATCAGATGAAAATCGTATATGGTCATTGTTTCGGGGAGCTGCCTGCTACCTGCCTCTTTCTGAGAGCTTTATGTTCCAATGGCCCATGCCAACAAATGACAACGCAATAATAGCCACCCTTGGTGGACTGCAAAAGGAGCTTGAAAAGCTAAATGCACTTGCCTGGCAGGCCGATGAGAGCACTATACTTATCTGGTCCGATACGCAGGGATACCCTATAGATACAACTATAGATGCAAATGGAAATGGCATTCAAAAAGACATAAAGGAGCACACACAATATGACACACAGTCCCTTGCTAAGTTCTCCTTCTCCATATTCTATAGGGCCATGCTCTTTGCCAAGAAGCATCAGGTGCCAATTCTTCTTGATTATTAAGAGCTAGAGCACATGAGTAATAAAGTTTAAAGGCACAAGTTAAATGCTAACTTTTTAAAGGGTTGCCTTAGCTTAAACCCTATCTATGAGGTGTCTTATGTATCAAATTGCATATATTGGTAAGTGGGAGAGTCTCCCTGAAACTGCTGCAGCCATCTGCGATCATGATATACCAAAACTTAAAGAGCTGCTAAAAAGTGGTCTTGATTTAAATGCTCCCATAGAGCTTAGCTCATATATTAAACTCACAGCACTTGAGATAGCAGTTTTTTTGCAATGCTGTGTCTATGATCCACTTTCTTCTAGAGCATGGAGCAAATCCAGATCTGGCACAGGAACAGCCCCTGCTGCTTACAGCCACACGCTGCTGTGATCCTGATGTGGTGGCACTTTTTACAAAACAGGCTGAAAAATTAAGCCACAAGCAAAAAGAGCGGGCTTTTCAGGAAGTGCGCTGGGGCAAACGCCCTGAAAACATACAGGTTCTTGAGCTATCAGGGATCACTGTAAAGGAGTTTGGCGGAGAGGCCTTCAGGGCAGCTGTATCTGATGGTGATAGCAAACTTTCGAAACTGCTTTTGCAAAAAGGTGCAGATGTCAATTACCACAAGGCAGACATGGTATTTCCCAATGCCTCCACGGCAGTAACTGAAGCTGCACGACAAAACAATTTTCCCATGGTGCGCTGGCTTATTGAAAATGGAGCCGATATCACCATTGCAGACAAATACGGTGACAGACCTTACACTGTAGCTGTTGCAAACAAAAATCAGGAGCTTGCTGACTACCTAAAGTCTCTTGAGCCTGAGGCCTGGCACAATGAGCAGGAGAAAATGCGCATGCTAAAGCCCTATAAGATCCCAGCCAGGCTTGTAAAATACTTAAAAGAAGGCCCGCTGAGACTTGAGTTTCCTATTCAAAAATGGGTAAAGTGGGCTGAACTCTACTCCTTTATGGATGTGCAGGAGATAGTCTGGAGGCGAAAAAAGCTGCTCTCTATCATGGTGCAGATGGACAACTACAGCGACTATCTACTGCTGTGGAGCCCTAAAGATAAAAAGCTGTGCTATCTTGATATAGAGCATGAGCAATTTCACCCTCTTGCCACATGGGATGAGTTTATAACAGATCCGGGATTTTATCTAAACGGGATGATTGAAGGTGAGTTTGAGGGGTAAAGTACATAATCATGCTTAAAGAGTTATATGAAATGGATGAGCCTGTAGAGCATGAAGTTATTGCTCTTCTCAATAGAAGCTCAGGAGGTGTATAGAAAAACATCGGCTTTTTTGAAATGACAGTCAAGATGTTTGGCATTTTGATAAAACCGCAGTTCTTAGCTATAGAGCCAAGCTTGAATTTATCAAAAAACTATTGATGCGTGAACAATTATTCTGACTTTGTCTATCTTTTTGTGATAACATGCGACTGTGACCTTTTTTTTTTGTTTCATATTTTTTATAACATTTAAAGGTCACCAAATCAACGTAAAATGGTCTACCTATGATGTTTTCATGCATTTTTAATAGTCATTTTTATCTGATTTTTACCAACATACGATCACAGATTAACCATCCTAAAATAACATAATAAATCAATACATATTTTAAAAGAGCCACAACACGGCTAGCGTATTGCGTTAGGTTCAATTATTGAACCCGGAAAGTTTAGTCAAAAAACATAATCAACATGAGGAAACTTTTATGCCAACAACTCAATGGCTTGACAGATACGAGGCAATCAAGGATAAACTTAAATGCAAAGATAATCTTGAGGCCTATTTTACACAAAAAGTGATTGGGAACATATCAGTTGATGTACTTGATATAGGCTTAGTTAATTTTCCAACAGGACAGATCTTTGCCTGCGATCCGCTAATAGAGCTTGAGGATGCTCCGCCATTTCTTCAAAGAATACCTGCCGGAGCCTATAGTCTAAAAATCTGCGTGGTGCCAAGTGCAAAATATGGCGATCGCTATGCCTGTATCAAGGTTGAGGTCAGCCATGAAACACCAGTTGTCTATGAGCTTGGCATGGTTGGCAACGAGCAGCTTGATACAGAGCTTGAAGATGATGAATACTTTGGTTTTGGCGTAGATGCAGGAATGGGCTGTATTGCAGACATACAGACACAAAATGCCTTTAAGGCATACTGGGCTAAGCGCCTTGCAGAGGATCCTGACATTGATCCCTACAACGACCTGTTTTGTGACCTGATGGAGGATAATGCCAAAGCTTATCCTAAATATCAACGAGACCACGGAGACTGGCTCAACTGGACAGTGCCAGAGACAGACTGCAACCTACCAATATTCTCATCAGGCTGGGGCGATGGTTACTATCCTGTCTACTTTGGCTATGATGCAAAAGGTGAAATCTGCGCTGTGTATGTGCGCTTTATAGATATTAAAGATGAGTATAAAGATCAATAAATAAAGAGGCGCGCTATGGAATTACCCAAAAGGGCCAGGACAGTAAAACCTGAAAATAATGTCCTGACATTAGATGGTGAAAAGAAATTAGTAGATGTTGGCCTGCTGCGCAGGCTTTCACAGCTTGCACCTAGTGCATTTGACGAGGGTAATAGATTATTTACCAAGTTAAAAGGTGCATTAACACAAAACTTTGTGCTGCAAACATTAATTACACAGTTTGAAGTAATCCCAAGATATTGGTCGCAGACAAATCCTCCTTATGAGGTGGATTTTATAATTCAGCGAGAGAATGATATTTTTCCTATAGAAGTTAAATCTAATGCAAATACTCAAAGTAAGAGCCTTAAAAAATTCAAAGAATTGTTTTACGATGAGGTTAACTTAAAATACGTTTCTCACTTGATAATCTAAAACTTGATGATGATGTACTTAACATCCATCTGTTTATGGCAGATCATACTGATAGGCTTATAGGTCTTGCACTTGAGAGCAGAAAAATACACAAAAGTTTATGATGGGCCTAGAATTATCTATAAAGGTCAGATTCATAGCCTCAAACGCTTTTATGCTAATGTGAGTATAAACAAGATGATAAGTAACATATGAGAAAAAGGTGAGTATATGGCGCTACAAGATAAGAAGCTGATGGCACCGCCATGGCTTGCCTACCCTGAGATTGAGCGTTACTCAATTGGCTGGCGCATGGGTTATGGAGAGAGTTATATATACAAATTTGGCACCTGGCTTGATACTTTATCTGAAGATGAAAGAGCACAGTACCGAGCCCTCTTTGCAGAGCCTGTAACTTGGAGAGGCTGGTGGGATGATGATGACAGCTCGCTACCTCTTGTACATAACAACTTTGTTATAGATGCCTGGCAGGCAGAGGGCAGGCCTAAGTATGATCTAAAGTGGCTTCAAAATGAGTACGGTGCAGGCAGAACAAAAGATCTGTGCCTGTTCTGGGGCCATAGGCCTTGCAAGGATGGCTCAATTGGCAAAGGCTGCTTTAGTCAGTGGTGGCGACAGTCCTTTAGTGCCATGAATTATACCTATCTGTACATGGAGCAGTATATGATGGCAGCAAAGGCTGAGCTCTTTGGTGATAGTGTAATCAGACAGCAGATTTTAGAGTGTGATGATCCAAAGCAGATTAAGGAGCTTGGCCGCAAGGTGCGTGGCTTTGATCACAAGGTATGGGATAAATTCAAATACTCCATTGTGCTAAATGGCAACTATCTTAAATTCAGTCAAAACCGGGATCTTAGAGATTTTCTTCTCTCAACTTACGACAAAGTAATTGTAGAGGCCAGCCCCTATGATGCCATCTGGGGTATATGTCTGTCAGGCAGCGATCCAAAGTCCTGCGATCCAATGCTCTGGCGCGGCGAGAACCTGCTTGGTTTTGCTCTTATGGAGGTAAGAGATGAGATACATCGTGTCACAGAGCATGAAAAGCTCTGCTCTTTAAAAGCTCTATAGCAGTCACACTTTTTAGACTTTAACTACAAAGCTTTAGAAACTATCATTAAAGGCAGGACTGGTGGGAGCAAAAGAGCGATGACAATTGAAGATATGTTCGGCGATCTCAAAAAGATAGATATTATTGCACAAAAGAGTAAAACCAATGAGGTTTTAATGGTTTTGGTGTGTAATGGTTTTATTGACGGATCTCCTGACACACAAAAGGCTCTCCTTGATAAAATTGAGGGTTATCTTAATCATACTCAAAGCGAGAAATTTAAAAGTGAATATGCAAACTGCTCTGTCATTTTGCAAATAACATTTACTCAAGAGCCAGATCATTTGATTGTGGCGCTGCTTAGCAGGTGCCAGCCCTGGGCTGATGATTATGGCGTAAAGCTTGAATTTAAAATTGCACTCAGAGATGTTCGTTTTGTAGAGAAAAACTAAAATACCAGATTTGAGCTTCCACGCCTTGCACAGGTACAAGAGAGTAAAAAACTACAATATTTTGTAAAAGGATGGTTTTTATCAGGTGTTGAAGAGGCTCATGCCATTTACTAAGGCGCAAATGCTAAAGGCGCCCTAGCCACAGCTACTTTACCTGCAGGATATTAGCCTGACTTGATTTTATCTAAAAAGCCCTTCACTTAGCATAAGACTTTGATGCACTGGCACAAGATGACTCTTTATCTGTATACAATCTGTATCAAAAAGACTATGCTTTTATGAAGGCTACACACCACAAATTTATGGGTGGGCTGATGTGTATGAGTTCATAGACACCAGTTAGCTTTGAACAACTTTTTATTTATTGGGCAGCTGCGGCCTTGATGGAATCAGCTAGTGCCCCATAATTTTACAAAAGGAGAAGTTAAAAGGTGGAGCGCAAAACATATAGACCTAAATCCATTGTGAAAATTACATTAGGCATAGTCTTTGGCGCCTGGCTTATGATGTGTGCCCCCACCGGCTGGATTTATGACCTGTGGGTCGGGATAGGAACAGGCCAGGGCCAGATACCTGATCCATCAGTTTCTATCCTGCATACAAAGTCTGATATGAAAAATGCCTATTTTAAAAAGACTCCAATTACAGTAACCAAAGAAGGCCTGATTGAGGCGCCGTTGCTACGCCTGCGCGATATTGACGAGGCAGGAGAGCACACTCACAGAACCAGAACTGCTGGCAAGCAGACATTTTTCATTGACGAGTACATTCATGCTGCCTATCCAACGGGTCCTGTCAGAAATTTCCTGCTGCACACCATAGCCTCTGGCTACTATAACCGCTATTACCTTGCGCCTTTACAGGATGGTAGCTATATCTGCATCTACTTTGACGATTACCTAATGCTTCTTCCCGGCAAGGCTCTGCCCACAGGTTATGTGCGCTATGCTACAGGTGGTGAGAAGAAAATGTTTCGCAGGCTTAAGGACAGTTATAATATAGACAGGACGTATGTGCTTGATATGTACCGTCAGGGCAAGATCTATATGATTTTAGATTTAGCTATCCGTGCAGGTGTTGGCCTTCTCCTGCTTATAGTAGGTTCAGTTATCATGGGCGATAAAAAAGATAATCCGCAGCAAGGCTGAAGCATAAATTTAGATTCTAAAATTGCGCAATTAAAGAATAAGAGATCTTAGTTTACACAGATCTCCGTTCCCTCCCGTTCCCCTCCCTCTTATTTGATGATAAATAAAAAAATTTTAAATAAAAGATTCCCCATAAACTGTACTAATGGGGATTTACTTTAAGCTCATTATATCATATTCACTATCTCCCTAATCTTACCAAATAATTACATAAATCCTTTGTTAACAACAGATTCTTCTTTGCTCTATTATTGTGACATTATTAATAAAATCCATAAAAAAATACTATAAATATATTATTTTAACTGTACATATATGATATAATATGTACAGTTATATCTTAATTAATAGATAATATTTTGAGGGTTTTAGTTATGTCTATACCTGAGAATATAAGAGCCGTCCCAAGACCTACAAATACTGTCGTAGTTCTATCTGGAACTGGCAGATATAGGTACGCTGTTCGTCAAAGATCTGGTACTAAGTATGATGCCAAAGGAAAGGCCCAGCCTATCAATGGAGCTATTATTGGTCATATTATTGATGGTCGTTATGTTGCCAAAGAGACTAAAATTGTATCTCAGGGAGTAATGCCAGATAAATTGTCTTATGGAGCCAGTGCTCTTGCTTTCTCGGTAGTCGGCGATATAAAAGACGATTTGAGGGCCGTGTATGAGTGCGGGGATGTGGATACAATTCTCGCTATGGCCTTGCTAAGGGTAATAAGACCTAGAGTTACAAATACAAGATTGAAGTCCGCCTATGAGCATTGTTTTATTTCAAAATTTATACCTTATGTGGGCCTTAGCAAGAATACAGTAGCAAAGTTCATCTACCACCTTGGCTCAAATTCTCAATTGATGCATGATTTTTATGCAAGACGTATAGACAGACTCCTGCCTTCTTGTCATATTGCTATAGATGGAACTCTTAAGCAGAATACAAGTATAGTTAACGATTTGTCTAACTTTTCAAGGAAGTCTCGTGTCAAAGGTTGCAGAGATGTCTCTATTATCTATGCTTATGTAATAGAAACCATGGAGCCATTATGCTCTATGATTTTACCTGGAAACATTATAGATGCCTCTGCTTATAGAGCCTTTATTAGGAACAATAATATAGAAAAAGGAATTATAGTAACCGACAAAGGCTTTCCACCAAATAAAATTAGACAGGAGCTCGCTGAGCACAAAGATCTTCACTATATAACCCCAATAAGGCGCAATGATGTACGAATCAGTGAGTATTCTCTTTTAGAGTTTGACAGTGCCATCAGATATGAGGAAAAAGCAGTAGTTTGCAGGAAAGTTGTAACAAAAGACGGTCTTTATCTGTATTCTTTCAGAGATATATCAGGCTATGCAAAAGAAAATACAAACTACATAATGAGAACGATAAAAAACAACTCATTTGACGCTCAGGAGTATAAATCTAGAGAAGAAAAGTCCGGATTGATTGTTTTTGAGTCAGATTTAGATCTAGAACCATCTTCTGTATATAAGACATTCAAGGAGCGATGGCTTCTTGAGCTTATGTTTAATCGCTATAAAAATGAAGAGTACTTTGATGAGACAAGAGTTCACAATGACTTTTCTGTGCAGGGTCTTGAGTTTATAAACTTCATATCAACCTTGATTACATCAAGGATTCTAAACAAGCTTGAGGAAAATAATGTACTAAACGGCATAACATATGGAGAGCTTATGGAAGATCTCAATGCCGTATGGAGAAGAACTGATCCACCTATTGAAGGCATACCTGATTTAGATGATGGATACTGGGAAGTGGGGGTTAAATCGAGCTTTGAGGCATTAATTAAACTTGGACTTTGTACCAATAAGCAGGCACCTGAAAAACTTAGAAAAGCTAAAGCTGGTCGACCTCATAAAGAGAAAAAAGAAGTGGACTCGCAAGGAGTTACATCTGAGCCCAAACCAAGAGGAAGACCAAAGAAAAAGCCTGAATTTATTGGACCCAAAAGAAAACCTGGCAGACCTAAAATTGAAAAAACTGACAAGATTAAAAGACCGGTTGGCAGGCCCAAAAAGAGTTCATAGACACTTAAATATGCTATTATTTAAACGGCTTCTTGAGTGGAACAACTTTCCTTTATGATAGCGTCAAATATTGAAGCCGTTTAATAGTACAGATTTTTGGGAAACTTTTATTTAAATATAATAGGTAGCTACTCTATGATTCATCTTCAGCCCAAGCTTCTGCGACTTCAATAAAACTCATGATTTGATAATCATTTGTTTCTTTTGGATATTTTTTAGCTAACCCCCTATAAGCTTCAACAAACTTATAAGATGGTTTTATCTGTGATATTTCATCTGAGATTTCAGACAAATAGATATATTCTTCAGCAGTCATATCATTTTGCATATATGCAATAAAATCATTAAATGCACAGTCATCTTCTGTAATCATTGTTATTAAGTCTTTACATATTTTATCAATCATATATTCCCAATCGGTATTAACTCGCTCTTTCACTAATTCCTGGTATTTTTTCTTATCAAACATTTTATATCTTTCCTTTCTTCTTTGTGAATTGTTTTACATCTGGGAAGATTGTTGCTACCTTTCCATTAGTTTTTCTTACAACAACCTTAACACCTTTCCATGTTCCATCCTAAAGTCCCATGATTTGTGTTACAACTAAATTTGTTATTTTTTCACTCTAACTTTTGTTTTTTTTCTTTTGACCTTTAGATTTAAGTATGATTTTTTTACTATAAGCCCATCCGGATCTACTATTGCTGCCAGCAAAGATTTTGCAAACTTGGTTGGAGCATTAACCTGATGTAAGTAATCAAGATTTTTCTCAACCTGACCTGATTCAAGTATTGCGATCTCGCTTTCTCTAAACTCAACTTTAATATTGTTCAAAGTCTCAACGGCATATTTATAAGATTTATTATTAGAGCGCAGAAAGCCTCTAATGCGTTGCATAATGGTTCTTTTTATAACCAAAGCTATGAAGAGAATAAAGAATTTGCCGTCTAAGGAGCTCTGGTTGTGAATGCCCAACGGCAGGCCGTTAAGGTCATTTTTTAAAATATCAAAGTTAGCCTCATCAATTTCACGCCTTCTATAATATTCCAAAGCATCCTGTGCTGTATAGTTAGCTTCAGGCTCTGAAAATAAGGCAAAAGTACCAAGACGATTAACATATTTTTGAGCTATAGCTTCATCAAGAACTAATTTTCTACCTCGGCCTTTTCCTTGATACACAAAGCAGTTTTTTACATCTGCCATTATACAGGCTCCTGATGGAAGCTCTTTGGTATCGGCAATAGCTCTCTTACACTCCTCAAGGGATGAAAAGAAATCTGCCATCTTATTGGCACGCCTTTGAACGCTTTGGTATAAATGCAGTTTGAGTTTTACATCGTTCCAGATAAAGTCCTCAGTGTAGCAATATAAGGTCTCGCACTCACCACTGCGCGTCTTTAAAGTTATGGTATTGGTTATAGATTGCTCTTTAGTAGCAATAGAGCTCAGATATTCGTCAACAGCCTTTATAGTTCCAGGAACACCTACAATAAATTTTAATTTAAGCTCTTTAAGGTGTCTGAGATTATCAAGCGTTGTCATACCTCTGTCCATAACGAGAGTAATATTCTCTGGGAGGTTGCGATCTAGCGCTGTATCAATAATATTCTTGAGATTGGCTTTGTCGGTAAGACTTCCTGAATAATGATCAAAAAAGACAGGTATGCCAGTACGCTCATTGCTAAATAAGGCATAGTTTACAAGTGGCAGATTTTCTACAGTTCCATGTGTGTAGCCATACTCTGCCTCTCTCATAAGTTTTGCTTTTGAAGTAAAGGCAGTTACATCATAAGCCAGACAGTCGCTTCCTGATGCATAAGGGATCCATAACTTGAAGAAATCACGCAGTTTTTTGGTATCAAGATTGCGCATTAGGTAAGATGCAGCCTGCGATGTTACTCCTTGTGCATCATTGAAAGCGTTAAAGGTAGTAGACAGCTCTTCAAGTGCTTCAAGCGATGTTCTGCCAGATGCGTATACTGTTGCTATAAAGCACATAGAGTCAACAAGTCTTGAATCTTTAAAGGCTTCTATGAGTTTATCGTATAACCCTGACTGAAGGAGTGCTATATAGGCAATGGCCGGAAACGCTGGATATATTACAGCACCTGGTGCGTATTCAAAAGATGTGTGCTTCCCTGGCAGACCAACTTTAGCGTAATTAGCCTCAGGTAGTGCAAGATTTCTTAGTTTGTAATAGTTTTCATTTGGGTGCATTTGTGTGTCAGTACGCTCGCCATTTACAGGTACCCCGATGATGCGACGCTTGCGATTGCTCTTTCTTGAGCCATCATCATCTTTCCAAGGCTCTATAAATTCACAAATGTATAAATCAGGGCCTCTTTGGCGAAAGTATACATTAGATACTGGAATATCAACCGTTTTGTCTAAATAAATCATTTTTACACCGCCCAGTTGTAACACAGTAAGCACACAATTTATATAAGAATAATAGAACAATAGCCTTAAAAAATCAAGGTTAAATTGATAAAAATAAGCTTTAATTACAATGGGATATGAACAGATGCGAGGGTGTTAGAAGTAGAAGTGCTATAAGTTGTAACACAAATCATTGGATTTTAGGTTCCATACATATTGTAGCCATCTTTAATATGCCTGTTACTCTTTAAAGCAGCCACATGCTCGCCTGCCTTTAGTATATCATTGGCGGTCCACGAACTAGGAAACCAAGTTTGTCCATTACTATTACGCTTTTTAGGCTCTTTATGACCTTCTACATTTCCCACACGAACACCATTTGAGTATGTTTTTATTATATTAAACTTGATTCCATACTTTTTTAATAGTTTAATATTATCTTCTCCATGTCCACCGCTTTTCATTCTAAAAGGACTTTTCTTGGGTTGAAGACTTTTTACATTCATAAATGTACCTTCATTTGAATGGACTAACGCTAATTCACTTACCTTTCTTCTACTGCCTTTAGTATTTAAATATAATCCACTTCTACTTGTTCCCATCCACTTCTCCTTTCTTGACTCTATATGTCCAACTTTTATAGTTTATAAGTTCAACTTGTCCTTTAAAATCATTGAATATGCAATCTGGCATATCGCCATGCACTAATATCTTCTTAGGATTTAATCTTTTAACCATTTCTCTAATTCCATCCTTAAACCTACTTTTATCTTCTTTAGTTCCGATACAACCCCATGTACTAACTGCATATATCCCATTTGCTTCTAAGCCATCAAAGGCAAATTCAAATGTTCTGTCATCACCCCATCTTACATTTGGGATAGCTTTTATACCATTATTTTGTAAATAAACACCAATGGCTCTATTCATATATGTATTGGCCATTTGTAGGCATAATGGCATGTCTATATATAAAGAGCAATCTGGAGATATAACGCCACCATATTTTCTAAATCTATCAAGATATTTCTTTGTATTTGTAATAACCTGTCTAAATGTAATATCATGCATATAAAAATGTATATATACATTTTTCTGATCTTCCTTACTTACTTTCTTGATTTTATCAAATGGAATAATATCCTTTGGAATATCAATATCTTGTTTTTTTATAAAAGGAATTTCCCATTTTCCATTAAATTCTGCTCCCTCTACCAGGTAAGCAGCAAACCCATCATCTATTACCGTTTTACTCATAATCTATTTTCCAATTTTCTTCAATAAAATTTAAAAGTATGCTTTTAACAAGAAATTTTATTAATTTACAGCTGACAACTTTTTTTATACTTTTCACCTCTACGATTATTTTTGCAAAAGCTTAAAAAAATGATCTTACCATCAAAAGAAATTTTTTTTTATATCCTAAATCTCAGTATAGTTGTTTCATAACTAATCCGCTACTTTTTTAACTTTTTTGCACAGGATCTTGCTTTAGGCTTATGTACAAAAGAGTCTTTGATGCCAAGCTCTCTTGCCTTGTCTGCATCAATAAATCTACACAGTACTGACTGTGCAATCTTGGATTTAACCGACATATCAGCAAACCTGCCATCTCCTCTTAATTCAACAGGCTCATTTTCAAGTATTGTCACAAGGCGGTTAAAGCTTGATCTGCTCATGTTCAGAATGTCATTAGTCTTTTGTAAAATATGTCTTCTGATAATGGCGCTGATAAAGAGAATAAAGAATTTGCCGTGCATGGCATCATTGCTCCATACGCGCAGAGGCAGGAGATGCAGATCTGTTTTAAGACAGTTGAATATTTCCTCATCTATCTCTCGGTTTCTAAATAGCCTTAGTGCATCATGGGAGTTATAGTTGCACTGGGCACTTGAAAACAGAGCAAAGCTTCCATATTTTCTCTTTTTTTCACGGTATTTTTCATTATCAACCCTGAATGTAATGTTCTTGCCTTTGCCTTCTTTGATGATGCAGTCACGAGCGTCTTTTAAATACCCATCCTCAGGTAACTGATTGGTTTGACGAGCTATTTGAAGGCAGTGGGCTATATGATGATTCAGCTCCATAGATTTATCGTGGTTGATCTCTTCGTTGACATACAGGTGCAGGTTTAATTTTATGCCATAGTATTCAAATGGTACTGTTTTAGAGCGGCAACCATGCTCAGATATCGTCCCATCAAGCTTTTCTAGCAGAACCAGATCTTCAAAGTCAGTATTGTTTTCAAGCGTAAAGGCATCAAGAAGCTCCATGGCACCCTTAAATGTGCCAGGGACACCCATTATAAAATTTATGTCCTTGTGTGTAAGCTCCTCAATGTTTGCCTTAGATGCAAAACCTCTGTCAAATATCAATGACAGATTGCCAGGCAGGTGTCTCTCTATAGCACTGTCAATAACGTGCTGCAGGTTTTTCTTATCAGTTATAGATCCATAGTAAGATGAGTAATACAGAGGCATTCCTGTTTTACAGTTACACATCAGAGCATAGTTAACCTGTGGCAGCTCAGGACCTCCGTGTGCATAACCTCTTTGAGCATATGTTATGTTTTTTGCCTGCGTAGGTAAGGCTGTAACATCATAGGCAATGGCATCATCACCGGCGGCTGCTGGCAGCCACTTATCAAAAAAGGCTTTGATATTCTCACTCTTTAGGCCATTTGCTATAAGCTCTCTGGCATTTTTAGCATTAAGACCACGGGCGCTTTTATAGACATTGTGCTTCATGGCATGAAAGTCAAGACACTCAAGAGAGGTGTGCCCTGAGGCATAGTGTGTTGCCATAAAGATAATCTGCTCAGCTAACTGTTGTCCAAAGCACTGTGTAAGGATAGATGTAGCCTGACAGTCAATTAAAGCACAGGCGGCAAGCAGAGCAAAGCCTGGGAAAATGGCGGCTCCCTCTGCATATACAGTGTCGCATTTACGACCTGGTTTAGATATTTGTGCAAAATTTACAGCAGGCTTTTCAAGACCATGAAGCTCATAGTATGCCTCGTTTGGGTACATGACATTGCATTCAGGCTCAGCTCTGACCAGACGGCCAATTATTTTACTTCTTCTATTGGTGTTACGGCTGCCATCACTGGTTTTCCAGCTGTCTATCAGTTCACTGACATAAATAAAATGGTTTCTTTTTACTCTGGTAACGCCATTGGATGGCACAGAAACAGTCTGATCTAGAAATAACATGCTGAACTCCTTGTACCGATTATGTAATAAATATACATATAATTATTATATAACATAATAAGATAAAAATCCAGATAAATAATAAAAAAACTAATGAAAAAAAGTAATTAAAGGATAGAAATAAGGGGATTACGTAGTGTTTTAGATCAGATATAATTAGTTATGAAACAACTGTACTGAGATTTAGGTTATATATATGCAATAAATATATACTGTTTTTTTTGATAAATATATTTATCGCTTCTTTCATTTTGCTTTCATCTATTTAATACCAAACTCTCTTTAAATCTCTACGACAGTCAAATTAGTCATATTTTCATTCCATTTTCTAATATGATCATAGTCACATTTTTACTTTTGATTTTTACTAAAAATCAAACTGTCATAAAGTAAATAACAAATAATATATTGTCTTCCAATAATTATTTGGAAGTGCAATATTAATCTATAATTAATTTAGCTTATAGCTTTGTAAAATTTCTGCCCATCTTTTATTGAGCTATTCTGCTCCTGTTTATAGTCACCACTTTCTGCTCATTTTTTTTACAAAACCTTATCTATGTCTAATTTATGAAAAAATTTTTAAAAAAAAGCATTCCTTATGCCCAAAAAGGTTTATGGTGCTTTGCTATGATTTAGGATAAGACAGTTTTAGAAATGACGCAGAACACTACCCTTTAGATTAACCCTCTAAAAATAGTGTCCCACCTTAAAACGCACAAGGAGTCTTCATGGCAATAATGGTAGCTAAAGATTGGACAATACTATCTAAAACCAGTTTTACAGCCTGCACTATGACTGCATCAGCCGTTACAACTGACAAGAGCTCTGATGAGTGTATTGAATAATATGAGGTGAGAGACATGTATATCAGTCAATACTGGGGCAACTTGATTGGATGCTCTGCAGGAAGCCTAAACATTGTGGCTTTTTTAGCAGATCTAAAAAAAGAAGAAATCTCCTTAAGCGAAATTTTTGCAAAGACTGGTCTTGTCAGGCAGAACTTTGACTTTAGCCATACTGTTGAATATCTTGAGTTTACTCACTCAAATGGCGATAAGATTGACTTTCACTTTGCTATTGATGTTATAGCCGACCTTGCTGCCATTATGCTTGAGTGCTCTGTTAACGGCAGTGTTAATCTTTACGATCTTGATAGCTACAATGCCCCATCTCGCCATATCCGCATCACGGCCACAGCAGATGAACATAAGGCCATGAACAAGGCACTATCTGATTTTGCAAAAAATCCACAAAAATATGACCTTTGTCAGATGCTCACTAATGATGAGATCAGGCTGATGGCTATTGATGTTGAAGATATCAGAGCAGATCTGTATGAAAAATCTGGCCTTATCAGTAACTATCGTATAAAGGCTGAGGATATAAAAGATCTGCTCAAAGACTATGAAGTAGCCGATGGCTGCCTGGCCTCACACCGCATTACAGTTGAGGGCTTTAAGGTTGGCTACTGCTACAGAGAAAAGGCAGATGATGCCTGGGACAGCGGCTGGCGCTTTTGCGCAGGTGATGAGAGCGATGCGTACATTAACGACCCCAGCTATTTAGGAATCTACAAACTAAATACTATCTGCAATTACGACACCGATATCATTAATCTTTTGCAGACACCTGCCCCCTGTGCTTTTTTGCGTGATGCAAACGGCATTTTTGTGCAGATTAAAGATGAAGATGGGATAGATAATGAGGAGCCTTAGATGGATATTTTAAAGCAGTGTCAGATATGGCATGAAAATGGTGAATATCAGAACATTATTGATAAGCTTGAGGATATAGCAGCTCAAGATCGCAGCCCTGAGATGGACAGCGAGCTATCCCGTGCCTATAACAATATGGCAGATCCTAATAAACCTACCTTCAGAAAAATGCTTAAAAAGGCACTGTCTCTTTTAAAACCTCATGAGCAATATTTTAAAGATGATCATAACTTCAACTTTCGTATGGGCTACTCCTACTACTATCTTGATCAGGAGAGCCGGGCTCTTAAATATTTTAAAAAGGCTCTTGAGGCTAGGCCTGATGATAAGGATACCCTTGATTTTATAGATATGTGCCATCAGGGTATAACCCTGCCGCAATTTAATATGTGCTTTTATGAGCGCACGCAGCTGTGCTGGGACACCTTTTTAAAGATTGAGGCACAATTGCGTAAGATGATGGATGAGGACAAAGATGGCACAGGCGGTGCAAAAATCGTATCTCAGATGCAGGAGATCTTAAATCTTGTCTTTGATGACATCTCTTTTGAGATGGGTGTTAGTGGTCAAAAGTATGATCTTATCCTCACTCCAGAGGGTGACAAGGTCAAACTCTTTGAGCTGGTCTATTTTCAAAAGTTTGCTCCTGAGAAGGTGCTTGATAACTGGAATATCATTGTAGGCCGTCAGGCAGTTGAAAACATAGCTCTGCGCACTGAGGATGGCACAGAGATCTCTGGAGATGATGTGCAGATCTGGCTTGAAGATTGCGGTAAGAACAGATTTGCCATGGCCGTCTACTGTCAAAAGCTGCTTTCATTGCTTGAAAAGGAAGAAGGCCGGGCCTGGTGGATGCTCACTACACTAACAGATCAGGTGCTAGGTGAGATCTCGCATATGAGATACATAGACAGCTTTGATGTGCTTAAGGAGCCAAAGGCTGAGCCGTCCACGCCTATGTCCAGACTGCCAGATATTCTCAAGGGACGTGGACTTGATCTTTTAAATGATCCTAAAGCCTATCTTGATAGTTACCTTGGCTATAAAATGCAGCCAGATGAAGATCCAGATGCTCCATGGCGCCTTGATATCATAGCAGGCTCCACCTGCTGCGCACCTCTTATCAAAGGCTATTTAAATGATGACAATGATTTTATAGAAGAACTTCATGCTAATGGTGCTGTTGCAGGCTTTTTCTGCTATCCATTAGATACGTTAAGTGGGCAGGAAGGATCGGATAAGATCTTTGACTTTAGAGACAGACTAGAGCAGGCGCTCACTGCTACCGCTTACCCTGAAGTTATAACCCTTACAGGAGGTGCCACCGGACTTTACTGTGGTTATGTTGATTTTATAGCCTGGGATATTCAAAAGGTGCTGAACATAGCCAAAGAGTTCTTTGAGGGCACAGACATTCCATGGGCCATCTTCAACACCTTCTACCGTAAGGCAGATTTTGTAAATTTAAAATCTCAGAATAAAGAAGAAAATGAAAAAAACGATGATGAGCTAAACGACACACTTACAGGTATAGACTATATTCCTTATACAAAGGATAATGCTGAGAAGTTTTTCTTGCAGCTTGAGATGTGGAATGATAAGAGCGAGTACACACGCTGTATACAGGCGCTCAATGCCATACCAGAGGAGCACAAAGACTACCGCACAGCCTACGCTCTGGCCCGGGCACTTGAGAACTATGCCATCTTAGGAGATCATGATGAGGGAACAATAAAGGTAAGGGCTGATAAAGCACTGCTAAAGGCCATTGAGGTGCTTGAGTCAGTATCAGATGAAGGTCAGAACAAGGCTCAATGGCATATGCGTATGGCCTATGCCTATCAGTATCTTGATGGCCTTGAGGAAAAGGCTTTAGTCTATGCAAGGCGCTGGGCTGAGCTTGATAATGAGGACAAAGATGCCCTTATTGTAATTAAAGAGTGTGAGACAATGATTAAAAAACGTAACAGAAGAATTGAGAACAGAGCAAAGTTTGTACCAGGTAAGATCCCTTTTGAAGGTGTTGATCTTGAAAACTTCTGGGATGATAACAGCTATGCGCTTAAAGATTATGTAAGCGATCCACCATCTGATGAGCTTATTGCCGATATTGAAAAGGAGCTGGGCTACAAACTGCCTGCCTCCTACATCTATCTTATGAAAAAGCACAATGGAGGTATGCCGGTTAATACCTGCCATCCATGTGACGAGCCTACAAGCTGGGCAGAAGATCATGTGGCTATCAGTGGCATTTTAAGCCTTGGGCGGGATAAAACCAATTCACTGTGCGGAGAGCTTGGTAGCAGGTTTATGATAGATGAGTGGGAGTATCCTGATATAGGTGTGGCTATCTGCGACTGTCCAAGTGCTGGACACGATATGATCTTTTTAGACTACCGCGCCTGCGGCCCTCAGGGCGAGCCTGCCGTTGTGCATGTTGATCAGGAATTTGACTTTAAAATCACCCATCTTGCTGACAGCTTTGAGGAATTTATCTGCAATCTGGTGCATGAATCACACTATGCCCATGATGAAGATGATGTTGATGATACAGAAGATTCTGAAGGTGATACTGACAAGGATAAAAGTGATCCTAAGGGCTCCTTTGTAGGATCTGTGCTCCTTAGTGACGATAGCTGGGACAAAGAGCAGCTGATTTGTGATCTTAAAGAGCAATGGAACATAGTAGATGATAATACAGATGAGAGTGATGATGAGGACAGTGATGATGCTCTTATCATGCACATTGGCGACATGATGCTCGTTGTGACCCTCTTTCACAGCCCCATCCCTGGCAATGAAGCTACGATAAATGCTCAAAATAACTATATGTGGCCTGAGGCTGTAGAGGCAGCTACAGCCCACAAGGCCCATATTATGGTGGCTGTCCTTGGCGATGATATAAAACTTATAGAGCGCGGCAAGCTGTTCACCAAGGCTATGGCTGTGTGCTGCAGACAAAAATACGCAAGTGGTGTCTTCACCAGCGGCGTGGTGTTTGAGCCACGTTTTTATGCTGTGTTTGCCAATATGCTCAAAGATGATGAACTGCCCATCTTCAACTGGATCTGGTTTGGCCTGTATCAAAGCAAAGGTGGCCTTAACGGCTACACTTATGGCATGGATGTGTTTGGCAAAGATGAAATGGAAGTGCTCAACGCAGATGCAGACCCCGAGGAACTGCGGGACTTTTTGGCAAGCCTTGCCTCCTATGTGCTCTATTGTGATGTGACACTGCATGACGGCGAGACTATAGGATTTTCAGAAGATGACAAGCATAGCATCATAAGAAGTCCTGGTGTAGCACTACCTAATGAGCAGATGACAGTGAAGATAGGCTACGAGCCTGTACAGGAAGATTAGGATGAGGCTAAGAGCACTGAATGGATAATGTCTCATCTAATATTAAGAACATAAAGTAGAGGTCTGCTATGAACAACATCAATGATTATAATCTTTTTGCCATTTACCTGCGCTGGTGCATAGAGCATGATCTGCTAAGCGATGACTTTTTAAAACAATACGGCGAGCTTGTCAGTAAGATCAAAGCCGACCCTGCAAGTTTAGATCTGCGCGCTTTTATTAAAGATGAGCTCAACGGGCAGATTATAGTGTCTATGTTCAATAAAACAGGACAGGAGTTTTGCGCCTACTACTATGGTCAAAAGGACAGTCCCAATTTCCCTGAGGACATTGAAAACTATGCTCTTGAATATCTGGGCCCTGAAAAGTATTACTCAAAGGAGCTTAGATTTAGGGCAGCAGATCTCATAGCCTTTGATGAGAACTACTATAAGGCAATGGCGCAGGTAATAGACAAGCGCTTTGCCAACTGGCAGGGACAGAGCTTTGATGATAAAACGCTTGAGCCATCTGATGTAGCTCAGGCTATCATGGAATATCTTGATTTTGAGTGTACCTATTTCCCATCTATGGCTGATGATGACCCTATTATGTCAGCATACAGCTATGCAAGACGCGAGGGCATACAGGAGGGCTTTGTACCTGTGCTTATTATGGCACATGATGAAACGCTGCTTGAGTGTCTGGTGATGAACTCAGATCCAGAGCATGATGCTGACATTTACGAATTTGACTTAAAAAATGTAACCGAGTATCGCAATAAGATGCTCTTATCACCAGTAAAAGATGCCAGGGCTATTTTTGATAAGCTTATATCTGAGCGCAAAGAAGAAGCTTTGGACGATGATATGGACTTTGATAATGAGATCCTAGGTCCTATGGAGGGCGGCGAGATAAACGACCGCTTTGGCTCTTTGTGGAAATATGATGATACAGGCATGACCTATCCTCTTATCCTGGCAAAAATTCCTGTAAAAAATCCATGGGAGATCTTTGCCTATCTGCCTTTTGGCGGCTGGAACGATTGTCCTGATACACAGGATCTGATGGCAGCAGCTAAATACTGGTATGAAAAGTATGGAGCCATAGCGGCGGTGATAAGTCATGATGAGCTTGAGTTTGTCCTAAAAGATCCTGTACCAAAGGCACAGGCTATGGAGGTTGCTATTGAGCAGTTTGGGCTGTGTCCTGATCACTTGCAAAATGGCAACATTGGCTCTCTTGCAGATTCACTCTGGCAGTCTAGAGTCTGGTACTTCTGGTGGGATTGATGGAGGATTGTGCCCATGAACACATTTGTTAGGCTATATATTGAACTTCAAAAGCAGTTTAAAGAGACTAAAGGCAGTACAGATACTGTCATAGCTCTATATGCCTTCAAGGAAATCGTTCTGATAAAAAGACGCTAAAACGCTTGGGCACGCTCAAGGACTATGCCCAAAGATGGGGTAATCATTATGCTCTTCCCAAGCCTAAAACGCCAAAGGAAAAGCTTGATGAAAGACAGAGGCTTGCAGAGCTTGATCTGCCTGCCTTTAAGTATCATCCCAACCCTCTTGAAACCGGAGCTTTTGAACAGTCTGCAGATGGTGTCGTCTGCAACTGCTGTTGCAAGATAACACATATTTTCTATACAGTCCCTTTTTATGCTGTGGAGGATATTGATTATCTGTGCCCTTTGTGTATTGCAAGTGGCAAGACAGCAGATAAATATAAAGGCAGTTTTCAGGATGACTGCTTTGTGGATGATGGCGTTGAGGATCCTGCTCGACTTGATGAGCTCATTCACAAAACACCTGGCTACTGTGGCTGGCAGCAGGAATACTGGCGTGCCCACTGTGGCGACTACTGTGCCTATCTGGGCTGTGTGGGGGCAAGAGAGCTGCGAGCTCTTGGTGTGCTTGATGAGGTGCTTGATGATCCATTGTGGAATGATGAGCAAAAGGCAATGATAGAGCAATCCGTCAAAGGCGGGCATCTGCAATGTTATCTGTTTGAGTGTCTTCACTGCAAGAAACATCTTGTCTATATGGACTGTGATTGATAAGGAGTAGGCAGCACATGAGGCGTATCATTGATAAACCATATTTTATATAATAAGGTTATAGTTATTAGAACGGCTGTTTTAAGAGATCCCACATTGGTTTTATCAGATCCTGTATCAATGATAAATAACTTGAATAAAAAAAGGAGTGAGATATGTATATACAAAAATACCTTGGCAGCTATATATTTGGTGCAGATGAGTTTCTATACCTTGTTGAATTTTTAGAAGATCAGAAACAAGAAGAAATTCCTCTAAGCGAGATTTTTGTAAAAACCGGCCTTGACAGACAGAACTGGGATTTTCACAAGAGTGTAGACGGCCTTGTATTGACGCTGTCAGATGACGTGATTGTTGATCTTATCTATGCCATTGATGTTATTAAAGATCTATCTGCCCTCCTTTTAGAGTGCAAGGTTAACGGCAGTATAAATCTTCGTGATCTTGATGGGAGTGATGCTCCACCTTGTCACATATGCATTAGCGCCACACCAGATGAACATAAGGCCTTAAACAAAGCTCTGTCAGATTTTGTTCATGCTCCTCAGGAGTATGATATTTTTGAGATGATGGGCGAGGATGAAATTACACAAATGGCCTATGAGATGGAGATGGTCAGACAGGAACTCTACGAAAAGAGCTCTGTTATGCCTTAGGTAAGATAAAAGCGCAGAATAGATCTGCCTGTAAGCATTTCTATAATCTACTCTTTTTATTAAAACTTCTGCGCTTTATACGGCCTTAGCTTATAAAACAGACAGCGCCTGAGTAATATAGCTGTAGGCAATATACTCCTGCTCAAGGCGGACATTGCTGCCATAGGTATTATCTACAAGAGCTTTATAACAGCAAAGCTCATCTGCTGTCAGATACACAAGCTCTCCTAAAAAAGGCTTATCCTCTTTAACGGCACTTGCTAAATTATCACGCAGCGTTGTCTCATTCATTAAAAATGACGTTATATTTATATCTTTGAGCGTAAAACGGCACTGATTTAAGATATTAAAACCATGTGTATCAAGATCGCCAAAATAATAAACTTTGCAGTCTTTAAGCCATTTAGCCTGAGACAAAGCTTCAAAACCATAGCCTTTGCCAAAAACAGCTATACCATCTTTAACGTAAGGAAAGGATAAAAATGTAATTTCATTTTCTATAATAAAGATGGTTTTTGACTTTAAGTTCAAATGCGCAAAATCATCAGCATTTAAAGAGATCGAGTCTTTAAGAGATACATTGTCTATAAGCTTTAATGTATCATCAAGGGCTCTAAAGCGAATCATTTCAGGCTTTTGCTTAAAATAAAAGCGCCTGATAAACCCCTTTAGCGAGCGCTCTGTTACAGATGCGTCAAATCTGTCCTCATCTAGTACTATCTCAAGCATTTCAGAGATGATGGCATAGTGTTTTTCAATAAATTTGGTATCTGTGTCTTTTATATCAATCTGCCTTAAATAAAGTTTTCTGCAGTCATGCTCATTAAGATATAAAACAACATCAAGGGCCTTTAAATAAAGCTCTTCACTTTCATAGATTTTATAGATATTCTTTTTAAAATAGGCCTCAAGCACTGTATGAGCGCTACACAGTCTCTCAAAACGTAAGATAAAGGAATTAATCTTTGCTACGTTATAACCAAGCAGTGAGGCAAGATCATCAAAACTCTCAACCACAACCTCATCTGGTATACTCTGCGCGCCTAAAACTGCATTATTTAAAGTTTTGAAATTGACCCTGACCCCTTTGACACTCTTCCAGCTTTGCGCCCAGTTTAAAATCTGAGCAAAGGAGGCCTTAAGATCACGCGATAATGGCTTTTTGAGCTTTTTAACTATAGGCAGCTCCTTTTGCCCATAATAGTAGTCAAAAAGCTCATGCCTTTTGTCAATTTTTAAAAAATGCTCTTTTACATCGGCAAATGTTTCAAGCTTTAGCATAAAATCAGGCCTTTTCTCCCTTTATTTTCTTAATGGCATTAGATATGTCATCAATAAAGCTCTTAGACTCTGCTTCATCCTGTATTGCGCCAGATTTTGCATCAGCACTATTACTCTTCTGGCTCTGCTCGTACTGACTTATCTGCTGTAAGGATTTAAACAGATCATCATCCCCTTCAATATAATTGCGCTCACTATTTACAGTATTGTGACTCATCCCTAAATTTGGGGGTTGACATTATTTTCAACAGGCTCTGAAACTACGGCAGCTTTGAGTGTTGATTTTCTATCTCGAGACAGAGCCTGATGCATTTTCAATATATAGTACCCTATATCTCTAAAGCCGTAGGCTACCCTTTTAATGGTTTTGAATTTAGCATTGCATCCCTCTAAAATACTGGTGTTTAAGCCAGTTGTAGCCGCATGAATAATATAACAGCTCCAATCTTTTAGCTTCTTGCAGAACCTTATCAGTAAAGGAATTTCTGTTGCTTCAGCTTGTGAATACAGGTTTTTAATTTCTGTTTCAACCTGCTCAGGTGTACCTCCGCTATGCCATAGATCTCTGATATGGTCTCCAAAAATTGATATTGTAAACAAGGTCTTATTCTGTTTGAGGGTTTCTACAAGATCTTTTTGCGACTCTTCAAGAGTGTTGAGTTTATCTGAGCCCATGTAAGTCAGCCACTTGCTCTGTCTAAGATCTTTTATACGCTTCTTGTATTCACTTTTCTTTTGTTGATACTCGCCGGCGTCCATGGCGCCAAGCTCCTTGCGTAAATCTTTTATTTTATCAAGCCTTATGGCATCTGCCACTTCACTGTTAAACTGTTGCAGGCAGTGGAATAAATCAAGCACTATCTTTGCATTAGGGCAGAGCTCTTTGACTAGATTCTGATATCCGCAGTTGCCATCCATTACTGCACCTTCAATCTGGTCAAGCAGTCCAAGCTCTTTTAATCTATCAAAGAATGGCCTTAAATCATCTTTCTTTCTGCCGTAGGCGGCATACAAAAGGCGCCTGGTATCGGCATCTATGATGACTGATATATACTTATGGTGCTTTTTAACGCTTATCTCGTCTATAGCTATGTTCCTAACGCCTTCAAGGCTTATATCTTTGAACATCTCTATAAGCCTTGCCTTATCAATGTTCCTGATAATATCTGCCTCTACAGCCGTGATAGCGCTTATTTTCTTTAAATCTAGATGACTCTCGCCCAAATCAAGAAGCTGCAGTATCTGCCCATATAAGCGTAAGGTTATCCTATGATGCGGATGGACAAAGCTTGGCTTTAGCCACCTGGCATGATCACAACCACAACAAATGACCTTAGGTACGCGTATCTTTAAAATAACCGCAAATGGTCCTAGTGTGCAATCCTTTACTGTGCGCTCTCCCCAGTCCTTTATATTTACTTTATGGCAGCCACAGAGTGGGCAATTTTGTTCAAGCTCCTCTCTCCAAAGCGTATAGCCAAGATGATAGGTAACAGTCATTGCCGTAGCATCTATTTCAGGCTCACCAGACATTACACAACCCGGGTACATATTGAGACCACCGTGTTCAAACTTACAGTGCATTAATTCATTAGCACTGGCTTTGATTAAAGTTTCATTTGTTTCTGTATTGGCAGCAGTGTAGGAATTTATTATAATAGCACTAGGCTCTGTCATATTCTTTCCTTTGGTCGGGTAAAGTTGTTGTCAGGGCCCTTATTTTATCTGAAATATAAAAATTAATCTCAAGGGAAAAATCTTTGGGATTTTTCATAAAGCTTTAGCAAATGCAAAAGACTGACAGTCAATGATTGGCAAAGCCAACCCGTAAGGGCTCGTCATTGACGGACAGTTTTTGCATTGACAATTTGGCCGGGTCTTAAGCATTCTTGTGCTTAAGACCATAGATACCGTTTGCGATCTTGGGTCAACCCCCAATTTCAGGGAAGAACCTTTGCGACTCATCCCTAAATTTGGGGGTTGACACTTTTTTCAACAGGCTCTGAAACTACGGCAGCTTTGAGAGTTGATTCTCTATCTCGAGACAGAGCCTGATGCATTTTCAATATATAGTACCCTATATCTCTAAAGCCGTAGGCTACCCTTTTAATGGTTTTAAATTTAGCATTGCATCCCTCTAAAATACTGGTGTTTAAGCCAGTTGTAGCCGCATGAATAATATAACAGCTCCAATCTTTTAGCTTCTTGCAGAATCTTATCAGTAAAGGAATTTCTGTTGCTTCAGCTTGTGAATACAGGTTTTTAATTTCTGTTTCAACCTGCTCAGGTGTACCTCCGCTATGCCATAGATCTCTGATATGGTCTCCAAAAATTGATATTGTAAACAAGGTCTTATTCTGTTTGAGGGTTTCTACAAGATCTTTTTGCGACTCTTCAAGAGTGTTGAGTTTATCTGAGCCCATGTAAGTCAGCCACTTGCTCTGTCTAAGATCTTTTATACGCTTCTTGTATTCACTTTTCTTTTGTTGATACTCGCCGGCGTCCATGGCGCCAAGCTCCTTGCGTAAATCTTTTATTTTATCAAGCCTTATGGCATCTGCCACTTCACTGTTAAACTGTTGCAGGCAGTGGAATAAATCAAGCACTATCTTTGCATTATGGCAGAGCTCTTTGACTAGATTCTGATATCCGCAGTTGCCATCCATTACTGCACCTTCAATCTGGTCAAGCAGTCCAAGGTCTTTTAATCTATCAAAGAATGGCCTTAAATCATCTTTCTTTCTGCCGTAGGCAGCATACAAAAGGCGCCCGGTATCGGCATCTATGATGACTGATATATACTTATGGTGCTTTTTAACGCTTATCTCGTCTATAGCTATGTTCCTAACGCCTTCAAGGCTTATATCTTTGAACATCTCTATAAGCCTTACATTATCAATGTTCCTGACAATATCTGCCTCTACAGCCGTGATAGAGCTTATTTTCTTTAAATCTAGATGACTCTCGCCCAAATCAAGAAGCTGCAGTATCTGCCCATATAAGCGTAAGGTTATCCTATGATGCGGATGGACAAAGCTTGGCTTTAGCCACCTTGAATGATCACAACCACAACAAATGACCTTAGGTACGCGTATCTTTAAAATAACCGCAAATGGTCCTAGTGTGCAATCCTTTACTGTGCGCTCTCCCCAGTCCTTTATATTTACTTTATGGCAGCCACATAGTGGACAGTTTTGTTCAAGCTCCTCTCTCCAAAGCGTATAGCCAAGATGATAGGTAACAGTCATTGCCGTAGCATCTATTTCAGGCTCACCAGACATTACACAACCAGGGTACATATTGAGACCACCGTGTTCAAACTTACAGTGCATTAATTCACTAGCACTGGCTTTGATTAAAGTTTCATTTGTTTCTGTATTGGCAGCAGTGTAGGAATTTATTATAATAGCACTAGGCTCTGTCATATTCTTTCCTTTGGTCGGGTAAAGTTGTTGTCAGGGCCCTTATTTTATCTGAAATATAAAAATTAATCTCAAGGGAAAAATCTTTGGGATTTTTCATAAAGCTTTAGCAAATGCAAAAGACTGACAGTCAATGATTGGCAAAGCCAACCCGTAAGGGCTTGTCATTGACGGACAGTTTTTGCATTGACAATTTGGCCAGGTCTTAAGCATTCTTGTGCTTAAGACCATAGATACCGTTTGCGATCTTAGGTCAACCCCCAATTTTGGGAAGACCCCATTTTGCCAGTGAAAAAGGCTTTTTTATCTTTCACATAACCAAAAAACAAAAGGCATCATACAGATGCCCCTTGTGTGCCATATCTTAAGACTTAAACCATAAGATAGTGCTCAACATCTAAAGCAGCCTGACAGCCTGAGCCGGCTGAGGTAATAGCCTGGCGATAGATCTTATCTGCACAGTCACCTGCTGCAAATACGCCTGGAATTGATGTCTGAGTGGCTGTACCCTTATTGACCTCAATAAAGCCTTCAGAGTCAAGCTCAAGCTCATCTTTAAACAGTGAAGTCTCAGGGCTGTGACCGATGGCCACGAAGATACCCTGCAGAGCAATTGTTCTCTTTTCACCCTTGATATCGACCTTAAGGCCGGTTACAGTATTGCCATCGCCCTCAATATCATCCACTGTGGCATTTAATACAAATTCAACCTTGCCCTGCTGTTCAAGATCGCGCATCTTGTTGACTAAAACCTGCTCGGCTCTAAAGCCCTCACGTCTGTGCACAAGATAAACCTTGTTGCAGAACTGGGTTAAAAACAGAGCCTCAACAAAGGCTGATGAGCCGCCGCCTACTACAGCAACATCTTTCTTTCTAAAGAAAAAGCCGTCACAGGTGGCGCAGGCAGAAACACCCTTGCCCTTGTACTGACTCTCACTCTCAAGA
Source organism: Anaerobiospirillum thomasii (assembly GCF_900445255.1). NCBI lineage: Bacteria > Pseudomonadati > Pseudomonadota > Gammaproteobacteria > Aeromonadales > Succinivibrionaceae > Anaerobiospirillum > Anaerobiospirillum thomasii. The sequence goes on from NZ_UAPU01000005.1 coordinate 543,784, forward strand.
CCTAAATAGCGGGCCTGGGCACCTGTTGCAATAATTACAGTCTTACATTTAAGTACATCGCCATTGCCTAAAGTCAGCTCTTTGATATCACCCTTTAAGCTGGCTTTGACAACTTTATCATAAATGAATCTGGTATCTAAGGCTTTAGCATGCTCCTGCAGCTGCTGCATAAGATCGATACCGGCAGGATTTGTATGAGCACCAGGCCAGTTACCAATCTCAGGTGTGGTAATTAACTGACCGCCAACTTCAGGACCTGCTACTAAAACCGGTGAAAGGCTGGCACGGGCTGCATAAATGGCAGCCGTACAGCCGGCAGGACCTGAACCTATAATTACTACATTTAAAATTTCATCACTCATGGTAACTCCCGTTCTCTTCTAATTCATTTATAACCATTATCGTATATTTTTTATGCAAATTACATTAAATAATATTTAATTTTCATATGCTGTGAAAGACCACAATATTCTATGATTTTTCTCTTATGCCAACCCACTTAGATATAATTATGCTCTTGGCCACAACTCTTAAAATCATGTAAACCTGATTTTAATTTCATGACACTATAAGAATTGAAATTATAAAAACAGCCTTAAGACTTAACAGAGCTCAAGGCATTTACAAATATATGTTATTAATAGTTTTTTATATTTAAAGTGTGCACAAATTATGACTTTTAAAAAGTTTGTCACATCAATCTGTGCAGATCCTTTGGTAAGATACCCATGACCCCATAATTTATCAAAAATCGGATCAGGATGCGCAATATCCCTTGGGAGGCGGGTATCAGGTAGATGCGGGCAGTATCATGCCCACCCGCGGTGATAGATTAGTTCAAGATCAGCTTTGGTCAGCTCTACTACAGATACTGTAGACGAGGCAGTCTTTGATATAAAAGCTCTGCGTCTGGCATCACTTATTGCACCACAGAAGCTATTGAATTGGATACAGCAAAGTCTATCTATGTTCTGATAATAAGATTTAACAGTAATACCCTGAGATGAAATCTCCTGATTCATTCTGTCATAATCAGCGCTTTTAAATCCTTTATAGCTCATGACCCACTCTTATATATCTGGTATGGGTCTATTATTACAAGCAGGAAGGATGTCATCTAAGGGGTCATGGGTATCTTACTCTTGAGTAGCCTCTTGCTCATTTAGTCTCATATTAACAAAGTAGTTGCTCACGCTATTGTCTTGAGCGTTATAGACAAAGCCATTTCTATAGTAGATCTCAAACTTACGGCCAATTAAGCTCTTAGGCAGCGTTAATGATGTAATTTTATTCTCGTTGTCGAAGACTACACCACGCTCAATGAACTTAACGCCCTCAGGGATCACCACATCGCCGTTTGCTCCTGAATAACGAATTAGCGTACCATCATCTGAGATCTCAAAGTCCATAGAATGTCATCACTGCTAAGAGCCCATCGCTAAATAGAAAGCTGAGTCCCATCTAAGCTAAATCATAGTGATAGCAAACAACTACTTTTGTGCCGCTACAAGCTTAAAGATGACCTTCTGCTAGGCTTTTTGGATTTGGCCTTGCTTTTAGACTCTTGTTGCCTTTCAAGGAGCATTGCTGTGGCTTCATGTGCATTGTGCTCTGTGGCCACATCTATAAGCTTACTGAGGGTTTGTTTTGATTTAATCTGCTTAGAGTTGATGATTGTATTAACAGCGCTATGAGAGGAGCTCAAGATTGCTTGTTCAAATAAATCTACTAGATCTTTTGCTTTTACATCTAAAAGATTGAAGATCTTTGCAAACTCATTAGGCCCCTCCCGAATGATCACAGGAATATAGCAAGCTGGAATTGAGAAAGTCTTTCCGTCACTTGCTGCCCATTCAATGAGTTGAACCACACCTTGCAAATGATTCAAAATGGCACTATATAGCAAGTCGTTAAAATAAACGTCTTTAAGATACTCTTTTTCTTCTTGCATGAATCTTTGCAGGTTTACGCCGTGAGAGTGTAAATAGCTGGCGATCTTAAATTCACTGCACATCAAAGCAAGAATGCAGATCATATTACAATCATTGTTATCTTCGATTATCAATGCCTCTCTGTCACACAAGAGCTCAAGGCACTTTAAGCGCTCATCCTCATCAAGTGGAGTCATGTTTCTTACCTCAACATTTGAGGCAATCACAAACGCAGAGTTATATTGACTGCCGTTAAACAGATGCTCTACTGTAACCCAATAATTATAGTAGTTGCTATAAAGCTCTTTAGATAAAGTCTTAGGTTTACGTTGCAATTTAGCTTCAGCATCTAACAGCAAACGCAGCTTCTCTACACCACCATAGCGTATCGCTAAAGCAATGGCGTAATCGACAGTTTGTATAGGATTTCTGTCATATTCTTCAGCCTCTTTGTCATGCCATAACAACTCTGTAAGTGGCTTTAGACTTTCATCAAGCAATTGTTGAAGATCTTGTACACTGCCTCTTAAGACAACTTCCAATAAGTAATGTGCTGCTCCCTTATTGCTAGATCTATCAATCTTCGGCAGCCTCTTTTTGGCCCATTCTTCTTTGTAAAAATCTTGTACAGCAGCAGCAGATGAGTTTACTTCATCACCCTTGTAGAGTTCCACCTCATTTCTCAGCAACATGCCGATATACTGCTGAGCAACCTCCTCATTATAGATTTGATGATTGTAACAATAGCCTAAGAGTAGCCCCAAACCAAGACTATCAACAAGTTCTTCTGACAAACTCAACTCAGGCATTATCGAAATAATGCGATCTTTACTTCTATCCCATGTTTCATCTAACTTACACAGCTCGCAGTGAGTTAGTTTTGGCGCAAACAAATGCATTTCGTCGCCGGGCAAGCGACCTAACTCATCTAATTGCTCAGTGCTTAGTGAGGCTCCCATATACCTAACTTTATTTACCCATTTTCCTGACATTTCATATGCTTGAAAGACTTTCTCAAATTCCTCAGGCAAGGTCAGTTCTTTACGGTACACGTATGGAATGTCTATGACGAACCTACGGCATTTGCTATAAAGCACGCCATCCACGCTCTCATAGACTGGATTTTCAGGATGAACAATGTATTTTTTTAAATTGGGAAGCCAAGGCACGTACAAATAAGAGTAAAGGTTGTCTTGAATAGCATCATTCTCTTTAAGCTCAGTATTAGCAAAGCAGTTACTTACACTATTATCTTGAGCGTTATAGATAAAGCCATTTTCCCAGTAGCTCTCAAATTTACGCCCAATTAAGCTCTTAGGCAGCGTTAATGTTTTAATTTTAGTCTCGTTGTCGAAGACTACACCACGCTCAATGAACTTAACGCCTTCAGGAATCACCACATCGCCGCCCGCGCCTGAATAACGAATTAGCGTACCATTATCTGAGATCTCAAAATCCATAGAATATCCTTACTACTAAGTGCCCATAACAAAATAGAAAGCTGAGCCACAGCTAAGTTAAATCAAAGCAAACAACTACTTTTGTGCAGCTACAAGCTTAAAGATGACCTTCTGCTAGTCTTTTTGGTTTTGGTCTTGCTTTTAGACTCTTGTTGCCTTTCAAGGAGCATTGCTGTGGCTTCATGTGCATTGTGCTTTGTGGCCACATCTATAAGTTTACTCAAGGTTCGGATAATATGTAAATATTTTTCAAAATTCTTTTTTGAACATGGTACCTTTAGCTAGCTCTTACATCTGTCAATGCTAAATGAGAATGATGGTAAGATACCCATGACCCCTTAGACGACATCCTTCCTGCTTGTAATAATAGACCCATACCAGATATATAGGAGTGGGTCATGAGCTATAAAGGATTTAAAAGCGCAGATTATGACAGAATGAATCAGGAGATTTCATCTCAGGGTATTACTGTTAAATCTTATTATCAGAACTTAGATAGACTTTGCTGTATCCAATTCAATAGCTTCTGTGGTGCAATAAGTGATGCCAGACGCAGAGCTTTTATATCAAAGACTGCCTCGTCTACAGTATCTGTAGTAGAGCTGACCAAAGCTGATCTTGAACTAATCTATCACCGCGGGTGGGCATGATACTGCCCGCATCTACCTGATACCCGCCTCCCAAGGGATATTGCGCATCCTGATCCGATTTTTGATAAATTATGGGGTCATGGGTATCTTACCTAAGGCCAATATTTGGCTTGTAGTTAGTGCCATAGACACCTCTGAAAATATGCAGGACTGATGTTATTTTGATTCCTATACAGTAAATGGGATAAGACTTAGCTACACTCAATTAAGAGTGTAGCTAACAATGGCGTTAATGAGCCATTAATGATGTGGTAGAACTTTAGGAAGATTAGATCTTAAGGTCGTTTAAGACGTTGATGATCTCAATCTGACGCTCATGGAAGAGGAGTTCTTTATTGTGTTTGAAGTACTCATCACAACCGAAGGAGCTAATGAAGCTTACGGCATTTTTGTTGATGGTCAGCTCGCTAAGTAAGATCAAGATCTCTTGACCCTCACCAAAGGCTTGCTCGGCAAACTTAAATGCGGCATTAAGCTTACCTACAACCTTATCTGCATCACTCTCCATCTTCTTTACGCGCTTATCAAAGTCCTTTTTAACGGCCTTGAAAGCTACCTCATTGTCCTCTTCGCTACCAATGATATTCAGCTCTTCATGCAGGATATTATCTACAGCCTTCATGCGACGAACAACATTTTGCGTTACGGTGCCACGATCTGCGGTATTTTTCAGCTTATTGGTGTAATTATGCAGCAAGGTCTCAAAAAGATAGCGTGGCGTATTTGGATTGTTCTTTACTCCTTTCTTAAAGTCTTTTAATACTGCAAGTAAGTCCTTTAAGATCGCCTCTTCATCGTTAACCTTGCAGATATCTTCATGCAGCGCATTTAACATCAAGCCTAATAAAGCTAAGCGCTCATCAAATGCTGCGTTACTTGCACGAGCCATGATCTCATCACTAGCTTTACCATCTAAAATGCTGCTTACCTGATAATCAGAGCGATATTTTTTGAAGAGATCGTAGTAACGAGCAAATTCCTTAGCGACCTTTGGATGCTGTAAGTATTGCTCAATTAAAGGCAGATCAACTTTAATCTTCTTCTCTTCGTAGAGCTTGAGCATAGCACTAAGATCAAGCCAACCACGTGCAGTCACAAAGTATCTACCATCAACAGTTGTTTCGATCTTGTAGAAGTCTGACTTAATGGTCTCAAGATAAGTAAAGACCGCAGGGTGCACGCCTGAGCTTTGGGCATACTCCTTCCACACCATAAAGTCAGGGATAACCTCAATACGGCGCAGACGATCCCAAGTGGCAATATCAAACTCACGTACAGAATTGTTGTACTCAGGTGGGTTACCTGCAGTAACGACGATCCAGCCATTTGGCAGCTTGTGGCGACCAAAAGTCTTATACTGCAGGAACTGCAGCATTACAGGAGCTAAAGTCTCAGAGGTACAGTTAATCTCATCTAAGAATAAAATACCCTCTTTAACACCTGTGGTCTCAATGTACTCATACACGGATGCAATGATCTCTGACATGGTGTACTCAGAGATCGCGTACTCCTTGCCGTCGTACTTCTTATGCTCAATAAGTGGCAGACCTAAGGCGCTCTGTCTGGTGTGATGCGTCATGGAGTAGCTAATTAGACCAACACCAGCTTCATGGGCAATCTGCTGCATTACAGCAGTCTTACCAATACCTGGAGGGCCGAGTAAGAACACTGGACGCTGAACCTCAGGTGGGATTAAGTAATCACCGAACTCGTCTTTTAAAAAGTAAACGGTTACTGCGTTTTTTATTTGATCTTTTGCTTGTTTAATATTCAAGGGAAAAACCTCAGTAAATGTAAGTCTGTATTGCTTAATTCTGTAGTCATTCAAGCTAGGCAATTAGGCACCGTGGACTGCACTGGATTATTTGTACTAAGGCCAGTTCAGTGCTCTTAAAGCCTGTGTGCGCTCAAGATTGCTTCGGCTTTAGCATGTTTTAGAGTTACCTAAGCTTGAGTGATTGACCAATGAGGCACTTATGAGTGCCTATAGATCGTACTTATCTAAAACCAGTTTAATTGCCCATGAAGGCACCGCGACATCATCATATTCACCACGGATCATGACGAAAGCAGATTTATATGCTGGTGGCTTAGCAGGGAACTGCCCCATACAATCAGTAAAGTAGATAAGCCCCTTAAGATCATGAAGTTCGCCACTCTTGATGAGCTTATCTACATAGGTAAATACAGGTCTAAAATCAGTACCACCAAAGCCTTTTAGCTGCATGTGCTTGATGTAATCTTCAAACTCCTTGCGTGAGGTGATTTTCACATCGCTTTGGATCTCAGAGTCACATTGAATGATGTGCAAATTAATCTTGTTAAAGAAGCTCTCTTTTTGCATCAAGATGTTGTAGGTCTTGTTCATGAAAGCCTGCACTAAAGGACCATGCACCGAGCCTGAGACGTCAATGGCGATCACGAAGTCATGAATCTTCTTAACCTCACGATACTCCAAAGGCTCAATAAGCGGCATGTTCTTGTATAGATCAAGACCATAGGTGTAATAGATGTAGTCAAACTCATCTGGACTCACCTTCATCTCTTCTCTAAAAGTGGCAAATTTCTTTAAAAACTCAGAGTAGTTATAGTGCTCTCGAGTTACCTCAGTTAAGTTCTGAATCAAAGATCCAGCGCCATCTCCTATACCTTTTGAGGTGGTCTTAAGATCAGTGAGCATCTTCTCTGCGATGGACATCCACATATCAAGCAAGGCTTGTTGCTTGCCAGCAATATACGGAGTATTGCTAAGGCCACTATTGTTTTCATTTGGATTCTTAGGCAAGATCGTGGAAACATTATCCTGGCCACTTTGATTTGAGTTGTCCAGAGAAGGCTGTCCACCATTTTGCGGCACTTCTGAACCACCACTAGGTGGCTGTGATCCTGAGCTACCATTTGATGACTGTGATGAAGCGCCACTAGAACTTGCCCCATCACCAGCTAAATCGCCCGCTCCACCAGCTTGATTGTCCTTTGACGGATACCAAGGACTATGCTCGTCGCAAGTAAAAAGCTCTCTTAATACCTGTCGCTTGCTATCACTTGGAGAATTTGCAAGAAAATGACGATAGATCTTTTCTGCAGTAAGGATCTTAACTTCTTTTTGTATGGTATTTAGATGCGAGCGCATTGCTGCATCATTATTAGTAGCAATGCTATCTTTCTTTAACTCGAGGATAGTGTTGGATACTGCGATATCACTAGCTAAATCCCACAGCTCACGATCTAGTGCTTTTGCCGAGAAAGGATGGTAGAGAACGCAATGGAGCAAAGAGTGCAAGTAGTTATGCACTGGACGAGCTTGATCATCACGGTACTCTTTAAGAACAAAGATAGGATTGAAGTAAAGAGCTTTACCATCAGTTGCTTGAGTCTCAATTGCCTCAGAGCAATTAAGTGGCAACCTATCTAACGCCGTGTCTAAGAAGCGAAAGTTCAGCACCAAGCGACTCTGCGCAAGCTTCATCACTTCTTGAGCTAGTTGACGAATCTTATCTTCATTCGACATACACATCTCTCTGTTCACACACTGCACATGGCGTGGTATAAGCCATTTCCACAGCAAACAAAAACTATTTAGACTCATCATAGATCAGAAAACTTAGCTAATTTTTAGAATGATCTTAATGAGCAAGTGAATTGCTCCTGCCAAATCTTACGATTATGGCGTGAGCTTCATGGCGTCGTTGCGCCAAATCTCATACGGTTAACAAGTTACCCATATCGGCTGAAACACGCAACCGCTATCAAATAGCTTCTTAACAGAAGCATTTTCGTAAGATACCCATGACCCCATAATTTATCAAAAATCGGATCAGGATTCGCAATATCCCTTGGGAGGTGGGTATAAGGTAGGTGCGGGCAGTATTATCCTAAATTTTTCATGCAAAGTATAGTAATTTTCTCGGCCTTTAATATTTACTGATCATTTTTTAATAATTTACTGTTAGCAATGATTTTTTTAGTAAAATTCATTGCTATTTAGTAAGATACCCATGACCCCTTAGACGACATCCTTTAATGCAGTATCTAAATAGAGCCTGTATTGATGTTAAGCGTACTCATATCTACAAAAATTAGTTGATAGACATCACAAATCTACAACAAAATAAAGGTCCTTAAAGCCACATTTAAGGGCCCAAAAAGCATGCCTGTCATAAGCCCTAAAAAACACCTCTCACAGATCTGTAGAGATCTGTACAGATCAATAATACCCCTCAGATGAAAAAACTCACTCAAAAAAACAAGGCTCGACATAGGCATTTTAGAGGGGTTTTAAGAGGTCTGTAACGGCTTGTGCATGGGCTTTGTGGGTACTTTTGTCTATGGTAAAATATACCTAATTTAAAGGATAAAAGTAGGTGTTGTTTATGAGCAGTGGGTACGAAAATTTAAGTCAGGCTGAGCTTATAAAACTATTACAGAATACTACAGCTCAACTAGATAGAGCCAATAAAGATATTTCTATCGTACAAAGCAAGCTCAATAGTGCTGAGAAGAAGCTCACTATTACTGTAAAGAAGCTAGAAAAGACAAGCAGGAGAATAAAGATTTAAAGATCACTAATAATATATTGTGTTTTATTGCATCTAATTTTACTCAGGATGCACATGCTATTTTGCATGAGATAGACAAGAAATTTACAATTTATCCTCAATATGCATTTTCAAGGGATGTTATAACTACCATTCAAATTCAAGAACTAATCTATCACCGTAGGTAGGCATGATACTGCCCGCACCTACCTGATACCCACCTCCCAAGGGATATTGCGCATCCTGATCCGATTTTTGATAAATTATGGGATCATGGGGATCTTACATCCTTTGTTCAATATACTGGTAATTACTGTGCAGCTCTTATGGTTTTTGAGGTGTAATCTTATTGGCCTTCATGAATTTTCTTATCACATTTTTATTTTGGTTATAGTCAGATTTAATAAAAAACCCCGCATCTGCGGGGCTTTTTATGTATTGTTATTTATAACAATTATGGAAGAGGAGCTGGTGCCGGAGCCTGAGCCTCAGGTGCTGGTGGTACTGGCTTAGCTGCTCTGATCTTGTCCTGAATGAATGGGCAGGCAACATCCTTGAGCAGAGCTGGATCTTCCTTGATTACTCTGTCATAGAAGGCAATCTGCAGCTCGGCCTCTTTACGCTCTAAGTTACGTAAAGACATAGCCTGCTTTCTGATAGCACTGACATCTGGGCTTGATGCATTTACTAAACCGTCTAATACCTTTTTCTCTGCAAAGATGGTGTCATTTAAAGTTACAAGAACGTGTGCATCCTTGCTGTACTTCTCATTGTTGATAAAGCTCTTTAAGAATAAGAAGTGCTGAACGTGACGTGGGTGGTGAATTAATCTGCCCTCGCCTCTTGGGCCTTTTGGAGCCTTTTTAAAGTGGGCAGGAGCTGGACCTACTTTGTCAAAACCGTATGGGCACTCGCCGTTAACTGCAGGACCTGGGCCCATGGCACCTGGACCTGGTACAGGAGGAACTGCAAGAGCTGATGTGGCTGCAAAGGCTAAGGCAACAACTGAACCTAAAGCTAATTTTGTATAGTTTTTCATAATCTATCCTCAGGGAGTTTTTTACTTGCTATAGTATATAGAATATATGTCAAAAATTAGTTTAATCTTAGTTTAGAAAAAAATTTTTGCCACTTATTTAAGTACTATTTTCTTTCCTCATTAATTTTACGCAAGAATTACATAATGTAAATAAGTAAATATTTTGTCTATACAACATATTTTAAAAAAACTTAGATTTTTTTTATCTTTTGATTAACAGACCGGTCCTTACAGTGTTTATTATATACAAAGCTGCTGCATGTATTATTAATAGGCCAGCATCTGTCTGTATTTATCCTGCAGGTATATACAGACAGATTCTGACCATGGGTATTTAAGGCTTTTTAAATGATCACAGGCATAATCAAAATCAAAAACCTCAAGGCATTTTGTAGCACTTGGATAATACGATATATGCCAGGGCTCAAAACCTATGCTGTTATCCCCTGTATAGGGCATAAAAAAGTCATACTCTGCCATATACTCAACTAAGGCCTGATGCATCTCATAAAAATAGCCACCTTGCGTGTACTCATAGGAGGCAAGAGCTAAAGAGCTGCCCTCTGGCAGCAGATCCTTTGAGTATATATCAAAATCAGAACCAAAGTGGTGGCGGGAAAAACCAGGCACCGATGAGAAAATACAGATAGCCTCAACTCTTTGCATAGGACTCATGTTCTCAAGATTAAGCTCATTATTGTCCCTGTCAAAGACCTTGCGCTGCATATTATATTTGGCGTTAAAAATTTCCATCTGCCGGGAAAAAGGTCTGAAGGCCGATGCAATATCAAGCACAAAGCCATGTGCTGCAAGACGCTTTTTTAAGTCACACAATGCTAAAAAAGCCTCAGCTGAGGCTTTCTGATTAGTATCTATATCAATAAGATGGGTCTGTTCAAGACCCATCACCATATCTTTAGTTATCTGCATATCTGCTCTTTAGATCTTCTGCAATCTGAATCAGATCAGGACTGCCCTGTTTTTTGACCTTCTCAACAATGGCCAGTGCATCATCTGTATCTCCTGTTTCAAAGAACAGCTGTGCTAAATTGAGCTCATCGGTAAGTTTCTGATGCAGTCTTGAGTCTATGCCACTGTTGTCAGCCTGCTCATGCTCAATATTACCTGTATCATCATCAAAATGACTGGACAGAGCTGTATTTTCAAGATTATCGGCACTCTCAGGATCAACTATATCATCAAGAGATGCCTCCTTTACAGTACTCTCATCGTCATTTTCCTTGAGCATATTGGCAATATCTCTTGAGCTTATGCCATCGGCACTTAAAATCTCATCACCGGTGATTGGATCGCGCTGTATCTCATCACCAGCAAGCATGCTCTCAAGCATATCCCTGTCAGAATCAATAGCCTTTTCTATAGGATCTTTAGAGGAGACACTCTCAGAACTGTCATGATCTTTATCATGTATCTTATCTTCATGTTCTGTAACGTCAAAGTCAGAATCAGGCACTTCCCAGCTTACATCTGAGTTTTTGCCGCTTTTTACTGACTTATCCTCTGTCTCATTCTCAACCATCACATCAGGATCAACTATACCATCTAAGGATGTATCCTCATGTGCATCAGCATCAGGTAAGCTGTCTGCTGCTGTATCCTTATCGTCCTCAACCTCTAGGTCAAAATCATCCTCATCGTCATTGTCATTGCTCTCAGGCACCATCTCAGATGTGCTTGTATCATCCTTGGCATGCTCAACTTCCTGATTTAAAAGTGAGCCAAAATCAAGATCATCGCCAATGACATGAACCTTGTCAGGTGTGCCGTTCAGACTGTTCTGTAAGGATGTGGCATCAAGAGGCAACTCTTCTTCATGAGCTTTATGCTCATCTGCATCATGGGCAAAAGCCTTATGCAGATCACCAAAGTCCTCACTGCGCTCATTACTCTCAAGTCTGGCAAGAGCATCATCTACACTCTCATGTCCTTTAAGATCATGATCCTCATCTGTGGCAAACATATCATGACTGCTGTGCATGTCATCTATGCTCTCATCAGTGCCAACAATATCATCTAATGATAGCTCATCATCCTTTAAGCTCTCATCATTAGCGCTTGATGCATCTGTGTCTGTGCTATCATCCTGTATAATATCTGATAAATGATCAGTCTGTGGTACCTGAACGTTATCCTGTACAGGAGGCTCAATCTTGGAGCTGTCACCTTCTAGAGCAGACTGTACCTTATCAAAGATGGAGCTGTGATCCTCAGCATCCTTAGGCTGTGGATACATAAGTTCATCTGAGCGCTGTTTCAGGGCTCTGGCAATATCCTCATCGCTCATGGCAGGTGAGGTATCAGCCTCTTTGCTCTCATTTTCAGTATCCATGCCCTTCTTGACATCATGGGCATTGTCAGTCTCATCAAAAGGATTGTTTTCAAACTTGGTCTCAAAAGGACTGTCTTGTGTCTTTGACTCAAAGAGATCATCATCAAGCTTGAGATTGTCAGGATCTACATGCTCAGAGTCTGTATCTGCATGACCTGAACTGTCCTGTGCCTCATGAGCTTCACCTGCCTTATCTGCATCAGCGACACGGGATGACATGGATTTTGCCATCTTCTCCATAAGCTCCTGCTCTTCAGCAGAGGCAGGTACATCATCCTCAAGCGATAAATCATGACCCATGCCATAATCAGTGTGATCTTGTGAGTTCAGATCATCAAGCGAACTCATGACAATTTCATCATCATGCTGTGCATCATCATATGTATCAGAGTGCGTGCCGTAGAACTTTCTCTCAGAGTCCTCATCATGAGCGCTGTTGACATCAAGTACGCTCTCATCAGCGCGGTCAAAGGCTTTTTGTGCAGTGTCCTCTAAACTCTCTCTAGGAGCATTTAAGGCAGCGGCCCAGGCCTGTGTCATAGCCTGCTCTTCATCACTGGCTGTAGATTTGTGCTGATCAGAGATTAAATTAGCTTTGGTATCAGTAGCCTTTGGTGTCTCATCTACCTGCTCATCTTTTTTGGTATCAATTTCAAGAGCAGTATCATTATCATTCAATGAGGCAGCCCAGGCATCGGCCATGGCTCTTTCATCATCACCGTTAAGAACATCTAGATCTTTGCCAGTGCCATCAGGTGCATTGCTTTTTGAAGCTGTGATGTCTGCAGAGTCCAGTGCTGCTTTTGCATTGCCACTTTCCTTAGAATCATCACTTAATGATGATACCCAGGCATTGGCAAGAGCCTGCTCCTGCTCTAAGGTATTATGGGAGCCTAACTGACTTTCATCGCTGACAGCCTTAATGTCGCCGTCATCAATTGAAGTGCTTGGATCATTGTATGTATCAAGAGTCTCAATAACCTCGCCGTCATCTTCATCATCATCACTGACTGCTGTCTGCTGAGGCTCCTGAGTCTGTGGAGGCTCTGAGCTCTTATCCTGTGCGGCATCATTAGGCTCAGAGGTTAAAACCTGATCTTCCTCTCTTATAATATTCTTATTAGAACTGTCATCTTCAGCTACATCTACAACGGTAGATTTATCATCAGACTCTGCATTGAGTGAGGCAGACCAGGCTGCCATCACATCATCTTCAGCTGGCGCTAACTGTTTTTTTTTTGAGGCTGCAGCCTCGGCTTTTTTCTTGGCTGCTTCCTCCCATGCTCTTTGTGCTTCTCTTTCGTGATCAGAAAGATCTTTATCATCTTCCTGAGGCGGCATTTCATCCTCGCCATTGAAGTTGGTCGGCACTATAAGCTGATCATCATAGGCATCCTTAATCTCCTGCTTGGTTCTGTCAACACTGTTGAGATTTGGATCCTTTGGAGCACTGTCTTTATTGCTGCTGACACCGTCATCCTTGGAAACTCCAGCCTTGACTGCATACTCCTCTTCCTCAGCTGCATGCAGATCGGCCTTGTTGACGATACCTGATGTAATGAGCATTTCTGATGAAAGATCGTCATCAGCATCCATACTATAGTCATCATTATTGTCATTATTGCTCTTTCTGCCTTTGAGCAGGAAGAAGGATATGGCAAGCACGAGACACAGTACACCCACGCCTAAAAGAATCCACATCATAGGTCCCTGCGGGATGCTCTCGTCACCGCTTTCGGTCATACCTATATACTGTGACTCAAGCTGTGAGAGCTTGTCAGCATTGCTAATAGAAATGGCTCGTACCTGATCAACCTGCTTGTTAAACTTGGAGATTGAGGCTCTAAGCTCGGCATTTGACTGCTGCAGATTGGCAATTACGCCCTCATAGTGTGATAAGGCTTTAACTACTTCATCCTTGGCAATAGATGAGGCTGAGCTTTTAGCTACAGTTTCAGCACGCAGTACAGACTGATCAATTTTCTGATCAAGTTTTTCATTGGCCTTGGCAAACTGCTGCTGAGTGGTTTCAAGCATAGTCTTTACAGCAACCAGATCAAGCTCAGAGCCTTCAAGAGGCTTGGCATCCTTGTACTGTGAACGATCTATATTGGCCTTGGCTGGATCATTGTCTGCATTTACAGTAGTTCCCTCTGTATCACCTACAGAGCCATCATCATCGCTATAGTAATTCTTTGATGGATCATCAAGCTTGGCATTCATCTCTCGCAGCTTGGTTTCACGTGCCACATAGACTGGAATGTCAAAATGTGATGACTTGGTGTTGTCAATTTTAGGCTCGCTATCAACAGGAGTCGGAGTCTGTGTATTTTTACCAGTGGCAGCGGCTACTGCTTCATTGATGGCATTGGTAACTTCCTGTCTGTTGATTGCAGGAGCAGCAGGTGCAGCTGGTGCAGCCTTGGCAGGAGTGACTGCGGCGGCTAAAGGAGGCAGAGTCATTGTGCCGTTACGTAATAACTGTGCGCCTGTGGCTGAGCTTTCTCTTGCAATATCTGCAGCTGACGGTATCCTTAAAGTTCCGCGACGCAGATTGTTTATATTACCGTTGGCAAATGCCTCAGGGTTGTTACGATAAATTGACGCAATAGTCTGAAATTCGGTTACATTGCTATTTACCGGTGTAAAGCGTGAGGCTATTGACCAGATAGTATCCTGAGGTTTTACAGTGTAGTTTGTAGTAGCCTGAGCCTGGTTTACAGCAGGTGGCACAGCTGCAACAGTCAGTCTCTCAGGAGCTTGTGCTACAGGTCTTGGAGCTGGAGTCGCAGCCGCCTGTCTTGCAGGCCTCTGAGCCCTCTGCGGGTTTGCCCTTGCAGGAGTCTGTGTCTGCTGAGCGCTCTGCTCTTCAGGACCAGTGATTGTAATAGTAAAGGTGTTTCTCTCCTCGGCAACAGAGGCAAAAATACAGCCGCCTAAGAGCAATCCTAAAATATATTTATTAAAACTACGCATGCCACCACCATATTTCCAAAGGTCAAAAATACGGCATTTTTTGACCTTTATTTAACTTTTTATTATAAAAAGCAAAAATCGTGCTAACTTTTAGGCCTTATCAAAATTCTTGAGGATGTCAACACAAACCTGTGCCTCGCCAAGGCGAGTATTATCCATTAAGGCCATGAAATTAAACCCTTTTCTATTAATTCTTGAGCGTCTTACTCTTGTCACAAGAATATCTTTGTGCTCTGAGGCATGACTTACCGGAGTAACAAAATCATCCTCAATTAGCGCAAGACCAGGAGCATTGCCAAGAACTTCACGCAACTGCTCTACAGATGCGCTCTCCTCAAGCTCAACATATACCATAGCACTGTGTCCATAAAATACAGGTACCTGCACACATGATATATCCATATCATGCTCAAAGCGTCCAAGTACACGCTCTATCTGCATACGCAGAGCATTTTCATGAGCATCAGAGCCATCATCAGCAATATCATCAGTTGCATAATGGATGTTAAATGCAAGCTGAGCCTTAAAACTGTCCACATCAATGGCCATGCCATTTAGTAAAAGTGTAGTCTCGTGAGCCAGGGTATCTGTGCCAAGCTGTCCATGCTCTGAAACTGACTCAAGTAAAGATATATGAGCCGTGTCTATGCCATACTCATCATGCAGTGGCATTAAAAGACGCGAAAGCATTACTGTTGAGGCAAGAGGAGTTGCTAAAACCCTGTGCTCTGTGCTCTCAGATGCAACATAATCATTGATACCTGGCACCATGATATTGACATTCCTGTCATGACAGTAGAGTCTGCTGTTATCCACTACTATACAGCCACTCTCTCTTGCCATTGGCACCAGTCTTGCTGACTCATCCTGTGTACATAAAAACAAAGCAACGTCTGCCTTTGCAAAATCAAAGGTATTTACGGATTCAATCATATGATTCTTACCCTTGAGCGCCACAGCGTCAAACTCACCCTCTAAAGGTGAAAGCGGGTAAAAATTTCTTATTTCCAGGTTACTGTCATTTAATAACTCTAAAAATAATTTACCTACATCAGTATCATATCCATATACAGCAAGATTCAAAGCCATACAAAAATTTAGTCCTAATGATATCTTTTAAAAACTTTTTTAAGTTTTTACATTAAATTTCAAATCAGCGATCCACATAATTTTATAATGGATAGCTTTATATTACAAAGAGATTTTGGCTTTATACAAGATCTCTTATATTGTCTTTTCGTTAAAAATTAAATATTTAGACTAAGATCAGATCTTTTTGCCATAAGCTATATCAATTTACGGCCATAATTGTATTTTTTTAAGATTTTTTCAGAAAATTTACCAAAAATTCTAAAATCATGTACACCAGCTCCTGGTTTTTATCGATCTGTGACACTTCCACAATATTATTTTTAAGCGTGTTTTTTATTAAATAACATACATAATTTTATTAAAATATAACAAAAATCGTACCTGTAAAAGATTTAACCCATAATAAGAAATGAGCATTAATAGTGCACTGTTTACCGCAAGCATAGGACACGGCCACTTTATTTTGCAAAGAAATTGGTACAAACATAAAGATACATGGCAGAAGGCAAAGAGTTGATATGAACTTCAAATTTAAAGAGCTGTATATATGTAAAGACAGGATATGGAGACAGTAAAGTTGATGGGTATCAAAGCAGGACAGATAAACTGCCCTGCTTTTAAAACTTATATATTAGTTTTTGTTCTTGAATCTTTCAATCTGCTCTTTCATCAGAGCTAGCTCAAGATCTTTCATCTTTTGCAGATCAGCATCAATCTGGGCAATTGCCTCTTCCTTATTGGCGTCATTGCCATAGAGCAGATCCTGCTTCTGAGTCTTTAATTTTTCCTGCATCGAACCAAGTTCGCTAATGCTCTGCTCTAACTCTTCATCTGTAAGCTTGGCAGGCTCTTTAGGCTCTGCACCCTGAGCAGAGGCTGCTGACGGGAAGAGCATGCTGTACACCATCATACCGGCCATGGTGCCTGCCATTGAGCTTAAGAATGGTGAACCTCCTCCCATACGACCCTGATTGGCAGCAGCTGCAGGAGCACCCTGTGCATTAGGAGCGGCTCTGTTGGCGGCAGCTGGTGCAGTCTGCTGTGTGGCAGGAGCTGCCTGCTGGGCCGGAGCCTCTCTTCTTGGCTGTGTTGCTGTATTTTTTGACTGATAAGTAGATGGTGTGGCACCTCTTGGGCGACGAAACGAGCCCATGCGCTTTACCTGATCCTGGCTTTCAAACATTGACAAAAAGCCTGAGGCATAGTTTAAAGGTGATGCCTGGACATTGCTGAAGGCTGATAATGACAGAACAATGGCTGAAGAGCACAGAACATATTTTAATTTCATTTTAATCCTCGAAAAATTAGCAATTTTTACGATTTTAATTAAATTTGCTATTTTTAAAATAGAAATGATAAAAAGATATCAGTTAAATTTTGAAAAACTTATGTCAGATCAAATTGTCATGGCACAGCAGATCTGATGCCTACCCTATTATCTATGCAAAAACTTATGAAAAAATTAGCATAAAGTTTTTTTTGCGTCTACAACTAAAAAGCCTGCTTATTTTAAGCAGGCTTAGATTTAAGGTATATTTTTAAACCGGCATTGGTGTTACGCCAGGAGCACTATTCTGTGGTGTCTGTACAGCCTGTGCGGCAGTCTCGCCACCTTCTTCTGTCATCTGAGAAAACTCATTGGCCAGATTTTCGTGAACAGTCTTCATACGGGCCTGATCAATACTGAAGAAATCAAGCTCTTTAATAATGTTGTCAATAAGTTTTACAGAAATGTTGGATACATTTACAGCATTATTGGATACATCATTAAAGTTCTGTGCAATTTCAGTAATACCCTGCATATTAGATGAAATCTCTGATGTGGCAGTAGTCTGCTCCTCAGCTGCTGTGGCAATCTGAGAGATCTGTGAGTTTACATCATTTACACTTGACATAATGGTGTTAAGAGTTGACTCAAGCTCGCCTGCTCTTTCAGCTACACTCTCCATCTGTACTACAGACTCATTCATAGAATCAGTTGCAGTCTTGGAGTCCTCCTGAATAGAGCGCACCATGGCTGTAATTTCCTGAGTTGATTTTGAAGTGCGCGAGGCCAGGGCACGCACTTCATCGGCAACCACTGCAAAGCCTCTGCCTGCCTCACCGGCACGGGCAGCCTCAATGGCGGCGTTGAGGGCTAAGAGGTTGGTCTGAGCTGCAATCTCATCAATAGTGCCAACGATAGAGCCAATCTTCTGGCTCTGCTCTGCAAGACGCATAACCTTTTCAGCATCTTCACGGGTAAATACACTCTGTTCTTTAATTGAAGCTACAGTTGAACGTACCTTGTCTACACCGTTGTTGGTCTCATTGCGGGCAACCTCAGAGGTTTCTGAGGCAATATGACAGTTCTTGGCAATATCAGCTGTGGTGGATACCATCTCATCGGCAGCAGCAGCAACAGTTAATGACTGAGTCTCTGCGTGTTTTGCTCCATCATTGATTGACCATGAGGCCTGATTTAAATCATTTGAGTACTTGCGCAACATCTCTGATACACCTACAACACGGGATATGGTATTGCTTAAAGTATCGCTGATCTCAACATATGATTTGTAGATATCGCCAATCTCATCGTTTGGAATATCTTCTTTTCTAATATGCAGCTGGAAATCACCATTTTCAATCTGAGCTGCAATATCCTTAATATTATTAGTGTGCTTGACAATATAGTTGGCAAGAGCAAAGCAGATGGCAAGAGCTGCAAGCACTGCAATGGCAGTTACAGTTATAATTACATACATATAGCTGCGCATATTTAAAAGACTTACCTGATCATCTACAATGCCGGCATAACCTTCAATCAGCTGTGAGAAGTTTCTGTTGGACTGTGACAGAGGGCCTAATACCTCATTCATAAATACAGAATCAGCCTCTTTGAATTTGCCATCAAGGTAAAGCTCAATAAATCTGCCTTTAATCTTCTCAGCAAGTAGGAGCATATTCTGACGGTTTGATGTGGCAAGATCACCAAATGTGGTTGGCTTTGGACCTGCCAGAGCCTTTTTGGTCAGATCCTCCATGACTGCAACATAATCAAGTCCTTTGCGGGCCATTTCTACACTTGGATGAGCCTGCAGCTGATGGAGCCAGGCGTGTACATCATTGTAGGCTGCAGAGAGAATAATGGTCTTTCTCATGTCGTGCGATACTGAAACCTTGAGCTGATTTTCTACCTTTATAGTGGTATTAATAGCAACAATGGCGATACTGGCAACGACAAGCGAGAGGAAAATAATTAAAAGGAAGCCACCAAATAACTTGGTTCGCATCTTAAGATTTCTAAAATAAGTCATAGTATCCCTCTTTTAAAACGGACAATATAAATAATTTGTAGATGACACAGTATTCATCCTCAATAAAACAGCATTTTAAAGCTATCGAAGTTGAATTGTTGCCCTTTTAAAATAAATACTGACTATTTTGGGATTAAATCTTCTTTAAACAATTATTAATGTAAATTTAATGAAAATTGCTGAAAATATAGATGTATGCCGTAAATAAATGTTATGCCTGTTCATTCTTTTATGTATTTATAAAAGAATGGACATCTTAATGACCAACAGGATGAAGACGTATCGGCA
Source organism: Anaerobiospirillum thomasii (assembly GCF_900445255.1). NCBI lineage: Bacteria > Pseudomonadati > Pseudomonadota > Gammaproteobacteria > Aeromonadales > Succinivibrionaceae > Anaerobiospirillum > Anaerobiospirillum thomasii. Next base: position 563,404 of record NZ_UAPU01000005.1, read on the forward strand.
TGATGATAATACATCTGCCAAGCACCTTTCCCCTGTTCGTTCAATAAAGGCACTCCTGAATAAGTCTTCTCTGGCATCTTGTTGTTATATAGAAATTATGATTTAAACATGGCAAAGTAAAAGCGTATACAAAATGTATATTACAAACCTTCCTTAAAAAATATGCAAAGGCTATCTGATATTGTACATGCTTTGACTTTTCAAACAAAAAGACAAAGTGCTCAAATACACTAAGCTATAAAGTGAATTTATATGTTAAATATCTTGTGCTAGACTAAACTTAATCTTTACAATGCTGACCTATAAAAAATATAAGACAGACTATCCACAGCAATATTTTAAGCTTAAAAATATAAACCCTAAATAATCAATACATATTTTAAAAGAGCAGCAGTTCGGCACGCGAACAGCTCAATACTGATTTATAAACCCTAACTGCCAAGCCAATAATTAACCTAAAACTTGTGGTTATTAGTTAATTACATGCCCTGACGCAGCCTACGCATAATACCTACCACCACACCTATAATGTGACAAGCAGGATTAAAACGCAGATCTATAATTTCATCTCCTGCAGCCGTCACTAAAGAAGGAACAGGATCATTACGCCATATGCGCATAACAAACCTGCCCTGGTGCACAGCAACGACAATGTCATGTGGCGATGGGATAATATCCCTGCGACACACAACCACATCACCTTTATAAATGGCAGCATCTGACATAGCATCAGATTTCATGTCAAATAAAAAGGTGCCAGGCATATCAATATTTAAAAACCTGTTTAGATCCTGTCCTTTTAGCGAGCCTTCATGCAGATGAATCTCACTTTCCTCACTAACAATCGGCAACATATAGCTGATCCTTTAGTAAAAAATCAGACAAAACAAACAAATCCCTAACTAATAATAATATTTTTAAATGGCTATCTCAAGGCACAGACGTGGCACAGGTCAAATTTTTACTAACAAATTGTAATTATCTGCATACTGACTCACTTTTCTGAAAAAATTCTATTTTTTACCCTGAAAATGCTGTTTTTGAAAAAAATTATCTTCCAGCAGATACTTTACCTGCTCTGTACATTTACCTGTTGTCACTGCTAAATGAGAATGACGCATTTTAGCTAAGTCATTTTGTCATGCCTTTAAAGCATTTTGTTCTAATTGTATTAAATAACCTCAAATAGCACATAAAAAAAATGATCCCATATAGGGACCATTTTCGTGTATTATCCTTCTTGTATTATCTTCTTTATCCCAAACACATGTTTGGTGGCAGTTCTCTTTCAATGACAGCTCTAACAAGATCTTCATTGATCACAGACTGTCTGCATTTAGCTGCATAGATCAGAGAATGTGTGCAGATTTTGTTGATAACTCTAGGCACGCCAGCTGAGGCGTTACTTATCATCTCTATAGCGGCCGATGAAATTATGGTGTCATCGGTTCCTGCATATTTGAGATGTGTCTCTATGTACTGAGCAACCTGCCAGTTATCCAGAGCCGGAATCTTGCAGATCTGATCTATGCGCTGAATAATAGCCTTATGATCTTTATGTGCTATCAAGTCCCATAACTCGTTCTGGCCAGAGAGGATTAGACTCAGAGGATTGCCAGAATCAAATTCGCAATTGAGCATAAATCTAATTTCCTGCAGAGTGCTACGATTATTGTGATGATCTACCAGGTGAGCCTCATCTACAATTATGACTACATTCTTGCCCTTGACCTCCATTTCCTTATAGAGCATATCCTGGAGCTGTATACGTGCATCTTTGGTATGGAACTTGGCTTCATAGCCCATTTTTGTCAGAGGTATTGCATAGAGCCAGCGGGCAGAGAGATTACTGTCAGATACATAGAGAATAGTGTACTTGTCATCATCAAGTTCGGCACTAAGAGCTCTTAGCAGAGTACTTTTACCACAGCCAGGGGCTGCTGTAAGTACAGCAAACTGCTTGTTTTTGGCAGCATAGAGCAGACGCCCCATGCTGTCTAGAAACTGCTCTGACTGATAGAGGGCCTCGACAGGTATATTCTGCGTAAATGGGGTAGATGACATATTGAAAAAAGCCTTAAAATCCAGGTTTGGCAGATTCTCGTACATAATTTATATCCTATAAAGTGTTGTTATCATTGTTGATTTTGCTTTGAACAGCATATGGAGATGCCACCTCTGGGCCTCTTGCCATATTTCTGCTCTCAGTGCTCTTATAAAACTTACTGTTAAAATCTCGGACAAACTCATCCTCAGTAGTATAGGTGCCATCCCGTCTGGCTTTGTCTCGTGACAGAGCCATACAGTAGCGGGGTGGGCATGTGTTGACCTCATCAGGGCGCTGTTTATGTCCCTGTCCTTTACCTCCAGTCTTTGCAGGTTTGTCACAGGCATTGTCTGCAGGTGCCTTATTATCTGAATCTGTTTTATAATCTGGCTGAGGGCAGCTCTTGAGATTTAAAGGCTCAATGACTCTTATATCTTTAACATCCAGGACCTGATAAACAATGCCTTTTTCATCTATCATGAATTCTGCAGAGTCATTGACATAAATACCTTTAGAGGAATCCACAATAGCTTTATAGCTTATGTTATTGATACTCACAGTACCGTCCTTGCCTATAACGCGTGTTTTAGTAATTCTAAAAGCAGTATTGATGATGTCAGGAGTAGTAAAGCGCCTTGGAAACGTGTCTGCATCAAACACCTGATTTGGCGTCTTGTTGTCCAGGGTTGAGTGTGATCTGTTGTTATGCTCATTAACCCATATCTCCACAATCTCCCTGAGACCTTCAATACTTATGTTTTTCAGATGTTTAATGTCATTCTCAATTTCATTAAGATCCAGATTTACTCTCTCAACCATACCCTTGGACTCTGCTGCATATGGACGGCAGTAATGCAGCTTCATATCAAGCAGATAAGCAGCTCTGGCCAGTATTTTGCTGCGATATATAGAGCCATTGTCCAGAACCAGTGTTTTAGGTATACCCAGATTGCAGACCAGTGATTTAATTGAGTCTGTCACCAGCTGTACCTTCTGCTCGGTCGACACAGCAAATGAAATGATTTTTCTTGAGTGATTGTCCACGCAGAGCTGTATATAGGCATTGCAGCTGATACCACTGTCGTCTGTAATCAGACCTTTAGGCAGCTCCTTTACGTCACACTGCACAGAATCAAGCACATGCTTTTTGCGGTAGCGCAGATAAATCTCTCTGTAATCGCAGGTGTCCTTTTTAATCTGTGTTCTGTTGCAGTTGTTGCGCTTGAGATATAACTGCACTGTAGAGCGTTTTAGCAAACCGACAAAATCAGGGAACTCACTTTCAACTACACGTAAAAGCTGAGGCACAGTTAAAGTCATATTTTCTTTGCGATAGGCAATGACAATCTTAATAGCAGCGTCAAAGAGCCTATTGGTCTTTGCCTTTGGCTCTGAGCCTTTATAGGATGGCTTTAAAGCCTGAATATCTTTACCATTATTAATGTATCGCTCCAGCCAACGCTGCAATGTCCTGACCGAGCATCCTGCATTAGCAGCTGCCATTTTTATCATGGCAGTAAAGGTAGTGCCGTCAGTGCATCCTGTATTTTTGGCAATGATAAGCGCTGACAGAATGCGTAATCTGGCGTCTAAATCGACAATATATTTTTTCTTTCTTATGGTCATAACAGACCCCTCCCTTTAAAAAGTAGGCTCTTGCCTTAGGATGAGTCTATTTTCATATCTAACAGTCCTTCTAGCCATAACAGATGTGTTGATACATTAGGAAAATGGTGGGTGAGCAGGGCCTGCAGCCTGTAGGCTGCAGATGTATGCTGTTTTAAAAAATCACTGCAATCTTCAGGAACAAAATCAGAGCTTTCTTTAACACCGCCAGCCTTTTGCGATTTATCATGCTCCTTTTGCGCACTTAAGCCTGAGTTAAGCATCCTTGATATGTTGTTATACACTTTGAATATCAATTTGGCTGTAGGCTCGAGCAAAAGCGCTTGTAGATACAGCGCTATGCTCTGTACTCTCTCATCGTTGACCGCATTTTTCTCAAGCTGCAAACACTTTCTGATATGCCGATAGACAGCTTTAATGTCATTATCATTTTTTAATATTATCAAAGCCTCTACAGTATCTAATGACAAAGATGTAAATGGAAAAGATATAGGGCTTAAAACCAAATGTGTAGGCCTGTGCTTCTGAGTATGAGCGACAAGTACTATTGGCTTCTTTTTCTTTGCTTTTTTGTTATCAGTTGCTTTAGCATGCCCACACTGCACCTGTGTACCATCCTGCTCCTTACTTTCATCAGGTTGGTTACTATCCTGAGTTTTGGATATTCTTAATCTTGTTTTACCTCTGCAGTCATGGTTGGTGCACTGCATTCTGTTGCACTTTAGGTAATAGACGTTGTTGCTATCCATGACAGCATAAAGACACTCGTTAAGCTCATCTTTAAAGGCTTTGTAGTGATAACCAAAGAAGTTTAAAGGATGGCCACAGTAAGGACATACAGCCTTGTCTCTTTGATCCTCACCTATGGTGCAGTCAATAACCCTGGCCTTAAAGTCGGTCTGACCGTCAACAAGCGTGGCTCTATCAGAAAAGCGTGCAAATGAAGCAGGAATAATTTGTTCTTTATATATTTTATTGCGTGAGTTTTGATGACAAAGTTGTGATATAATCATATTGCTTTTTGAGCAGGCTACAGCTGATGTCGTCCAAAACAGTGCAGCTGTAGCCCATATAAAATCTAACTCTATAAGAAACCCACCTAATTTTAATTAAAAATCACATAAAAACAAAGAGCACAGGTAAGCATATGCAACCCTGATCTTTGTGCACACTCTATTCCAAATTTTCAGATCACATGCATGTAGATAAAAATAATGTATGAAAAAATAGCTGACACAATAAAAATAAGTATGACAAACTGATTTAGCTATAATTGGTCATACTCATATGTCATAGACACCACCTCCTGAGGCCTTACATATAATGAGCTCTGTAGGGTATGACAGCACGACTGCATTGATGTCTTAAGCTCACTTTTACTTAAACCATGATTTACAAATGTTAAATTCATCTATACTTTTTTAATATAAAATTTACAAATATATCTAAAAGTGTCTAAACATGCAGAATATAGCATTTTGTATAGACATAAATATCTGATATTTAATTAAAATTTATAATTTTTGACTTTATTTACTTGTAACAAATGTTAAATATTGCGAGAATGCGCACAGATATTTAAAAAAGTGCACCAAAATTGTCTGCTATATGTGAATAATAGATGTCAAGATTAGGTCTTTAATAAGTTTTTGGTCTATGATCAAATAGATATTTTTATATAATACCTAAAATGTATAGGCTTGAGTAAATAAAATATGCGTGTAAATCTTCCTGTAACCAACGAGGAGATGAAAGTTCCCGCTGGTAGAAAAATCATATCAGTTACAGATACAGAAGGCATTATCACCGACTGCAATGATATTTTTATCGAGATGTCCGGCTTTAGCAGAGAAGAGCTTATAGGACAGAATCACAATATCATCCGTCACCCTGATATGCCGCCAGAGGCTTTTGCACTGATGTGGGATACTCTAAAACAGGGCAAGCCTTTTATGGCCATTGTAAAAAACAGACGCAAAAATGGTGGTTTTTACTGGGTAGATGCCTTTGTCAGCCCTATTATGGTTGACGGCAAGATTGTAGCCTATGAGTCAGTGCGAGTGCAGCCAGATCCTGCTGATGTGGCCAGAGCAGATGCCCTGTACAAGAAGATCAATGCCAAAAAGAGATTAACCCCTCTGTTTAAGATTCCAAAGGTTTCCACCAATATCTTTATTCTCTCAGCTCTTGCCTCAGCTGTAAGTGCAGCCTTTTTGCCGCTGGCCTCAGCTGCCGTTGCCATAGGTGGTGGCGCTCTTGCCATGTATATAAAGGAAAAAGAGCAGACTTCAGTCTATAAAGAATTAAAAGCTATTCTACCATCAGTCTATGAACACCCTGTGGGCATTCTTACCTATACAGATGATGATATAAATCTAGGCGCCCTGCGCCTTGAGCTCAAGGCCGCCCAGGCTTATGTCAGAACCATTTTCTCACGTGTCGATCAGGCCATTGGCTTTGTAAAGGACATTTCTCACAAGAGCTTTGAATTATCAGATCAGACTTCAAAGGATATGGGTGTGCAAAGTGAAAGAACTTCATCTATTGCAGAATCAACTGCCAGCATGTCGCAAAACCTTGATCTGCTGCAGACCAATGTCGTGTCCACTGCAAACTTTGCCCTTGAGGCCAACACTATGGCAGAGGATACAGCCAAGCTTGCCATTGACTCAAAGGATGCACTAAACCGTATCAACGAAAGCTCTGTCAAGATTGAAGAGTCAGTAAGTGAAGTATCAATTCAGGCTCAGAAAATTGATTCCATGCTTGAGTCAATCAAGGATATTGCTAAAAAGACCAATCTTTTAGCTTTAAATGCCGCAATTGAGGCAGCCCGTGCCGGTGAGTTAGGCCGTGGCTTTGCTGTGGTGGCAGATGAGGTACATGCCCTGTCTCGTAAGACAGATTCATATGCCCAGGAAATTAACGATGTGGTGCAAACCCTTGTTACCAATTCAAAATCTGCTGTGGATATGTCCAAAAAAGGCCGTGAAATTGCCAATGAAGGTGCTGACAAGGTTACAGCTTCAGCCGATCTGCTAAATCGCATCTGCAACAACATCAAAGAGATCTCTGAGATGACCAACTCAATGGCTGAAACATTGCGTCTGCAGACTGATAATGCACAGACTATTAAAGAAGATGTGGCAGAGGTGTCATCCCTCTCTGAGGACTGCTCTGAACGTTCTCGTCAGTCCAACTCATCCATTTCAAGACTGCAGATTATCACCAAGAATCTAGGTGACATGCTGCTTCGTTTTGAGCATGACTACTATAAATAGCCTTTTGCAAAATAATACGTCTAATGCGCAGATGGCACCACCTCAGGTGGTGCCATCTGCTTTTAGCGTATTTACTTAATACTGAATCTTGTATTTATTCTTAGAGCCTATCTTGATACATTTGGCATTGTCACGGGCATTGTACATAGTATTTAGAATATCAAACTGCACATTAAGCTCCTGCTCATTTGATACAGTCTTGACCCAGCACTTGTGCACACCATTGTAGCTATATCCCAGCTCTTTGAGTTTATCTTTGATATCAAAGGAATTGTAGGCAAGGATCTTATACTGTGAGCTTAGCGCATTATTTAAAATCATATCAAGAGCATCAGGCTCTATAAACAAAAGCCAGGCTACAGCCAGACAGTCGATAAAGGCGCGGTGGGCATCGTAGAAGAAACCTGCACTCTGGCACAGATAGGAGAGCTTGACGCCGTCATACCCTAATATATCCCATTTAACATCATGTATAGAGCAGGCCCAGGACAGATCGCCAAGAGCTGGAAAACGTCTGTCAAACAAAGGTCGGTCAAATCTGGCATTATGGGCAATAATCAACGGTCTTCCTGCCACCATCTGTCCTACTCTGTCATCATCAATGACATGATCGCGCACCATCTCATCTGTAATATGAGTAAGATTGACCACCTCCTGTGGTATGGGCATTTTAGGATCTTCAAACTCATCATAATAACTGTCTATACTGATTAAGATATTTCTGTCCATAGAAAAGGTCAGACGCACCATACCAAGCTCAATGATCTTGTCTTTGGTATTGTCCTTGCCTGTAGTTTCAGTATCAATAATTACTATGCTGTGCAGTTTTTCACCATCCTGAGCCTTATTTAAAATCAAAGGCAGAGAGTTTAAAGCACCAGGCACTGTCAAAGGCACGCGCTCTAACAGTTTAAAATCCTCAGGATGACGGGTAATATCATCAAAGCGGTGCACAGGAAAGCTGTTTACCTGCATATATGCTCCTTAAAACTTGGTAGTTCTGTGCCGTATTGGTCGTTACAAGAGCCGTTCTGACAGCGCTCATATTCAGATTAAATCTTATTATGCCTCATGCTATCATCTATCTTATTAGTTAGACAATATGCTTTTTACATCTGCTGCATTCTTAGATAAAAGGCTCACATTTTAAGCCATAGAAGATTAGTATAATAATTATACTAATTAATGTACAGCCATCTTGTGCAAAAATGCATTCTGCAAAAGACAATGTGCCTTTTTTGTATATTCACACCTTTATATACTTACACAGTGCCATATGTATGATAGAAAATTATTTTTAATAACAGCTATATATACAAAAAACCTACAGGTTTGAGCTGTAGGTTTTAAAGAGATTACGTAAAAACGAACGAGCAATAAAAAAACGCTTAGGCCTTTACCTTGTAGTCATGTATCTTCATGCTAGCGGCACCGCCTGCAATATTATAGACATGATTAAAACCATGCTCCTTTAAGATACGGCAGGCAATATAGCCTCTAAGGCCAATAGCGCAGGTAACTAAAATAGTCTTGTTTTTATCAAGCTTATCTAAATTATCCCTTAGCATATTAAGATCTATGTTTACAAAGTTATCAAGCTTCATAGTGTCAACTTCCATAGCTGTTCTTACATCTAAGAAGATGCACTCATCCTTGTTAAACTTATCTAAATCACAGACTTTTACCTGCTCAAAAAGACCATCTTCTATATTCTGAGCTACAAAGCCTGCAAAGTTGACCACATCTTTAGCCGAGCCATAAGGTGGTGCATAGATCTGCTCATGGAAAGCCAGATCATCAATACTGCCCTTCATGGACAGATAGGATGAGACAATCTCAATTCTCTTGTCACAGCCGTCGGCACCAATGGCCTGAGCTCCAAGCAATCTGCGGCTCTTTTTATCATAAATGAGCTTGAAGTGAATCATATTAGACTGTGGATAATAGGAGGCATGAGATGGCGAATGCAGATAAATCTCTTCAAAATCAATATCTGTTTGAGAGAGGGTCTTGGCATTGTAGCCTATGCTTGATGACTGCAGTGAGAAGATCTTGGCAATGGAGCCACCCATGGCGCCTTCATAGCTCTCATTACCACCAAGTACATTGGAGCAGACCACGCGGGCCTGTTTGGTGGCAGGACCTGCCAGAGCTACAGAGGCTCTGTTGCCTAAAATCGGCTCTTTGATATATGAGGCATCACCTAGCGCATATATATCCTTATCAGAGGTCTGCATATGCTCATCAACTACAATATAACCCTTGTCTGAAAGCTCAAGGCCGCAGTCTCTGGCAAGTTCACTCTCAGGTTTGATACCAATTGAGAGAATAACCAGATCGGTTCTGATCTCCTTGCCGCACTTGGTCTTTAAAATGACCTTGTCATCTTCATTTATAATGTCATCGAGCATTGTATTAAGATGCACTCTGATGCCATTGTCATTAAGCTCCTTGTGCAGATACTGAGCCATGTCCTGATCAAGAGGAGCCATAACCTGTGAGGCACCCTCTACCAGATCAACATCAAGACCTTTATGGCGCAGGTTTTCAGCCATTTCAAGACCGATAAAACCGCCACCTACTACTACAGCATGTGATACCTGCTTGTTTTTGATGTAGGAGAGCACATTATCGGCATCAGGGACATTGCGTATGGTAAATACGCCCTTTTTGCCTTTTGCACATTCAGGAATAAAAGGAGTGGCGCCTGGGGATAATATGAGTTTGTCATATTTCTGTGAGAAAATACCATTGCCGGCATCTAAAAGCACTTCCTTTTTCTCACGATCAATCTTGATGGCATTGGTCTTGTTTAGCACATTGATATTAAATCTCTGCTTGAACAGAGCCGCAGTAGCCACAAACAGAGAATTTCTGTTATTGATGACATCACCCACATAATAAGGCAGACCGCAGTTGGCAAACGACAGATACTCTCCTCGCTCCACTATGGTGATTTCTAAATTCTCATCAAGACGGCGCAGTCGTGTGGCACAGGCGGCACCACCTGCCACACCACCTATAATCATGACCTTCATATACACTCCTTTATTTTTATATCAAGTCACATCAGAGAAAAGTTACTAGTTCATCCATTGACAGTCGGGACTTAGGTCTTATCTCCATTACATTAGAGTCATCTTTTGATCTGTAGCCAAAAATCAGGACAACCTGACAGGTAAGATTGCTATCTTTAATGCCTAAAAGCTCATCGGCCTTTTCAAAATCGACACCCTCCAAAGCTGTGGTGTCAATGCCAAGTGAGGCGGCAGCATACATAGCAGTTGCCAGAGCCATATAACTTTGTTTACCTGTCCAGTGAGCCATATGATCTGTATGCATATTGGTAAATTTATGGCGGCTTTGATCCTGTGCTGCCTTTATATTCTCATCAGGAATACGGCCATCGGCCTCTTCTTTTTGTAAAACCTTTGCAAAATAGGCCTCATCCACCTTTTTATAGGAGCAGATAAAAAGAGCCTGAGTGGCGGCATCATAGCGTGGCACATTAAAATTCATAATACATGGGCGCATTTTATCCTTGCTCTTTTCATCTCCTGCCACAAAAAACTTCCATGGCTGCAGGTTTACAGAGCTTGGAGTTAGGCGCAACGCCTCAAGAATAGTATTAAAATCCTCACTAGAGACTTTTTTGCTCTCATCATAGTGCTTGGTGGTATAGCGATTTTGCATCAGTTCTAAAAAGTCCATAATGTCTCCTTTTTCAAAGTAAATATTTACTTTTGATACTAATTGACGCTTTCATTTTTTGCAATAGAGAGCAAAAGCTTTGATAAATACTGCACAGGCTCAAAATCAAGTGCATAATCCCTATACACAAGCGTCAGCTGAGAATCAGGGAAGTTGAGCTTACTGTCATCAAGAAAATCAAGTTTTTCAGCAAGTTTCTCCTCAGCATCAACCACAGAGGTCGGCACTACGGCAAAGCCAAGCCCCATGGCTACCAGGTTGATGGCATAATAGTAATTGTCCACCACCCAGTTTATAGGTGAGAGCTCAATTGGATTTTGTGTCTTTGTATACTGTGAGGCAATTACAATCTGTCGGTGTACAGCAAGTGTATCTCTTGTTATCTCTTTACATTTATACAAAGGATGATCCACACTGACCACTACCTTGTTGTCTATATCTGCAATATCTATGCAGTTGAACTTGTCTATGCGTGAGTGATTGAAGACTAAAGCCAGATCTATATTCATCTCATTCATTAAAGATGTCAGCTCAAAGGATGACAGACTTGAGATATTAAGCTCAAGATCTGGGTATTTATTTGAAAATTCACGTATGGCATTAAACAGCTTTGGTCCATATAAAGAGTAATCAATACCTAGATGGATGATAGGATTTTTAATCTCATGCAGAGCAAGGGCTCTTTGCATAAAGATATCTGAGGCTTCAACTATTTCTATGGCGTGATTTAAAAGGATCTGACCGCGCTGTGTCAGTGTTATTTTATGCCCTCTGGTAAAAAGAGCATAGTCAAGCTGTTCTTCAAGAGATGCTACATGTGTAGATACAACAGACTGCGCTCTTTGCAGCTCTCTTGCAGCCTGCGAAAAAGATCCAAACCTTGCTGCTGCAATAAATGACTGCAGCTGTTCAACTGAAAGTCGCATACTTTACTTCACTTCTATCCAATATGTTTAAACTACTAGCTTGCAGAGTCAATTGCAAGATATTTTTTACAATTATTTTCACTACATGCCAAAAATATTTTGCACTGATTTGTACTATATATGCATCCTGTTTATGCTCTATATAATATAGCTATGCAAGCATATTAAATTTTTGCCTGTAGCCTGTTGTATACAGGTTCAGTACCTGTATAAGACAGCCTGTGAGGCTTTAAGCTAAATTGCCCCCACAAGCTACTCACAAGTTACTGTCCATATCTTTAAGATCTATATCTGCTACTTATAAAAAAACAGCTATGCAGAGGATTGTTAAACTGTGCATAGCTGTCATGATCTGCAAAAGTAAACTTTATATACTGTTGCACCTGATGCAGATTATATTTCTGTGCCACTGTGCACAGTGTTTTTTATCTTAGGCTATAGTTCTTACTACCTTTACTGATACTGCTGATACTACAAGACCTAACAGACTTAAGAACAGTATGGCACTGTTAAGTGAGCTGTGCTCGGCTATAAATCCAATCAGAGCAGGACCAATAATAAGGGCACCGTAACCACAGCTTGATACTGAAGATATGGCAGCCACTGTTGACATTTTCTTCTGTCTGCCTGAGAGTGAAATCACTATAGGCAGGACGTTGGCCATGCCAAGACCTAATATGGAAAAGTATATATAGAGCATATACAGATTCTCGGTCATAAAGATCATAGCCAGGGCTAAAATCGATACTCCAAGGCCTGCAAATAGCACTTTAAAGATACCGAATTTATCAATCATAGAGCCGCCAGAAAAACGACCTACAGCCAGGAAGATTACCAGCACAATGTAGGCTGAGCTTGAAAGAGTAATTGACACATCGGTCTTTTGCATCATCAGCAGAGCTGACCAGTCAAGCATTGAACCTTCTACCATTAAGATAAATGATGAAAGCAGAGCCAGAATTAAAACCACACCGCGCGGCAGAGCAAAAGTTTCCTTCTGATAGGTCTTCTGACCTGATAAATGCGGGCTTAGAAATACAAAGACTGCAAAGACCACAAGTACAGGAGCAATAATAGCCCACTCAATTTCAAATGATATGTGTAAGAGCAGAGCAATAATACTTAAGGATACAATTTCACCTGTTGAATAGAAACCATGCATTGACGGCATTAAAACCTTTTTATATTCACTTTCAAGTAAGGTGCCGTAAATATTTGAACCTACTTCCATACAGCCAATGGTGATGCCATATGCTGATATAGCTGCCGCTGCCATATAATAACTGTCGGCATTGACTAAAAATACAATTGATAAAAGCAGAACCACTGCTGATGAAAATAAGGCTTTTCTTACGCCTAAAAGCTTAATTAACTGTGATGTTGCCAGCATGCCTACAATTGATCCTGCGCCCATTAGCAGAATGATTTGTGACAGCTCTAAATGTGTAATGTTTAATCTAACCTTCAGATATGGAACCAAAGGCGCCCAAGCAGCCATTGCAAATCCTGCAAGAAAGAAACTAAACTTAGCTGCTTTTACATCTCTTGCAGGACTGAATACGCGTGACATAAGTCCTCCTGTAAAAACATGATTTCATTTTTACATTAAAACTTGATAATCAAAAGTTAATTTCTATCAATTAATTGATACAGTGGAGCTAACCCGCATCGGCACGTGTACAGATTTTGTGTAAAAACAGAAAAATTTTAACTTAATTTACCTTAATATCAGTATGTTATGCAAATATTTACCATTATCTACAATTAACTATTGCATTTTACATAAAATTGCGAAACAAATTCAAAAATAAGAGATCCACTGCACTCTTTTTACCTACTCTGACAGGCTCTTTTTGCATTTAAAGTATTATTTATACATGCAATAACTTTTCATCTACAGTTAAATTAAACCCGGCTCTGTATACTCACAGCCACTGAATGTACCCGTGTTTTAAAAGGAGCATGCTAAAGAGCAGATAAGATCTGATAAAGCACAAAGGATAGACTTTCTAATCAAGCAGGCTTTTTTAGATATAGTGCTGAGGGCCTTTTATACAGTACTTTTAGAGCCTGTAGCAAACTTAACACGCGCAAGGCCTTGGCATAAGAGCCTGATCTGACCTGTATTTAATGCAGCAGTCACTGCTTTATTCAGAATTATATCTTGGTGTCACTGCATAATGCTGGTGTAAAAAAAGTTTAAAAGAAATTAAATTTTTGAATATGTCAATACCTTTTAGGTACTTTAAGTTTTAAATTGCAATAAAATATCAATTGATATAAAAGTGATAATTTTATTGCAAAAATTTAATCAACTAGATCTATTAGTTGATACAGTTTAATCAACTAGAAACAAAATAGAGTCCAAAAAGAGTGAAAATATAAAAATTCTGGCATATTTTTGCAAAATTTAGTCATGTAAAATCATAATTTTTTGATCTTCATCTAATATATACGCAACACACAAACTAATCATAGAAGGAGATAAAAAATGAATATACACAGCTCAATAACAGATGCAATTGGTAAAACCCCATTAGTAGATATTACTGCCTTTGCTAAAGCTCATGGCTCAAAGGCCCGCATTGTAGCCAAGGTTGAGGCTTTAAACCCTAGCGGCTCCATTAAGGACAGAGCTGCCATCTATATGTTAAAAACTGCTCTTGAGCACAATCTTATCAATGACAAAACCTTAATCATAGAGCCAACATCTGGCAATACAGGTATTGGTCTTGCCATGGCCTGCGCCTCACTGGGCCTTAAGCTCATACTGACTCTGCCAGAGACCATGTCTGTTGAAAGACGTGCTATTTTAAAGGCCTATGGTGCAAGTCTGGTTCTGACCGACGGCGCCCTTGGTATGAAAGGAGCCATTGCCAAGGCCAATGAGCTCAAAGAGCAGGATCAGAACAGCTTTATTCCAAGTCAGTTTGATAATCTTGCCAACGTGCAGGCTCATATTGAGACCACAGGTCCTGAGATTTATGAGGATACTGACGGTCAGGTAGATATAGTTGTATCAGGCGTTGGTACAGGCGGTACCATATCAGGTATTGGCCGCTATTTAAAAGAGCGCAAGGAAAGCGTTAAAATGGTGGCTGTTGAACCAGATGCCAGCCCTGTTCTCTCAGGCGGTGCCCCAGGTCCACACAAAATTCAGGGTATAGGTGCAGGTTTTGTTCCATCTATTCTTGATACTTCTATTTACGATGAGATAATACGCATTCAAAATGACGATGCTATGACAATGGGTGCGTCTCTTGCAAAAGGCGCCGGCATCTTTGCCGGTATCTCATCAGGAGCTGCTTTAAAAGCCGCCATTGAAGTTGGGTCACGTGATGAAAATCAGGACAAACTGATAGTTGTAATACTGCCAGATTCAGGTGACAGATATCTCTCCACACCAATGTACTCACAGGAGTAAAAACATGGTTAACAACAACAGCGTAGATAAACTATCACGCAATATTTTAAACAATATACCTAAAAAACAGCGTATCAAAACAGCAGTATTTTATGTATCAGCCCTAATTGCAGGCGGTATCATGGGCTATATAGGCACAGAGTCCATCATGGCCGTAATGAACTTTATAGCCTCAGTCTTTACCAGACTCTTTAGCTTTATTGCCGTGCCTATTATCGCCCTGGCTCTTATCACTACCCTTGCCAAACTTGGCAAGGACAGCAAGAGCGGTACTATCTTCAGATATACCATTTTCTATACATTGCTTACCACCATAGTTGCAGCTGCAGTGGCAGCTGCCCTCTTTGTGGTGCTGAGCCCTGAAAATGTACCTGCTGAGATCTCAGGAGCAGCCGATGCGCCAAAGGCCATACCTACAACCTATCTTGATCATATTTTAAATGTTATTCCAAATAACATTCTCCAGCCTTTTGTAGCAGGCAATGTACTCTCAGTACTGCTCATTGCAGCCGCCATAGGCATGGCCCTTGCCATTATGCCAAAGACTGAGCAAAAAGAGACTGTGGTCAAGCTCTTTACAGGTCTGCAGGATATTCTCTTTATGATTATCCACTGGATCTTAGCTATTCTGCCAATTGGTATCATGGGCTTTACAGCTCAGCTGGTGCACGAGCTTGAAGGTGGCATCCTACTTGATGGTCTTACCACCTATTTTACTGTAGTGGTAGGCGCCAATCTGCTGCAGATGTTTGTAGTACTGCCTCTTATCATGCTGGCCCGCGGTTTAAATCCTATAGTAGTGGCCAGAGGCATGCTACCTGCCATTACCGTAGCGCTCTTTTCTAAATCATCAGCAGGCACACTGCCTGTAACTATTGCCTCTGCCGAGGACAATCTTGGTGTGAACAAGAAGGTATCACGTTTTGTACTGCCAATCTGCACCACCATCAATATGAACGGCTGCGCAGCCTTTATTCTGGTAACCTCACTGTATCTGATGCAAAATGCAGGTTTTGAAATAACAGCCTTTACCATAATCTCATGGCTCTTTATCTCCACCATTGCCGCAGTTGGCAACGCAGGAGTGCCAATGGGCTGCTACTTCCTGACCATATCCTTAATGTCATCTATGAATGTACCAGTGGCTTTAATGGGTGTGATTCTGCCAGTATATGCCGTCATTGACATGATTGAAACTGCAGTCAATGTCTGGTCAGATGCCACTGTAGCCAATATTGTCAACAAGCGCCTTGAAGGCCGTCTTGATGATACAGATGATATCAACAATGCAACTCCTATGCATGCATAAATAAATAAACTTATACCACACAAAGGCGGAGCAAGGCTCCGCCTTTTTTGTATAAGACTCAGCCTTTTTCCAAAATCTTGTCAAAGCACTTTATTAAATATCAGTATTGGCTATAATGAGCCCATCTTAACAAGGAGATGGTGTGATAAAGTTCAGACAGCTAAGCCATATACGCGGACAGGTTCTGTCCACCTATCTTGGCAATTTCATTGGCGGATTCTGTATTGCCATATGGGCCCCTTTAATCCCGTTTATTCAAAAGGCTTTTTCTCTTAGCAATATAGAGATGGGACATATGGTGCTGCTCTTTGGTATAGGATCGGTGTGCGGCATGTTTGCCTCAGGCATAATGACACAGAAGCTTGGCACCAAGATTACCTATATATCCTCCTGTCTTATTATATGCTCATCTATTATAGCTCTAACCTATATACCGCCCATTTTGCATCTGGTATATGCCCTTGTCATTGTCTTTGGCTTTGCTGTGGGCTGTTTTGAGGTGGCCATCAATATCTATGGCGCCTATCTTGAAAAACGCTATCGCTTGTTTTTAATGTCACCTATACATGCAGCCTACTCTTTAGGTGAATTCTGCGGCGCCACCTTTACGCTTATCATGCTGTCTTTAAACTTCCACATGAATGTTATAAGCACCATATCAGTAAGCTTTTTATATATCTCAACCTTTTTTATTGTGGGCCATATCTTTAATATTCAGACTGAAAATAAAAAGAGTGCCCGTGCCTTTGCCCTGCCACGGGGAGCTGTGATCTTCTTTGCCATAATTGTTGCCTTTACCTATATTGCAGGCGGTGCCATGATTGACTGGTCATCACTGTATGTAACGCAGGAGGCAGGAGTTGATCTTAAATATGCAGCCTCTGGCTATTTGATTGTCACCTTCTGTATGTTGATCTGCCGTTTGTACGGATCGCGCATTGTTAAAAGTTTTGGTCCATTTAAAACTGCCTATTATGGTGCCATACTGCTAAGTTCAGGTCTTATGCTCATTGTCTCCTTTGACAGTCTTGTTCTAATGTATGCAGGCTTTGTGTTTGTAGGTATAGGCATGTCCAATATCTCACCTTTGTGTATGTCGGCTACAACCAAACAAAATGATATGCCTCTGATTGCTGCTGTATCTACTGTGGCCATTGCAGGCTATACAGGCCTATTGTTTGCTCCTGCTGTATTAGGTTATATCGCACATATATACTCACTCTCTGCTATTTTTGCACTTTTAGCTCTAAGTGCTTTAATATCGGCTTTTTTAATCTACAAAACCAGGGGTTATTTTTATTAATATGGCTAACAAAGATATACTTGATAAAATTCAAAAACTGCTGGCTCTGTCCAAATCCACAAATCCTTCAGAGGCCTCTATTGCACTTAACCGTGCTCAGAAACTGATGGCAGAGCACAATATCTCCTCTCAGGATATATCCTTAAACTCAATTGACTCACAAAAGTATGAGTTAAAGAGTTATTTTAGAAGTAAAATCCTTATAGGCACTCTTGCTTCCATTATTTGTAAAGCCTTTGGCGTTGACTACTTTTTTAATTATGTAAACTCAAAACCACGCGGTGTAACCTTTGTAGGCAATAAAGACAGAATGGAGATTGCCATCTATACCGTAACCATTTTGCAAAGACAGCTTGAGATTGAAAGAGCAACATATAAAAAAGAGCATGAGCCTGAGCTCAAAAAAAGAATAGATAAAGCCATAGCAGAGCACAACGCTACTGTCAAAGCCCTCTTAAACCACCCTATATTCAACTCAGCGCACGACATTATGTTTGATATTTTTTCTGATGAAGATGAAATTGAAAAACGTATTACCAAAAAAGTTAAATACGCTTTTAACAAAGAACTTAATCTTTTTCTTGAAGGCTGGCTGTGCTCTGTTAATAAAAAGGTTATAGAGTTTGCTCTAAGTGATAATGAGGCGGCTTTAATTTCAACATATATGAAGAAAAACTTTAATCTAACCTCTACCCATTCAAGAAAAAGAAATCTGAGTACTGCTGAGATTGAGGCTTTTAAAACAGGACAGATACGCGGCAAGGATGGTTTTAACCTCTATTCTGCTGTAAATGGCAGTGAAGGCTGCAGACTTACTTTTAAGGAAGAATAGAGATCCAATAAAATAGGTCTTTAATATTGCTATTAAAGACCTATTTGCGGATCCTAAAGGTCACGCCCCTTGTACAAGGATCCTAAGTTGTATCAACGTTGCGTGTTCTTTTCATCTACAGATGCTCTTAAAAGTCTTTGCATAGTATTGTACTCCTGCTTAGTAAGACTCATGCCCTGTGTTATAGAGCACTCAAGCATGATACGGACTTTTGAGCTGATCTTGTTATTCAGTCTGTCAAGTATAAGCTGCATGGCTGTGCGCCCCATTTCATGTCGCGGGGTATCTACAGAGCACAGTTTTGGAATTGTTGCCTGTCCAATATTAAGACCATTATATCCTACAACTGCAATATCGTCAGGAATTGATAGTTTTAAATCCATAGCTGCAATGAGGGCGCCTACAGCCACGTCATCATTGGTGCAGATAATAGCATCAAGATCATTAATTTCAGCTACAGCCTTGCGCATCAGATCGCCGCCCATAGTAAAGTTGGAGCGCGATTTATTGTAAAAGGTATAAGGCTCAAGACCATACTCGCTCAAAGCTCTTTCATAGCCCTGTGCACGCAGCATGGTACGCCTGTCAAGTCTTACGCCAAAATAGGCAATATGCTTTCTGCCAGACTCAATCATGGCTTTGGTGATATTATAGGCAATGGTCTCATGATCAAGACCTACACACATATCTACAGGTCTTTCTCTGTACTCCATAAGCTCAACTACAGGAATAGCTGCATTTGAGAGCATCTTGAGCGACTGTCTGGTATGAGCGCTCTCTGTAAGAATAAGACCGTCAACCTTATAGGAGAGCAAAGATGCTATCTGACTTTCCTCATCGGTATTTGAATAGCCAGTATGGGCAATTAGCACATTGTAATTATTGGCAATGGCAATCTCCTGCACTCCATCAATTACATCAGGAAATACAAGATTGGAAAAGGATGGAATTAAAAGGCCTACAGCATAGGAGCGCGACTTAGACATCATTGAAGGCACGCGGTTTGGGATATAGCCTAATTTCTCTATGGCTTTTTGTATTTTATCGGATGTTTCCTTGGCGACACTATCTCTGTTATTTAAATAACGCGATACTGTCATCTTGGTGACACCGACTAAATCTGCAATATCCTGTAATGTGGCTCTGCTGCTCATATACGGTCCTTTAACAAAAAGCGCACTTATTGTATCACAATAAATATCATTACACTAAATGTACCTAAGCTACGCGATCTGCACTCTTAACAGACTTATATGTGCAGTTTTATATAAAAGCAGGATAAATTATTCATTCCAGTATTTTAAATTAGGTCTGGCCTTGCCTAATAAGGACAAATCTATTTTAAGTAGGTCAAAGGCCTTTTTGGTTTGACTTACCTGCCCTGGTGCAAAGAAAAAATGCAGTCCATCTTTGGTTACAGCAAAATTGGCTGGAGCCACCTGTATCAGTGAGATTTCAACTGGCAGCAGCAGAGTATTGTTTTTACCAAAAACTTTCTGCACTTCACGGGCTATTATCATCTTGGCTCTGTCAGGCTTTTCAAAAAGCTCATCAAAGCTTATAGAGCGCATATTCTCATCTGGCAGTACATTGAACACGTCAATGGTTATACTCTCCATCTCCTCGACAGTGCGTCTTGATATGGCATAGAGCGTAATAATATTTTTTATGGCATTGTGTACCACCCTAAGCTCTACTTTCTGTGTACCCTTGGCTATATTTATATTATCAAGACTGTCAAAATCTATATTGTCATTAACCTCAAGCACCCTGTCACGCTCAAAATCCTGCACAAAGCGCGCGGCAATATGCTCGCAGGCAGCATTGTTAATTTTAAGGCGGCACTCATTTGGAAAGATAACCTCTGAGACTGTGTAATTGCGATTATAGATTTTAGAGTAGGCATGCACATTGGTAGCTGCAAGACACAGGCACAGACATATAATTCTAATTATCATGTATAACTATAGCCTCTTTGTATATGGCTTTAAGGCTTTCAAGCGAAAATCTGGTATTGGCAGGTGAGGTTGAAGGCAGATGCAAAACCTCTATATCACTGCGATTGAGCACAATATGCTTTTTAAACAGACTCTGCGCCTTACTCCCTGCGGTTATTATACGCACTATACTCTTATTGTGATCAGTTATAGCATTTATATCATTTATCTTATAGTCTCTGATAGCACTGTCAAGACTGCCCTGTCTTACACAGCTTGCTATAACATCACTAAAGGACAGATGCAGATAATCTGCCGCCTTCATACGTGACTTTACACTATCATCAACCTCAAAGGGCACAAAGGATGAGAGAATCTGCCACATTCTGTTTTGTCTGTGCATATAATAAAAACCGCTCTCAAGCGATCTGACAGAAGGCATAGAGCCTAAAAGCAGAATGCGGCTACCCTCTGCAATATAGGGCTTTAGAGCATATATTCTATCTGATGGCATGACTTTTTATAATCTCATGACCGCTGTCTTTGACAATAGCTTCAAGATCACAGCGTCTGATATCAATTGACATGCTGTTGCTAAAGGGGTGGCAGTTTACAATCTCACTCTTATCAAGACAGGCCGCCTGTACATAGCAAAACTCACCCTGCCTGTCATTTAAAAGACACAGAGGACTTACCATGCCAGCTGGTATTCCTAAAAAAGCCAGATCAGAGCTGCTGCCAAAGGACAGACGCGAACAGTCAAGCTCTTTGGCCAGAGCCTTTAAATCAGCCCTTGCCTGCAAAGGCAGGGTATACATAAAAAGCTTTTTATCCTTGGTGGTTAAAATAAGATTTTTAACTACAGTACCACTCATCACCGGCATATTGGCAATATCGGCGGCACTGGCTACGGCCTTGTGATGATAAAGCTCGTAATTTATATGTCTATTGTCAAGATAGGAAAATATATTGGCTGTAGAGATCATAGAAAAATACCTTTTTTTCCTATGATAAAGCAAATATATGTAAAAACAAGATTTTAGGGCGTAAAAAAAGCCTCGTTAAGAGGCTTTTACACTAAATGTTCTTTTATGCTCCAAAATCAGCAAAGAGAACTGCAATAATAATCATTATCTGTGGTGACAGAATACGCAGGAACATAGTTATCGGGTATACTGTAGCATAGCCAAGTGATGATGCCTCTGGATTTGAGTGCATGCTGTTGGCAAATGCCAGAGCTGGTGGATCTGTGCATGAACCTGCCAGCATTCCTGAAAGCACCAGGTAGTTTATCTTTGAGAACTTGTAGGCCAAGAATCCTACAATCATTAAAGGAGTTATTGTAATAATAGCACCCCACATCATCCAGCTTAAACCTGGACCCTGCAGTGTCTCAAAGAAGCCTGAGGCACCGGCACAGATACCAACGATGGATAAGAACAGAGTAATACCAATCTCGCGCAGAGCTGATAAACCTGCCTGAGGAATATACCAGTGCATCTTCTGGAAGGTTAAAGCCTCACCAAAGCGTGAGAGCAGAATGGCCACAACCAGAGGACCGCCTGCAATACCCAGTTTCAGTGGGGCTGGCACGCCAGATACAGGAATTGGTATATTGCCAAGAATCATACCTAAAATCAGACCTAAGAAAATTGGCAGCATGGCTACTTTGTGCAGCTCGGCAGTTGAGTTACCGACAACATTGCCTGCAGCCTTGATGTCATCTTCATGACCTACTACGTTTAAAGTATCACCAAACTGCAGCTGCATGTCTGGGGTTGGAATAAACTGAATACCTGAACGTATAACACGTGACACTACAATCTCAAAACGGCTGTCAAGATGTAGTGAACCTAAGGTCTTGCCGTAAACCTGAGAGTTGGTGACCACGATACGCTGTACGGAGATCTTGGTGCCGCGGGTTGTCAGAAGCTCAGATGATGGCTTGCCTATAACTTTAACAGTGGCGCTTACATCCTTTGGTACACCTACTAAATGCAGTACATCACCGTCCTGTAGAATCAGATCATGGTGAGGAACTAAAAGCTCCTTGTCGCGCAACACACGAGAACATACCACACGACCCTCTTTAAGGCCTGGCAGATCCTCCAGGCTCTTGCCAAAGAAATCTGAATTGTTGACCTTGACGTTGACAGTGGTAATAGATGGAATGCCAGATGACTTTGACTTGAAGTATTTGTCAGCTTCCTCTTCGATATTGACACGGAAGACAGCCTTTAACACGATAATAGTCATCAAAATGCCGCACACGCCAAATGGGTAGGCCATAGCATAGGCAGAAGGCACTACAAGCTCGCTAAAGCCTACAGCTATAGGATCAATGCCATCATCGGTAAGCGATACTGACATATCGTGAATCATCTGAGTTCCGGCACCTAAAGCTGGTGTATTGGTGATAGCGCCTGTGTAGATACCAATCATGGCATCAACAGGAATTATACCTATAAAGTGTAGTGTCAGAGCGATAGAACAGCCCATGACAATAATTACTAAAACCCAGCTTACGAGTTTTAACCCCATACTCCTGAGACTTGAGAAAAAGCTTGGACCTACCTGTACGCCAATGGCATACACGAAGAGTATAAGACCAAACTCCTGTACATAGTGGAGTATTCCGCCCTCAAAAGTCAGAGCACCTTCAGCGGTACGAATGGTAAGACCATATAGCTCATGAGCATAGTGACCTACCAGAATACCGGAGAATAATACGCCGCCGATACCAAGTCCCACTCCCTTGACCTTAACCATGCCAAGCAGAATGCCAAGTGAAGCTGCAACAGCTATACACATGGTGAGAAATGCAACTGTAGACATACTTTTCCTTCATGTTACGCTTTGATAATTTGTATCAGACAAAGATACATGCGATATTTTATCAGAAATTACATCAAAAATGCCTTCAGTATCACAAATATTTTAAAGATTTTTACCCTCCTCCAAGTCAAACGGCATATGCATGCACCATACACACTGACAGTGACTAATATTGTATTTTCAAGACTAAAATTTTATTCAGCACGCACTTGTGTCAAAGATTACATACAAGTTTTCATTTTTGATGTTTATACTGTAGTCTGCGCCTTACCTAATATTGACATGGGTCAATTTTTATTATTTTCACAACATAGCAAAGTTTTGAAATAACTGCCTTCTTCTTGATTGAGATCACAAAGCTATTATTTATCAGAATGTTACCTCATATACAGATCTTTAAATAAGAGTACAATCGTGGTGGCATTGTTAATTATTCATCAAAAGGTTAATACAAAAAGGAGCGACAATGGAGAATACATCGTACATCAGATCTTTTGGTCTAACATTTTTAGGAGATTCTCCTGGCTGGTATAAGATGTTTATCATCGCCTGCCTTGTCATAAACCCTCTCCTGACTTTCTTTGTCTCTCCTGTCTTAGCCGGATGGTTTTTAGTTCTTGAATTTATCTTTACCCTGGCTATGGCCTTAAAATGCTACCCACTTCAGCCAGGCGGACTTTTAGCCATCGAGGCCTGCTTTATTGGCCTTTGCGATATGGAGCATGTTCGCCACGAAATAGGAGCCAATCTTGAGGTTATTCTGCTTTTGATGTTCATGGTGGCTGGCATTCACTTTGTGCGTGATCTACTCATGTTTATCTTTACCAAGATCCTTGTAAAGTTAAAGTCCCATGTCACAATTGCCCTGATGTTCTCATTTTTAGGAGCTTTCCTTTCAGCCTTCCTTGATGCTCTTACCGTGCTTGCTGTGGTCATTTCCATTGCCATTGGCATGTACTCACTCTATCACAGAACTATTTGCGGCGATGCTGCCACGGCCCGTCTGTCAGATGACAGATATGTACCAAAGGAGATGGCAGGCGATCTTGATCAGTTCAGAGCCTTTTTACGCTCAATTTTAATGCATGCTGCTGTAGGTACCGCTCTTGGCGGCGTATGTACTATAGTAGGTGAGCCTCAGAATATTATTGTGGGCAATATTGCAGGATGGTCCTTTGTTGAATTTGCCCTGCGCGTCTCCCCTGTATCAGTACCTGTGGTTATCTGCGGCTTTTTAACCTGCTTTATTATTGAAAAATTCAAACTCTTTGGCTTTGGTCAGCAAATGCCTGAGTCTGTACGCAGCATTCTCGTGGCACAGGATAAAAAGGTTACAGAAAATCTCACCAGCCGTGATAAGTTAAAGCTTATCATTCAGGGTATATGCTGCATCTGGCTGGTGCTGGCTTTAGCTCTGCACCTGGCTGCCGTAGGTCTTATCGGTCTGTCTGTAATTATTCTTGCCACCTCATTTTGTGGTATCACCTCTGAAGAGGAAATTGGCAAGGCCTTTACTGAATCACTGCCGTTTTGCTCACTGCTGTGCGTATTTTTCACCGTAGTTACCGTAATCTCTCAGCAGGAGCTGTTTGTACCTTTAATCAATTGGGTACTCTCAACCTCTCCAGAGGCTCAGCTGCCTATTTTCTATATGGCCAACGGTATATTATCTTCAGTATCTGACAACGTCTTTGTGGCCACCATCTATATTGAGCAGGTGCACGATGCCTTTAGCGCCGGTGTCATATCACAAGAGCAGTTTGATCATTTAGCTGTGGCCATCAATACAGGTACCAATCTGCCATCTGTTGCCACACCAAATGGACAGGCCGCCTTCCTGTTCCTGCTTACATCAGCCCTGGCACCGCTTATCAGACTGCCATATTTAAAGATGATGTGGATGGCTCTGCCATATACCATTGTCCTGACTCTGGTCGGACTTATAGGCACATGGTTCTTCCTGCCTCCTGTGACTGAGATGCTTCACGCCTCAGGTCTTATATAGAACAGTTCTAAACAGTATTGCAAGATGTGTGTCATAAGGTTAGAATATTGACTGATACACATCTTTTCAAATCAGGGTGGTCTTTGTGATACATATTCTGCAAAAGCTCTCAAGTTCGCGTTTTATCTGGCTCTGTCTTTTGCTTACAGGTATTGCACTTGAAGGTGCCGGACTTTACTTTCAATACACTCTGCGTCTTGATCCATGTGTCAACTGTGTCTATGAAAGAGCTCTGTATTTAAGCTTTATCATTGCAGGCCTTATAGGTTTTATCAATCCAATTTTTATTATTACAAGATTTCTTGCCATTTTAACCTTTCTGTCAGGCTCGGCAGGCGGTGTATACATTGCCTATCGCCATTTAAAAGAGTATTATTCTGACAATCCTTTTGGCCAGGCATGCTCATTAAAAGCCAATTTCCCAGATTTTCTGCCACTTGATGAATATCTGCCATGGATGTTTGCACCGCAGGGCACCTGCTCCCCTGTCGACTGGGAGCTTTTATCTTTATCTATGCCGCAATGGATTTTTGCAAGTTTTGTCACCGGTACCATAGTCTCACTGAGCTTTTTAATCTGCCAGTTTTTTAAACGTAAAAGACGCGATTATATAGATTTATATAAATAGATCAGATCTAGTCTATATTTTTGTAAAAAAGTATGCCATTAAATTTGAATTTCTTTTAGTTTTGGCAAATACTATAATGGATGTATATTTTAGATTTACACATTATGACTTTGCAGATTAGGCTATGAGTAAACTGTTCAGACGACTTTTTCTTACCTATCACGGCATACTTTTTATACTTTTTTGCTGTTTTCTGGCCCTTACTGTATATGTCTACTCCCTGTACAGCACCAATTTAAATGATGAAATATCAAGAGATCATGCTATAAAAGCCAGCAATATCTCAGACTCATTAATTCAGATACACACCAATAATCTTGATGTTATTGCAGACTTCTGCGATGACTTTATCAATCTGGTGCCTAATTTTAAAAACCCTGATTCAACCATAAACAAAAGGCTTTTAAATAATTTTCTTTTAGACTGTCTGCGTCGTTCCCACTCTCTGATGCCAGAGCTGCCTATATCGCTCTTTATCCTTATGGATAATTATGTCTACTCGCCTATGATTGACACCGAGAGAGTTCAGCAGGTAGTAAAGGACAGACCCTGGTATGAATTGGCACTAAAGGCCAATAAAGAAGTAGTCGTTACCGATGTCTACAATGATATTTTCACCGGCAATAAAATCATTACCCTGGTCAAATCCCTGTCACACCAAAACTCCATGCTGCTTGTAGATATTCAGCTTAACAATCTTATTATTGACAATTACTTTAACAATATTCCCAAAAATGTACAGGTTTTCATTTTAGATAAAAACAAGAAAATCATATTTTTCAGACATAACGAAAAGCTGACCTACAATCACGCAAGTACATATCTTAAAAATATCTTCAAAAGATATCCTCTCGAGGGTTTTATTGATCACAGTCAGACCTTTGAAGGTCTTGATCAAGAAAACTATGTAGGCTATGCCTATCAGAGCAGGAAAAACGGCTACACCACCTTTGTAGTGTCAAATACCTCTGATACCTACTCTGTCTTTAAGGACAACAAGCATATTTTCATCTTTATAAGCACCATGGCATTAGCCTTAACTGCCATTATGTTTATACGAGAGAGTATCTTCAAACTGCGCATACGCACCAAGGCCAATATTCTTATGGCCCTTGGCAATATCTACAGTGACATTATCTATATCAATCTTAACAAGGATACCTTTAAAAACTACAAGGGACATGGACCTATAAGTTTTGATATGGAGTCTGACAAATACAGCGATCTGTTTAATATTATTGTCAGTGAGGTGGATGAGCCTTACAGAGACAACTTTGCCTCCCACTTTTCCATTGAGGCCATACGGCATATGGCCAAGGATCACAGAATTACCTATGATCTTGATGTCAAAGTCTCCTTTGGCAGTACCAGTTCGCAGTGGTACCGCTTTACTGTCTTATTCAAAGATGCTTTTGACACCAGTGATACTGTCTTGTGCATACGCTCTATAGATATGCAGAAAACCCAGGAAATCAAAGAGCAGAGCCTGCTGCAGGATGCTATTGAAAGCTCTTTAAACCATGAAAGAGATAAAAACAATTTCCTCTCTGCCATGTCTCATGATATGCGTACTCCTATCAATGGTATTTTAGGTCTGTGCGCCATTGGCAAATATTCTGTGGAGGATAAACACAAAACTGCCAATATCTACAGCAAGATTGAGGGTATATCCGGTCAGCTTTTACAGATCATAAATGAAATACTTGAGGCCTCAAATATTGAGGCTCAGTCCAAGCTTAATATTGTCAACTCCGATTTAAGAGCCTTTCTTAACAATAAACTTGAGATGTTTGAGTACATGGCTGAACATCAGGAGAAGAACTTTAGTGCCCATATTGATATACGCCATACCTATGTGCGCATGGACGAGCAGAAGCTGACCCATATTCTTGAAAATCTCATCTCCAATGCCTTTAAGTATTCAAATGTTAACTGCGACATTACAGTAAGCGTCAAGGAGATTGATGATAGAGACTATACCTATATCTTTACAGTCAAGGACAATGGCATTGGTATGTCACAGGAATATTTAAAGACTGTCTTTAATGTCTACTCCCGTGAAAACAGAAAAGATCAGGTCGAAGGTACAGGTCTTGGCATGCCTATTGTTAAAAACCTTATCAACAAGATGCATGGCACCATTGATATCAAGAGTAAGTTAAATGAAGGCACCACCATAACCTTTGCCCTCCATCTTGCTCCTGCCACAACCAATAGCGATGATAATGATGCGAATATACATGAAGATCTTGCTTTAAATACAGATAAGACAAGTGCTGATAAGGATAGTCAAGAAGCAGTTGAGATTAAAAATTATGGCAGTAAAGAGCAGCTGCATGTGCTTGTAGCTGAGGATAATGATCTTAATTTGGACATAGTCACCGAACTTTTAGGTATGCACAATATCAAGGTCACAGGCGCCTGCAATGGACAAAAGGCCTTTGATATTTACTACAGACAAAAGAGCTTTACCTTTGATGCTATCCTGATGGACATGCGTATGCCTGTTTTAGATGGTGTCTCAACTACAAGACTTATAAGAGAGTGTGGCAAGGAAGACTGTAAAATCATCCCTATTCTGGCTCTTACAGCCAATACCTCAACTGAAGATATTGTAAATGTACACAACTGCGGCATGAATGCCCATATAGCAAAGCCTATAGATTATGACCTTTTAATTAAAACCATGTTAGGTCTTATTGACAAGGCTAAAGCGCAGAGAGTTGTGACACTTTCACTCTGATAGTTTCAAAGCCAGGCATAAAGCCGCGCTGCAAATCACAAGGCACATAGGCAGTATGTGGGCAGATCTTAAAGTCACAAGGCCCCGGAGGGCCTTTTTTACAGTTAGGTAAAAAGAGGTATAGAAAGCAGACTGAGCTGACAGAATACCTTATAGAGGAGATCTTAACAAAGGCTCAATCTTATTATCAGAGGATGGCACATCCTGATGGTGCAGTTCTTCAAGCTTTACATTAAAGAGATCCATAAAGTTTTGTGAGGTGCGCTCTGCCAGATACTTTTTATCTACACCTTTGAATTTTGCAATAAAATCAAGAGTATAGTGAACATAGGCAGGCTCATTGTCATAGCCTCTGACAGGAACTGGGGCCAGATATGGGCAGTCTGTCTCTACTAGCATGCGATCATCTGGCACATACTTTATCACCTCTCTGACATTGTCTCCTGCCTTAAAGGTGGCTATACCTGAAAATGAAATATAAAAACCCATATCAAGACATTCACGGGCCATCTGCACCCCATCGCAGAAGCAGTGCATGACGCCCCCCACATCACGGGCATTTCCACTTTGCATTAATGCCACTGTATCCTTGTGGGCCTCACGGGCATGAATAATAAGAGGCAGTGATAACTCATGGGCAAGAGCTATCTGTCTTGCAAAAGAATCAAGCTGCTGCCCCTTGCTATCCTCTGCATAAAAGTAATCAAGGCCTGTCTCACCCAGCGCCACTACACTGTCATGGGACAGACATTCTTTTAACTGCTCCTCGCTCCAGTCTCCGGCCTCCTCAAGATTTAAAGGATGTACTCCACAGGCTGTATATATGCCCTTATAGTTTTTTATTTTATCTATCATCTCATAAAATTCAGATGGCATACAGGCTACGCTTAACATATGGCTGACACCTGCTTTATGAGCTCTTGATATTATCTCATCTAAATTTAAGGCAGTCTTTGCTGGAAATTTAAGACTGCCTAAATGACAATGTGAATCAACTAAAAATGTCATAATTAACTTTTATCAATATACCGTTTAAAGACATTTACGAAGCCATCGATAAAGTCAGTTGCCGCCACAAAATCAGTTATGGCCTCTGATGGCTCAAAATCATGGCTTACTTTATCATACTCAATAACATTAGTTCCAATTTTTTCATCATTATCAAGACTTACAATAATATTGTGCACAGCCTTTAGCATATTGCGCCGTGACACTGTTTTGCCAGAACATATATTGTACTGCTCAAACACGCCGCCACCATCTGTCCTGCCTGTACTCTCCATGATCTTTACAATAAAGTCAGTCACATCGTCTATAAAAACAAGATCGGCTTTTTCATCACTTTGCCTGCTGTCCTCATTGTTAAAGACATCAGTGCAGATACTGTAAAGATAGCTGTCAGGTCTGTCATATGGGCCGTATATTTCGCAAAGATTAAAAGCCTTGATGTAAAGATCATGAGTTTTAGCATAGGAGGCAGACAGGCAATGCTCCATAGCCTTGCCAGAGGTATAGATGCTAAAGCGTGTGCCATTGTGATTATAACCTTGCCCGTTATAGGCAAAGTTTGTAGCTACAATATCGCTAAGATACATAAAAGAAGGTTGTGTACTGCTTTCACGTATGGCATCTATAATATTTAAAAAGCCAAGAGTTGTTGCTTTTATATAGGCATAAGGGCTTTTATCTGCCAGAGCTACACTGCCAAGAGAAGCTGCATGTACTATACAGTCAAAATCGCCATCAAGGATCAGGGCTCTTATGGCTGGGGCATCTTCTACATCAAGACGGTGAAACTCCATATCGTCTATACTTATAACATTGCCTTTTTCAAGATCATCTTCTCTAAAACCTAAGGTTTTTAATCTATTGTATTTATAGCGCGCTGAATATATAAAACTGTTTAAATTATCTATGCCTATAACTTTATAGCCCTTGTCTAAAAACGCCTTACACAGATTAAAACCAATAAATCCCGCAGCTCCTGTCACAAGTACCTTTTTCATAAACAACTCTCCTTTACACATGCATGTCTAAACTATAGTACATAGCTCTGATCGGGGCATGATCTTAATCACAAACATATCTTTAAGTATGCTAAAAAGCCATCTATCTTCTTGTTTTATAATACTTATAGCTACTATTTTTACAAAAAGTACTGCCAAATTCCAATATTAAGTACAGATAATTGCATAAGTCAAAGATCGAGAATAAGGGTAGTTATGGCCTAAAGATAAATAATGGTGCAAAGAGTTCAGAGCTATTTTTGCTACTTTTATCCTATGTACTTGATGCTATAATTATTTAAAACTTTGCAGGAGATTATTATGGAAGAGACAATTTTTACTAAAATTATCAATGGCACTATACCTTCAACTCTGATTTATCATGATGATCTGGTATCTGCCTTTGCAGATATTGCCCCAAAAGCTCCACACCATATTTTAATTGTCACCAACAAACCTATTCCATCTGTAGCTCATGTAGAGGCAGAGGATGAGGCAGCTTTGGGCCGTCTGTTTACAGCAGCCCGCAAGATTGCAACCGATCTGGGTGTCAATGAAAAGGGCTATCGTCTTATTGTCAATGTAGGTGAAGACGGTGGTCAGGAAGTACCGCATATTCACATGCATCTGCTGGCAGGCGATAAACTTGGCGGTATGGGTTTCCCTCAGAGCAAGTAAAAATTTATGCACAAGATATATAAAACTCTGGCCCTAAGCTCACTTATGGCGCTGACTCTTAGCGCCTGTAATCTTACCGAGCCTACAGTAAAGAGTCAAAGCAAAGAGGGCAGAGAGCCTGCCCCTATCTATACATCAGAGCAAAGCTTACAAAGTGCCAAAACATCAGACAAAAAAGAGCCTGTAAAACAGAATGTTAAGGCAGCTCCTGAGCGTCTGTCACTTGATGATAAGGGTAATGTTGTCTCCACAGTTGTACAAGATGATGTATCTCAGGCTACTGATACTCACAATGGGGCAGATGAAGGCTCAGCTGTCATACCAGAAGGCCCTGCTATAACAACAGATGAGGCTGACTCTTCGTTTATAGAAAGTGAAGAGCAGAGTATAAGACCGCAAAGTGCGGCCACGTCTCTGCCAAATTATGCCTCAGGTTCATCTTTTGCCAACGCCTCCTGTGATCTTGGCTTAAATACCAGAGCCAAAGAGGCTGCTGTTAAGCTTGCCAAGGCCCTCTCAGGTCGTATCAATGTTGATCCTGGTCAGATCTATGTGGCACAGAGTGTCATACCTGATAAATATCTTGACTGTATTGATGATGTAGCCAAGGCAGTAGCATCTGGCCTTGTCAATGCACCATCCTTTAACTCTGTTACAACAGAGCATGACAAGATGCATATCTCAAGTCAGAATATAGGCAGTGCCCGCCTTATTCCGCAGCTGGTGCGTCAGTGCCGCAGCCATGATATTCCCTATCTTGCCATCACCATTGTCAAGGATATAGGTACCACTCCTACTCTGACACTGCGTCTCATTCGCGTCGAGACCGGTATCACCCTCTCTCAGGCTTATGAAAAGCTCAATTAGCTTTCACTAAGGCCCATACAAAAAACCGTTGTCCTGCCAGGCAGCGGTTTTTTGCTGCATAAAGCTTAAGTAAAACATGCTCAAGTCAATTGTGACAAATTAGGTTATAATACATAATCTTCTTATTGCATCAGTTGACAAATATAAGGCATGCGCTCTGTTGCGTATAATTTGACATGCCTACCTAAGATACGAGTACACCTAAGTGATATCACTAAACGATCTGACCTTGATGCGCGGCAGCAGAACCTTAATTGAAGGTGCCAGCGCCACTATCTACCCTAAACACAAAGTTGGCATCATAGGCTCTAACGGCTGTGGCAAATCCACATTGTTTGAGGCCATTAAAGGCAATCTGAGTCCTGAAAAAGGCTCTATCAATGTACCTAAGAATCTGCGCATCTCATCTGTAGCACAGCAGACCCCTTCACTTGAACGTGAGGCAATTGAATATGTTATAGATGGCGACCAGGTACTGCGTTCTTTACAAAAGGAAAAAGAACAGGCCTATGCTCTAGGTGACGGCGAGAAAATTGCTCTTATTGAGGATAATCTTGGTATTGCAGGGGCCTGGACTATAAACTCACGAGCCGCCTCTTTAATGCATGGTCTTGGCTTTGCACAGGATGAGCTTAAAAAGAGTGTCAGGGATTTTTCAGGTGGCTGGAGAATGCGTTTGAATCTGGCTCAGGCTTTAATAGCACCATCTGATCTGCTGCTTTTAGATGAACCTACCAATCACCTTGATCTTGATACCATTTTATTTTTAGAGTCCTACCTTAAAGGCTATAGCGGTACACTTTTGTGTATATCCCATGACCGTGATTTTCTTGATTCATTCTGCAGCGACATACTGCATTTTGAAAATTCGCGTGTGGTTATGTACACAGGTAATTACTCAGATTATGAAAGACTGCGCGCCGAGAGAATCAAGGCAGAAAAGGCCACACGCAAAAAAGAAGAGCAGATTTTAGCGCATATGCAGTCCTTTGTAGATCGCTTCAGATACAAGGCCTCCAAATCCAAGCAGGCTCAGAGTCTTCTAAAGGCCATAGATAAAATGCAGCTTACTGCTGTGACACAGGAGGAGTCACCCTTCTCCTTCTCCTTTGCAAAACCAGAGCGCACTGTAGATGTTATTGCCACAATTGATAATCTTGATGCAGGCTATGACAGTAATGTAGTGCTAAAAAATATATCACTTGAGCTTTTTGCAGGTGACAGAATAGGCCTTTTAGGTAAAAACGGTCAGGGTAAGTCCACCTTTATTAAAACCCTGTGCTCACAGCTTGAACCGCTAAAAGGAACAGTAACCCTGGGCAGAGGTATTAAAATTGGCTATTTTGCCCAGCATGAGCTTGAGTCATTAAATGAAAATGAAACAGCACTGTGGCATATTCAAAGGCTTGATCCTAAAGCCTCAGAGCGCGACATCCGCTCCTTTTTAGGCTCCTTTGCCTTTTCACAGGAAAAGGCCCTCTCCCCTGTCAAAACCATGTCAGGCGGCGAGCAGGCCCGTCTGGCTCTTGCTGTTATTGCCTATCAAAAGCCAAATCTGCTGCTGCTTGACGAGCCTACCAACCACCTTGATCTTAAAACACGTGAGGCATTGTCGGTGGCCCTGTCAGCCTATGACGGTGCTCTGGTTTTAGTCTCGCATGACAGGCATTTACTTGAGGTTATTGCAGATAAGCTGTGGCTTATTGACAATGGCAGCATCAGCGAGTTTAACGGCGATCTTGATGATTATAAAGAATATCTGTCAAAGTCACACAAGGCCTACACTGATTCTTTAAAAGAAAAGGATGAGGCAAAAACAGCCCCGTCGCTCTCTGCATCATCGCATAAAAGTAAAGAGCAAAAAAGAGAGATGGCCATGTTCAGAGCCGCTCTTAAGCCTTACAAGGATAAAATTGCTAAAATTGAAAAACAGATGGACAAGCTTAAAGATGCCATAAGTGAGCTTGATGACAAGATGGCAGATGAGAGCTTTTATGCACAGTCAAAGGATATTATTGAGCAGTCTTTAAAGCAGAGATCGGATCTTAGCCTTGAGCTTGAGCAATGTGAAATGGATTATCTTGAGTCTCTTGAGGAGCTTGAGACTATTGAAACAAGAGGATATATATAATGTTAAGTTATCGTCACGCCTTTCATGCCGGCAATCATGCTGATGTGCTAAAGCATATGGTTTTATGCCTTTTGTTACGCCATTTAAATAAAAAGGACAAGCCCTATGCCGTTTTAGATACACATGCAGGCGCCGGTATGTATGCCCTCAATCAGGCCTATGCTCAGAAAAACAGTGAATATATGAGCGGTATAGGCAAAATTCTGCATCATAGAGAGCTAAGAGATCTAGTACCTGAGTATTATCAGGTTATAGACAGTATCAATACTTCAAAATCAGGCATTAATTTCTATCCAGGATCTCCTTTATTTTCCTGCGCCCTCTCACGTGAGAGCGAGCGTATCTATCTGTGTGAGCTGCACAGTGCTGAATTTGAGACTGTGTATAAAAACTTTAAAAGAGACAGACGCGTGAGCATCAATCACACTGACGGTTTTGAGGCCATGAAGAGTATGCTGCCTTTAAATCCAAAGCGTGGTCTGTGTCTTATCGATCCATCATACGAGCTCAAGAGCGATTATACTATGGTCTTAAAGGCTCTAAAGACAGGTCTTAGCCGTTTTCCTACAGGCATTTTTGCCATATGGTACCCTGTGCTTGGCAAGATTAAAGATCACTCTAAAAATCTGACCTTTGATATAAAGCGTACCAATGCACCATTGCTACAGGTTGAGCTTAATATTGACGGACAGAGTGATGATTTTGGTATGAATGGCTCTGGCATGCTTATTGTCAATTATCCATATGGACTGTATGAAGAGCTAGAGCAGATTATGGGACCTTTATTCACTGCCCTTAAAGACGGCAAGGGCAGTGCCAGATTAAGGATACTCAACGAAAAAGACTAGAGTATCCTGCATCTTTTAATTCCAGCCGGTGGCCTCGCGCAGGCCATCGGCAATATCGGCAGCTGTTGGCACCACAAAGACACCTGCATCACGCAGTGCCTGCTGCTTGGCAAGAGCTGTACCCTGACCGCCTGAGATAATGGCGCCGGCATGGCCCATTCTCTGACCCTTTGGAGCTGTGGCACCTGCAATATAGGATACAACAGGCTTGGTCATATGCTCTTTAATCCAGGCTGCAGCCTCCTGCTCGGCAGAGCCGCCAATCTCACCTACCATAACTACAGCTTCTGTTTCATCATCCTGCTCAAAGAGCTCTAAGATATCCACAAAGTTTGAGCCCTGCACAGGATCACCGCCTATGCCTACACAGGTTGACTGACCAAAGCCTGCATCTGTAGTCTGTTTTACAGCCTCATAGGTCAAAGTTCCTGAACGTGAGACAATACCCACCTTGCCCTTGGTGTGAATATAGCCTGGCATAATACCTACCTTGCACTCACCTGGGGTAACCACACCAGGACAGTTTGGACCTATAAGACGGGTCTTGGTAGGACGCAAACGGGCTCTTACCTTTAACATATCTACAACAGGAATTCCCTCTGTAATGCAGATGATAAGCTCAATACCTGCATCAATGGCCTCTAGAATTGAATCGGCTGCAAATGGAGGCGGCACAAAAATCATAGAGGTGGTGGCACCTGTGGTGGCAACGGCCTCCTTTACTGTATTAAAGACAGGCAAATCAAGATGGGTGCTGCCGCCACGGCCTGGGGTCACACCGCCTACAAGACGGGTTCCATAGGCAAGACACTGCTCTGAATGAGCTGTACCCTGTGAGCCTGTAAAGCCCTGACAGATAACCTTGGTATCTTTGTTAACTAATATACTCATTTTAAACTCCGGCGGCTAATTTGACTGCAAGCTGTGCAGCTTCCCTTAAGGTTGAGGCTGTGGTGATGTTAAGACCTGAGGCACGCAGAATATCTGAGCCATCTGTGGCATGGTTACCCTCAAGACGTACCACTACAGGCACCTTAGTATCAACCTCCTTGACAGCACCTTCAATACCCTGAGCTATAAGATCGCATCTTACAATACCACCGAAGATATTGACTAAAATACACTTAACGTTCTCATCCTCAAGAATAATCTTAAAGGCCTCCATAACTCTCTCACGGGTGGCTGTGCCGCCTACATCAAGAAAGTTTGCAGGTGAACCACCTGAGTTTTTAATAATATCCATAGTACCCATGGCCAGTCCGGCACCGTTTACCATACAGCCAATATTGCCATCTAAAGGCACATAGGAGAAGCCTGAGGCCACTGCTCTTGCAATACGACTGTCCTCCTGTGAAGGGTCGTCAAGCTCTACAAGATCGCTGTGACGATACAGAGCATATGAATCTACATTGATCTTGGCATCAAGGCATAAAAGCGAGCCCTCTTTGCTTACTGCCAAAGGATTAATTTCAATTAATGACAGATCCTTTTCAATAAACATTCTGGCAATGCCCACAAAAATCTTGGTGAACTCGTTGACCTGCTTACCCTTAAGACCAAGTCTGTAGGCCATCTCACGGCCCTGAAAAGGCTGTGGACCTGTGAGCATATCAATAGGGGTCTTTAAAATTTTTTCAGGATTGCTCGCTGCCAGCTCCTCAATTGACATACCGCCGCACTCTGAGGCCATAATGGTCAGGGTGGCATTACTTCTGTCAATAGTGGCACCAAGATACAGCTCACGTACGGCATCTGTTGCTCTTTCAATTAAAATACGCGATACAGGCTTGCCAAGTGAGTCAGTCTGAGCTGTAACAAGTCTGTTACCAAGCCACTTAGCGGCAAAGGCCTCAGCCTGAGCCGGGGTATCTACCACAGCCACACCGCCTGCCTTGCCTCTGGCACCGGCGTGCACCTGACACTTACAGACAAATGGGCCTGGTGAGAGTTCATAGGCAGCCTTGCCAATACCTAATGCGTTTTTGCTGACAATAAACTCAGGTACAGGTAAGCCATAGCTTTTTAGCATTTCCTTGGACTGATATTCATGTAAATTCATAAGTTAAGCCTTGCTCGTGATTACTAAATTTTAGCTATATTAAATAACAAAAGAGTGCAGTGGTAAAGCATTTAATAGAGGGCAAAAAGCCAAAAACAAAAGCTTTTTGCATAAATTATCAATATAAAGACTTGATATTAAAGAATATTTATTAAAAAGAGGCTAAAAATATCATCTGATAAAACGCACTAAAAAAATACAAAATTCTCAGTATATTTTGAATTATCAAAAAAAATGCACAATTTATGATCACAATCAGACATAAAAAAGCCCAGACTGTGCCGGGCTTAATTAATTTAATTATTATTCCATCTCATCAGTTTTAAGCACTAAATCAATTGCCTCCTGATTGTAGACAATTTCATTGAGCTCTCTTGCTCCCTGACGTAGCATGGTAGCACCCATCTGTGAGTTTAACTGCATCATCTGCACGCTAAGAGCACTATTGTACATAGTGGCATCAAAATTAGGATCAGCCTTTTCCTCAAGCAGTACAGCAAGTGTAGGCACCCCCTTGTTGGTGGCTATAGTATAGGCATTTTTAGCATTTTCAATGGCATATACAGCCATTCCAAACTCAGGATCATAGGCATTATCACCACGTGGCAGTGCTATATTCTTTGAGCTCTTAATCTCAATACCTTCAGGGTCTTTAGCAGAGCCTGCAGCTATGGATTTGGCATAATCTTGCAGCAGTTGCTCGGCCTTTTTGACACTTTGAGAGTCAACGGTTAAAGCATAGGCCTCATCTTTGACCTCATCAAATGACTTGAGGGCGCTTGCCTTGTAATCATAGATATTAATTACAGCTACCACACTGTCAGAGATATTGACTGGTGATGAGTTCATATGAGAGTTGATATTCTCCTCATTAAAGGCTGCCTCCTGCATGGCTTTGGTGTTAAGAGGCCATACAGCCTTACTGTCGCCATAGCTAAAATCGCCAGAATCCATGATCTCTAAATTCAAAGCCTTGGCTGTAGCATCAAGAGAATCTGGATTTTCAAATGACATATCGGCTAAAGTCTGAGATTTTTCATTAAAGAGTTTTCTGGCCTCTTCATTGATATATGCAGTGCGTACTTCACTCTTAACCTCACTTAAAGATGGAGTATGCTCCTCCTCTATTTTGTAGACCCCTACAAAGTGAGTGCCAAAATCATCGACTATGGCATCTGATACGCCACCTACTCCATCAATAGCAAATACAGCCTCCTCAAGATTTGGTGCTACACTGCCGCGAGAGATCAAACCAAGATCTATATTGTCTTTGTTAATGCCGTATTTGTCTGCAACATCTACAAAGCTAGTACCTGCTTTTAAATCAGCCTTGATAGCATCAATCTTGCTCTGAGCCTCTGAGCCTTTGGCAACAGCTAAATGATAGACACCGCGCCTTTGAGCTACCTTAAAGTCATCATGATGCATGTTAAAGTACTCATCAAGCTTCTCATCATTAACGACAACTTCATTCATAAGCTTGGCCATATCTAAAACAATATAGTTGAATTTTGATACAGCAGGACTTTTGAATTTGTCACTGTTGTCCTTGTAATAGGCCATGACCTCATCATCACTTGGTTTGATAGACTTTGTCAGATCTCTTTTATCAATGCTGTAAAGATCTACATATCTGACCTTTGAGACAACATCAGACAAAGCTTTGACTTCATAATCAAAAGGAATGGAGGCAAGACGCATCAGTGGCTCTGATACTGATGTGCTCATAAGGCTGACGCGCATCTGCTCGCCATAGTACTCAGGAGTAATGCCCATATTGCGCACTGTGGCAATATACAGATCATTGTTGAACTTGCCATCTTTGATAAAGGCGGGATTTGATCTTATAACATCCTTGACCTGATTGTCGCCTATTCTGACATTTGCGTCATAAACTGCAGCATTAAAGGCAACATTATCAATAAGATTCTCAAGGATCTGAGTTTTAAGCTCTTTGACATACTGCGGGTTTTCAAGCATGCTTACAGCCTGAGCACCATAATTTCTCTGCAGCATCTGAGCCTGCTGATTATACTGATTGTTCCACTCTTGTGCTGAAATTTTATACTCACCTACAGTTACAGGATCTGTATTTAAACGAGGAATCAGATAACCACCGACGCCTGTGAAGATAAAGGACAGAATAATTAAAAATAAAATTATTTTAAAAACCCTGCTCTCTGCACCGGCTCGCAATGTATCACTTAACATGAAATATTCTCCGCTATGTTTCTACATGCTTGTTGTAATTGACATCTATAAGATTATACAAAGGCTTTGAATAAAGCTAAATAGAAAAGTACAAATATTTAAGCTATTTACACTAAAAAATCACTGATAATTAATACAATCTGCCTTAACCACAAATAAAACAGTACTAAAGTACACTACTGTACAGAATAAATATCCTACAGGCTCTTTAACCTGGCTGAACATAGGTTTTTGCGATATTTAAGAGCCTGAATGCAAAAAAGGCCTTGCCGGCCTTCTTTGCATATAAGAGCTGATAAGCTATCAGCCGTTTACTATATCCTTTAAAGGCTTGCCTGCCTTGAAAGCTGGCAGTTTAGATGCCGGGATGTTAACCTCTTCTCTGGTGCGAGGGTTAATACCTACACGGGCATTGCGACTACGGACAACAAAGCTACCAAAACCTACTAAAGTGATAGACTCACCTTTACCAAGGGTCTCACCTACGACATCAATAAAGGCATTGAGTGCTGCCTGAGAGTCCTTTAAGGATAATTTGGACTTCTTTGATATCTGTTCTACTAATTGACTTTTATTCACAATCAACTCCTTGTATCAATTTTAAGATAATGGCCACGTGCAAGAAGGCTACGCCCCACATCTTATCAATATTTATTATGCACACTTTTTTTAAAGTTAAAATTTTTAAGTACTTTTTTTTGATTTTTTAATGCGCTTTTGTTAAATAGCTCAAATTTTTACAGGCAAAAGCTATAGTAAAAGAGCCATAAGGCACCATACAAAAGCGCCTGCACAAGCCAATAACAACTAAAAAAGATTTTAAATTAGTAACATTTTATTTTACAATCAGCCTCTCCCTACACCTTTATCTCTTACACATTTCAATGACTTTTTTATAAAAAGGCATACCCATGAACTTAAGCCTTGATTGTAACATCAATTTTGTGCGGTATTAAAAAGTCTTTCGTCATATGGTGTGTATTGTAAATTTTATCGACCAGGAGGCTTACGTCCTTTTTAAGATCTATATCCCTTTGTGATGGTTTAGTTCGCATCATAGAATCTAAAAGACCTTCAAACTTGCTGATCTCATTGTATATTGTAGACTTAGCGCCTTTGACCATGGCTTTTAACAATGGTCCTATATCTCTGATAGAGGAAGCCATCTTTAACAGAGATATTTCCCGTTTTTTACGTTGGTCATCTCTTTTCTTTTTCTGAAGCTGTTTTGCTATAAGCTTTTTGATGAGGTATGAGCCAATACTTGCATAAATAAAGAGCAGGATAATTTCTTTGATGGACGAATTGATAGAGCAGAGGCTGTTGCTACTTTTAAGTGCTTTAAACATGATCTCGCAGGACCAGCGCGTCCTGTAAGTATCAGCTATAACTGATGCTGCTACACGGCTTGCATCTATGTTGGTGATGAAATAATTAAATTTATCATCAACAGGATTATAGATACGAATCATCCTTAAAACGGTATCATCGTTAACCTGCACAGCCATATCAACCAGAGGATATTTGCTGCCATTTAAGTGCTGACATGGTTTGCATCCTTCAAATTCATGTAACGTGGCTCCGTTGCCATCCATTGCATGAATAATCTTATAGGCGCAATTCTCCTTGCCTCTGAATATAAAATAATGCCCCTTGGATATAAGTAGCAAATATAAAGCTTCAGATACATATCCCCTGTCGCACAGATATAACACCTGCTCATAGATATCTGGTGACAGGTGCTCTCTTTCATTGGCTACAGCCTCCGTAATATCAATATGTGTAGGCATATTGTTTACAATAGAAAACCCCGTATGCAGTTTAATAGCGGCAGATTTTTTATCAGGGTTGGTCTTGTCAGGATTACGTGTTTTAGCCTTGCAGTTAAAATTGTCATAGGCTGAGTATCTAAGGGAGATTTCAGAGCCATCCACCATGATAATATCATTTACACCGACACTCTGCCTGTAAACCTCAAGCAGTTTCAGACCAGTTTCATTAGTATCGTCTTTAACAAGCATAGAGAGGTTTTCTATAGTATTCTTCATAACTTCAAGCAGTCCCTCTGAACGCAGACGGTTGTGAAGAGCCTTTGAAGATATATCAATGCCAAACATGTTAGAATAGCACTTATGAAATCCATTTAAAGTAAAGGTTATATTGTTAGAGTTTTGGTTAGTAGAGGCATATGTTAAAAGAGCTGAGAGAAGTTCAGCTATTGCAACTTTTCTTTGCCTTTTGAGTGTGCCATTTTTTCTGGCAAAATTATTAATAAGCTCTTTGCTGAAGACGGTTAAAATATTTAAGAGTTCAGCTCTTTGAATATAGAGATTAATTTGAGATAATAAAGACATAGCAAGTTTTCCTTTGTTTGGTTTGGTTTGGTATATTATACCATGGAAACTTGCTATACCCCATAAAAATCCTTTATAAAACAATCTATTAGATCGTTTTTAAGACTCATCCCTAAATTTGGGGGTTGACATTATTTTCAACAGGCTCTGAAACTACGGCAGCTTTGAGTGTTGATTTTCTATCTCGAGACAGAGCCTGATGCATTTTCAATATATAGTACCCTATATCTCTAAAGCCGTAGGCTACCCTTTTAATGGTTTTGAATTTAGCATTGCATCCCTCTAAAATACTGGTGTTTAAGCCAGTTGTAGCCGCATGAATAATATAACAGCTCCAATCTTTTAGCTTCTTGCAGAACCTTATCAGTAAAGGAATTTCTGTTGCTTCAGCTTGTGAATACAGGTTTTTAATTGCTGTTTCAACCTGCTCAGGTGTACCTCCGCTATGCCATAGATCTCTGATATGGTCTCCAAAAATTGATATTGTAAACAAGGTCTTATTCTGTTTGAGGGTTTCTACAAGATCTTTTTGCGACTCTTCAAGAGTGTTGAGTTTATCTGAGCCCATGTAAGTCAGCCACTTGCTCTGTCTAAGATCTTTTATACGCTTCTTGTATTCACTTTTCTTTTGTTGATACTCGCCGGCGTCCATGGCGCCAAGCTCCTTGCGTAAATCTTTTATTTTATCAAGCCTTATGGCATCTGCCACTTCACTGTTAAACTGTTGCAGGCAGTGGAATAAATCAAGCACTATCTTTGCATTAGGGCAGAGCTCTTTGACTAGATTCTGATATCCGCAGTTGCCATCCATTACTGCACCTTCAATCTGGTCAAGCAGTCCAAGCTCTTTTAATCTATCAAAGAATGGCCTTAAATCATCTTTCTTTCTGCCGTAGGCAGCATACAAAAGGCGCCTGGTATCGGCATCTATGATGACTGATATATACTTATGGTGCTTTTTAACGCTTATCTCGTCTATAGCTATGTTCCTAACGCCTTCAAGGCTTATATCTTTGAACATCTCTATAAGCCTTGCCTTATCAATGTTCCTGATAATATCTGCCTCTACAGCCGTGATAGCGCTTATTTTCTTTAAATCTAGATGACTCTCGCCCAAATCAAGAAGCTGCAGTATCTGCCCATATAAGCGTAAGGTTATCCTATGATGCGGATGGACAAAGCTTGGCTTTAGCCACCTGGCATGATCACAACCACAACAAATGACCTTAGGTACGCGTATCTTTAAAATAACCGCAAATGGTCCTAGTGTGCAATCCTTTACTGTGCGCTCTCCCCAGTCCTTTATATTTACTTTATGGCAGCCACAGATTGGGCAGTTTTGTTCAAGCTCCTCTCTCCAAAGCGTATAGCCAAGATGATAGGTAACAGTCATTGCCGTAGCATCTATTTCAGGCTCACCAGACATTACACAACCAGGGTACATATTGAGACCACCGTGTTCAAACTTACAGTGCATTAATTCATTAGCACTGGCTTTGATTAAAGTTTCATTTGTTTCTGTATTGGCAGCAGTGTAGGAATTTATTATAA
The DNA here is from genome assembly GCF_900445255.1 of Anaerobiospirillum thomasii. Classification (NCBI taxonomy): domain Bacteria; kingdom Pseudomonadati; phylum Pseudomonadota; class Gammaproteobacteria; order Aeromonadales; family Succinivibrionaceae; genus Anaerobiospirillum; species Anaerobiospirillum thomasii. The sequence goes on from NZ_UAPU01000005.1 coordinate 606,716, forward strand.
TATGTTCAGGCTCTGTCATATTCTTTCCTTTGGTCGGGTAAAGTTGTTGTCAGGGCCCTTATTTTATCTGAAATATAAAAATTTTCTCAAGGTAAAATCTTTGGGATTCTTTCATAAAGCTTTAGCAAATGCAAAAGACTGACAGTCAATGATTGGCAAAGCCAACCCGTAAGGGCTTGTCATTGACGGACAGCTTTTGCATTAACAATTGGGCTGGGTCTTAAGCATTCTTGTGCTTAAGACCATAGATACTGTTTGCGATCTTGGGTCAACCCCCAATTTCAGGGAAGAACCGTTTTTAATAGTTCTAACAACCTCTTTTTGTATCAGAATTGTATGTTTCCAAAAAAATCAAACAAAAAACCCGCATCGAGGTCTTTTGCACTAATTTTTAGCACGATAGAATGCGGGTTTGCGGAATGATTTTAAGCCAAAAACTTCTGGATTTTAATAAATGCTTAAAAATCAAGACTTTACTAAGATCCTAGGTATGATAAAAAGGAGTACAAAGCTTTACTTTAAACTGACAGTTTTAAATATAAATCTCCTGCAACACCCCGAACCTTTAAGGATTAGATAAAAGAAAATCAATTTTTGTAAAAATTAATTATCCTAAGTTTTATCAAAGAATATAAAAGTATCATAGAAACCATAGTCAAACATTAAACAGCAGATAAAGGATACAAAAAATGTCAAAAGCCATAATTATTACTACCCTCTCAGCTCTGGCCCTGTCATCAACTGTCGCTTTTGCAGCCCCTCAGGGTTTTAACAACAGTTCAGCCCCTCAGGGATTTACCCAGGCACCACAGGCCAATGCTCCTCAGGGCTTTGCCAATTCAGCCGCACAGCTCCCAGCCATCGCCTCTGTCAGCGATGCTATCAACAAAGGTCTTGATGAGCAGCATGTAACTCTGCGCGGCCGCATCACCAACTTCATTGGCGATGATAAATATGAATTTCAGGATGAAACCGGCACTATAAAAATTGAGCTTGATGATGATCAGAACTGGTCACACATTCAAAAAGATCAGTTAATTGAGATTACAGGCGAGCTTGACAAGCACCTGCAGTACGTAAAGATTGAAGTCTACCGCGCCACACCTATTTCAAAGTAGTATTGAAATTATAAAAGCATTTAAAAACCCAGCAGCAGCTGGGTTTATTTTTATGTATCAAGAAGACAGAGGTGATTTTTAGTTAAACCACCAGCCCATGTATTTGCCAAAAACAGCCACATAACACAGCGGTGTGAGAACCAAAAACACAAAGACAGCAGCAGAGCCCAGATCTTTGGCTCGGCCTGAGAGCTCATGATAGTCATCAGATATTCTGTCCACCACAGCCTCAATAGCTGAATTTATAATCTCAAAAGTAAAGGTCAGCCAGGGCAGTATCAAAAGCAGCATAAGCTCTGCAAGGCTTGTGGCTATAAAAAAAGCAATAATACTTAAAATTACAGCAAGCATAAATTCCTGACGGGCGGCAGCCTCATATTTAAAAGCGGCTTTAAAACCCTTCATGCTGTAAAAAAAGGCATGATAAATACGTGCTATACCTGCTCTTGATGTTTTAGCCATTATTTATCACCCTTATGCAGGCTCTCAAGCAGCGGCAGCAGAGGCTCAATAGCATCTTCAAGCTTTAGGACAAGAGCGTTTAGCTTTTGAGATCTTGCATCCTCACGTATCTGCAGATCATCGCACAAATCACGCAGATCAGGCAGCATATTTTCAGCCTGCACAAAGGTAGGACGCAGAATCTTATATAAAAACTCGTGATTGAACTCAATGCCTTCCTTATAGGCTTTATCTATATCAAGCAGCAGCTGTAAAATCTTATCTACAGTCCTGATAATTGCATCTACCCTGTCCTCTGTCATATCAGTGGCACAATCTTTGCTCTCTTTGACCATATCCTCTCGCTCATCTGCGCATGCGCAGCATACATCCTTACTATCTGACATTCTATTTTCCACTTGAATTTAAAAATTTAGGTCAGCTTACCTGACCTAAATCTTATGTTTTATGCACCTACTATAGGAGTGGCTGCAGAGCCCTGCGTCTCTTTGTTTATGTCCACAGTATCTTTTTTATTGTTGATATTAAAGACTGTGGTAGGCTCAAATTCAAAAGGATTTTCCTCAAGAGCACGTGGCAGGACCTCTTTGATATTGCCAACAGGAATAATGGTCAGCCCCTCTTTTACATTCTTTGGAATATCCCACAGATCCTTTTCATTATCTTTAGGAATAAGCACAGTCTTGATGCCGCCGCGCAGTGCAGCTAAAAGCTTCTCTTTAAGACCGCCAATAGCCAGCACATCACCGCGCAGAGTAATCTCACCTGTCATGGCCACATCAGAGCGTACATTGTTGCCAGTCAGAGCTGAAACAATAGCTGTCACCATGCCAATACCTGCAGATGGTCCCTCCTTTGGAGTGGCACCCTCTGGCACATGCACGTGCAGATCGCATTTTTCATAAAAACTCTTATCAAGATTGAGCTCTCCTGATAAGGATCTGACAAGAGTAATGGCAGCTGAGATTGACTCTTTCATCACATCGCCAAGCTTACCTGTAAGAATATGCTTGCCACTGCCCTCATTAGCTACAGCTTCAATCTGCAGTATGTCACCGCCAAGTGAGGTCCAGGCCAGACCATTGACCAGACCTACATGATTTTCTTTGAGTTTTGAGGTAAAGTCATAGCGTCTTGGGCCTAAAAGCTCATGCAGCTTTTTGACATCAACCACTCTCTTTTTAATACGGCTCTTGCGCTTGCTCTCGCTCTTTCCCTCATCGGCAGCGCTCTTTTTCTTTTTAAGCAGTATATCCTTAACTGTCTTGCGGCACAGCTCATTGATAAGACGCTCAAGCCCACGCACACCAGCTTCATAGGTATAATGGCGTATAAGCTCGACTATAGCCTCGTGAGTTAACTCAAATTCCTTATCATCAAGGGTATTTAGGCGCATCTGCTTTGGTAAAAGATGCTGTGTGGCAATATTAAGCTTTTCCTCTTCTGTATATGATGACAGATCTATTATCTCCATTCTGTCAAGCAGAGGCTGTGAAATGTTATAGCTGTTGGCTGTAGCTATAAACATAACATTGGAGAGATCATACTCAATCTCCACATAGTTATCATTAAAGGCCTTGTTCTGTTCAGGATCTAAAACCTCAAGTAAAGCGGCCTCAGGATCGCCATGAGCAGATGATGATACCTTGTCAATCTCATCTAAAAGGAATAAAGGATTGTTGACACCGCACTTTATCATATTGGAGATAATGCGGCCTGGCAATGAGCCTATATAGGTTCTTCTATGACCTCTGATCTCTGCCTCATCATGCAGACCACCTAAGGCTACACGGGCATATTTACGGCCTGTGGCCTTGGCAATTGAGGCGCCAAGAGAGGTCTTGCCAATACCAGGAGGACCCATTAAACATAAAATAGGACCGTGCAGCTTGTCAGAGCGTGACTGCACAGCAAGATACTCTAAAATTCTGTCTTTTACTTTGCCAAGACCATAGTGATCGGCATCTAAGGTATCACGGGCTGTAGCAATATCCTTATTGACCTCTGATTTTACATTCCATGGTATTGAAAGCAGAGTTTCAATATAGTTTCTGACAATAGAGCTTTCAGAGGCATTTGGGCTCATAGCAGAGAGCTTTTTAATCTCTTTTTCTATTCTCTTAGCCACATCAGGCTGCAGATTTAAAGCCTTGAGTCTTGAGCGATACTCAGAGATGTCACTCTCATCACTACTGTCAGCATTAAGCTCCTTTTTAATAGCCTTTAACTGCTCATTTAAAAAGTACTCCTTCTGATTGCGCTCCATGGACTCCTTGGCATCCATTGATACCTTGCGCATCAGTTCTGAATAATAGGAGTAATTGTTAAGCAGTGATATGAGCAGATACACTCTCTTTTTAACATCAAGTGTGGTTAAAAGAGCTCTTTTTTCAGCAGGCTCTATAACCAGTATCTGAGAGAGCATATCGGCAAGCACTACAAGATTTTTTTCTTTGTTTAAAGCATTTACCAGATCAACAGAGGCGTTTTCATCAGTAAGAGGCTTGACGCAGTTCTCCTGATTGCTCATGGCAAATGACAGTGCTGATTTTAAAGCCTCAAGCAGTGATGGGATCTCATCCTCCTTAGGCATGATCTCATCTAACACTTCATATTTGGCCAGGCGGTATGAGTAATTTTCATCATCAATAACTTCAACAAGTCTGATGCGTTTAGTGCCACGAATCAGACATTTATAGGTATCCTGATCGCGCTTGGAGCCGGTTAGAACCTTACATAAAATACCTGTGGTAAAGAGCTGAGAGACATCTGGCTCCTCGTCATCATCGCGGGTCTGGCAGAATATGGCTATATCCTTGCTATCAGAGGCCAGTGCCGCCTCAAAGCCTGCTATTGATTTTGGTCTTGCAGCTACTATCTGAACATTGGCATTTGGGGTAATAATAAGACCTCTTAGGGTAATAAGAGGCAGTATAGGAAACTCTTTGTCTTTTGTATCTTCTGTGTCACTCATTGTCTTTTTCCCGTCCGTTTTTTCTCTATAATAATATAGCTACATCTTATTTATATGGTGTCTAATTCGATTATTTTTTACAAAAAAGAAAGAAGCCCCTAATATTTTTTATTAGAGGCATGATTTTCAAGAGAATTTTTTATCCATTTAAGCGTTTAATGCCTCACTCTGTTTAGAGCGTATAACAAGAGGCTCACTACCTGATTTAACAGTGCTCTCATCTACAACCACACGCTCTACATTGTGTACAGATGGAATATCATACATAGTGTTAAGCAGTAGCCCCTCAACCACAGATCTTAAACCACGGGCACCTGTATGTCTTTCAATGGCAATATCGGCAATGGCATTTAAGGCCTCCTGAGTAAACTCAAGATCTACGCCCTCAAACTTGAACATAGCTTCAAACTGACGGGTAATGGCATTTTTTGGCTCACGCAGTACACGCACGAGCTGCTCTCTGTCAAGTTCAGCTAAAGCCGCAATCACAGGCAGACGGCCAATAAACTCAGGAATAATACCGAATTTAACCAGATCATCTGGCTCTGTCTGCTGATATTTCTGAGTTAAGGTCAGTTTATCCTTTTTACCATAGACAGTGGCGCCAAAACCTATACCTGAGTTCTTGGAAACACGTTTTTCAACAATCTTGTCAAGACCGTCAAAGGCACCGCCGCATATAAAGAGGATCTGTGAGGTATCAACCTTGGTCATCTCCTGCTGCGGATGTTTTCTGCCGCCCTGTGATGGAATAGAGGCTAAAGTTCCTTCAATGAGCTTGAGCAGAGCCTGCTGTACGCCCTCACCTGATACATCACGGGTAATAGAAGGATTTTCAGACTTTCTTGCAATCTTGTCTATCTCATCAATATAGATAATGCCCTTTTGAGCCTTTTCCACATCATTGCCACAGCTTTGGAGCAGACGTAAAATAACATTCTCCACATCCTCGCCAACATAACCTGCCTCGGTTAAGGTAGTAGCATCAGACATAGCAAAAGGAACATTTAAAAATCTGGCTAAGGTCTGCACTAAAAGTGTTTTACCTGAACCTGTAGGTCCTATAAGTAGAATATTTGATTTGCCAAGTTCTACGCCAGTATCACTGCCTGAATGCTTAAGACGCTTGTAGTGATTGTATACAGCAACAGACAGAACCTTCTTGGCCTCCTCCTGACCTATGACATAATCATCAAGATGACTTGCTATCTCATGAGGTGTTGGAATATTGTCAAGATCGATGGCGCCTGACTGCTCAGGACCACCCTGAGGCTTGGCACTTTTCTGCTTGATATCTGATAAGTTTAAAAGACCCTTTTTCTGCAGCACAGCCACACAGGTTTTAACACAGTCTGAACAGATGCATTTACCATTATTAGCCTGAATTAATGTTCTTTTTGGGCTTGAAGTCTTATTACAGCAAAAACAGGTTAATTTATTGTTCTCTGAGCCTTCCATAAACTTTCCATCAAAAAAGTTAAATTTGTTTAAGTTTCATCAAATCTGTTTAAAACTCAAACATAATAGCACAATGTGAATCAAATATATTGAAGCAAAGTTAAATATAAAAAAACCTCAGAATCACATAAACTGAGGTCTTTATATATTCAGCTTTAAAATCAGTATCCTAGTTAGAGATATCAGATCTTGAGCTTACTACCTGATCAATAAGACCATACTCAAGAGCTTCCTGAGCTGACATAAAATTATCTCTCTCACAGTCCTCAGCCACCTCATCATATGATTTGCCGGTGTGAGAGGCTAAAAGCTCAGTAAGAGTTCTCTTAATGCGCTCTGTCTCTCTGGCATGAATCATAATATCAGTAGCCTGACCCTTAAAACCGCCAAGTGGCTGATGGATCATAATGCGTGAATGAGGCAGTGAAAATCTCTTGCCTCTGGCGCCTCCTGAGAGCAGGAATGATCCCATAGAGCAGGCCTGGCCCATGCATAAGGTGCAGACATCAGGCTTGATATACTGCATGGTGTCATAAATGGCCATTCCTGCTGTAACTACACCACCTGGTGAGTTGATATAAAGATAGATATCCTTGTCAGGATCATCAGACTCTAAAAAAAGAAGCTGAGCTACAACTAAATCGGCCATACGATCCTCAACCTCGCCGGTCAGGAAGATAACGCGATCCTTTAAAAGACGTGAATATATATCAAAAGATCTCTCACCTCTGCCGGTCTGTTCTATAACCATTGGTACAAGTGAGGCCATCTTTTCTGCAAATTCACTGTCAAACATAAATTTAAACTCCGCTTCTTAATTTAAATTAGAACTCTGGTCTTAAGTTGATTAACTCTAAGAAGGTAATATCATTGCGCTTAGGTGAAGCAGCCTCGATGATCTTGGCTACAATCTCGTGATCTAAGGCAGTATCCTTGATCTGCTGCATGCGCTGCTTGTTCTTCTTGATATCAGCCTTTACGTCCTCTGGATTCTCGTAGGCGCCAACGATCAGATCAAGTTCCTTCTCTACAGTCTCATCAGCAGGCTCTGTGATGTTGTTCTGTGACATGTATGACATAACCAGAGTCTGAATTACAGCGGCTCTCTTGGCCTCTTCAGTGAACATGTCGTTCTTGAACTCAGGCAGCTTGGTGATACCCATGCGCTTGAATTCTGATGCTGTGCGGTTCTTTAAGAACTCGGTACGCTCCTCAACAAATGCCTCTGGAACCTCTACGCTGTCCTTGTAGGCCTCAAACATAGCTTTGTACAGCTGTGAACGGTTGTTTACAGTCAGAGCACGGATGCACTCACGCTCCATGTTCTTCTTAAGCTCGGCACGGAACTTCTCGATGTCACCGTCGCCAATGCCGTATAACTTGATAAAGTCGGCGTCAACCTCTGGCAGGACCTTCTCTGATACTGAGTTGATCTTGATGTCAAACTCGGCATCCTTGCCTTTGAGCTCTTCTGCATGGTAGTCCTCAGGGAACTTAACATTGATGGTGAACTCATCACCGCTCTTGTGACCGATGATCTGCTCGGTAAAGCCTGGAATCATCTGAGCCTGAGCGATGTTGAGCTCGAAGTTCTCAGCCTTGCCGCCGGCAAACTCTACACCCTCGCTGCGGCCGAGGAAGTTGATGTTGGCAAGAGAATCCTTGGTAACCTCACCGCCATCTACATTCTTCCATGTAGCCTGCTGCTGACGCAGATTATCAATCATGGCATCAACGTCTGAATCATTTACCTGTGAATTGTAAACAGTAAGATCAAGTTCGTTAAATGGCTTGAACTCTACTACAGGCAGAACCTCAACCTCGGCAAAGAATACAAAGTCCTCATCTTTGTTGAAAGCTTTCTCATTATCAAATCTGATTGATGGATAGCCTACAAATTCTACGCCACTCTGCTTTAAAGCCTCAAAGAGAGTTTGATCAACGATAGCCTTTACAGCGCCTTCAACGATATCACCGCCAAAATACTGTGTTAATACATTGTTAGGTATGTGACCCTTTCTAAAGCCGTCAATCTTGGCCTTTTTAGCGATATTTACGAAAGACTTCTTGTATGCTGCTGACACGGTATCAACTGGTACTGTAATTGTAACTGTACGCTTAACATTACCATTATTCTCTACTGAAACCTGCATTTGTAACCTCTTGTAAACTGTGGTTTTGCTTAAAAAAGTAAAGTTTAGTATAACTAAAACTGTTTAAATTTTTCCTGATAGCATGGCTATCAGCCCTATTGGCCTTGGTTATTTTCTGTTCAAAGCACTAAAAGGGCTTAAGAAAATAAAAAAACCTCGTTACAAACTTATGATTCATAGCAATTGAACAAAGTTTGTTTAAAAACTTGCATATTATAATAAAGATAACCCTTTACTGTAAACCACAAATAAATATTAGCCGCAAAAACTTAAAGACTGCTTAAAAAAAAGAGCCTTCTTGGTGCTAATATCACACTAAGTTTACTTTTTTAAACAAAAGGATGTGTTATGGCCTACCTTGGACTTATCGAAGGCTTTTATGGAAGCTACTACAGTGATGAGATGCGCAAGCAGATCATGTCTTTTATGCACAAACATGACTACAGCTTTTATATCTATGCCCCGAAAAATGACGGTCGCCTTAGAAAAACCTGGGATAAAGACTTAAGCGCTGATCGCTACAGTTATCTGCACCACATGGCAGAGTATGGTACCAAGTCTTCACTGCAGTTTGGCGTGGGACTGTCTCCTCTTAATATAAGCCTTGATTATGATGAGCATAAAAAGCAATATCTGCAAAAGTATGTACATAATATATGTAAAGACAAAAAGGTTGAGATCTTCGCCCTGCTCTTTGATGATGTCAAACTGCAGTGTAGTGAGATAGGTCAGATTCAGAACACTATTATCAAAGATGTTATGCATGAGCTTCCTTTACATATCAAAAAATTTATAGTCTGCCCATCGTACTATACCTTTGACCCTATTCTTGACAGAATCTTTGGTACAAGGCCTGACAATTATTTTTGCGATCTGTGCTCTGCCATGGATAAAAGTGTCGAGTTTTTCTGGACAGGTAATAAGGTTTTATCAGATGATATAAGTGTTGATGATATTCAAAAAGCCAATGCTCTTTTTGACAGAAAGGTTTTTATCTGGGATAACTATCCTGTCAATGACGGAAAAAAGATTTCACAGTATATTTACACCAAGTCTTTTAAGGGCCGATACAATCTTGAGGCTGTAACTGCAGGACATGCTGTAAATCCTATGCTTGAGCCAAAGCTCTCTTTAATTTCCATGCTCACCTTACCTCTTATCTATAAAAATACGGCTACTGATGATATTGAAAGGCAAAGAGAGAGTTATATACACAAAATCTTTACAGACAACAGCGACACTGTACTTGAATTTTTTGATGAGGTGCTTGAGTGCGGACTCGATAATCTTAATGAGCACAACGTGTCTTCTATGCTCACACTTTGCAGCAGGTATGAGCATATATCTGAGTACAAGGAGATCAAAGACTTTTTAAATCATGTCTATGTCTTTGATCCAGACTATCCTGATACAGAATAGTATTACCTAAACTCAAGTGCCTCAAAATCAGGAATGATAAAATCTCTGCCCTCGCCAAAGCCTTGTGGTGTAGGTGGCGGCAGAGGACTTGGAGTCTTTGGCACATAGTTAAAGAATTTGGCACCTGTAGATGGCATAGCCTGTACTAAAATACGGGCAACCATTGGTGTGATAAGTAGCTCACCGTCTACATCATAGGATGAAACATCCTTGATAATTTCAGGGAAATTACTGCCAACCCTGGCTGCCACCATATTCCCCTTTAGATTGTGCAGAAGCTCAAAACCGTGTTCATCTCCGTCATGATAGACAGCAGATGCCTCAGGAGCTCCCTCAAAGAAGATAATATTGCCAAGCAGCACATTGTGGCTTATGGTAAAGGCCTGCTTTAACAGTACCTTTGGATCCTTATTGGCTGACAAAGCCTTAAGTACGTCAGCTGCAGCTAGTGAGCCCATGGTATTGGCATCATAGATAATAGCAAGAGCTGTATCATAGTCCTTTTTAACTCCTGTGCCTGAGGCGAGCATCAGAGAGTAGAACAGTGCTCCTGTATCATCTCCGTGTTCATAGGCAAATTTAAAATTCTTCACCACGCGCTGCAAGGTAACATTATCAAAATCATCAATATTGTCGCCTTCAAGCAGAGCTAAGGCCGACGCGGCCGGTGCATATTTTAAATTCATGGCACGCTTGAACATATTGATGGCTTTATTCTGATTAATCTCGCTGGCACTGTCATTGCGCAGTGTAATAAGACCTAAGGAGTAATAGGCTATAGGATCTTTCTTTTCTGCAGCCTTGGCGTAAAGCTCAAGACTCTTTTTTAAATTCTGATCCACGCCATAACCGTGAAAATAGGCGCCTGCAAGGCGGGTAGTGGCCTCATTGACGCCCAGGATCTGAGCCTTCTGCCAATTGTTAATAGCAGATGTAGGATTGACGCCCACGCCGTCACCTAAAAAGAGCATATCACCCATGAGCAGATAGGCACGAGGCTCTTCAAGGCTGACAGCCTTAATCATAAGCCGTCTAAAATCATCAATATTGTTAACAAGAGGCAGTGCTCTGCTGAGCATGCCTCTCAGGCTGGAACTGCGGCCCTGCCTGTCTAAGGCTGCGCCCTGCTCAAAAAATGAAATGGCAGCATCTACACCTGTAGCCTGACCATAGCCTAGAAGAGATAGATCGCCCATAACCTCATAGGCAGATGCAATATTGTGGGTAGTGGCGACCCTGGCATATTTTAAGGCCTGCTCATAATTGCCACGTGAGCACTCAAGCCAGGCTAGAAAGGCCAGAGCATCAAGCTCACCCTGATCATAAGACTTTTTAAGGAAACTTACAGCGCGTGACAGATTACCCTGTTCTATGGATGCAATGCCTGATTTAAGATTGTTATTTCTAATCTCTTTATAGTAGCTGGCCACACCCCAGTAGATACACATGCCGCCAAGACCTATGGTCAGAGAAATTATGCCAAGTGACATAATTATTTTATTTCTGGCCTTCCTTCTTTTTTTCAGCGCCTCTTTTTCTGCTCGGGTAAGTTTCCTTTTCATTGTATCCATAGTATTAATCCTTACTTCTTGAGTATACCCACATCAGGCATCTTGATTTCCTTATCATATTTAATCTTGTAAGGATCTCTTTCAATGGTGACAACTACCTTTCTGGCCTCAAGAGTATCTTTTTCTGTCAGCTTCTTGGTGGTTGAAATATTTTCATTGTGATACTGGGTCATAATGATGCTGGCCGGATCAATGCCCTTGTCTGTATAGTATTTCTTAATAGCGTCGGCTCTGCTCTTTGAAAGCTCCTTATTGGCCTCGGCATCTTTCTGACCGAAGGTGAAAACGGCAATTTTAACTGTCTTGACAGATGGGTCTAACTTTATATACTCGATCTGATTGTCAACATCATGCAGTGACTGCGGTACAAAGGTAGCTGTACCTGGCATGAATGAAGATGTAACAATATTCACATCAACAAAAGAATATGGATATAATCCGTTCTGACAGTCATTGAACTCCTTGAATTTTGCTTTAAAGCCAAGAGGGCTTAAAGTAGGCACAATTGACTGTCTTACAGAAGATGAGGTATTGGCATAAGGCATTAAAATCTCAAAACCTCTGTACAGAGAGTGCAACATGCGCTTTGAGAGAGTATCGCCGACAAAAGGATTAAAGCCGCGATAAAGATCGATGCGCCCAAGCTCAGTTTCAACTCCTCTTGCATTCCACAGAGGACTGGCCTCAATAAAACGCATGACAGAATCATTGCCTATCTGCATAGTTGGAAAAACCTCAAAGCTTAAGGTTCTGTCACGACCTGCCGAGATATAGAAATCGGCTCTGCCGTATTCAGGAATAACATATGACAGATAGCAGGCAAGCCTTGATGACTGTGTACTCCAGAGCTGATGTGAGCTCTCATTCATAGGAGCTTCATAACGTAACTGTGCGTTAGCTGAAAAGATACCCAGCGATAAAATCAGCAGTACTGTCATTTTGCTTTTTAACAATGTCATAGACACTCCGTAATTTTTTTGACTCTCATGTATTGTATGTAATATACAAGCAAATTAAAGACCATATATAAAATTTTTTTTAAATTAATGCTTTAATCATCAAAAATATATACTTAAGTATTGTATACGCTAACTTCGACAAAGTTGTAACATAAAATTTAACCATAGCAGACAAATTTAAAAAAAACGCTAAAAATATGTAACTTATATCTAATTTTTGACATATGTTTTATATTTTCTAATATAAATAGTTTATAGTGAAAAAAGATTTCAAACCTTGTGTTAATCAGATAGTAAACGATTACACAAGTACAAATTTGGATAAAATCAAGTGCCGATTTGTGAAACAATTCACCAAATTGAAAAATATTATCCTTGGAGGTTTTGATGGGCTTTTTTGACAAACTTTTTAACAAAGACAAGCAGGAAACAAATTCTGAGATCACTCTGTACTCTCCTGTAACTGGCAAAGTTGTTGCCGCAGCTGAGATTCCAGATCCAACCTTTGCAGATAATATTTTAGGCCCTTGCGTCGGCATCAAGCCAAGCGAAGGCGTAGTCTATGCCCCATGTGACGGCAAGATTGAACAGATTTTCAGAACTGCCCACGCAGTTACTGTTGTTTCAAAAGAAGGTCCTGAGATTTTAATCCATGTCGGTATCAATACTGTTGACCTTAAGGGTGAGGGCTTCCAGGCTTTAGTCGAGGAAGGCGCAGAGGTTACCGTCGGCACCCCACTTATTAAATTTGATATATCATTGATTGAATCCAAGGGCTTTAACACTGTAGTTCCTGTTGTAATCTGCAATCCTACTGATTTTGGTGATATCCGTTTCAACGGAGTCGGTCCTGTTGCAGCAAAAGATGCCTTAGGAAGCATCACAAGAAAATAAAGGTAGCAATATGATTACAGGAAAAGGACGTACAGCCTGTCAGGGTGTGGCCATAGGCACCATCCTTGAGATTGAGGCTCCTACTGTATCTGATCTGTCTAATGACGCCTATATGTCTGTAGAGCAGGAGCTTGAGCTTTTGCAAGAAGGTCTGGCCTGCGCTGCCACTGAGCTTGAGGAACTTGCTGCCAAGACTCGTGAACAGGTGGGTGAGGATGAAGCTGAAATTCTTGAAATGCAAAGAATGATGCTAGATGATCCGGATATCTGTGATGCTATTATCGCCAAGATTAAAAAAGGTGCAATTTCAGCATCAAAAGCTGCCATTGAAGTTGGTATTGAGCAGGCAAGAGAATTTGAGGCTCTTGATGATCAGTACATGCGTGAAAGAGCAGCTGATGTCAAAGATGTTACATCACGTATTTCACGCGCTATTTTAGGCACCAATGTAGTTACTCTTACAGAACCTTCTATTATAGTTGCAGATGATCTGACTCCATCACAGACCGTAGCCTTTGACAGAAAACTTATTTTAGGTTTTGTCTTAAGAAAGGGTACCATGAATTCTCATGCCTCAATTCTGGCAAGAACCATGAATATCCCTTCTCTTATCAATACAGAGCTGCCAGATGAGCCATTAAACGGCAGAATCCTGGCTTTAGATACAGATGCTCAAACCTTCTACCTTGACCCAGACAGCGAAACTATTGAGCACATTATGGAGGCCAAGGATCGTTTCTATGCTCGTCAGATGCAGCTTTTAAAACTGCGCGGCAAAGAAACTGTTGCTCCATGTGGTCACAGAGTCAAGACCTTTGCCAATATAGGCAGACCTGATGATGTTGAGGCTGTGCTTGAAAATGATGCCGAGGGTATTGGTCTTTACCGTTCTGAGTTTTTATATATAGGCAAGGAAACCTATCCTAGCGAGGAGGAGCAGTACAGAGCCTATGCCAAGGTTGCATCAACCATGAACGGCAAGCTTGTTATCATCAGAACTCTTGATATTGGTGCTGACAAGGTGGCTCACTACTTCAATCTACCAGAAGAGGAAAATCCTGCTTTAGGTATGAGAGCCATACGTATCTGTCTGACCAGACCTGAGATATTTAAGACTCAGTTGCGTGCTCTGTATCGTGCCGCAGCCCGTGGCAATATTGCCATTATGCTGCCTATGATCACATCTGTAGATGAGGTTTTAAAGGCCAAGGCCATATGTGCCGAGGTTGAACAGGAGCTTAAGAACGAGGGCATTGAATACAAGGTGCCTTCTCTTGGCATTATGATTGAAACCCCTGCTGCTGCCATTTTATCTGACAGACTGGCCAAGGTGGTTGACTTCTTCTCTGTAGGCACCAACGATCTGCTGCAGTATACCTGCGCCATCGACAGGCAGAATCAGACCTTAGGTGATTTCTACGATCCGCATCACCCTGCCTTGCTTGAGTTTTTACGCATTATTGCCAAAAACGCACATGACAACGGCATCTGGGTTGGAATCTGCGGTGAGTTGGGAGGCGATCTGGAACTTACAGATACCTTCATCGAATATGGTTACGACGAGCTTTCTGTAAGTCCGTCTGTAGTACTGCCACTACGTGAGAAAGTGCTCAAATCCAAAGCTCAATGCAAGAATATTCTTTCTTCTAAATAAGGATGTTTTATGATAGAAGTGACTTATAAACTAACCGACCCAAGAGGTATGCATGCTCGCCCTGCAGGACAGCTTGTGAAGGTTTTATCAGGGTTTAAGAGCTCTGTACAGTTAGGCTCAGGTGCAAACCGGGTCGATGGTAAGAGACTTTTAGCTGTAATGAAACTTGCTATGCAGCAAGGTGATGATTTGACTCTTGTCTTTGAAGGCGAAGATGAGGCAGAGGCAGCCAAAACTGCAGAAGAGTTCCTAAAACAGAACTTATAGTTTTGTGTTTTGTTAAATGGTAATGAGGTAATTGTATATGATGCAATATTTTCAGCGATTAGGTAAATCCCTCATGCTACCTGTTGCATGTTTACCTGTTGCAGGTATCTTAATGGGTCTTGGCTATTTATTAGCCCCTACCACAATGCAAGGCGGTGAAGCCTCCGGTCCTATGCTTGTACTAGGTACATTCCTGGTTAAAGCCGGTGCAGCCATTATTGACAACATGTCAGTACTGTTTGCAGTAGGTGTTGCCGTTGGTATGGCCAAAGAGCGCGAGGGCACTCCAGCTCTTGCCGGTATCGTAGCATGGTTCGTATTCCAGACCCTGCTCTCTCCAGGCTTCGTTTCTGTTTTAGTTGGTGGTGAGGCTGATCCTGCATTCAACAAGATCTCCAATCAGTTTATCGGTATTCTTTCCGGTGTCATTGGTGCTACCTGCTATAACCGTTTCTCAACCACCAAGCTTCCAGACTTCCTGGCCTTCTTCTCAGGCAAGAGATCTGTAGCTATTGTAACTGCCTTAATTTCTATCGTAGTTGCAGCTATCCTGTTCTTCGTATGGCCTCTGCTTTACAACGGACTGGTATTACTTGGCGAGTCAATTCTGTCATTAGGTGCAGTCGGTGCCGGTATCTACGCCTTCTTAAACCGTCTGTTAATCCCTATTGGCATGCACCACGCATTAAATGCTGTATTCTGGTTCGACGTAGCCGGTATTTCTGACCTGACCAAGTTCTGGGCCAGCACCGGTGAGTTCGGTGTAACCGGTATGTACATGACTGGCTTCTTCCCAGTTATGATGTTCGGTCTGCCAGCTGCAGCTCTTGCTATGTACCACTGTGCAAAACCAGGTCGTAAGAAGGTTGTATTCGGTCTTCTGGCCTCAGCTGCATTCTGTTCATTCTTTACAGGTGTTACAGAGCCATTAGAGTTCGCCTTCATGTTCCTGGCTCCAGGTCTTTATGTACTCTATGCTGTAATGACAGGTATTACCGCAGCTATCACTGTTATGCTGCCAATCCGTGCCGGCTTCTCATTCTCAGCAGGCTTCCTCGATCTGTTCTTCTCATCATCACTGCCACTGGCTCAGAACCCATGGTTCATCATTCCATTAGGTCTGGTTGTTGGCGTTATCTTCTACATTGTATTCCGCATCGTTATCATCAAGTTCGACCTGAAGACCCCAGGTCGTGAGGATGAGGATCTTGCAGAGGCAGCAGAAGGCGCAGCCGGCGGTGCTGAGACATATGTAAAATATGCTCAGACAGTTTTAGAGGGTTTAGGCGGCAAGGATAACGTCCTGTCATGCGACAACTGCATTACCCGTATCCGTCTTGAAGTTAAGGATCCATCACTTGTTGATGATGCCAAGATCAAGACCTCAGGTGCTGTAGGTGTAATCAAGCCATCTAAAAATGCCGTACAGGTTATCGTAGGTACTCAGGTACAATTCGTAACCGACGAGCTCAAGAAATTACTTTAATAGATAGTAATTAATCAAAACGGCGCCATAGTGCGCCGTTTTGCTGTAAAATATAAGACCTTAAATCTGAAATGTAATCTGGGTTTATTTATGGATACCGATACTAGACACAATAACTTATTAACAGTTATCCCTTATCTTGATGCTGACAAGGTTCAGGATATATACAAGACAACAGTACCCGTAGACAATAAGCAGTGGACTGATGTTGCAGATAATCCCCTCCCTCCTACCAAGGCCTTGCTTTATGCTGACATTGAAGGTTTACATGTCAAATTTAAGGTTTTAGAACAAAATCCACGCGCCACCTATAAAAACCACATGGACAGAGTCTGTGAAGACAGTGCTGTTGAGCTGTTTCTAGCCTTCCCTGTCGAGCCTACACAGGATCGTTTTAAGCCTCATCTTGATATCAATATTTATATGAATATTGAGATTAATGCCAATGGCGCCTGCTATGCCAAATACGGCAGGCACAGAAAGAACAGAACTGCGCTCAGTGACAGCGAGCTTGCATCTTTAAATATTAAAAGTAGTATTGAAGAGAGTATGTGGACTGTTGAGTTTACT
The DNA here is from genome assembly GCF_900445255.1 of Anaerobiospirillum thomasii. NCBI lineage: Bacteria > Pseudomonadati > Pseudomonadota > Gammaproteobacteria > Aeromonadales > Succinivibrionaceae > Anaerobiospirillum > Anaerobiospirillum thomasii. The sequence continues at coordinate 623,701 of NZ_UAPU01000005.1, forward strand.
GTACCGCGCGATCTTGTAAGCGGTATATGCTCATTTGATCCATTTGATGCCGACTCAATGTTTGCCTTTAATATTTATAAGATCTCAGAGTCAAAAGATATAGAACATTATGCATCATTTAGCAAAGTTGACAGTGAAACACCAAACTTCCATCTGCCAGAGAGCTTTGCACTAGCTTGTATTAAAAATTACTAAGAGGCAAACATGAAAATAATAAACGCTAATGTCTTTAATAGCGACTTTAGATTTGAGCAAAAGGATGTATGTATAGAAAACGGCCTGTTCGCTCAGAGCACATCAGACAATGAAGTGATTGATGCCAAGGATCTCTATGCCATTCCTTCACTTGTTGATATTCACTTCCATGGCTCTATGGGTTATGACTTTATGGATGGCACACCAGAGGCTGTTGGCACTATTGCCAGATATCAGGCTTCAATTGGTGTAGGCGCCATCTGCCCTGCCACCATGACCATGTCTGAAGAGGACATTTTAAAGGCCTGCGAGAACGGCAAAAACTTTAAGGCTCAGGATGATATGGCTGAGCTTGTGGGCATTAATATGGAAGGCCCTTTTGTGTCACATCAGAAAGTTGGCGCCCAGAACCCTGCCTTTGTGCAAAAGCCTTCAGCCGAGCTCTTTAGAAAGGCTCAGAAGGCAGCTGGCGGTTTAATCAAACTTATGGCTATTGCTCCTGAATCAGAGGGCGGACTTGAGACCATCAGCACTCTTAAGGATGAGGTTTTATCATCAATTGCCCATACCACAGCCAATTATGAGCTAGCCTGCAGAGCTATTGCCGCAGGTGCTACCCACATCACCCACCTGTATAATGCCATGCCACCTCTGGCCCACCGCGATCCAGGTCCAATCGGCGCCGGTGCTGATGCTCCTTGGTGTGAGGCTGAGATTATCTGTGACAATATTCATATTCACCCAAGTGCTGTCAGAGCTGCCTTTAGAATGTACGGCCCTGAGAGAATGATTTTAATTTCAGACTCTATGATGGCTGTAGGTCTTGAAAACGGCGACTATGAATTAGGTGGTCAGAAGGTTATTGTTAAGGACAGAAAGGCAACTCTTGAGTCAGGCACTATTGCAGGATCTGCCACCAACCTCTTTGACTGCATGAAGATTGCCCATAAGATCATGCGTCTGCCATTATCTACTGTAGTGCGTGCAGCTTCATACAACCCAGCCCGCTCTATTGGAGTTTTAGATAAATATGGCTCAATTGAAAACGGCAAAGTGGCAAGCATGCTGCTTATAGACAAGGATGTAAATCTAAAGGCCGTCATCTTACGCGGCAAGGTTATTGTAAATAATTTATAGTACCTCACAGACCGGCTCCTGCCGGTCTTATTTTATCCATCCTGCCTTTAAGCATATAAATAAACTCAATAAACGTCTTTTCTATATAAAAATGTTAGTCTTTTGTGTACAATAACGCCTAATTTACATGGTACAGAGCGAATATGAGCGACAATAAAGAAAACATAATCACAATAAAAGACAGATTCAGAGGTTTTTACCCTGTTGTTGTTGATGTTGAGACAGCAGGATTCAATCCAAGCCTTGATGCCCTGATTGAGGTATCCATGATGACTGTAGTTATGGATGAGCATGGATTTTTGTCTCCAGGTGAGATTATGAGTGCCAATATAAGACCTTTTGAGGGTGCCAATATCGAACAAGCCAATATTGATTTTTTAGGTATTGATCCATTTGATGAGGCCCGTAATCTTAAAACGGAACGTGATGCCCTGTTACCTATGTTCAAGACCATTTCCAAAGTGGTCAAGGCCAATGCATGCAGTCGCGCTATTCTTGTAGGTCACAATGCAAGCTTTGATCTGTCTTTTATCAAGGCAGCCAGCGACAGATTAAACTACAAGCGCAACCCTTTTCATCCTTTTTCTGTATTAGATACAGCCTCTCTGTCTGCTTTAGTCTATGGACAGACTGTATTATCACGAGCATGTTTTGCTGCTAATATTAATTTTGATGGTGACATGGCTCATGGCTCTGCCTATGATACACAAAAAGAGTGTGAGCTTTTCTGCGCCTTAGTCAATCGCTTTACTACCTTTGCAGGTATTCCTGCACCTGTTGTTGACGCACCTACCCCGGCTCAGCTGCACGCTAAAAAACACTTAGTGTAATAAATCAGACTTTTATAATATTTTGTTGTGTGATATCAGCTATTGCCAGTCACAATAGCTTTTAATAGATAGATGCAACACACTCCGCCACAAATGGCGGAGTGCAAATCAAAGTATTAAAGTTAATATAATTTTCTTCTTACCTTTTACCCTTTGGGTATTTGCATTCCCTTGCGCATCATCTGTGCCAGAGACTTTAAGAGATCTGCATACTTGCTCATTGTGGTGGATCCGCCCTGTACAGAGAATTGTACTGTTCCATTACATCCTGCATCACAACCATTTTCTACTGCACAGTTGATATAAAAGTTTCACGTGAGTTTTTAAGTTTATCTGTTAATGTATCAATAGCTGATGCAGTCAATTTTTCTGGAAATTTGTCACCATAGACCTCAGGATATGCGAGGATCAGTTCCTTGCGTAATTCTAAAATTTCAGCGTATTTTTTATACGTGTCGGCGGTACGAGACCTACACTAAGATCATGCAGAAAAACTACATCAGTTTTATGTAAGTATGAAAGAATAAAAACACTGGAATTTCCGGATGGGTACTGTCATCATCAATGGCCTGATCTGGCTTGAGTTCCTCCTTAATGGGTATTGTTCCTCTAAACATACCCTCAAGCTCCCTGAGATTATTAATAAACTTATCAATCTGCTCAAGCTCTTTCTTAAGATCATCAAGATATAGTCTATGGCCGATAAGCAGTTCACCGTTTTTATCTAAAAAATCTTTTTGGCTGTTTAATTTATTTATAATCTGACCATAGTCAGTAGCTTTTGATCTTGTCTCATCAAGATCTTTAATCATATTTTAGCCTCAGCCTGCTTGTTCTGTCCCAGCTGATTTAAAAACATTGAGACTATGAGCAATACAGGCATTTCTTTATTTTGAGCTATCTCTTTAAGATCTGTAATAGCGCTGAAATTTTCTATACCTTTAACTTATGACATCAGTCTCTCCAATATAACCTGTATGCCTAAAAAATACATTACCCTACATCTACAGATTGTGAGCAATATGTCTTCTTGTCTCAAGACACTGTGTCTATGACATCTGACATGCACAAAAGTAGTGGCAACAGTATCTTTGGTATTATGCTGCAACATTTATCTTTCTTTTGCATAAAAGTTGACAAATAACTTTAATGAAACAAAGTTTCATAAAGATAAACACTTGTTAAATAAAAGTGCTAGATATCTTATTACAAAATAGCTTTTCATAATCTAAAATTGATACTTTGTATTAATCCCTAGCTTGTATATTTTTAAATAAATTTTGTATACAAGTTTACTTTTTTATACGTATAAATTTTATATTTTAAAACAGCGCTTTGATTTTAAACTAATTTAGTCGTGTTTAGAGTTGCATTTTCATATATATTGAACATACAAATTTGTATTTTAAATGTATTTTTATACACAGTTGTATAGTTTTATAAAACAAAAGATTTTTAATTAATATTTACATGATTAAACTTGAAAAAAATCTTCACTTATTATAAATTGTAGACATTATTTTACATGTTTTTACCTTTGTAGAAGAGTTAGCAAGCTACTGCCATTTAAAAATATTTTAAAACTATTGCTCTTTAATAATTCTTTAAGAGATATTAGGTTAAGGAGATAAAGGAATCTATTCTTGTATTTAGCAACTTGCTTTAGATCTATACCTATTTTCTTTTACAGAAAAACATTTAGAGAGTTTTTAAATACTTTTGAGGCAGCACGAGGCGACCTCAGATAAACACTTAAAAGCAAAAGTAAAATTTAAATGTACAAATGTGTGTTCTTCAGGTTCATACCATTTGTAGTGGTAGATAATATTTTATTTTAGGTGATTTATGAGCTTTCTAAATAAATTGAAGATAAGCCTAAAACTGAGCTTTGGTTTTGGATTTGTTCTTTTTCTTACAGTTCTTATTGCTCTTATAACTATCCATTCACTGCGTTCTAGTATATCAGTTGCCGATCTGGTACATAATCTTGTAGACAACAGTTATGCCAGAATCAATGCATCAACCACACAGTCAGCAGAAATGAACAGTTCAATGTCTTTCTACTTAAGTCCAGGCAATCAGACAGAAACAGCCAAGTCCAAAGTAGAGAGCAATCTTGCAGCTGCCTTAAAGCTTGCAGAAAACCTTGATATTCCTCAGTATCAGTCTCAAGTTGACAAGATTATTGCTTTAACCAAGAATTTTTCAGATAACTACTACAAGGCTGTTGTACCTCTGATTAAAGCAGGCAAATCCTTTGATGCACTTGCCTTTTATTTAGATCAGATGCAGCCTGTTGCCTATGAGATTGCCCATATTCAGGCCGCTGTAGGTAAAGAGGTTATCTCTGATATCTCAGAAGAGGTTGACGTTCTGCGCGATACCACAGGTCTTATTGTGGTTATTGCCTGCACCATCTTTGCTGTAATCCTTGGTGCACTGACAGCATTTATGATCTCACGCTATATAACAAAATGTCTGCGTCATCTGTGCCTGATTGCCGACAGCATCTCCAAAAACGATCTTACTGTAGATATTCCTGTCTATACTTACGATGAGTTTGGCGAGCTTGCCATGATGATGCGCACCATGCGCAACAATCTAAGTGAGTCTGTGGCTCTGGTTATAAATGTATCAGACCAGCTAAGCTCTCAGATTACCAATATGAATCACTCATCACAGGATGTGGAGGATGCAGCCAAGACTGCCGAGTCACAGACTGTTACAGTGGCCGCAGCAGCAGATGAGATGGTATCAACCACAGCAGATATTGCAAGAAACTGCGAGAGTGCAGCTGCTGTATCTGATGACTCAAAACACATCACACTTATGGGTATGGATGTAGTACGTGCCACTGTTGATCAGATTAGAGATCAGTCAGAGCGCACCAATCAGGATGCTCTCAAGATTCAGGCTCTTGCCGATCAGACCCAGAAGATTGGCTTTATTGTTGGCACCATTGATGAAATTGCAGCACAGACTAACTTATTAGCTCTCAATGCTGCTATCGAGGCTGCCCGTGCCGGTGAGGCAGGACGTGGCTTTGCCGTGGTTGCCGATGAGGTTCGTGCTTTAGCTTCACGAACCACCAAGTCAACACAGGAAATCTCCTCCATGGTGTCACAGATTCAAAATGACGCCAATGTGGCCACACAGTCTATGGCATCATCTGTAAGCAATATGAATACAGTGGCTGAAAAGGCTGGTGAGCTTGAGACTTCATTAAACTCTGTGCTTGATAAGGTCAATGCTGTAAATACACAGATTACTCAGATTGCAACTGCAGCTGAGGAGCAGACTACAGCCACCTCTGAGATTTCAACCAATATGCAGGGTATTACCACTGCAACTCAGATTGTATTTGACAAGTCACAAAATGCCATTGAGACCTCTGAAAAATCAGTTATCTCAATTAAAGATCTTGTACACAATCTGTCTAAGTTCAAACTGCGCGATCCAAACGCATACAATTCTTAAAAATGTAAAGGGCCCTGCCCTTTACACTTGATCTGTCTAAGTTCAAACTGCGCAATCCAAACGCATACAATTCTATCGGGTAGCCCTTTCGGGCTCCCACACCACCCACCGTACCGTTCGGTAGTAGGGCGGTTCCTAACAAGCGCTAGAGATCCTTGAATGCAGGGTCTCTAGCTCCGCGGTTATAGTTGTCCAGCCCTCGTTTATCAGTATCTGATTGTTAAGTGCTCTGTGGATCCCTTGGTTTTTCGATATTTTCCAATAACTGTTTGAGCTGTATGCCATAGTGCCATCTCCGATGGCGGGGGCTTTTGACCATCTCAGCTTGAACTGTCTGTAGCGGTTTTGTGGGGTCTTCCATTGTTTCCATAGGAGTTGCCTGACGCGTCTTCTGATCCAAGCATCGATTTTCCTTGCCCATGATGTTGGTATGGCTTCACCAAAGTAGTTTACCCACCCTCTGAGTAGATACTTCAGCTTAGCTTTGACGACAGCAATGCCGCCTTTACACCTTCTATCTAGTATGAGCTTTACCTTTTCCTTGAGTTTCTTCCTCTTTTTGTCGTGCACAGTTGTGAAATATTGATCCTTTGGCTTTGCCTGCTTTCTTGTCTTTGAGACACATCTAGCGCTTAGAAATGCAAAACCTAGGAATTGCATATCCTTGCCGACATGCACTATTTTGGTTTTCTCTCTGTTCACCTTGAGGAATAGCTTGTCCTCTATATACCGTGTTACCCACTCTGAAACTCTCTCTGCACTTTTCCTGCTACTGCAGAATATGCACATGTCGTCGGCGTATCTGACAAATTTCCTGTCTCTGGCGTCCAACAGTTGATCGAGTTCGTTGAGGAGTATGTTTGCAAGTACCGGACTACACACAGCCCCCTGAGGGGTGCCCTTTGTGGTCTTATGACCAACTTTGCCGTTTTCACTGATTGGGGCTCTCATGAACCTATGTATCAGCGATATGACTCTTCCGTCCTTGATATTATTGCTTAAGACTTGGAGAAGCTTGCTGTGGTTCACAGTATCAAAGAATTTGCTTAGATCCAAATCGATTACCCATTCTAGACCTTGGTTTACATACTCGCTTGCTTTCGCAATCGCGTCTTTGCAACCTCTGCCCGGGCGGAATCCGAAGCTATTGTCTGAGAATACCTTTTCATACTCCTCGCTTAGTACTTGCGCTATAGCCTGCTGTACAAAGCGATCTCGTACTGTTGGTATTCCCAAGGGTCGCTTCTCTCCATTATCTTTTGGAATGTAGACTCTCAGAATTGGTTGTGGTCTGTATTTGCCGTTCCTAATCACCTCAGTGATTTCACCTGGGTGTGATTGTAAATACTCACAGAGTTCATCTGTGCGCATTCTATCGACACCCGCACTGCCTTTGTTTCTCAGCACACTGTGCAGAGCTCTTTTAAGGTTAGTGTAGTCGAGCACTCTCTCTAAGGTTATAGGTTCAATTTGCGATATATTACTCATAGGTCTATATTATCCGGCAGAACTCTTCCTACCCTCCGCAACTTGATTTACGTCCAAGCCTTGGCCAGTAGCTACAGTCAATTGCCTGCATTTGCAGAAGACTGCTTTTTCAGAGCCATTTTTTTTAACCGGCTAATTCCTCCGATTTTCATATCTGTTAGGTTCTGTCCTTCCCTTGTGCTCTCAAGGTACTATGACGTCTGCTGACTTCCATATATTCGTTGTTACTACGGTTTCCCGCTATACGGATCTCCCCCGGTAAGTACGGTTTCTTTCTCTCCATATAACGCTCAGTCTTTACATATACCGCTACGACTAGATTTCGGACTTCGTCATATTTAGCAGACTTATCCGCGGTACATGCCTATAAACTGTTTCTGTTCGTAGGTCCGGAGATTTGCCTTCAGCTTCCTTCAGCCATAGTGTTACCACTATAACCTTGCTTTTAGCTATACACTTCCCTCTAGTGGGGCGTGTTGGGGACTTTCACCCGTTAGAAACGCGCACATGCAGGGCGCACTAAAAATGTAAAGGGCCCTGCCCTTTACACTTAATCTGTCTAAGTTCAAACTGCGCAATCCAAACGCATACAATTCTTAAAAATGTAAAGGGCCCTGCCCTTTACACTTATAACTTTAGGTTTTTACTTTCTTAAAAGTAAAAATTATATGAGCTACGTAACTAAGACCATGGGAGCAATGACCCTTTGCCCGTTGTCAATGCTGTCTTTCACGCATGCCCATACACAAGGTGAGCTTACCGGCACACTTCTTTTATGTTGCAGCAGCCCCATCAAACCCACCATTTTCAACCCTTAGCGGTGACTATGTAACCCCGTTTGGCATTTATGTGGATATTATAAGAAAGCTACAAAAGCGTTTTGGTTTTAAACTGATTGATGACAAAATTTTTTCTCTTTTGCGCAATGATCAGGTCTAGCGTATCAAAGCCTTTAGAATTGATATTATAGGTGATGCCCTGTCAGTTACTGAGGAGCGTAACGGTTTTCTTGATTACTCTGCTGTCTGCAATGACACAGGAATCACTATGATCTATTCAAAGAGCAAATACTCTAAAGTTACAGATATAAATACTTTTGCCAGAACTAGGTAGCTGCCGTTGATGGGACTACTGCTATTCAATTTTTGCAAAAGACCCTGCCTAATGCTCAAGTAGTTACAGTACCAAGTTTTATGGTAGGTATTGTGGATGTAACTAATGGTCAGGTAGATGCAATGGTTTAAAACAGACCTGTAATTGGGAACTTTGCACAGTCTATGCCTTCATTCAATCTTGAAATCATGGACAAGGAGTATTCAAAAGAGATCTGTCAGTATGCTCTTGGCATGCAAAAGCACTCCCCATATTCCTTCTTTATCACCAATGAGCTTGAGGAAATGAAAAGAGACGGTACGCTTGCCAAGATTATTGGAAAATACATCAAATAACTTAATATATGATCCTATCAAAAAGGCGTCGCAAGTCGCCTTTTATATTTGCCATACGCTTTATAGTTGAAAATCTGAGCCTATACACTTTTTATCTATCTTGCACAACTTATATTATATGTTGAGGATAGATAACATTTATCATATGCAAATTTTTCAATAAAACACGCTTGTATACTGCCTGTATAAGGTTTAATCTATTGTCATTAAAGTTAGAAATAAAGATTAGGAGCTATTATGTCATTTGCAATCACCCCTTTAAAGTTTGAGAAAACCGCTGTTCCATTCTTATCAGAGAACACCTTCAACTTCCACCACGGTAAGCACTTCCAGACCTATATAGATACAGCTAACAAGCTCGTTGCCGGTACTGACTATGAAGGCAAAACTTTAGAGGAGATCATTACTACTGCTTCAGGTCCACTGTTCAACAACGCAGCTCAGGCATGGAACCACGCTTTCTACTTCAACTGCATTGGCACCGCTAAAAAAGAAGTACCTGCCAAGCTGTTAGAACTCATCAATGCCAACTTTGATTCATTTGAGAGCTTTGCCGAGAAATTCATTGCTTCAGCCACCACCAACTTTGGTTCAGGCTGGACATGGCTGGTTCAGACAGGTCCAAACCTCCTGAAGATTGTTAACACTTCAAATGCTGGCAATCCAATGGTTGACGGTTTCACCCCACTTCTGACTGTTGACGTATGGGAGCACGCCTACTACCTCGACTATCAGAACAGAAGAGCCGACTACTTAAAGGACTTTGTTGAGTACATCGACTGGGAATTTGTTGCTTCAAATCTCAAGTAATAAAGATTTAAAAACCTCCTTTACATTTAACTCAAGCTCTGTATACGTATACAGAGCTTTTTTTTATCCTTTCTATGCATGCACTAAGTTTTTTTTGATAAAGTTATAACTATGAAAAGATTATTGCTTATATCATTACTTGCCTATGCCACGCAGGCTTTAAGTCTGCCTCAGGGCTTTTCAGGTCCTGCCCCCAAGCGTCAGATGCCGCTGGGCTTTGATCAGCTTACAGAGCCTAATACCATTAAAGGTGTGCTCAATAATGCCCGCGATAAGGATTTTGTTCTCTTGCAGGGGAGTTTTGTTAAAAAGTTAAATACCACGGACTATACCTTTGAGGATGAGGCAGGAGACAGTATTGTTATTCATATCGGTAATACCAATATTGTACCTCTTGTTGATGCAAAATATATGATCTGGTGTGTGGTGGACAAAGGTCTGTTTCAGACCAGACTTATAGTGGATTTAATCTCAGCTCCATATAAATAAAGATACACTTTTCCTTATTTTTTCCAAAACAGTGCATTAACTGTCTTTTTTTGCATTTTCTCTCTAAATATACATAATAGGCTCATATTTTGGGAGATCTTATGTTTCAGTTGCGTCAATCTTTTCTGCTGTTTCTTACAGCATCCATATGGGGCTCTGGCTTTGTGGCTCAGTCTGTGGGCATGGATCATGTCACCCCATTTACTTTTACCTTTTTCAGAACATTAATAGGAGCATTATTTTTACTGCCTTTTATTGCTCTTATCAAAGCTTTATATAAAAACAAGGTTAAAGAGAAAAGCTATACTACAAAGGATCTGCTCATAGGTTCTGCCAGCTGCGGTCTGTTTTTAATCATGGGCGAGTCTTTTCAGCAATATGGCCTTGTAACCACAGATGCAGGTAAAACAGGCTTTATTACCTCCATGTACATTATCTTTGTGCCGCTTATTTCCATTACTGTAGGTAAAAAAATCAACCGTTTTATCTGGATTGGTGTGATTTTAGCTGTCATAGGCATGTATCTTTTGTGCATCAAACAGGACTTTACCATAGAGCGCGGCGATCTGTTAATTCTCTGCTGTGCTGTGGCTTTTGCCTTTCACATCATGGTTATTGATCATTTTGTAAAAACCATAGATGGTGTAATGCTGGCCTGTGGACAGTTCTTTATGGCATCTTTTATGGGTCTTATCCTGATGCTTATCTTTGACTTTAACACTCTAAGCTATGACTCACTTATGGCGGCAGCTCCTGCCATGCTTTATGCCGGTATCATGTCAAACGGTATTGCCTATACTCTGCAGGTGGTAGGACAGCGTGGCATCAATCCTGCCGTTGCCACACTTATTTTATCTCTAGAGTCGGTAATGGCTGTAATCTTTGGTATTACCTTTTTAAATGAGAGTCTGGATACACGTGAGCTTATTGGCTGTGTGCTTATGTTTTTGGCTGTGATTATTGCCCAGTATCCATTTAAAAAATAATGATTTTAGTCTAAAATGTTAAAGTTTATCCCACTAAGATTTTGAGGTTAGTATGAGTCAAGTACGTTCTATGTTGGTTACATCTGCTCTACCTTATGCCAATGGTCCTATTCATCTTGGCCATATGCTTGAGCATATACAGTCAGATATTTTCGTAAGATATCAAAGAGCTGTTGGACATACAGTACATTATGTATGTGCCGATGACTGCCATGGAACTCCTGTCATGATCAAGGCCTCACAGATGGGTATTACTCCAGAGCAGCTTATCGAGCAGATTGGCATTGAGCACAAGGCCGATATGGATGGTTTTTTAATCAATTATGACAATTATTATAAAACCCACTCCCCTGAAAATAAGGAATTCTCCCAGCAAATCTATAAAAAGCTTGAGGAGAAGGGCTATATTGTCACCAAGACCATATCTCAGCTTTACGATCCACAAAAAGGCATGTTTCTGCCAGACAGATTTGTAAAGGGTACCTGCCCTAAATGCGGTGCTGCCGATCAGTATGGCGACAACTGTGAGGTCTGCTCTGCCACCTATGCTCCAACCGATTTAAAGGATCCATACTCAACGGTATCAGGCGCCACTCCTGTTTTAAAAGAGTCTCTGCACTATTTCTTTGATCTGCCAAAATTCAATGACTTTTTACATGACTATGTAAAAAATTCAGGAGCTCTGCCTGTGGAGATGGCCAACAAGCTTGAAGAGTGGTTCTCACAGGGCCTCAAGCAGTGGGATATCTCACGTGATGCTCCATATTTTGGCTTTGAGATCCCTGGTGTTAAAGACAAGTTCTTCTATGTATGGCTTGATGCCCCTATTGGCTACATGGCCTCATTTAAAAACTACTGTGATAAAGCCAACATCAACTTTGATGAGTATTTCTCATTAGACTCTGATAAAGAGATGTACCACTTTATTGGCAAGGATATTTTATACTTCCACTCCCTGTTCTGGCCTGCCACACTGCATGGTGCTGATTTACGTCTGCCTACAGGTATTTTTGTACATGGCTATGTCACAGTCAACGGTGCCAAGATGTCAAAATCAAAAGGCACCTTTATCAAGGCCTCAACCTATTTAAAACACTTAAAGCCAGAATGTCTGCGCTATTACTTTGCCTCCAAGATGAACAACAGCACTGTCGATCTGGATTTAAGCCTTGATGATTTTATTGCCAAAGTCAACTCAGATATTGTAGGCAAGGTAGTAAATTTAGCCTCAAGAACTGCAGGCTTTATCACCAAGCGCTTTGATGGCGTTTTAGCCTCTGAGTGTTATGACAAGGAGCTTAAATCAAAGCTTGCCTCTATCAAAGAGGAAGTTAAGAAGGGCTATGACAGTCGCAATTATGCCGATGCCATACGTGCCATTATGTCTCTTGCCGATGAGGCCAACCGCTTTATTGACAGAGAAGCTCCATGGGTTATAGCCAAAGATGAGAGCCAAAATGAAAAGCTACATCAGGTATGTACCGATGGTCTTAACTACTTTAAGGCTTTAATTACCTATCTCTCCCCTGTTCTGCCTAATGTGGCAGCTGATGCCAGAGCCTTTTTAAATAATGATCTGAGTTTTGATTGTGCCGATGAGCCGCTTTTAAACTGCAGCATCAATAAGTTCAAGCCACTATTTACCAGAATAGAAAAGGCCAGCATTGATGCCATGGTTGAAGAGGAAAAAGAGGCTTTAGCCAAGGCAGCCAAAGCAGAGCCTGCCAAGAAAGAGGCTAAATCAGATAGCGCTTATGAACCTTTAGAGAGTGAAATCAGTATTGATGATTTTGCCAAGATTGATCTGCGTGTAGCCACTATTCTTAAGGCCGAGCAGGTTGAAGGAGCTAAAAAACTGCTACGTTTAGAGCTAGATCTTGGTTTTGAGACAAGACAGGTTTTTGCCGGCATCAAGGCTGCCTATGAAAATGCAGAGGAGCTTGTAGGCCGTCAGGTTATAGTTGTTGCCAATCTTAAGGCCCGCCAGATGAAATTTGGTCTGTCTCAGGGCATGGTAATGGCTGCAGGTCCTGGTGGCACTGAGGTCTTCCTGCTTGGTGTTGACAGTGGCGCTAAAAATGGCGACAGAGTGCACTAAAACGCTATCTTTGATCTTGTTTAGGATTTAACCATTCAAAGGCATCAGTCAGCTGATGCCTTTTTTAATGTTAAGTCATCTTAGTAATCATCTGCTATCTTGCATATAAAAATACATTTTCTATAAAGGCCAATGCTCTTACAGCCCCGTGTTTTTAAGACTGTGCAAAAAATGATACATCTTTGAACAAATGGCTGATTAATACGCTTTTGTTGCATATAAATTATTAACTGCGTTGCTTTTATCAATTTTTTTCACTATATTTTACCTACATTCAAAAAATATTGCAGGTGCTTATCTTATTTAAAAACCTATAAGGTGGTTTATTATGCTCCAAGAGATGACTAAAGGCATGGACAATACAACAGAGCCAAGACTCAGGCACTTTCCAATCAATATGTATGCCATTGTTATGGGACTATCAGGCTTTGCTCTTACCTGTCATGCTGTTATTGGCAATGAGACTTTAAATCTTATGACCGGCATTTTTGCAAGTGCCGTCTTTGTTATTCTTACGCTTTTGTATGCGCTAAAAATCGTTAAATATCCAGAGGCTGTAAAGCAGGAGGCTAGCCATCCTGTCAAATTAAGCTTCTTCCCGGCTTTTTCCATATCACTGCTGCTTTTATCTTCAATGTGGATCCATTATGATTTTGCTCTGTATATCTGGCTTACAGGCTGTACACTGCAGTTAATTCTTACGCTTTTTGTACTAAACTCCCTGGTGCACAAGAGTTTTAATATCAATCATGTCAATCCAGCCTGGTTTATTCCTGTAGCAGGACCTCTTATTGTACCTATGGCCGGCATGCAGCTTAATCATGTCTTTATCAGTGCTATTGCCTATCCTATAGGCTTTATCTTCTGGATTTTACTCTTTACCATACTGCTCTACAGACTGGTCTTTCATGATCCTCTGCCACCAAAGCTTGTGCCAATGCTCTGCATTATGCTCGCACCGCCATCAGTTGCAGCACTATCCTACAATGCAATTGATGCAGGCTTTGCGGAGCCTAATGCTCCAGCCAATCCTGTAGTACTTATGCTCTATGGCATTGCCTGGTTTATATTTGTATTTTTACTGTGCAATATCAAAAGATTTATCAAGGCACCGTTTTTCCTCTCAGCCTGGGCCTATTCCTTCCCTGTAGCAGCCTTTATTCTGGCCACTAAAAAGCTTGTACCTTTATTTATCGATCCTGCCTATATGCCTTTGATGCAGATTATAGATTATGTTCTTTTTGCACTCTTTGCCCTGCTTATTGTGTATCTTACTGTAAGAACAGCCATCTTAATTGCACAGGGTAAAATCTGCGTACCTGAATAACTATAATTATAATCACTTATGCCGTACTGACTTTACAGCCTGTAGACAGTGGCTGCAGGCTTTTTCTTTTACTTAAGCTTCAAGTCTTCTGTAAACTTTTAATTTAAAGCCTCGATATAGAGATTAAAAGTAAGATAAGGACAAATTTCTAAAACTGCATTTTTAAACATGCAAAAATCCCTATTCAGATCTTTTATTTTAAGATTATGGACTTTATATGATATTTTTATATTTAAAATTTATCGTTAAATAACAGTGATTTATATTTTAAAGAGTATATTTTTATTTATTATAAGCGTATTTTTCTTACAAAAATATTGCATAAATAAATTTTGTGATAATATAGCAGATTGCATCTCATAAAATTCTTAATTTTCAATTATTTTGCTTTGTGGAGTTTATATGTCAGAGGTTGCTGATAAAGCTGTCTCTTGTGAAATTGTCCCGAGCTATAGCACTGAATTTAGACGTTTATTCAAGCTTTTTCTACCAGTACTTTTAGGACAGCTGGCCCAGACTTCAATGGGTGTGGTAGATACAGTTATGGCCGGATGGGCAGGAACTATTGAACTTAGCGGCGTGGCCATTGGCAGCTCCTTTTTCTGGCCTGCTTTGCTGTTTGTTGTAGGCATGAGCTTTGCCATTCAGCCTATTGTAGCTCAGCTGCGCGGATCTGGTGCTATAGATAAAATACCTAAAAGTCTGCATACGGCTACAGTTATCTGTATATCTATCTCTGTTGTCATAGCCATACTTGTAGCTCTTATGCCCAATATCTATAAGCTTACAAGTGATATCAACCAGGATATGATAAATGTGGCCACAGGTTATCTGTATGCCATAGCCATAGGTATTCCAGGCTTTACTCTCTTTAATATTCTGCGTGCCTACTGTGAGGGGCTTGGCACTACCATACCAACCCTGATCTTTGGCTTTATTGCCCTTATTATCAATATACCTTTAAACTATATCTTTATTTTCGGTAAGCTTGGCATGCCGGCCTTTGGCGGTGTGGGCTGCGGTATAGCCACCACTGTAACTATTTATATAACCACAGCACTGATGTTCATCTACACTCAGAGAGCTAAATTTTATGAAAAGTATCGTCTGTACCGTCAGATCTATTCAATTGACACAGATGATGTAAAAGCCTTTTTAAAATTGGGTCTACCTCTTGGTCTGTCCACCACCATTGAAGTTGCCTGTTTTTCACTGGTCTCCTTCTTTTTAAGTCCATTTGGTCCTGTAGTGGTAGGAGCTCACTCCATTGCCCTTAATATCTCAGGCTTATTATTTATGATACCGCTCTCTCTTGCCTCATGTGCCACCATACGTGTAGGAGAGGCTATGGGCTGTATCCACTGGCACAGAGCACTAAGAACCACATACAGTGTCTTTTGTATGGGCTTTGTCTTCTTTTTATTAAGCTTTAGTTGTGTGCTGCTCTTTAAAGAAGACATTATCTCTCTCTACACTCAAGATCCTAAGGTGCATGAGATAGCCTCACTTTTAGTCTTTTTGTGCTGTCTTTATATGCTGCCAGATACGCTGCAGGTACTTGCCATTGGCGTACTGCGCGGCTTTAAGGACTCAAAGACCATCTTTATAGTGACAGTGGTAGCCTACTGGTTTATTGCCATGCCAATTGGTTATGGTCTTGCCTATGGCTATATAACAGGACAGAAAATTGCAGCTACAGGCTTCTGGCTTGGCTTTATCTGCGGTCTTGTGACAGCAGCAATAATCTATATTACACGACTTGTCATGCTCTTTAGAAAAAGAGCCCTGCCATCTGGCATGAATCTGCAGATATAAGGTATATGGCAAAAAAAATCCTGAGCTTGAGATATAGCCCAGGATTTTTTTATAACATTAAACTCAAATTGTTTAATACTATAAACTCAGAGCTTTTTGTCATCTTCAACAAAGGATAAAGCCTCATCCAGACTTTTCTGTATACTTGAGGCACTTGTATCCATGCTGTAGATATCAGCATCTGCATCATCAGCACTTTGACTTGTATCTTCTGACTCACTGTCACTTATACTGTCTTTAAGATCACAAGTAATGCTCTTATCAGCACAATCAGGGCTCAAATCAGGCAGCTCTTTATCATCGTGCTTATTATCAAGTGAGTCTATAAGCGCATCAATTTTTAATATAGCCTGCTGCTTTTCAGGGCTTAGGTTTTTATTGACAGGATCGCGCCTGCCTAGTACCTCTTTGGCCACAAAAGACTCAGACGCATCTGATGGGACAGGATCTGTCCTCTTATCGCTCTTTTTTTGGCCAGATTTCAGCTTATAGTGCTCAAGGCGCTTTTTCTGACGCTCAGAGAGCACATCTTTTAATGCGCCCTCTTCAAGTCTTTTTTGCTCTTTAATGGCCGAGTATGTAGTGCCTATAATAAATAAAAAAGGCACAGCAATGGCCAGTGCTATCCACCACATAGACAGTCCTACTCTAATCTTTGCAGCAGATCCTCATATGATCTTATAGCGCCGCGTATAGCTTTGCCGTCAATAATGAAAAATGGTGTACCCATAACGCCAATGCTCTGACCCTGAATCATATTTTTCTTGAGCATATTCTGAATTTTTGGATCTTTTACAATCTCAATAAGCTCGCCAAAATTACCACCGGCCTTGGCTACAGCCTCTTTAAGCTGAGCCTCTGAGGTAATCTTCTCCTTCGAGCTCATTAAATATTCCTGGTATTTATAATACTTATCCTTATCCACGCTGTGCAATGCAAGACCAATGGCTGAAGCCTTGACACTTATCTGTGAGAGAATTGGATATTCAATAAGCACTAAAAGTGCATCTTTTTCCTTTACATATTTGGCAATATGCGGTCTTACAGTTTTGCAGTAGCCGCAGTTGTAGTCAAAAAACTCAATTACATAATGCTTTGAATCCTTATTGCCAAATTTAGGAGTATCAGGATCATTGATAAAAGCCTCAGCTGCCTTTGGTATAGCCTGAGCCATCATCTGTGAATACTGTGCCTCAAGTTTCTCCTGAGCTTCAATTAAAACCTCAGGGTGGCTTACAATATAGTTATGAACTATCTGCTCAATCTGAGCCTTTTCATCTACAGTAAAATTATCTGCAGCCATAGCGGTGCTCATACAGGCAACAATAGACAGTGCGCTTATGATTTTTTTCACGATTTTTATCCCTTTATCAACAATACAGATCTATTGTTACACACAAAAAGCAAATTACAACTGCACAGGCAAAATAATATCAGCTTATATGGCTCTCCTTGCCTGTTTTAAGAGCCATTACAAAAAGCACAAGTGAAATTATGGTGGTTATGGAAAGAATAATGGCAAGCGGCAGCACTGACTCACCCATAATGGTGGCAAGTGAGGTGCTTATGGCCCCAAAGATAAAGATGGTGACACCAAAGATGCCAGAGGCGGCACCTGAGCCACCCTTTTTGCTCTGCATTACCAGAGAAAAGCCCGGGCTTTGAGACATACCTACCATAGATACTGCCATAAGCATGGCTAAGAGCATGTAGACAGGATCTTTTAGATCAAAATAGACAATTGAGAGCATTAGCAGTGAGGCTATGCTTAAAACAAAGAGTGAAACATACACAAGAGAACTATCACCAAGGCGCATACTCAGTCGGCCTGAGATAAAGGCACAAAGAGTAATGGCAATGGAATTTAAACCAAAGATCAGAGCATAGTCATAGGCACTAAAGCCATAGATTTTCTGTAAAATAAATGGCGATGCGGCCAGATAGGCAAAAAAGCCGCCCATAATAAAGGCCATAGAGAGCACCAGATATAAAAACCTCCTATTTAAAAGCTCATGCCCCATAGCCTTTATTGACTGAGACAGACTATCCTGACGCATATTATCAGGCAGTGACTCCTCTACATATCTGTAGCTTAAAAGATAAAGCACTATGCCAAAGACAGTTAATACATAAAAAATCGCATTCCAGGAGGCAAAGCTTATTATAAAGGAGCCTAAAAGCGGACCTACAATAGGAGCAATGGAGTTTATGGACATCAAAAGTGACATGAATCTTGTAAGCTCAGAGCCGCTGTATCTGTCACAGGCAATTGAGCGTGAGAGCACGAGGCCTCCTGCCCCAGCTAAACCCTGAAAAAATCTATAGAGAATAAGCAGATAGATATTATTGGTACTTGCACACAAAAAAGAGGCGACAATAAAAACCACAAGCGAGATTAAAAGAGGTTTGCGCCTGCCATAATAATCTGACAGAGGTCCTATAAAAATCTGCCCTAATGCCAGGCCTAAAAAGTTGGCTGTAAGTGTCAGACCAACAAGTGACGGGGTGGTGTCTAGATACACTGAGATTATAGGAAAGGCAGGCAGATACAGATCGGTGCACACAGGCCCAAAGGCTGTGAGCATACCAAGAACAATGATATAGATTATATATTCAAAGGATCTGTGTTTAGCTTGCATAATACCTCCACATCAAGTGAAGGTATTTTAAGAAAAAAATTAAAAATCTTCAGTAAAAACAGTATTAATTTTACGTCTGTATGCCATACTGCAAGCTTTGGGCACACATTTGAGGCACAGGGTGCACCCTTTTTACTGTATAAAATCTAACTTTTTAACTTTATAAAAGAAAAGCTGATATTAATCTGGCTCTTTAATTGCCACCATTCATGCGTCTTATAACCTCGGCCTCATTATCAAGCACAATCTGACGATATATGGCAGGCAGTGCCTTGTCAGCCTCGGTCAGGCGCAGATACTGCAGGGCATAGAATAAAAGAGCACGACGGCATGGATAGATAATATAGCCCTTATCTCCCATGCCATAGTCAAATTCAATGGCCTTGCGTGTAAGCTCTGGCAGCTCAGGATTGGCCTTTAGCACTAGATCCACAAGCTCATTCCAAGCTTTATCATCACGTCCTGAAGTACCAACCTCCACAGTCTCACCACCAGAGGTTAAGGTATAGCGATCATTTGGAGCCTGAATAGATGGCTCTGAGCATTTTATAATACGCGAGAGCACATAATCTCTAAAGTCATGACGATCATAGCAGTAGGCTCTGACATGCCAGCGCATACCGTCAAAGGCAAGACCATGCGGAGCTATTAGCTGATCTGAGTGTTTTGAGGATGTAAGCGAATAATAGGATATATGCAATGCCTTTTGAGTACGTATGGCCTCAAGCAGATTATATAAAACCTCAGCTGAAATATTACGGCGCGGAGGATTGAAGGCAGCCATACCTACATTTGGCACAAAGCCAAAGAAATTACGGCTTTTTACCAGATCGCCACTGGCAAGAGACAGAAGATCATTAAGATAGTTCTCAGGTGAGCAGATCTTAGGAAAAAGCGGTCTGTAATCTGGTGTTTTGATATAGAATTTAAGATGTCTGTCATACACAAGATTCTTGCGTGGCGGGCTTGAGTCAGCCACTAGCTCGTTGTATTTGGATAAATCAAGTGAGGCCTGCGGAATGGATATATTAAAAAACTCCACCAGATCCTTACGATTGACCTTGCCGTCACAGCCTAATCTGAAATCAATAAATTCAAGTCGCCTTGCCTGATTCCATTTATTGGCTGATGAGTAATTATCATCATTATCGCTTAGCATTGTATATTCCTTATCTGAAAAATCTAAGGTCAGTCCTACATCAGTCATTTATAGTATTTATTGATATGATATATAGTAGATTATGAACAGACCCTTTTATTTTTTTAAATTATAAGATATATAATTTAAACCTTTTTGCAAGTGCCATTTAAAAATATGTTTATAAATCATAAAATTAATTAATAAATTCATTGTTTTTACTGAATATAAACTTTATGCGGCACCTTCTCTTAAAGTTTGGCTAACTTTTCAAGACACAGAATTATCATACCACTTACAATATCATCTCTGATCTTTGAGTTGATCTCTATTTTAGGCATAAAGGCAATCTCGGCCTCCGAGCTAAAGCGCTTTTTCATTCTCTCGGCAATACCGCTCTTTAGTGTTTCTGTATATACAACCATCAATGATGGATTTAGGACACACATCACAGCCCGTATGGTGCGCTGGGCAAGTTCATCAGCCTGCAGAGGGTCAACAGGCAGAACGCCCATATCATTGTACATAGGAAAATAGCGTATTTCTCCTGCCATACCGTCCTTGCCGCGCAGCAGACTGCCCTGATAGCAAAAGCCGCAGGCAGGAGCGCGTCCTGGCACCAAAACCACACCAGAGACATAATGATGATTTGGATAGCGGGCATGACAGCCTAATGTGGCTGCATTGATGTCAGTTTCAAAAAAGACAGGTACATTAAATCTTTTTTGCAGATGCTGCGCCAGGCGCTTGGAGCGCGGATCATGACGCAAAGCCGAAGCCACACGGCCGCCTATGGTATCTGATGGCATGGAAATACCGATGATGGCAACTTTTGAGTAAAGATCAAGCACTCTTTCTATACCTATTCTAAACTCATCAGTATGGATTTTAGATAAAAGCTCCTCGCGTCTTTCTATACACTCGCCAAATAAATCATGCACACTGTAGCAGGCATAGTCATTTCCGGCTCTCTGATAGCATGATATGATAAGCATGAGTTTATGCGTGGCATTATATCTAAATGAGGCAGCAGGACGGCCACCTGAGGTTGATACAAGCTCGCCCTGTGTAATCTCTCCTGTCTCAAGCAGTGACATTATCAGTTTATTGATGGTTACCACGCTAAGACCTGTCAGTTCCTTAAGGCATGATATGGTTGCCACCTGCTCTTTGTGCAACGCTCTTCTTAAGGTCAGCAGATTCTGCTCACGTATCTGATGGCCAGTAATTGACTGATTTTTTAGAAGCATGTCAAAACCTTTTTAAACTAGCTTAATAAATTGAGTTTAATATTAGTAAATTTTTTTATACAACTCAAGAGTCTTATAGTGTCATGCATAAAATTAGCATTAGCTAACACTTGTCATACATATTATAAATAAGCTTTCTTAAATGTAAAATTAACCTACGTATAAAAAATATACGTATAGTATGTATAATTTTTAGCGTGATATAGCGCACATTTTTAACAAAATATTTACATTTTTTAACCTTAAAAAAATCCTAAAAACTGTGTAAAAACGCCATTTTTATGGACAAATTATAAAAATACCCTAATATTGTTCGTTAAGGTTTTTCTGTTTTGGAACATGAAGTGCCTTTGAGTGATTTTTATATTTACTCAGAAGAGGCGTCATTTCAGTTATAAAGTGAAATGACGGTTAGGATTGCACTTGCAAACTTTAAGGAGCCTATTTTGCTTCAGATAAGATTACACGGCCGTGGAGGTCAAGGTGTTGTTACAGCAGCTGAGATGTTATCTTTAGCCGCTTTCTATGAGGAACACCATGCTCAGGCATTTCCTAGCTTTGGTTCAGAGCGTACAGGTGCCCCAGTTGTAGCCTATGCCCGAATTGATGACAAGGAAATTCGTACTCATGAGCCTATTTTAGAGCCAAATGCAGTAGTAGTTCAGGATCGTACTCTGCTGTCAGTTATGGACGTATTCTCAGGTCTGCACCCAGAAGGCTATGCCATTATCAACTCTGCAGATCCAGCTGAGGAAATTGTACCTGAGCTTGTCAAGAAGCTGCCTGCAGGTCACGTTATTACTGTTCCTGCAACTGACTTTGCTATGCAGAAGATTGGTCGCCCACTCCCAGGTGCTCCTATGCTTGCAGCATTAGCAGCCGCCACCGGCGTATTCAAGCTTGAGAGTGTGCAGAAGGCATTCCAGGCACGTTACCCAGGCAAGGTAGGTGATGCAAACGCAGAAACTGCCGCACTTGCTTATAACTACATTATAGAGAATAAGAACGGAGGCCAAAATGCTTAAGCAGATCGAAGGTTCTCTAGGTATTGCTGAGGCAGTTGCCTTATGTCGTCCAGGTGTTGTTTGTGCATATCCTATTTCTCCACAAACCCACATCGTAGAAAATGTTGGTAAGCTTGTTAAGCAGGGCAAGCTTGAGAACTGCGAGTTCATCAACGTAGAATCAGAGTTCTCAGCTCTGTCAGTTTCTATCGGTGCATCAGCAGGTGGTGTTCGTACCTATACTGCAACTGCATCACAGGGTCTGCTCTTCATGGCCGAGGCTGTATACAATGCCTCAGGTTTAGGCCTGCCTATTGTTATGACTGTGGCCTCACGTGCTATCGGCGCTCCAATTAACATCTGGAACGATCACTCAGACTCACTGTCACAGCGTGATTCAGGCTGGCTGCAGTTATTCTGCGAGTCAAACCAGGATGCTCTTGATACCCATATTATGGCCTTTAAGATCGCCGAGAAGGTAGGTCTGCCAGTTATGGTATGTATGGACGGTTTCGTATTAACTCACGCTTTCGAGCGTCTTGATGTTCCAGAGCAGGAACTTGTTGACAAGTTCTTAAAGACCTATGAGCCACAGGAGTTCTTAGATCCAAACGAACCTATTTCCATGGGTGCCATGGTTGGTCCTGAGGCCTTTACTGAAGTACGTCTGCTGCAGCACCGCAAGATGTTAAAGGCTATTGACGTAATTGAAGAGGTAACTAAAGAGTACCGTGAGCTCACCGGCAGAAATTCAGGTGGTCTGCTTGACTGCTACAACTGTGAAGATGCCGATGTTAAGCTCGTTATCATGGGTTCTTCTGTTGGTACTGCCAAGGATGCTGTAGATGAGCTTGCCAAGCAGGGCATCAAGGCCGGTATCATTTCTCTCAAATCCTATCGTCCATTCCCTTACGAGGCTATGCGTAAGGCTATTGGCGATACCAAGAAGGTCATCTGCGTTGAAAGAGCATTCTCATTTGGCGCACGCGGTATCATCGGTCCTGAGGTTGAGCGCTCAATGAAGGGTTGCGATACTGAGATCCGTACCGTAATTGCTGGTCTTGGCGGTCGTGCTATTTTAGGCTCAACCATCAAGGGCATTGTTGATGGCGCATTAAACAACAAGTTTACTGACGAAATCACATGGTTTGACGTAGACAGCAGTACTTTAAATGAGTACCTCAAGAAGTCAGAGGGTGTTGAATTTGCTGAAGGCCCTATTTCTGAGAGCGCTGTTCTTGACAGCATTAAGAAGGCCTAATTAGGAGAAGTCCATGTTAGAAAAGATTAATTTCTATCAGACAGGTTCAAACACAATCGGTAACCGTCTGCTAAATCCATCAATGCGTGCAGAACAGGCCTCAACAGAGCGTAACAACTCTCTGAACTCAGGCCACAGAGCCTGTCAGGGCTGTGGTGAGGCATTAGGTGCACGTTATGCCATCGACACAGCTATGCGCGCTACCAACAATCAGCTGATTGTATGTAATGCCACAGGCTGTCTTGAGGTATTCTCTACCCCATATCCAGAATCAGCATGGAAATTACCATGGATTCACTCACTCTTTGGTAACGCCGCAGCTGTTGGTACAGGTTTAGCTGCAGCAGCCCGCATCCGTGCCAAGATGACCGGCAGCGACACTGTAGCCCGCGTTATTGCCCAGGGCGGTGACGGTGGTACCACCGATATCGGTTTTGGTCCACTCTCAGGTATGTTTGAGCGTAATGACGATGTTCTTTACATCTGCTACGACAACGAAGCCTACATGAACACCGGTGTACAGCGTTCATCAGCTACCCCACCTGCAGCCCGTACTGCCACCACTCAGTTAGTAGGTGAGCACCCAGGTGCTGACTTTGGTAAGGGTAAGAACGTTCCTCTTATCGCCATGGCTCACGGTATTCCTTACGTAGCAACTGCAACTGTTGCTGACTTAAAGGATCTTGAGTACAAGGTTGAGAAGGCCATGTCATACCACGGCGCTCGTTATATTCAGATTCTTGTTCCATGCCCATTAGGCTGGGGCTGTGCCTCTTCATCTACTGTTACAGTAGCCCGTCTTGCCTGCGAGACCGGTTTCTACCCAGTATTTGAGGCAGAATACGGCAAGGTAACCTCAGTACGTCATATTCGTCAGAAGCAGCCAGTTGAGAACTACTTAAAGCTTCAGAGACGTTATGCTCACTTAACCGGCAAGAAGGCCGATCCTAAGATCTTAGCTCAGTTACAGGCTATGTGCGATGAGAACATCAAGCAGTTTGGTCTGATGAGCGACAGCGTACAGGAGAGCCCAACCGCTGTTCAGGCTTTCGAGCGTAAAGAGAACATGTTATAGGAGCTTGAACGATCATGATGAATAAACCATTTGCAACAACACTAGATCCATATTCTTCATTAGAGAACCACACAGGTTCATGGCGTACTCTGCGCCCTGTTAATGTTTTCAAGCTGCCTCCTTGCAACAAGCAGTGCCCAGCTGGTGAGAACATTCAGCAGTGGTTATACTACGCCTCAGAGGGTGACTATGAGCACGCCTGGCGCGTATTAGTCGAGGACAATCCATTCCCAGCATGTATGGGCCGTGTCTGCTATCACACCTGTGAAGGCAAGTGCAACCGTGGCTTCCTCGATGAGACTGTTGGTATCAACTCAGTTGAGCGCTTCCTTGGCGACTATGCTCTTGAGCACAAGCTGGCCTTTAGAAAGCCAACCCGCGAGACAGGCAAGAAAGTTCTGATCGTTGGTGCCGGCCCTGCAGGTCTGTCAGCTGCCTACCATCTGCGCCGTTTTGGCCACACTGTACACATTGTCGAGATGGCCAAGCAGGCTGGCGGTATGATGCGCTATGGTATCCCTGTATACCGTCTGCCACGTAATATCCTTGATGCCGAGATTCAGCGTATTCTTGACATGGGTGTAACCATGGAATGCGACCACAAGGTTGAGGATATCCTGGCTGAGAAGCAAAAGGGCGGCTATGATGCAGTTGTTTTAGGCCTTGGTGCTTCATTATCATCAAATGTAGATATTCCATCAGGCGATACAACCCACATCTACTCAGCTCTTGAGGTATTAGGTGATATTGCCACCAACGGTGATTTTGAAATCGGCCGTCGTGTAGCAGTATATGGTGGTGGTAATACCGCCGTTGACGTGGCCCGTTCTCTGCGTCGTTTAGGTG
The DNA here is from genome assembly GCF_900445255.1 of Anaerobiospirillum thomasii. NCBI lineage: Bacteria > Pseudomonadati > Pseudomonadota > Gammaproteobacteria > Aeromonadales > Succinivibrionaceae > Anaerobiospirillum > Anaerobiospirillum thomasii. The sequence continues at coordinate 649,014 of NZ_UAPU01000005.1, forward strand.
CTGAACCTATCATCGTTTACCGTCGTAACCGTGATAAGATGCCAGCTAACGAAGAGGAAATGGATGGCGCTATTGCAGAAGGCATTCAGGTTAAGTGGCTGTCAACCATTTCTCAGGCTCAGGGTGAAAGCCTCAAGATTGAGAAGATGGCTCTTGACGATTCAGGCCGTCCACAGCCAACAGGCGAGTATGAAGAGCTTCCTGCCGATGGTGTTATTCTGGCTATCGGTCAGAACGTTGATATGTCAGCTGTTAAGAAGGTTGATGGTATCAAGTGTGAGAAGGACGCAGTTATTGTTAATACTGCAACCTACATGACCGATGTTCCTGGCATCTTCGCAGCCGGTGACATGGTTCCTGGCGACAGAACAGTTACTGCAGCTATCGGTATGGGCAAGCACGCCGCCCGCGGTGTGAACGCATTCTTAAACGGCAAAGAGTACAAGGTTATGCCTAAGCACGACGATGCCCGTTTTGAGGATATGCACCCATGGTACTATACCGATGCTCCTAAGACAGTTCGCCCAGAGATTGAGCTTGCACGTCGTACCCAGACCTTTGATGAGGTTCAGCATGGTCTGACCGAAGAAAACGCAATCTTCGAGGCCCGTCGCTGCTTATCATGCGGTAACTGTATGGAGTGTGACAACTGCTATGGCGTATGCCCTGACAACGCTGTTATCAAGCTAGGTCCAGGCAAGGGCTATGACTTCAACTACGACTACTGTAAGGGTTGTGGTGTTTGTGCCCAGGAGTGTCCTTGCGGTCACATCGAAATGGTTCCTGAGAAGATCTAATCTTTTCATTATGCCAAACAAGGCCCGGCTTAGCCGGGCTTTTTATTTTTAATGCCCTCTCTTTGTGCTTTAGTCTTTAAGATCTGATCTCTTAAAATCCATGCTCTGTGACATTTTTTTAGATTTGCAAAAATGCGATTTTCATTGTTTTTAGCGCATAAAATCAGTAAAATTAATGGAATTTTTTAATTTTTAGGCCATTTTTTTTAAATTTTAGCCATAAACTGCTATTCAGGTTAGAGTCTTATGAAGCATAAAATACGCAATACCATACACGATATAACCCATCATGATGCCACAGCCGGCATCATTATGATCTTTTTAACCATAATAGCTCTTTTATATCAAAACTCTACCTATGGAGTTGATTACAGACAGTGGCTTGATACACATGCAGGTTTTATCTTTGGCAGCTTTGAGCTCGTCAAACCCATACTGCTGTGGATTAACGACGGCTTTATCACTATCTTCTTTTTTGCAATAGGTCTTGAGCTTAAGCATGAGTTTATGGAGGGTCATCTCTCAAAGCTCTCTAATGTCACCCTGCCGGCTTTAGCTGCCCTTGGTGGTATTGTCTTTCCTGCTCTGACCTTCTGTGCCTTTAATGTAGGTGATGACTATGCTCTGCGTGGCTGGGCCATACCTGCTGCGACCGATGCTGCCTTTAGTGTGGCTATTCTTTTAATGCTTGGCAGCAGAGTACCTCCTTCACTTAAAATCTTTTTGCTCTCACTGGCAATTTTTGATGATATTGGCGCCATTATTGTCATCGCCCTGTTCTATACCTCAGAGCTCTCCGTACTGGCTTTAAGCTCTGCCTGTATAGCCATATTTGTGCTGGCTTTGCTTAACTTCATGTCAGTGCAGAGAAAATCTCTGTACTATATTGTAGGTGCCATCTTATGGTTTAGTATTTTAAAATCAGGTGTACATGCCACCCTTGCAGGTATTATCACTGCCTTCTTTATTCCATTAAAGCGCAATGACGGCACTCCTCTTGTCAATGAGATCTATGATCACTCCAAGATGTGGATTTCTGTCTTTATTCTGCCGCTTTTTGCCTTTGCCAATGCAGGTGTTGATCTATCAGGCGTCTCTGTAGAATCTTTATTCTCAGGTGTAAGTCTTGGCATTTTCTTAGGTTTATTTGTAGGTAAGCAGCTAGGTGTCTTTATTGTCTGCTATATCTGTATCAAATTGAAGCTTGCCTCCATGCCAAAGGATGCCACACTCTCACAGCTTTATGGTGTTGCCATTTTAACCGGCATCGGCTTTACCATGTCTATGTTCGTAGATGGTCTTGCCTATGGCGGCAGTGACATTTATGCCTATACAGACAGTCTTGCAATTATCTTAGGCTCAACCCTATCAGGTATCATTGGCTATCTGTTCCTACGCTTTTATCCTCACGTAAGAAATAAGGCCTAAATCAAGAGTCTTTTGATACTATGGCAGATATTTATCTGCCATTTTTTTTACAAAAAACTTTAAATAACTCAATTTAAGACTGTCTTTGATATTGCATAAGATCTGTCTGCTGCAATGGCGCTGCAGACAGTTTAAAATAATGTGGTGTGGAATGATTTGACGTTAGATAAAGCTGAGTATATTAATGTCTGATGCTTTTAATAATATCAGACATTCTGCTGTCGCCTTCTATTCTTTTTATGACAGGAGCTATGCTTTTAAAGTTACCTTCATAGTGAATGGAGTAAAAGCTGTTGTCATTATAGACGCGCAGATAGATACCCATATCCATGCCGCCTTCCTTGGCTTTTATAACACAGGTATTGTTTTCAATGACAGGTCCATAGACTATAGAGCCATGATCATTTACCAGATTCTTGGCGCTTAAGGTGCAGGTCTCTTGCATATTTCTAAAGTACTTTGAAGCGCTTACAGTAATAATACTTTTATCAAATCTGTTGGTAATGGTGATATGAGCTGGCATCTGCGGGCCTTCCTGACTGCTGACAAACCATCTGCTGTCGGCCTTTAAAGTAAAAAAAGGATTTGAGTAGGAGTGCACTTTGCCAATTACTGATAATTGTGCTTGATCTGTATGTTGGCTACCCTCAACAGAAGTAGTGCCTGATGAACAGGCACTAAGAAGACACAGTGAGAATACTGTTAATAAATATTTTTTCATCTAAAACTTATAAATTCTGTTTTAAAGGCATAACTAAAAGGTTCATCATCTTTTCATTACCCTCTAGTGTAGATAAAACCTCATTGACATGATCTACATCACCTTCAAAATAGATGGAATAGACTGATTTGTCATCATCATATTTTCTAAGCCATAAGGTAGCATTGTCTGAGTTTTCATCAGCGCTTATAGTACAGGTGCCATAATAAACCTCAGGACCCAGCACTATATCACGTGACTGCGCCACAAACTTCTTGGCAACATCCTGACACAGCTCTTCAACATCCTTATCGCTCTTGACTATACGTATAGTTATAAGAGCACTGCTGTCCTTTCTCTTTAATGAGACATAGGTTGGGATCTCAGGGCCGTCATAGCTTACCACCTTCCAGGTCTCAGGTACGGCCACCTTAAAATAATCAGTTACAAAATAAGAACTTACTGCACTGTTATTTACTGTCTTTTGAGCTACAGATGCTGATACATCATTACTTTCGCTCTTGCTGACATCTGACACCTCAGCAGTAGAGCATCCTACTATAAAAGCTAAAGACATGGTAAGAGAAGCAACAGCTTTTTTCATAAGAAAAACCTTCCTGATCATATTATCTGCAACACAGATTATTTAAATTGATTTTATAAATATTCAATGAACACAAATATTTAAATCTCAATATAGCTATTATAACTTAGCTTTAACTTATGACATATATTTTTTTACGCCATCATCTATTTTATTTGATCTATACTCGTAAAAGGCCTCTTTGATAATATCAAAGGCCTTTAACATAAGATCCTCTGGCATATTTAAAAATGGCTCAAGGCGCAGCCAGTTGCTGCCAATGCGCATAAGATACAGACCCCTGCCAAAGCAGGAGCAAATAATTTTATAGCAGGCCTCATTGTCAGTATCACTAGCATAAAGTGATCGCACAAACACTGCCCTGGCAAGCCCCACACCACAGCATTTAATGACAATATCGCTAAAGTTGTGGCACAGATCGTCCATAAAGAAGTCCATAAGCGCCATGCGCTTTGCAAGCTGCAGCTTAAAGTCCCTGTCCTCAATAATATTGAAATTGTAAAGACCACGCATGCAGGCCTCAAAATTGCCTGCCATGGAAAAGGCATGCTCACAAGGTTTTAAGCTCTGCATCACCTCCTGTCTGCCAATGATGGCACCTAAAGGAATGCCGCCGCCTATGTGTTTGCCCATGGTTATAAGATCAGGTTTTACAAATGGATAATTTTCTATAGAGAAAAAAGGCCCTGTTCTGTAACAGGCCATCTGCACCTCATCTGAGACTATAAGTATCTTATGCTCCTTGCAGATTGCATTTAATCTTTCAAGAAAGGTGGTATTTATTGGCAGCATACCAGTATCACCCTGTATGCACTCTAAAAATACGCCAGCCACATCATTCAAATCAAGCGATGTAAACCTTGCAAGACACTCATCTACAGCCTCATCTGATGCATCATAAGGGCAGAATGGCAGAATTGTTATATAAGGCAGCATTGGACCTAGGTGATTATCAAGACGACCCTCAAGTGAGGTCAGACTGGCAGCGCCATAGGTTGTGCCATGATAATTGCCAGAAAAGGTTACAACCATCTTTCTTTGACTATAGGCTCTGACAATTTTTATAGCTCCGTCGTTGGCATCTGAGCCAGTCACACAGAACATCATTTTCTTATCTTTATAGAATGTATATTTTTCAATAAGACGTGAGCCGTATTCAATCTGCGCGCAGCCAAGCGCATAAGGAAAGGGAAATGACGTACTATCTGCCACATGAGCTCTGTCATAACCTAAATTCATCGTGCAGGCTCCTGAGGTAAAATCAAGATAAGCCTTATCCTCTGTATCATAAAGATAAAAACCCTGCGCCTTAGATATGACAAAGGGCAGATCTGCTATATGCTGCACAGTGGCAAAAATGCTCTTATCTCTATTTATATAATCAAGGGTACTTTTAGAAACTTTCATAACTATCCTGCACATATCTATAAAGTATGGTCATTGTAGCACCCTGTCCTGGACAAACCAAACTACAAATAACATAAGCTGCATCAGTAAGTCTTACTGTCCTTTTGTCATAACAGATAAGATTTAAAAACCTGTGCCTAAGACCTACCATCATAATTTTATAAGTGAGAGTTTTAACCAAGTTCTGTCACAACCATCTCTTATATCACACAAATTTGGTATATATGGGCTTTGTCTGGGAAGACATTATTTCAGAGCAGTTTATTTAACAAAAAACTGTTAAACAGCTAACAAAAAATTAAAAAATTCTCAGATTAATTTATTGATAAAGAGAATATTTTTTGTTAAATTAAATTCATAGGCTAAAACCTATTAGTTTTCCCTGGGGTGTTCGCCAGTCGTTTGCACCCTGAGCCGATATTTACTAGACCAGGATGTCTATTTTTAAGTTGCCTTTTACTTGCGCAGGCTAATACTACTTCCATTAGAAGCCTTGTACTGGCACGGATGTCCAACTTGAACAACGTGGTTCAAGGAGTCTATAACGGCAGCGGCATTTCCGGGGCTACTACATATCAAAATTCAATCCCTGTTTTTTCACCCCATACTGTGCTTTGCCTGCACTAAATTCTTTGCGCGTGTGTATTAAAAACTTTGCTAACAAATATTTAGAAAATGCTCTTATCTTCTATGTAGCTTAAGTGTAGCCTAAAGCCGATACTGCAAAAGCGCAACCATAACAGGACTATTACAAAGGATCTGCACCGCAGGAACCTTATAGCTAGCCATAGCTCAAAAAACAAAACCCCGGACTTGCCGGGGTCTTTTAAGTTTTATCTTAAACTTACTTGTTCAGAGCTTCTGCAACTGATACTGCGATAGCTACGGTTGCACCAACCATTGGGTTGTTGCCCATACCTAAGAAGCCCATCATCTCTACGTGAGCTGGAACTGATGAAGAGCCAGCAAACTGAGCGTCTGAGTGCATACGACCCATAGTGTCAGTCATACCGTAGGAAGCTGGACCTGCAGCCATGTTATCTGGGTGCAGAGTACGTCCGGTACCACCACCTGAGGCTACAGAGAAGTACTTCTTGCCCTGCTCAATGCACTCTTTCTTATAAGTGCCGGCAACTGGGTGCTGGAAGCGGGTTGGGTTGGTTGAGTTACCGGTAATTGATACATCAACACCCTCTTTGTGCATGATGGCTACGCCTTCACGAACATCATCTGCACCATAGCAACGTACATTGGCTCTCTCGCCCTTTGAGTAGACAATTTCTTTTACAGTGTTAACTTCGCCTGAAGCATAGTCAAACTGAGTCTGTACATAGGTAAAGCCGTTGATACGTGAAATGATCTGAGCGGCATCCTTGCCAAGACCATTTAAGATAACACGCAGTGGAACCTTACGTGCCTTGTTGGCGTTACGTACGATACCAATAGCGCCTTCAGCTGCGGCAAATGACTCGTGACCTGCTAAGAAAGCAAAGCATTTGGTCTCGTCACGCAGAAGCATGGCACCTAAATTACCGTGGCCTAAACCTACCTTACGATCCTCGGCAACTGAGCCTGGGATACAGAAGGCCTGCAGACCGATACCAATAGCCTCGGCAGCGTCAGCTGCTACCTTGCAGCCTTTCTTGATGGCAATTGCGGCACCTGCAACATAGGCCCAGCAAGCATTCTCAAAGGCGATTGGCTGAATCTCACGTACCTTTTCATAAGGATTGATACCGTGAGCTTTACAAATTTCCATTGCCTCGTCTAAAGAAGCAATGCCATTCTCATTCAGAGCTTTGTTAACTTTGTCGATACGACGCTCGTAGCTTTCAAATAATGCCATTTCTAGTACACCTCATTACTCATGTCTTGGATCAATGTACTTGGCAGCGTCATTGAACTGACCATACTGACCGCGTGCTTTAGCGATAGCATCTGAACCCTTGAGCTCAGGATCGGCCTTGAGAGCATCCATCAGCTTGCCTAAGTTTACAAACTCATAACCGATAATCTCATTATTATCGTTAAGAGCCAGACGAGTTACATAACCCTCAGTCATTTCCAGGTAACGTGCACCCTTGGCCTTGGTACCGAACATGGTGCCAACCTGGCTGCGCAGGTTCTTGCCCAGATCTTCAAGTGAAGCACCGATTGGCAGGCCGCCCTCTGAGAAAGCAGTCTGTGTACGGCCGTAGACGATCTGTAAGAACAGCTCGCGCATAGCTGTGTTGATAGCATCACAAACTAAGTCGGTATTTAATGCCTCAAGTAAAGTCTTGCCAGGAAGAATCTCAGAAGCCATAGCGGCTGAGTGGGTCATACCTGTGCAGCCTAAAGTCTCTACTAAAGCTTCCTCGATAATGCCGTCTTTTACATTTAATGTAAGCTTACATGCACCCTGCTGAGGAGCACACCAGCCCACACCGTGGGTCAGACCACTGATATCTTTGATTTCCTTAGCCTGTACCCACTTGCCCTCTTCAGGGATTGGAGCAGGACCATGGTATGCACCCTTGGTAACTGGGCACATGTGCTCTACTTCATGTGAATAGATCATTGGTGGTACCTAAATGAATAAAATGTTAAAAATTACGACTTGCGTCTGTTTGCTAACTTTTGCCCTAAGGGCGTTGCACAACTCAACAGTAATATAACCATTGTTGAACAACTTTATCATCTCAAGTATAACAAAAATTTTATTTATTGTTTACCTGAAAATCAAACCGTTATGGTCTGACATCTTAAAAACTCCATGCGTATGGAATTTTGTCAGATGCAAAATCCCTTTTGTTTAAAAGGGCATGACCAGATTGTTAATAAATTATATCACATTTTATTTTAAAAACTGTGACGCCATCTTGCGCAAAAATAAAATATTTTTTGCTTGCAATTATGTAAATCATTGATAATAAGTAGTTTTTATTTAAGACAGCCTGTATCACCATCAGTGCTATTGATACAGGCAATAAAGAGATGGGCTGTTATCAAGACAATTTAAAATAAGAGCTAAACTGCCATAGCCTTGATGGATCTAACATTATCATCAAGTGTGCGCTGCAATGACGGCTCTATACGCAATGAAGCTGCCAGATTCTCAAGATAGTTGGCATCCATAAAGTTCTCTTTATCTAATATATAGGCAGAGAGCATATAGACATCAAGTGCCTCCTCTGAGTATTTAAGCTGAATCTTAAGCTCATGCGGATCAAGATTTTTAGTAAGCATGGCATCTATAATGCCGCGCACATCATCACGGCCTAAAATCTGCTTGTAAAACTCATGCATACTTCTTATTTCATCATTTTGAATCTTGCCGTCGGCCCTGAAGGCGTAGACCATAGTCTGCACTAAAAGCAGAGCACATTCACGATACATGCTTTTAAAGACCTCAAGGCCCTGATCCTTTAGTGTGAATTTATTCAGACGGCGTTTTTGCCATTTTTTAAAAATATCTATTGCAAACATAGCAATAGATTTGGCCTTCTTGTTGGTCATACCTATAACTGTTGAGCTTACTTTATCGGCATAATGTTGCAGCAAGGAAAAGCCGTCATTGCCGTAGCTTTGTAGATTGGTACTTGCGTGTACTGACATGTTATGACCTTTAATTATGTTTGTTTAACCGCAGCAAAAGCCGCTGTTATCATTTTATTGACTTTTATAAAAAATGTTACATATAACATTTGACTTACAAAATATTATTTTGTTCTATAATTTTTATAAAAAATTTGCGACATTTCAAGTTTTTAGATACACAAAAGCTACATGTTTATTTTTTTTCGCAAAATGTGTGGTAGGTTAGATTTAAATTCAATTTTTAAAATATATCTTTTACTTACATATATTAACTATAGTCTTTATGTTTATATTCTGCTATTATGCGAAACATTAGCTTTTTCGAGTTTGTATCTAGTTAAGGTAAAGAAGGCTATTTATGAGCACAATAAACAAACCGCAAGCTGACACAACCATAAGCTGGTTTATCAGTCAATGCCATATACATAAGTACTCAGCCAAGAGCAATATCATTCATGAAGGAGAGAAGGCAGAGACTCTTTACTATATTGTAAAAGGTTCTGTAGTTGTTCTGATCAAAGATCAGGATGGCCGTGAAATGATTCTTACCTACCTCAATCAGGGCGATTTTATAGGTGAAGTCGGTCTGTTTGATACTGCTGAGAACCCTACCCGTACTGCCTGGGTACGTGCTAAAGTTGCATGTGAGATTGCCGAGGTTTCATATACTAAGTTCAAACAGCTAGTACAGGTAAACCCTGAAATTCTGATGCGTCTATCAGCTCAGATCTCAAGACGTCTTGCTGCAACATCCAAGAAAGTTGGAAATCTTGCGTTCCTTGACGTTCAGGGTCGCATTGCTCAAACCTTAATGAATCTTGCTCATCAGCCTGAAGCTATGACTCACCCTGATGGTATGCAGATCAAGATTACCCGCCAGGAAATAGGTCAGATTGTAGGCTGTTCACGTGAAACAGTCGGACGCATCCTTAAGATGATGGAAGAGGATCATCTGATTACAGCTCATGGTAAAACCATAGTTGTATTTGGCGCTAGATAAATAATTTTACATTTAAAAGCCTGTTTTACAGGCTTTTTTACTTTATATTGGAGATATTCATGGCATCTTTGCTAGAACAGGGCAGACATTCATTTACTAAAGAAGACTTATTAGCCTGCTCACGCGGTGAACTCTTTGGCAAAGGCAACAGTCAGTTGCCAGCTCCAAATATGCTGATGTTTGACAGAATCACTGCTATTCACGCAGACAATGGCGAGCACGGTTTAGGTCAGATTGTGGCCGAGCTTGATATCAGACCAGATCTATGGTTCTTTGACTGCCATTTCCCAGGAGATCCTGTAATGCCAGGCTGTCTAGGTCTTGATGCTATGTGGCAGCTCGTAGGTTTCTTCCTAGGCTGGAGAGGCGGTCCAGGTAAAGGCCGTGCTCTTGGTGTCAACAAGGTTAAATTCAAAGGTGAAGTTTTAGATAACTGCACCCTGGTTAAATACGTTATTGATATCAAGCGTGTTGTAGAAAGAGGTCAGCTGATTATGGGTGTTGCAGACGGTAAGGTCTTTGTTGACGGCAAGCACATCTATACAGCAGAAGATCTGCAGGTAGGCCTGATCCCTCCGGCTAAAGACTAAAAATTTTCCTTATCTAAAGCCCTGCCCTGTGCAGGGTTTTTCTTTATCTAACTTATGTTACTTTTTTTCATAGCTTTAAAAATTATAGGTATTATTAATAATCTCACTCACTATCAGGCGTATAAAACTTTACATAAATTTAACAGTTTTTTTACTTATTTTTAAATGTTAATATGGCGCCACTTAAAAAAACAAAAAATGAGGGTAATACATGCAAAGTTCGTGCAGGGGCGGAGATATTAAAAAAAATACAGAATGTTACTTTATACCAATTTTTGGAGAGCCTCTAAAAAATTGTCTGCAGGAGGACAGAGACAATCTGCTTTCAAACTCTATCTATTATCAGGCCATAGACAATGGCAAAAAACAGCTGTGGGTTAAAAACCTGCCAATATCAAAAGAGCTGCGTTTTGACTGTGACTATCGCAATGCCATAAGCGTCAGATCCGATCTTATGAAAGTTCTAAATCTATGTCTTGAGCAGGTGCCTGGTATTTTACATGATGCCATCTGCACAGCTTTTAGATCTCATAATGCGCTTTTAAATGACTATAACAATGTAAATATCAAGGATAAGATCTATACGCACAAAACAGCGGCCAGTCAGCTGTTTAAAATAAGACATTTAGATACACTTCTGCGCAATCTTAATTTAAGTTATGAGCATCTTTTTTCAGATCTAAAACAGATAAGCTCCACGCACAATATAGCAGAAAGTCTTATTTTGAATAATAACAATAATTTAATGGCATTGCTTGAGAGCCGTCTTAAAATCCATCAAAAAGAACATACAGACATTTTAAAACCGTTTAAAAGCAAAAGAGAGTATCAGGATCATTTAAATCTCATCTGCAAAAAGCTCTACGGTCAAGGGAAAAAATATACTTTAAAGCAAAGCGAGTGTGACAACCCTCAGGTCTTTGAGCAGATCTTTGAGTCTATATCCTATTTTAAAAGAAATTCCATTGCCTCATCGCTCAATGACAATTACGGCCTGGCACAGACTACAATGCTCTCTATTTCCTTTTATCTTATTGCCATACGCTCTATGTTTAAAATTCAGACACCAAAAAGAAGCCTGTCTGTAGCCTACACCCCGGTGCAGATTATGCCGCCTCTGGTCTTGGGAGCCCTGCAGGCCACCTCACGCGTTATTGAGTTTATGGGCAGACACAACAGACTTTCATCTAAAAACTACACCCTGCCCAAGCTTAAGGATTTCACAACTATTTTAAGATATTTTATTCAGGGTAATATTAAGATTATGTACTGTGCCAACTGTGGCAGCGCAAGTCTTGTGTTTGCAGACAGTGTTGGCACTGATATGCTTGATAAAGGCTTTTTATATCTGTGTCATTCCTGTGAAACAGGACAGAAGGATCGTTTTATCTTTATTGATAATGTAGTGCAGTGTGCCTACAAGCAGCACATTAAATTTTATACAGGCAATAGAAAAAAGCTTTCAAGAAATACCATAAGCAATAACACAAGGCACCTTAACAGCTATAATCCTAGCTATATTGGTGCCCTTGAGTATATGACACGTCACTTCAGTTCTGATAAAAGACAGCTCTAGTGTAACAGTGACAATACAAAATTAGGTGTGGCATTGGCCTGCATCAATACCTGAGAGGCAGCCTTGGTGGCAATCTGGGCACTGACATAAGAGCAGGTTTCTTTGGCAAAGTCAGTATCTCTGATACGTGCCCTGGCATCTGACTCCTGTTCAACCTGTACGCTCTGATTGCGCTGTGTTGATTCAAGGCGGTTCATACTGGCGCCAAGCTCTGATCTGGCATTATCAACAGCAAGAATAAAGCCATCGATATTGGCAAGAACGTCCTGGGCATTTTCCTGTGTGGTTACATCAAACACATTATCTGTTGTATTGTAGCCATTGTTCATATTGCCGCCTGCAACCTGATGCAGATCCTCAAGTCTGTAAGAGGTGGATAGATCAATTCTGATCTTGTCACCCTCATTGGCACCAACCTGCAAGGTTAAAAAGCCCTGAGCATCGATAAGACCGTTATTTGCACCTCTTAATAACTGCTCGCCGCCAAACTTGGTGGTACAGGCAATCTTGGTGATCTCATTGCAAAGCTGGGTAACTTCCTGCTGCATTGATGCTCTGTCCTGCTCAGTATTGGTACCTGTAGAGCTCTGTACAGCAATAGTTCTGATACGCTGCAGCAAAGAGGTAGTCTCATCAAGTGCTCCTTCTATAGTCTGAGCTAAGGCAATGCCATCGCTGGTATTGTGATAAGCCTGACTTTTACAGGATATCTGAGAGGTAAAGCGATTTGAAATCTGCAGATTGGCAGGATTGTCCTTGGCAGTATTGATTTCCTTGCCTGAGCTTAATTTAGCCTGTGAAGAATCAAGAGTGCCATTGTTGATATTCAATGTGCGCATTGTGCCTAATGACTGCACATTAGTCTGAACATAAAGTGCCATATTTCTCTCCTTGTTTTTTTCTATGGCACTGCAAATTAAATACCACTTTTAATAAAAATATTTAAGGTTATGTTTTATAAAAAGAATTTATGTATTTACAGCAAAAGATGGGCAAAGATAATGGCTATTACGGCAATATAGGAGGTCAACATTGCCGTTATACTCAAAAAGCGGTTTAAGCAGAAGATGCCTTTTTACGGCGTAAGGCTTTCATAAGTCCCATGCCAATTATGATAATAAAGACAATAAAGAAAGGATCTTCTAATATAATGGCAGCAGCAAATAAGGCTGTAAATATTATAGATAAGATAAATGAAGCAGGATCTTTGGCTATAGGCTGTATTTTACTGTTGCTCTTTATGTTGTCTTTGCCATTAACTGATGTACCTGCAGATGCTCTTTTGGTACTGTCTGAACCCGATCTTCTATATGATTTAGCCGATAATGTATTACTGCCACTGCTGTTTTGCGATCTGCTCTGTTTATAATTACTGCCTGTATTTTGATAGGATCTGACATCTTTTTGAGCAGCGTTTGCAGCATGGTCTTTTTTATTGCTCTTTGATAGCTGCTCACTTTTTTCAAGCAGTGCTGTTTCACTATGTCTTTTTATAGCTTCTATGGAGTTTTGTTGCATTTGCTCTATAAAAGCTACGAAATTGCCATCCTTGGGACCTGAAAATAAGCGACTGTAATCCATGCCACACTCTCAAATAAAAAACACTCTCTTTATTATAAGCAAAAAATCAGGCTTAATTAAATGGCAGTGCGCATAGTTTTAAGATACAGTGTCATAAAAACAAAGCCTCACAATACAGATAATATCATGAGGCTTTTTAGGTTGTTTTAGATGTTATTACTTAAGCTTGATGCAGTAGAAGGCGTCCTTACCTGCATACAGATTGCTACCGGCCAGGCGCTCTTCAATTCTGATAAGCTGATTGTATTTTGCAAGTCTGTCTGATCTTGACATAGAGCCTGTCTTAATCTGCAGAGCATTAGTACCTACAGCAATATCAGCAATGGTTGAGTCTTCAGTCTCGCCTGAGCGGTGGGAGACTACAGCTGTGTAACCTGCCTTCTTGGCCATCTCTATTGCCTCAAAGGTTTCGGTTAATGAGCCAATCTGATTTACCTTAATTAAAATTGAGTTGGCAACACCCTTTTCAATACCCTCTTTTAAGATCTCAGGATTGGTTACAAAGAGATCATCACCTACTAGCTGGCACTTGCTGCCAAGTCTGTCGGTCAGCTTCTTCCAGCCATCCCAGTCACCCTCTGCAGCACCGTCTTCAATAGAGATTAATGGATATTTATCAACCCATGACTCTAAAATGTCTATCCACTGATCAATATTGTAGTTCTTGCCCTGCTTGGTCAGTGCATACTCACCGTCCTTGTAGAACTCTGATGAGGCACAGTCAAGACCTAAATAGATATCCTTGCCAGGAACGAAGCCTGCCTTTTCAATAGCCTCGATAATAAGCTCCATGGCCTCTTCATGAGAATCAATGCTAGGAGCAAAGCCACCTTCATCACCTACAGCAGTACTCATGCCTCTTGCATTTAAAATTGATTTTAAGGCGTGGAAGGTCTCGGCACCATAGCGTACAGCCTCAGCAAAGCTTGGAGCACCGGCAGGAATAATCATAAATTCCTGAATATCAAGATTATTGTTGGCGTGGGCACCACCGTTGATGATATTCATCATAGGTACTGGTAGCTGCATTTTGCCAGAGCCACCGAAATAACGGTATAAAGGTAGCTCAATTTCATTGGCAGCAGCGCGGGCTACAGCCATTGATACGGCTAAAATAGCATTGGCACCAAGGCGCTCTTTGGTTTTGGTACCATCGAGCTTTAACATAATAGTATCGATCTCTACCTGCTCTGTTGCCTCAATACCGATTAAAGCCTCACGGATCTCTGTATTAACATTGGCAACTGCCTTGAGCACACCCTTACCGCCATAGCGCTCTTTGTCACCATCGCGCAGTTCAATTGCCTCGCGTACACCTGTTGATGCACCTGAAGGAACAGAGGCACGGCCAAAGGCACCAGACTCCAGTAATACTTCACACTCAACAGTTGGATTGCCACGGGAATCTAAAATTTCACGGGCCAGAACATCAATAATAGCACTCATATTGTTACCTTTTGTTGCTGTTAAAAAAATCTTTAGATTCAAAACCTGCACTTAAAGGTGCAGGTTTAGTGCTTAGGAGATAGTTAATTTGGTTAGCTATTGCTAACTATAACCCAAGACACCAAAATTTGAAAGTATTTTTTAAAAAATATTTTTAATTTTTTTTAAATACACCCTAAGTATAAAGTGTTGAAATAACAATACTTTGCATCTGATAATTAATATTAAAAACATTTATGTAAATTTTTTTTATACTTTTTAGGGGATTTATAGCTAAAGATATCGTTTGCGTTGTCGTTATAAGGAGTATCTTAAAGAAAGATAATAAACAAAAGTTAAATAGAGTTAAGATAATGGAGATATACCTATGGCACTTTTTGTAAATACCAACGTTTCGTCAATCAATGGCCAGCGCAATCTTACCAATGCTACCAATAACTTAAATACCACTTATCAGAGATTATCCTCTGGTCTGCTGGTCTGCGTATTAACTCAGCAAAGGACGATGCTGCCGGCCTGCAGATCTCTGATCGTTTAACCTCACAGATCAACGGTTTAAACCAGGGCAATCGCAATACCAATGACGCCATTGCTTTAGCTCAGACTGCCGAAGGTGCTATGGATGAAATGACTTCTATGTTACAGCGCATCCGTACCCTTGCTGTACAGTCAACCAACGGTACCAATAATGCCAAGGATCGTGAGGCTATTCAGCAGGAAGTTACTCAGCTGTCAAATGAGATTACCCGTATTGCCTGTCAGACCAAGTTTGGTGGTAACTCAATTTTAAACGGTAGTCTTGCCGCAAACTCTTTAGTTAAATCAGGTGGCTTAATTACCGTACAGGTTGGCGCCTACAAGGGTGACACACTTGAGTTAAAAGGTTTTAGTGATGGCTTTGCTATAAGTATTCTAGGTGACGGTAAAACAGCCGCTGATAACGGATTTGAAGGTACAGAATTTAAAGTAACAAAACAGTCAGAAGCTTCCGCTGCTATAACTACTGTTGATGACTTTATCGCCGCTATCGACAAGCAGCGCGCTCACTTAGGTGCTATGCAGAACCGTATGGAATCATCAATTCGCAATCAGTCAAATGTTTCCATGAACGTATCTGATGCCCGTGCCCGTATCCGTGATACAGACTTTGCCGAAGAGTCAGCTAAACTGTCACAGCAGACCATCATTCAGCAGGCAGCTTCATCCATGCTGACACAGGCCAACTCAAGACCACAGCTGGCTTTATCACTGCTTGGCTAATTATCTATACATATAGTGCTTTGTCAAAGGAGGCTTCGGCCTCCTTTTTTGTTGTTTTTAAAATAGGATTTTCCGCCCTGACGCACCTTGACTTCTAAAAATGCCTGTTTGGTTGTACTACTGTGTACAAAGGATAAGATAAAAAAAAGTACTGCTCTAATAAGACCGGCCCCCTGTCTTTTGTTTGCTACATAAATTATTTACACTTGGGCAGAGCAATTTAGATACAAAACTTCTATCTCAAAGGTTTGCGTATTTGAGATCAAAATCACCTGTAAAGACAAAGAGCCTTTAACTGCCAAGGCGTCTGAACAACTCACCTGCAAGTGATAAATAGGCACGGGCTCCTTGTGATGATTTGTCATAGAGCATAACCGGTCTGCCTATACTTGCACATTCGGCAAGTCTTGGTGAGAAAGGAATGACACTGTCAAAGAGCAGATTGGTAAACTGCTTTTTAAGCTCAAGGCTTATCTGCTCAGAAAAGCTTTCATTTTCCTCAAAGAGCACTCTGACAATACCTAAAAGCTCAATATGGGAGCGATCAGTGGCATTCAATCTGTCAAAAAGATCGACTATGGCATTTAAAGAGTCAAGAGCAAAGAACTCGCATGGCATAGGTATTAACAGATAATCTGATGCACACAGGGCATTTATAGTCAGAAGATTTAACGATGGAGGTGTATCTATAAAGATAAAATCATAATCATCAGCTATATTTGCAAGTACATTCTTTAATTTAAGTTCACCGTCTGCATCACCATAAAAGGCCACAGGCACAGCTGTAAGATCATCAGATGATGGAATAAGATCAAAATTGCCAGGATTATATCTTCTGATAACGCTTTTGACATCCATATCGGCAATAAGACATCCTGCCATGCAGTTGCCACTCTCTGATCTCTGTGCAGAAAGTGCAACAGTGGCTGAACCCTGCGGATCAAGATCCACAAGCAAAACGCGGCGACGTGTGGCGGCAATGGCACAGGCTAAATTGACTGCTGTTGTTGTTTTACTTGAACCGCCCTTCTGATTGGCAATAGTTATTATCTTGGCCATAACGATAAACTCTTGTGTATTGCCTTATATATAGAATAAATTTTTAAAATTTACAAGATTTTATAGGTATTTAGCGTGATACAGCATGCTTTTTTGATAAAAGATTATACCAAGGTCAACTTTCTAAAATTTGTCTGGCAAGTAACACTTTGCATACTTTTCCTCATCTTTAGTAACACAGATCCCTATTTTGTCGGCAAAAATTGCATTTACCCCCCCTGCAGTCCTATAATTATTACTGTGATTTTTATTATACAAATGCGAGGCTGACGCATTATGCTCTGGGATTTTGCGGGTACAGAAAAAAAGTTTAAAGTTGATAATGCACGTCTTGATTCAAGGTTGAAACGCAGCAAGAAAAATATGTCTGCCTATGGCGTCATTGTCTTTTTTCTCTTTATCTTTTTTACAGCCTTAGGTCTGTTTTTACTGCGCTCTACCATTTTAAACAATTCACATGTACTAGGCAATGAAATTGCCTCAAGGGCCAATACCAAAATCCTTGATTTTATAGACAAGCAAAAAGAGGTTTTACATATTGTAGGCCACTATGCTGAAAATGAGATTGAAAGAGCGCATCAGGCAGGAGAGAGCTTTGATGAAAAGGCTTTTGTCAAAGAAGTAAAATCTTTAGTCTCACACAGCTTTGCCCCTTTTGACTATACCTTCTATGGCTGCTTTGATGGCAAGATGGTCACATCAGAGAGCAATGCAAAAGACTGCTTTTTATCCAATCCGCATCTTGAGCCAAAAACTGATGCCGCCTACTGGTACAGCGTAATAGACAGCATGGGGATGCATGAAAGGAACAAATTCACTACCAATGATATTGTGCTCTTTTTGCACAACTCAAAGGAAAGCGAGTCAAATAAAACTATTTTCACTCTGGCTACCAAGATTAATGCCAAGGGAGATGCCATTGCCTTTGATTTTATCTCCACCAAATCACCGCGTGAGATCTATCTTGACGGTATACCTGATACCTACTCCTACTTCCTTTTAGATCCTCAGGGTCAGATCATTCTCTTTCACAATGACAGGGACAATGACAAGCCTTTTGATGTCGACAAGGCACAGATCTTTGTCAACTCTATCTTTACCAAATTTATAGATAAAAAGGCCAGCACCGAGATCTTTGAGAAAAATCTAAGAGTGAGTGGTCCTGGCGGACACAGTGTGCATGTCTATGCCCATCATGATGAGGTTACAGGCTGGTACACCATACTTACCACTCCGTATGCACGTGTGCTTGATGAGTACAATTTTATTTTCAATATCTTCATCTGTATTGTCACACTGTTTTTAGTTGTTGAGATCAGCATGCTCTATCGTGAGTTTCATCTGTCCCGTCAGATTGAAATGACCAATGAATCATTAAAAGTGCTTGGCAACTCCTACAATGACATTATACGCATAGACTTTAACAACAAACGCTTTACGCTTCTTAAGTCCACGGACAGAATGCGTGACAGTATAGGACAGAGCAACGATACAGGACTTTTATTTGATTACTTTAAAAAAGTGCTGCGCGATGATGAGTGGGAATCATTTTATGAAAACTACTCACTTGCAAGTCAGGAGCACCTGTCTGTAAATCGCATACGCGATATGGGTCATGACTTTATGATCATGGATCCTGACGGACTGTACCGCTGGTATAATATACGTCTGCTCTTTGATGAGTCCATGGATATCAATGACAGTATCCTGGCCATAAAGCTTGTAGATGAGGACAAGCTTTTGGAGATTGAACAAAAGCAGCTTTTAAAGGATGCTCTTGCCATGAGTCATAAGAATGAGGAGTCAAAGAGTATATTCTTCTCCAACATGTCCCATGATATGCGTACACCTTTAAACGGCATTATGGGTCTGTGTGCCATGGCTGTAAATCATGTTGATGACAAAGAGCGTACATTAGAGACCATAAACAAGATCACAACTACATCAAAGCAGCTTTTAAGCCTGATTGATGATATTTTAGAGATTGCCCGACCAGAACAGCAGCTGACATTAAACCGCGAGAAATTCAATCTGCATCAGAGTTTAAATGAATGTCTTGATCTGTTTACAGCACAGGCCAAACAGGAGCAGAAAACTCTTAAGGTCAATTATGAGCTGCAGCATGAAAATCTCATTGGCGACTTTCCAAAACTGCGTCAGATTTTAAACAATCTTATATCCAATTCATTTAAATACTCACAACATGGCGCCACCATCTCCTTCTCGGTACGTGAGGTGGTTGAGCAGCATCTGCCGCAGTTTATCTTTGAGATAAAAGATACAGGCATAGGCATGACCCCTGAGTTTTTAAAGAATCTTTATGTACCGTATATACGTGAAGAGCGCATGAGCAATGTCAAGGGTACAGGTCTTGGCATGCCTATTGTTAAAAATCTGGTGCACAAGATGTGCGGCAATATTCATGTCACCTCAGCTTTGGGCGTTGGTACTACATTTATTGTCACCATACCTTTTGAAATTGATACAGAATGCGCTCAGGCTCAAAAACATCAGGAACCTGAAAATGCTCCTGCTGAGATTGATGCCTCTGGTATTTTAAAAGGACTTAGAATACTTGTCGTTGAGGATAATGAGCTTAATATGGAGATTGCCGAGGATATACTCTCCATGAAGGGCGCCATCATCTCCAAAGCCTGGAACGGCAGGGAAGCTGTTGATATCTTTACCCAAAGAGGCTCTGATTTTGATGCCATATTGATGGATATGCGCATGCCTGTGATGGATGGTCTGCAGGCTACAGCCGCCATTCGTGCCCTTAAGGAAAATAGCTGGGCGCAGCAGATACCTATTATTGCAGTAACTGCCAATGCCTTTGCCGAGGACATCAGTGCCACTCATGCCACAGGCATGAATGCCCATGTCTCAAAACCTATTGACTTTAAAATTCTTGAAAAGACTCTCTATCGTCTTATCAAAAAGAATAAGGAGCTCTAATATGCAGCTTGATGAACTTAGCGAATATATAAATATAGATATAAAAGGTTCACTTGAGAGATTTTCAAACTTTGAGCCTATGTATATCAAATATTTAAAACGCTTTAATCAGGATCCTACCTTTGATGCCTTTGAGCTTAGCATCAGAGATAACAATCTTGAGGAAATTGAAAATACTGCTCATACCTTAAAAGGAATATGCGGCAATTTAGGCCTTAGCGACCTTTTTGATGTCTACAATGAAATTGTGCAGGCTGTGCGAAGCCATGAAAATGATAAAATTGGACAGTTGGCCCAAAGAGCTATTGCCGATACATTAAAATATCGCGAAATTTTGTCCAAGCTTGATTGATTAAGATAATACAGGCAGATAAGAAACCATGGAAAATATAAGCAATACCATACTTATCATCGACGATGTGGAGATGAACAGGGATATTCTACAACTGCAGTTTTTTAAAGAATATAACACTGTTTGCTGTTCCAATGGACTTGAGGGACTTAACTATGTAAAGGAGCATGGCGAGCATATTGTGGCTGTGCTTTTAGATATTGTCATGCCTGTGATGACAGGTACAGAGTTTTTAGAGCAGATAAGACGTTTCAATCTTATTCCCAATGTACCTATCTTTGTCATAACAGCAGAAAATGACGAGGGCAAGCAGCTTGACTCTTTTGACTATGGTATTACAGATATTATCTCCAAGCCCTTTAACACCAAGTTTTTATGCAGGCGCGTAGAGTCACAGATAGATCTGTATTTAACCAGACGCTCACTTGAGTACACCAATTACAAGCAGTCAATTACCATTGCCAATCAGGCCAAGGAAATTGCCAAGGTTTCAACCAATATTATTGCCACACTGGCTGTGGCCATTGAGTTTAGATCTGGCGAGACAGGCAAGCATATCAACTCTATAAAAAGACTGACCTACAATGCCCTCAATCTTATGCGCAAAAACAGATTTACAGGCTGTGAGTTTTTATCTGACAAACAGATAAGCGATATAACCTATGCCTCGGTGCTACACGATATTGGCAAGATTGCTGTACCTGACTCAATTTTAAACAAGCCTGGACGTTTAACACCTGAGGAGTTTGATGTTATAAAGTCACACACTCTATCTGGCTGCGAGATTATAGACAGAATTGGCTATAAGGATAATATGGTGTTGCGCTATGCCTATGATATCTGCCGCCATCATCATGAAAGATGGGATGGCAATGGATATCCTGATAAATTAAAGGGCAATGAGATCTCAATCTGGGCACAGCTTATCTCTATTATCGATGTTTACGATGCCCTGACACAGGAGCGCTGCTACAAGACAGCCTTTAGCAAGGAAAAAGCTTTATCCATGATTGAAAACAAAGAGTGCGGTATTTTCAATCCAGAGCTTGTAGATTTCTTTATTGCCAATATTGATGAGATAACACGCGACAATCAGGCTGAGATTGACAATCTATAAGGGCACATGCGGCTTTTTTTACCATATAGCTTAAAAGCTGCATTTAATGCTTAAAATTTGCCGGCTATCTGCTTACAATAGCAGCTGTGGAAGGCAAATTAGCTTGTGTATATTTTTTCATTGTAACTGTACAACTACACATATATAATAGCCCAACTTTTTTCATTAACTTTTGAGGATATGCTAATGCACAACAATCTTCTTAAGGGGGTCAGCGCTGTCTTTGGTGCTATGGCCCTGAGCTCAGCTGCCATGGCTGCAGATGTCAACATCTGGAACTGGAGTGATTACATGGGCGAGACCACTGTAGCTGATTTTGAAAAGGCTGCAAATCTTGATGCCAATTATGCCATGTTTGACTCTAATGAACTTGTAGAGGCAAGGTTGCTCTCTGGCCACTCAGGTTTTGATGTTACTATGATGACATCCTACTATATTCCACGTCTTGCCAAAGCCGGAGCTCTTGAAAAACTCGATAAAAGTCTGCTGTCAAATTATGACAAGCTGGATAAAAAGCGTATGGAAATGCTCGCTTCCATTGACGAGGGCAACAATTATGCCATTCCTTTTGCCGAAATTTCTTTAGGCTTTGGCTACAATCAGGAAAAGATTGATGAGATTTTTGGCAAAGGTACAGTTATTGATAAATGGGAATTTATCTTTAACAAGGAAAACTCAAGAAAGCTTAAAAAATGCGGCATAGCTGTGCTTGACTCACCAATTGAGGTTATCTCATCTGTCATGCACTATCTAAAAGAGGATCCAACATCTGAAAAGGCTGCAGATTATGCCAAGGCCAAGGAGCTTTTAACCTCACTTGCCACAGATGTATCATACTTTCACTCATCACGTTATATAAACGATCTGGCCTCAGGTGATATCTGCTTTGCCATTGGCTATTCAGGCGATATTCTGCAGGCTGCCGACAGAGCTGTTACAGCCAAGCGCGGCTATACCATCAAATATGAGTTCCCACGCGACGGTTCACTTTTATGGTATGACTGCTGGGCCATTCCAAAGGGTGCTTCAAATTTTGAAAATGGCCACAAATGGATTAACTTCCTGATGGAAAAAGAGGTGGCAAGCTCTGTATCAAATCAGATTCGCTACATTCTGCCTGTAACAGATGCCATGGAACTTTTAGCCACCGAGCTTAAGGAGAATAAATCTGTAAATCTTGATGAGGAGCATTTAAAGGCCGCCTACTTCCCTACTCCGCCTACAGCCAAGGTCTCAAGAATTACCAACAATATCTGGAATTACATGAAGTTAAATTCAGATAATGAAGATGACGGCAGTGGCTGGGAATAAAGATAGATAAAAGGTCAGAGCGCTCTGACCTTTAATTGAACTCAAGACATTTAAAAAGGAGCATATTTGCTCCTTTTTTTTAAACTATTCTGTGCGACTTTTTATATGCTGCATCTCCTGCATATTTTCAAGCTCACCCCAGTGCTTTAACTGCTCCTGCATTTCACGCTCTCTTAAAATCTTAGGCTTGGCTGCAGTTAAAATCATACGATTGGATTTGTCATAGGTAACATAGCTCCAGCTCCAGTCAAAGAGTACTGAGAGTTTATTCTTGATACCAAGAATGGAGCGCAGGTGTACCACCATCCACAGCATCCAGGCAAACATGCCGGCAAAGCGCATACCAAAGACATCTGCTACAGCCTTGTTGCGGCCTATAGTGGCCATGGAGCCTAAATCCTTGTACTTAAATGGCTTTAAAGGCTTGTTATTGAGCATGGCCTTTAGGTTGTCGGCAAGATTCTTACCCTGCTGAATAGAAGGCTGAGCCATCTGCGGATGTCCTTTAGGGAATTTCTTGTCCTTATCGAGCATAAGAGCAATATCGCCGATGGCAAAGATATTGTCAGTGCCTATAACCTTGTTGTACTCATCTACAAGCACACGTCCGCCAGGTCCAAACTGATTGTCCTTTAAACCTATAATCTTATTGCCAATAATACCGCACACCCACATAAAGGTACGGGTACGTATGGTTCTGCCATTGTTTAAAATAGCCACATTATCCTTATAGTCAGTAACTCTGGTATTTAAAATAACCTCAACCCCAAGCTTTTCTAAAAAGGCCAGTGACTTTTTAGAGGCTTTAGCTGACATAGATGGCAAGAGGCGATCTGATGACTGCACGAGATAAATATTCATGCGCTCTGAGTCCATATCAGGATAATCCTTTGGCAACACATATTTTTTCATCTCGGCAATGGCGCCAGCCAGCTCCACACCTGTAGGACCGCCGCCTACAATAACAATGTTTAGCAGATCCTGTTTCTCCTGCTCGGTAAAACAGGTAACAGCGCGCTCAAAATTTGATAATAGCGCATTTCTAAGACCCATGGACTCTGCTACAGTCTTCATAGGCATAGCGGCATCTTCAATATTTTTATTGCCATAGAAATTGGTGGTTGAGCCATGAGCTAAAACCAGATAATCATAGGTCAGCTTGCCAATTGAAGTCTGAATATATGATTCTTCAGGGAATACGGCACGCATTTCTGCCATTCTGAAATAATAGTCCTCTCTGTCCTCAAAGATCTTGCGATATGGGAAGGAGATGGAACTTGGCTGCAGACCTGAGGTGCCTACCTGATAAATTAGCGGCGGAAACTGATGGAAATTATTTTTATCCACCAGCACCACCTGAAATCCTGAATTTTTAAGGTCCAGTGCCAGACGCAGACCTCCAAAGCCACCACCTACGATAACAACACGACGCTTGTTGGTTGCCTCAATATTTACGCTCACTTTTTAAGCCTCCTGAAAGAACGCCCTATTATCCGCTGTATTTTTCAAGATTAACGACAAATTGCATATTTTAGTCAAAAGATAACAATTTTATACTTTAAAAAAATTATGTTAAAGCTTTTTTATTATCTTTGTAAATGTCTATCTGCAGGACATTTATATCCTCTTTTAAAAGATTCAGTACTGACTGCATACTGCTTTTTTCTATACAGCCTCTGATCTTGGAAATTTCATTTAAATATTCATTTAAAGCAAAATTGTATGGACAATTGTCAGGTGTACCGTCCACAATTTTTATATCAATTTTAAGAGCACTGTGTATAAAGGCGCTAAAACGCGTGGTGATATTGTGCAGCCAGCTTGGATCACCTGTCATTAATGAATATTTGGCATTGATAAGCAATGTCCAGTGAGCCTTGTCATTAGCATCAACCATACGCTCACTCTCAGTTAAAAGAGCATAGTCAGGCCCTCTCTGATAACCTGCATCTACTATATCCTTATACCATGGATCATACTCTTTAACTTTATAGTAAAAATCCTCTGGAGTCTTGAGCTCTTTTCCTGCAAAACTCAGGGCATGACTGGAGCTACTCTCTATTATCTCACGCTGAGCTGCACTTACATGCAAAGGATTGCCATCAACTATGGCAGCACTATTGTCACTATCATCTGTACTTAGTGATGATGGCATATCAAGATCAAAGCCATCAGTGCTTTGCAAATACTCATAGTACTCATCATCACTCTCATCTGCAGCATAAGTATCAGCACTTTCAGGGTAAAGATCCTCTGCGCCGTCATTTAAATCAATGGCATCATTAGTGTAATTATCAGTCCTGCTCTGCTCTTTCTTTAAATCTCTGCCGCTTGTATCTGTACTCTCATATGTATTTAAGACACTGCCCTGTGCTGATGTCTGCATGGAGGTTATAGACTGTGTGCTGTGACTTGCAAAACTGTCATGTTCTATATTATCTGTCTTCAAAGATGCAATACTGTCTGTAGCTCCACTTTGCTCCTGAACATAAGATAGGACAAAGTCCTCTTGGCTCTTATTACTCTCAACCACAGTGCTCAAAGGTGTAGTATCTGTATGATTCATGGCACTTTGTTCCATCTGTGATGCTAGCTGTGATACTACATGAGATGGTGCATGCACCACTGTCTGTGATGCTCTCTGATTTGATTTCTGAGCACTTGCTACATTATTTTCAGCTCTCTGTCTTGCCTTTTGCAGTATGCTCTCAAAGCTCTCATCCTCATCATCCTGGCCTAAAAAATCAAGGCCAGAGATATTGACACTTTGTACTGCCATTTGCTCTTTTATATATTCAGCAGCCTTTTTATGCCTTCTTGGAGTATAGTTATTAAGATTAAAGATACTTTGTGTACCATTATCTGCACTTGTAGTTAAGGTTGATGAAGATACACTCTGTCTACTCACAGCTTTTTGTGTGTAAGCAGTATTTTGTGCACTGTATATTGTATCAGTACTTACAGAAGCACTGAGTGCAAGGCTTTGCGGTGTATTATCGACAGTATCAGGATGTAGAGTTACTGCGCTGATATTATCTGCACAGACCTCTGTATTAGCCTTGTCTGTATTAGAAGCATCTATAGAGCTCTTAGCTGCAGCTGTATTTTCTAAAGCTGCATTAACTGTACCTGCACTATCCTGACTTACAGCAAAGATATTATCAGAGCCTGTATTATTTACAGCATGATCTGAGCTTGGTACATCAGATATAAACTGTTGTGCCTGTATAGGCTGTACGTCCTTTGTATCAAGCATACTGCCCTGATTTAAATTGGCAGTTGCCAAAGGCTCTTGAGATGGTGTATTAGTATTATCATCAAATAAAGCTGAAGCTAGAGCCTGAGCCTGTAAAAAGCCATCTTTTCTTTGCTCTTTACTCTTTTTTACACCATTGTCAGTCTTATCATCTACCTTTGTCTTATGCATAGCAGTGTGCACAGACATTGGATCTGCCATAACATCAGATCTGCTTTGATCTATAGCCAAAGGCAGGCTATCTGCCACTGTATCAGTCATTGATTCAGGCCTGTCTTGCATCATACTCTCTGGCATAAAGCTGCTATTATCTTTAATATCAGGCTCAAAAGGCGGTATATCAGTATTTACTGTATTTATAACATCAGGTGATGATAGGCTGTCTTGATTCAAATTATCTACCCTGCCATCTTCATCTGGCATGAGAGCCGTATTATTAAATGAAGATCCGGCTGAGGCTGCAGCTCCAAGCTCCATAGCAAGGCGTGCAGCATGGGCAAGCTGTCTTGATGTTGAGCTGCTCTGTGTCTTTTTTATCTGCGATTTTAAATTGCTATTATACTCTTTAATAGCCTTTAAATAGCTTTCAATTAGATTTGCAACCTCGGTTAAGTCCTCATCATCATGACTTTCAATTGCAAGTGATACTGCAGGTGATGGTACAGTTTTTGTACGCTCTAAAATCTCATCGGCTATAGCTTTTTCTTTGTGAATAAGCTTATCAAGAGGCACACTCTGATAATCCTGTGGTGCTGATTTTACAGTATTGCTTAAAGCCTGTAGCGATCTTGTAGCTGCACTTATATCAAGAACATTGCTGTCAGGACCAATAGATGGCACTAAAGTATTCTTATCTACAATAGTCCTGGTGTGGGCACTATCATGATTATCCTGAATGTGGCTTGAGACAGGCTCAATATCAATGATGCGGCCTGTGTCTAGTGCTGTGTCACTCTCGCCTAGCCAAGCTTTTTTTTTTCAGGTGTAAAGGCTATAAGACGCAAAATAGTCATTTCAAAGGCACTTTTTGGATCTGAGTACGGCATCTCTTTGATGCCCTCAAGCACTATCTGATAGTAAAGCTGTAAATCCTGAGGTTTAAACACTCTGGCATAGGTGTTTAAAAGCTCATTGTCATGACTAAAGAGGCTAAGAGAACTGCCACCTAACATCTGATATAGGGCAATATCATGCAGAGCAACAGACAGATCCTCTAAAAGATTTTTATAGGATGGGGCAAAGGCTGCAATATGCTCAAGCACTGATGGCAGCTTATTGTCATCAGATGGCAAGAGCAGATTTAAAACATCGCTTATATAGCTCTCACCTGCAGAACCTAACATGGCATTGACTTTATCATAGGCAATGACACCAGAGCCCAAGGCTATGGCCTGATCACACAGAGATAAGGCATCGCGCATACTGCCGCGGGCCTTTTTGGCTATAAGATGTACAGCCTTTCCCTCACATGGGATCTGCTCTTTGGCACAGATATCTGTGATTCTGTTTTCAATCTGCTCAATACTCAGGGCACGCAGCTGAAACTGCAGACAGCGTGAGAGTACAGTTACAGGAATTTTATGCGGATCTGTTGTAGCCAGAATGAATTTTACATAGGCAGGCGGCTCTTCAAGGGTTTTTAAAAGCGCATTGAAACTGCTTGAGGTGAGCATATGCACCTCATCTATGATATAGATTTTATAGCGCCCCTGCATTGGCGGATACTGTGTATTCTCAAGCATCTGCCTGGTGTCATCCACCTTGGTCTGAGAGGCCGCATCAATTTCTATAACATCAGGGAAAGTACCTTCGGCAATACCACGGCAGGCATCACAGTGGCCGCATGGGTGTGATGACATACCCTCAAGGCATTGGAGTGATTTGGCAATAATTCTGGCTATAGTGGTTTTGCCAATGCCGCGCGTACCTGTCAGAAGATAGGCATGATGCAGTCTTTTCTGCTCAATGGCATTGCCAAGGGCGCAGACCACATGCTCCTGTCCTACCACATCCTCAAAAGTAAGGGGACGGTATTTGCGGGCTAAAGCCTGGTATTCGTAATTTGTACTTTCCATCTTTATTGTTTAGTGACCTGGAAATTCAAGCAGTGATACGGTCTTTACACCAAAATCTTTTTGTATTCTGGCAGCGCCGCCTAAATCTACAAGCTCAATTAAAAAGGCAACACAGCACACCTCGCCGCCAAGCTGTCTTATAAGCTTGATCATGGCATCGACAGTACCGCCTGTAGCCAGAAGATCATCTAGCACTAAAACCTTTTCGCCTTTTTGTATGGCATCTGTGTGCATCTGCAGAGTATTGCTGCCATATTCAAGATCATAGCGCTCTTGCACATGCTCGCGTGGCAGTTTGCCAGGTTTTCTGACCATAACAAAGCCTGCATTTAATCTTGCTGCCAGCGGAGCACCGAAAATAAATCCGCGGGCCTCGGCTGAGACAACCTTATCTATACCCTGATCCTTGAATATATCAAAGAACAGATCTATTGTCATAGCGAAAGCCTTTTTGTCACAGCACAGCGATGACACATCTCTAAAGAGTATGCCAGGCTTTGGATAATCGGGAATAGATTTTACAGTTGACTTTAAATATTCAATCTTGGCTGATAAAGCTTCATCAGCATTCTTTTTAAACATATTACTACCTTTGCAAGATTTGATCTGACGAGAAATTATACTTGTTTTACCCTTTTATCTCAAGTCAGATAAGGCACGTGTGATAGACTCATACTCAGGTATTTTTTTTATTTTAAATTGTTAATTATTTTGATAAAAACTGCCAGTTTTTACATACCTAGGATCTTAGTAAAGTCTTGATTTTTAAGCATTTATTAAAATCCAGAAGTTTTTGGCTTAAAATCATTCCGCAAACCCGCATTCTATCGTGCTAAAAATTAGTGCAAAAGACCTCGATGCGGGTTTTTTGTTTGATTTTTTTGGAAACATACAATTCTGATACAAAAAGAGGTTGTTAGAAGTATTAAAAACGATCTAACAGATTGTTTTATAAAGGATTTTTATGGGGTATAGCAAGTTTCCATGGTATAATATACCAAACCAAACCAAACAAAGGAAAACTTGCTATGTCTTTATTATCTCAAATTAATCTCTATATTCAAAGAGCTGAACTCTTAAATATTTTAACCGTCTTCAGCAAAGAGCTTATTAATAATTTTGCCAGAAAAAATGGCACACTCAAAAGGCAAAGAAAAGTTACAATAGCTGAACTTCTCTCAGCTCTTTTAACATATGCCTCTACTAACCAAAACTCTAACAATATAACCTTTACTTTAAATGGATTTCATAAGTGCTATTCTGACATGTTTGGCATTGATATATCTTCAAAGGCTCTTCACAACCGTCTGCGTTCAGAGGGACTGCTTGAAGTTATGAAGAATACTATAGAAAACCTCTCTATGCTTGTTAAAGACGATACTAATGAAACTGGTCTGAAACTGCTTGAGGCTTACAGGCAGAGTGTCGGTGTTAATGATATTATCATGGTGGACGGCTCTGAAATCTCCCTTAGATACTCAGCCTATGACAACTTTAGCTGCAAGGCTAAAACACGTAATCCTGACAAGACCAACCCTGATAAAAAATCTGCCGCTATTAAACTGCATACGGGGTTTTCTATTGTAAACAATATGCCTACACATATTGATATTACGGAGGCTGTAGCCAATGAAAGAGAGCACCTGTCACCAGATATCTATGAGCAGGTGTTATATCTGTGCGACAGGGGATATGTATCTGAAGCTTTATATTTGCTACTTATATCCAAGGGGCATTATTTTATATTCAGAGGCAAGGAGAATTGCGCCTATAAGATTATTCATGCAATGGATGGCAACGGAGCCACGTTACATGAATTTGAAGGATGCAAACCATGTCAGCACTTAAATGGCAGCAAATATCCTCTGGTTGATATGGCTGTGCAGGTTAACGATGATACCGTTTTAAGGATGATTCGTATCTATAATCCTGTTGATGATAAATTTAATTATTTCATCACCAACATAGATGCAAGCCGTGTAGCAGCATCAGTTATAGCTGATACTTACAGGACGCGCTGGTCCTGCGAGATCATGTTTAAAGCACTTAAAAGTAGCAACAGCCTCTGCTCTATCAATTCGTCCATCAAAGAAATTATCCTGCTCTTTATTTATGCAAGTATTGGCTCATACCTCATCAAAAAGCTTATAGCAAAACAGCTTCAGAAAAAGAAAAGAGATGACCAACGTAAAAAACGGGAAATATCTCTGTTAAAGATGGCTTCCTCTATCAGAGATATAGGACCATTGTTAAAAGCCATGGTCAAAGGCGCTAAGTCTACAATATACAATGAGATCAGCAAGTTTGAAGGTCTTTTAGATTCTATGATGCGAACTAAACCATCACAAAGGGATATAGATCTTAAAAAGGACGTAAGCCTCCTGGTCGATAAAATTTACAATACACACCATATGACGAAAGACTTTTTAATACCGCACAAAATTGATGTTACAATCAAGGCTTAAGTTCATGGGTATGCAGTTTTTAATAAAAAACTACCATTTTTTAACTTTTTTACTTAAATTCTGGCATTTTTTGTTTATAATTTATTATATATGTTCTTATATTTTAATGTCGATTTTGCATAAGTTATGAACAGATTTGATGCCGTTCTTTTCGATCTTGATGGCACGCTTTTAGATACTGCTCCTGATCTGATTGCAAGCTGCAATCATACCCTTGAGATGTTCAATCTGCCGCCGGTTGAAAAAGAGCTTTTAATGACCAAGGTTACAGCTGGCATGCGCGAGATGCTAAAGCTTGGTATTGAGCCTCAAAAGCAGGCTTTATATGATATTGACGGTAAAATGCGCACAACTTTTGCAAACTACTATACAGAACATATAAATGACTATACCAGAGCCTTTGACGGTATTGAGGATCTTATAGGCAGCCTCAGAGACAACAGCATTAAAAGTGCTGTGGTTACCAATAAATATGAGCACATGGCACTGCGCCTTATGAGCAAATTTGATTTTGCCACTGACTTTGAGCTTATACTGGGCTGTGACAGTACCTCACATTCAAAGCCTCATCCTGAGCCTCTTTTAAAAGCTATGGAGAGCATAGGCGTAAGTCCTGATAAAACCCTATATGTGGGCGATCATCTTAACGATATAAAGGCTGCCAGGGCCGCCGGCTGTAAAAGCTGCGTGGCACTGTGGGGTTATGGTATAAATGAGTGTGCAGATCCTGCCACCTGGAATTCAGATTACAGCGCCTGTGATGTATATGCGCTAAAAGAGCTTATTTTTACTTGATTATTGGGAAGTTATATGCACAGACTGATACAAGCTACCTCTGCCCTGCTCATACTTATGGCATCGCAAACTGCAGTTTGTGCCGATGACAGTAAAACCACAGCCTCCTATTCTTTAAGCTATGACTCACGCTTTAAAGACAGTCATGAATCACCATTTGTGCAGAAGTTTTATTTCAAGCACACCAATTCCTACAAGTTAAACCGTGATTTTTCCATTGCCTATACTCTAAAGTTTGAGCAGGAGCGCCATGGTCTTTTAGACTATGACAGCTCTATGTACACCCCTGAGTTTACTCTTGATTTTAACTTTAAAAGAAAGGGTAAGTTTAAAACCTTCAGCTTTAGCGATCAGGTGGTAAATGTCATCAATTCCACCGATGTCTTCAATCAGTACACCAACAAGACCCGCTATGATATGAAGTTTAAGACAGATGGAGTGCTGTCCTATGAAAACAGCTATAAAAATCTAAATCTCTCTGTAGCCTACGGCACGCCAAAGGTTGAAAAGGATCCTTATGAGAAGACACAGCAGAATACCTTTATGGTGCAAAAGACCTTTGCCTCATCTATAGGATATACCTATCCTGTCTTCAATTCAGGATTTAATCTGCATTCGGCTGCCTCATATTCAAAATATCCAAATATGACCACCTCCAATCATACAAGCAAGGTTGAGTCCTATGCCCACTTTGCCACGGCTTTGACCTATGGTAAAAAGGATGATAAAAACTACTTTGCCCTGATGCATAACAAGCGCAATGTGACCATGGCACAGATGAAGGATACTGATTACTATATTCATGGTACAGAATTTATCTATGCGCACTCATTTTCAGACAGCATTAAATTTAAAACAGGCTATGAGCGTTTTCTTATCAAAAATCAAGAGGATATGAGCTCACAAGTCAGTGTGCTGCCAGTTGAGATGCTCTACAATTTCAATGATCAGTTTAAAGTCTGGGCGCAGGCGCGCTTTAGCTTTGATGATCACTTTACAGATCACAAGTCCTTTAAAACCTTCAACAAGGAATTTACAGGCTATGATGAAAACTCCTATACCATTGGCAGTGAGTATAAGTTCTAGCTGAAAATCCTTATTTTTTGCTCCTAAAATGACTTTTTAAGTCATTTTGGGAGCATCAATAGCTATTTTATTTTAAATAATATGCGTTTATAGCATATAATTGGAGAAAAAATTTTAATAAAAGAGCTATGAGACATAAAACAACCATCAAAAGCTTATGCGCCCTATGTGCCCTTGCAGGATCTGTGCAGGCCTCTGGCGCCAATATAGTAGCAACCGACAGCGAAAGTCTTGATATTTTCGGTCGTGTCAAAGTCATCTATGGCAATTATAATGCCTTAAACAATATAGATTTTACTCAAGCCAACAGCTATGGCGATACTGCCCTGGCCACTACTGCCCGTTTTGGCCTTGCAGGACGCACACAGATTAAAAATGGTCTTGATGCTGTCATGATGGGTGTCTTTGATTTTACCACACAGGATAATAAACAAGGCGCGCAGTATCTTTTTGTAGGAATTGATGCCTATGAATATGGCACCCTGCTCTTTGGCAAAGGTGATGGTGCATTTTATACCATAGCAGGCGCCGGAGATATTTTCAGTCACTTTAAAACACGCGCCAATGATTACTATCTGACAGGCGATCGTCTGCCGTCACAGATTATGTACTCACTCTCAGCCCTTGGCTTTGATCTGCGTCTGTCCTATAACTTTAATGATTCGCAGGTCAACAATACTCCATTTGCTATAAGAGAAAATGTAGGTGCCAGCGTCTCCAATGAATTTGGGGCTATTACCTTTGCCTATGGTCTTAACTACACAGATTTTAAAAATAAGCATGATGCCGATTTTAATGCCATGCGTGAGTTTTTTACCCCAATTCTTGCCAATTCCTATCAGATAAGTGCTGATGAGGCTTTTGTCCTGTATCGTACCCATGGACCGTCACGTAAGCTTGATTATGGCTTTGCCCTGTCCTATGGCACATTTGGCAAAGGCTATTATGGATCATTTATTTACACTGCAAGTGACTATCAGCATATAGATCACAAGCTATTTTCCTATGAAATAGTAAACAATTATACCTTTGACAATGGCTTGGGTATAATAGCAGGATATGCACTTAAAACCTTCAGCGGCTCTGCTGTGGTTTCAGATCTGACCACAGGTGTGTACTACAATGTAAACCCTGCCTTTAAAATCTATGCCGAGGCTCAGATAGATTTGGGCGCCGATCCGCACAAGTTTTATGGTGCTAGCGCTGCACAGTACATAGCACAGGATAAATATGTTGCAGGCTTTGAATATAATTTTTAATAAACAATTGAGTGATAAGGATATGAGAAAATCAAATATTGTTAAAACTACAGTTTTAACCCTGGCCTTATGCTGTGCAACATCAGCCTTTGCCGGCGGTTTTAAAGTACCACCATACTATTCTATAGAGCTTGTTGATGGTGCCACCAGCAATTTTAACTACGACAAATCCACAAGAACTCTA
This sequence comes from Anaerobiospirillum thomasii, assembly GCF_900445255.1. Classification (NCBI taxonomy): domain Bacteria; kingdom Pseudomonadati; phylum Pseudomonadota; class Gammaproteobacteria; order Aeromonadales; family Succinivibrionaceae; genus Anaerobiospirillum; species Anaerobiospirillum thomasii. Next base: position 682,896 of record NZ_UAPU01000005.1, read on the forward strand.
TCTTTAGAGCCAGGACGTCATCAGCTTGTGCTTTCCTTTGAGGGCACTTTTGGCTCCTCGAGAGAAAGCTCCTTGGTTGAATCCTCCAATCCAATTGTAATTGACATTTACAATTTAGGTGCTGATGAAACTCTGTCCTTTAGCTACAAGATCCCACAAAGTCTTGAAGAGGCTTCCAAATATGCAAGAACCCAGGTAATTGAGCTTAATAACGGCAAAACCAAGGTTGCAGGCGACAAAGCCACCTACTTTATTCTGCAGTCAGACTCAGGCTTTTCAATTTTCCGTGACTACAGACAGGATCTTTTATCTGTAAACCGTCTGTATGCTCCAAATTATGTTGAAGGCTCTGATCGCACCATGGGTCTGACAAGCTATGGCGCCCCAACCATCACTGCCACCAACAATATGAGCATTGGTTCCAACTCAGCCCCAGCCAATATCACCATGCCAGCTCCTGGTGTAAGCTCATCACAAAACGCAGTGATGCAGACCTCAGCTGTAGGCGGGGGCGCAGCTGCAGTCAACGTCAAGCTCAATGATTTAATCAACCTGTACAACAGTGCTGATGACAAGACCAGACTTGAGTTTGTAAAGTATGTAATGTCACACTAGAACATACTAAATATAGATTAGCTTCAAAGGGCAGGTACAACCTGCCTTTTCTCTTTAATCTCCTATCTTGTAATAGTTTGTAAACTTATAAGATGCTCCTCAATATTTCTCAGATCTACGCACTTTAGATACTTACCTGCAGATTCAATTTTTTATAGCGCAGGCTGTGAATTTGCACATGGGAAATTTCCCATTAATATATAAATGGGAAAATTTTTGCAAAGAGGAAAATTTGATAACCTGTTGACATAAAAGCTCTTGAATTATGGCCCTTTAAATATTTTGCTTTCAATCACATTTATTGAACAAACTTACGCAACATTATGCGATATTTCAGCTTATAAATAATTACGGTTTCTGCTAAAAACACCATATTTTCATATACTTATAAATACGTGTGCGTATTTAAATAGCCATTGTTTATACAATTTTTAATGATTTATAAATGAAAAAATTTAATCTTTATTAAAGTTAAATACGTGCCACGACGATAATAATATATTATAAAGAATACATTTTATTTTAGGAGAGAGTATATGGCCTTATTTGTAAATACTAACGTTTCATCAATCAATGGTCAGCGCAATCTGACCAATGCTACCAATAACCTAAATACCACCTATCAGAGATTATCCTCTGGTCTGCGCATCAACTCAGCTAAAGACGATGCTGCCGGCTTGCAGATTTCAGACAGATTAACCTCACAGATCAATGGTTTAAATCAGGGTAACAGAAATACCAATGAATGCTATCAGAAGGAAGCGGTAACCGCTGCATAGTATTTCAGCCCCTCCTGCTTCCCAAGGTTTTTACAATGAGGAAGCTAACATGCCCACATCTACAATATCTCAAGCATCCATAGACTACATAAACGAATTCTTTCTAAAAACTGGTAAAAGATACCTTGCAGTAGATCTTGCATCCAGAGTTGTTCAGATTTGCTACTACTCAATAGCCCATAAAAAGATAATCAATAAAGAAATAAGAGCCAGCGAGCTTGAAAGTGTACTAAGCTCATATGAATCAGGAACTTTGATTGTAGGCTTTGAGGCATGTGGCGCCTGCCACTACTGGGCACGCCGTGCTCAGGAGCTGGGCCATGAGTACAGATGCTTTATGGCAGAAAATATACGTAAACATAAGAAAAAAGAAAAGACAGATAAGATTGATGCTCTTGCCATCTTCAAAGCTTTACTTGACCGTGACAGTGCAGATCTGAGCATAAAATGTAAAAGTCTTGATCATCAGATGCTCTCAAGTCTCATGACAACCCGTTCATGCATTACAAGCCAGAAGGTTAAGAGCCTGAATGCGCTGCGCGCATTCATGTATGAATTAGGAGTAGTCCTACCACGGGATTTAAGTCCTCAAAGGATGATAAAAAAGGCGCTTGCTTACAAGGAGCAGATGCTGCTCGAGCAAGGTGCCGACAGTGAAGCCTTTATCTTTTTTGATATATCGCTGCAGACCTATATTGCACAGATAGAGCACTGTGTAAAAATTATTGATGGACTGGATAAACAAATTGAGGAGCTCTCACGCAAGAATACAACATGTCAGCTGCTAAGAACCATACCTGGCGTTGGCTATATTATAGCTATGATGCTCTATATTGCAGGCTTTGATATATCAAACTTCAAAAATGCCAAGCACTTTGCAGGCTTCTGTGGCATAGCACCCCATGTAGAAGGATCAGGTGGCACTGCAACCAATCTTGGAGTCAGACATTTTGGCAACAGAGCTCTGGCAGGCATGCTCTACATAGGAGCTATGGCCCACTACTCAAATACATTAAAAAAGACGTTGGAAAATTCAGAGAATGAGCAGATCAAGGTGCAGATGCAAAAGAGACGTAAGGTCTTAATCTGCGCCATAGCAAATCACATAGCCAGAACTGCATTTGCTGTTATAAGGGATAAGACCCCCTATACAACGCAAAGAGCAAGTGGGCTACTAACTGCCTATAAAGAATGTATTTAATGTCTTTTATTTAAAGTTTTTTACAGGAAAACCACGAACAAGCTTAATGCCCGTGAAAGCGAATATAGATTTGTGTATGTAAAAAACTTATGTCATAAAAGATGACAACCAAATTTTAATGAGTCAGGTGAATGAACCTAAAAAATATAAAAACTATTATCCAACTCGATTTAAGAGGAGGACTTTAATTTAATTATACAGGTTTGTGAGCCTGACTTAAAAAGTATCAACCCCTAACAGAGGAGTCAATTATGTAAAGGTTATTGAACCTATACTAAAATAAACACGCTACAGTTTTAGTATATGGTATTTAAAAGGTAATAGCAAGTATAAAGTATTTAAGGCAATCTTAGGCTTAAAGCTTACGTCAACACAAGTATACACAGTACCTGCGTTACCTGGAGTATTGTCTACAAAAAAGATTGAATCTAAGTTCGAAATCGCGTCTAGCTTAAAACTGCCCTTTGAATAGGAACATGATTCAATCAAGATGGATGCATTGTAAAATGCATAGAAAAAGAAGGCTGTGGCCTTCTTTTTGTTTGGATGTTTAAGGAGGTCGATGCCTCCTTAATACAGAACTCAAATTTTGAATATATTAGCCAAGCAGTGATAAAGCCAGCTGTGGTCTTGAGTTGGCCTGTGTCAGCATGGATGATGCAGCCTGCTGAATGATGGTCTGCTGTGACAGTTTGGCTGACTCTTCGGCAAAGTCTGTATCACGGATACGGGCACGGGCATCAGATACGTTCATGGAAACATTTGACTGATTGCGAATTGATGATTCCATACGGTTCTGCATAGCACCCAAATGGGCACGATGTTTGTCAATTCCAGCAATAACTGAATCAATTGTAGTAATTGCAGCTGCTGCCTTGGATTGAGATGTTACTACAAATAATTTACCTGCCACAAAACCATGATCGTCTTCAGTTAAAGCAGCCCCGACTGCAGCTGAAGCAAAAAGACTTAAAGCAAATCCTTCACTAAAACCTGTCATCTGTAAGGTATCGCCTTTATAGGCACCAACCTGAATTGTGATAACACCACCACTGGCAACTATACTACCAGCCCCACTGCCATTTAATATAGTGTTTCCACCAAATTTTGTTTGCTTAGCAATTCGTGTTATCTCAGATGACAGCTGTGTCACTTCCTGCTGAATTGCCTCACGGTCCTTGGTGTTATTCGTACCGTTTGATGACTGTACTGCTAAGGTACGGATACGCTGTAACATGGTTGTCATCTCATCCATAGCTCCTTCCATAGTCTGAGCAAGGGCTATGCCGTCGTTCGTATTTCTATTTCCCTGATTTAAACCGTTAATCTGAGCAGTCAGACGGTCAGAAATCTGCAGACCTGCAGCATCATCTTTAGCAGAGTTAATACGCAGACCAGATGATAATCTCTGATAGGTGGTATTGAGATTGTTGGTAGCATTGGTCAGGTTTCTCTGGCCATTGATTGATGAAACGTTGGTATTGACGAATAGCGCCATGGCGACCTCCTAAATTGAATCTGTTTCTTTCTATAGCTTAATTATCGACCGGGGGGGGGTAACTTTAGGATTTTTCTAAAAATTTTTACGATTTATTGGCTTTTATTATAGTATGCCAGAAACGTCACGTTTTTATTTGATGTGTTTTTATTTTTACAAGTTATGTGTTTTGAAAATCTTTAGAGGCAACAAAAGAGCCCTGTATGTCACTACAGAGCTCTTACCTCTAAATTTTCTTTAAAACGAGGATTTAATTATGTCACAGATCTACGATTTAAGAAATAACCCATTTGCTCAAGCCTGGATAAATTTTGATTTTAAGGTGGCTACCAAGCTGCAATGTGATCGCATTATTCAGGATTTATTTGAAACAAGTGACTCACTGCCTATGAGTTTTAACAGCAGGCAGGAGGCTCAGGAGCATCTGAATATAAGCTACAGAGCACTTTTTGAAAGAGTGGAGAGAGCCAAGTCCAGAAGCAAGGCTCATTTAGTTGCAGCAGGCTGCAAAGAATTTGAAAACATACCTGTCATCATAGAAAAAAGTGAGCTTAAAAAGTACGTGAATGTCTTTGAGCCATACATGATTAATAAAATTGTCAGTAAATGTAAGAAGTATGTGGTGATAGAGCTGCCAGCTGCCGCTGCTATCATCTTTAATCTTACATCGCGATCCAACCGCAACAAGATAAAACAGCAGTTAGGTGGCTTTACCGATAAGGGTGAACTGATTGTAGGTATAGATTTGGCCTCAGAATTACAGGAAATCTGTTTTTATCATGACACACTGCACTATCCTGTCAGTGTCCCTGTAAAGACCAATGTGCTTTTAGCCTATTTAGACTTAAGTCATCAGAGCATGTTTATAGTCTCAGAGTCCTGCTCTATGATATCCAAGCTCAATGATATGGTGGAAAGGCTTAACCAAAAAGCCCACCATGGCAGGCACTATACCTATGTTGCCCTCAAGAACACACATATCAATTATTTAAAAAGCCGTGACTCCAAGACTGATAAAAGTGATGCCACCATTTTATTTATAGCAGGCTCCACTCCCTCAAACCTGATACCTAAATCTCTTATATCTGATGAATACTGTGCCACTGGTAAAATCATATCATCTATACTCAAGGCCAAAAATCAGAGATATCAGAGTGTCATAACTGAAATTAAAAATGCAGTGCTCGAGCTTACCGGCACTGCCATAGATAAAAATGCCAATGGCGATGAGGTGTGCCGTGCCGCCACACTGTTACTGCTCTCACTTATGCCAAAGCTAAGATACTGTGTACAAAGGGTTTTATCTGATAGTGACCCTAAACATAATGAAGAGCTTATAGCTGCTGTCAGGGGACTGCGTCTTTTAGATGATGAGCAAATCAACAGAGCATTGCAGATGCGCAGCATCTGCAATGATGAAGATGTAACACCAGATTTGCAGGTAAGATTTATAGATAATGGATCCAGTGCTGATGAAATAAAAGCCGGCAAGGTTACATATAAAGGATTTGAGGGTTTAAATTTAGATTACTGTAAAGATATTGTAACAGACGGAGTGCTTACACATCTGACTCCAGCCCCTGGCTATAGCTATGAGGAGATGGATGCCATTATGTTTTACACCATGGCCTCATCACTTATTGGCAGTATACAGGAGGCTGTAATGCTGCAGATGCAGATTGAAACCCAAAAATGTGCCATAAAAGATTTAGTGGTGCCCTCCAATATTGCCATGACAGCAGCTTGTCAGATTCCTGCCATAGGCAGATATCAGGCTTTTGAGCTTGTTATCTCACTAGGTGATGTATGGCGTTTTGCCTCAGCCAAGGATGCTCAGTCATACCTGGGTATAGTTCCTGTACAGAGCTCTACAGGACATAAGCATTGTAAAGGTCGCAGGCAAAGCAGAAAAGGACGAAAGTCCTTTAAAAAGAGTATGTTTTTAGGACAGCTGGCTGAATCTATGCGCCATGACTTTGGAATATCAGATGACTGCAGCTTATGGAAAAACATATGTCATGCTGTGGCCGTCTACATTGCCATGATGAAACAGAACAAGCAATATATGCCACTTAAAAAAGATGCCGATGGCAGAAATAAAAGTAAGCTCAGGCAGTTCTCCAAGGTTAAGGTAGATGATAGATCCGATATTATTGCCTCAATACGTAAATCAAGAAGAGTATCCAAGCAAGGCATGACTGCCATGCTTTGCGGGCTGTACACAATAACCAGAGTCAAAGAGGCTCACAATTCCTGTCAGGATGAGCCTTTAATGGTTTCTGATTTTGAAAATGACACTGCCATCATGCCTACCTATCAGAACAACTACAAGCTGCCAAAAGTGGACAGCAGATATGAAAGACATCTTATAAAAGAGCGTATCAGTCATGCCCTGTTTAATGACTACAACTGCTTTTATGCCACTATTGACAGCATCTGCCCTGGCAGAGGCTCGCTTATGGGCTGGTTTGGCAACAACTATTTTGCATTTTTAGATTTGCTTATAAATGACATTTCCGCTCACTCCTATGCTTTTGCCAATACTGTAAAACACGCAGGAGCACAGGAGATTTTGAAAATTGTACAAAGAAAGGTTAATACATTTGGCAAGAAAGCCAAAAGCACTTTAAACAGCATCAAGAAGGCTGAACAATATCAGGCCGCAACTGAAATTACTCTGCAGAGCTTATAGGAGCTTTATATGCAAAGAGACTTAGATTTAAATCCTATTAACCAATAATTTGAACGAACTATAGAGTCAGGCAGTCGTGTTGACTCTTAATGTAATTCTGGGCTTCGAGCCATTTCAATAATGTAGAGAAACATGACTGCAACCCACTTTGAATGATAACTATAAATGCCATTAGCATTTAGATTTTTTATCTGAAATTCATAATATAGATGTTAGCTGCGAGCTATTAAAGCCTGAAAAAAGGCCTGTCTGACTCTAAAGTCCCCGTTCTGCGGGAGAAATTTTATGCCGTAAAAAGCTATTTTTTTGTTTTTTATGTGACCCAATTTAAGCTGAGGACAGATTTTTGCCCTCTGAATTTTTTTACGCCCAAAATTTTGGGCTTAACTGGATATAAACGCGATAAAATCAGGAATTCTATTTAAAAGAGTAGGCATTTTGATCTGTGAAAAAATTAAAAAAAGTGCTTGATTTAAGATCCAGTCCGATATAGATGCAATAGCTCTTGCACAGACAGCTGAAGGCGCCATGGATGAGATGACTACAATGCTACAGCGTATTCGTACTTTAGCTGTTCAGGCATCAAACGGTACTAACAATGCAAAGGATCGTGATGCTCTGCAACAGGAAGTAACTCAGCTATCTCAGGAAATTACCCGTATTGCCTGTCAGACCAAGTTTGGTGGTGAGCAGATTTTAGCCGCTGGAAAACAGGGTGGATTTATTCCTTCTACAGGAGTCGTAAAAATTCAGGTTGGAGCTTATAACGGCGATACTTTAAATATGAAGTTCTACAGTTTAGGATTTGCCTTAAGTGGAATTGCCTCAAATGCCGGTGTCGCACAACTTGGCGCAAATGTGAATGCTGACGGTATGATCATGACCGCTGCTGGCTCCTCTAGATTCTCTGTAAGTTCACAGACCATAGCCGCAGATTCTATTGCCGGTATTGATAAGCTTATTGCCGCTGTAGATAAGCAGCGCTCTCACCTAGGAGCTATGCAGAACCGTATGGAATCATCAATCCGCAATCAGTCAAATGTTTCCATGAACGTATCTGACGCCAGAGCCCGTATCCGCGATACAGACTTTGCCGAGGAAACAGCTGCACTTACTGCCAATCAGATATTGCAGCAGGCTTCACAGTCAATTTTATCCCAGGCTAATCAGAGACCACAGATTGCCCTGTCTCTTTTAGGTGGCAGATAAAAAATTATAAGACTTCTCTCCTGAGCAATATGTGCTCACTGGCCAGAGATTTTCTCTGGCCATTTTTCCTCATGTCTAAAATTCAAGCCCTGTTTAATATAGATGTAAGATCCATATCAGATCTCGTGCCGGCACTCATCATTTATAAAGAATAATTAAGTCTGGCTAAAGGCATTTAAAGATTTTATCTGTATTCCTATCTCTAGCTGTCAATATCATGCAGACTGTCATAGATTTTCTGCGCCAGAGCCAAAGAAATACCTGGCACCTTGGCCAGCTCATCAACACCTGCAGCCATAATCTCTCTCCTGCCACCAAGATGCTCAAGTAAAGCTTTACGCCTTTTTGCTCCCACTCCTTCAATATTTTCAAGATCGGAGGTGACTCGGGCCTTGGCTCTTTTGGCTCTGTGGCCTGTAATGGCAAAGCGGTGTGATTCATCTCGTATATGAATGACAAGCTGCAGCGCTGGATTGTCAAGCCCTAAAGAATAGCTCTGGCGGCTAAAGCCTGTAATTAAGGTCTCAAGACCTTCCTTGCGCCCCTCGCCCTTTGCCACTGCTACAATCAAAGGTACAGGCATATTGGCCTGCCTGAAGGCATTGCCTATTACCTCTTCGGCCTGACTTAACTGTCCGCGGCCACCGTCAATAAAAATAAGATCAGGATTTTCTGAGTTTTTAGGATCTTTAAAGCGACGGCTTAAAACCTGATGCATGGCGGCAAAGTCATCACCGCCTGTAATACCTTCAATATTAAAGCGTCTGTAGCGTGAGGTGTCAGGACCCTCACGGTTAAAAACCACACATGAACCTACAGTATTCTCACCTTGTGTATGCGATATATCAAAACACTCCATGCGCTCTATATTGCTTACAGACAATAAGGCCTCTAGAGCCTCTATGCGGTTTTTGGCAGTTGAGCTTGAGGCAATCTTGCTCTTAAGCGAGGCCTGCACATTGGCTATGGCAAGTTTTAAATACTTAAGTCTATCCTCTCTTACATTAAAAGAAAATTTTACCCCTACCCCTCTTACATCCTTTATAGCCTTTTGTATGGTTTCATAATCTACAGGCTCAGATGCAGTGACAATTTCAGATGGCATCATGGAGCCTCTGTTGTCTGATAGATAAAACTGCGTTAAAAATGAGGTTAAAAGCTCATCCTTATTTAAATTATCTGGCAGTTTTGGATAGTAGGATCGCGTACCTAAAATACGGCCCTTGCGGATAAAAAGCACATGCACGCAAGCTATGGCCCCTGCTATATCATGGGCAATAACATCAAGATCGGCCATGGAGTCAGAGCTTACTGACTGTGACTCCTGCACAGTGCGCAGCGCTAAAAGCTGATCGCGCACCACAGCAGCCTGCTCAAAGCGCAAAGAGGCTGAATACTTTTGCATAAGGGCTGTCATATCATTTAAAAGCTTTTGATTCTGCCCTTTTAAAAACAGACGCACTAAGTTTACCTGCTCTTGGTAATTGTCCTCTTGCTCCTGACTCATAGGCACACATGGAGCTAGACATTTGCCTATCTGTGCCATAAGGCAGGGACGCGATCTGTGGGCATAGACTGTATCTGTACACTGTCTTATAGGAAAAATCTTCTGCATAAGACGCAGTGAGTCTTTAACTGCCGAGCTGTCAGGATATGGACCAAAATACTCACCCTGTTTTTTCCTGGCGCCACGGTGAAAAAACAGCCCCGGATGTTTACTGTGTGTGCTCAAAAAGATATAAGGATAGGATTTGTCATCACGCAGCAGAATGTTATAACGTGGCTGATACTGTTTTATAAGATTGTTCTCTAAGATCAAGGCCTCGGTTTCTGAAAAGGTCACAGAAAACTCAACAGAGGCAATATGCATAACAAGAGCACGGGTTTTAGAGGAGCTTACATTTTTTAAAAAGTATGAAGACAGACGCTTTTTAAGATCGCGCGCTTTACCGACATATATAACCTGTCCCTTGCTATCATACATACGATAACAGCCAGGCTGATTGGGCACAGTCTTTAAAAAAGCCCTGGCATCAAAGACATGATCTTTTATCGTAGCATCTGTATCTTTACTGTCAGAGACTGCACCTGCTCTCTTATTGTCCTTTGCAGTATTATCCTGTGGCTGTGTAGTAACAGAGCTTTTGGTAAAATCATTAAAATCATCAAGATAACTGTCATCTATACTTACAAAATCAAGATCCTTGTCAGCCTTTGCCATGTATCAAGCCTTTGTTATAAGAGATAAAAACACAAAAAAATAAGGGCATGCAGTGCACGCCCCTAAATTATCAAAAAAGTCTCTTAATTAAAAGGCAGGGAGAATAGCGCCTTTGTATTTTTCCTCAATAAATTTCTTGGTCTCAGGTGACTGCAGAGCCTTGATCAGGATCTTCATGTCCTCACTTTGAGCACTGTCCTTGTTGGCTACAAGAATATTTACATATGGAGAGTCTGAATCCTCAATTAAAATAGCATCCTTGAGTGGATTTAAATTGGCCTGAATGGCGTAGTTGGTGTTAATCACAGCACAGTCTACATCATCTAAAGAGCGTGGCAGCTGAGCGGCCTCAATCTCTTTGACCTCAATATTCTTTGGATTGTCTTTAATATCCATTACAGTTGCAGTAATTGAGGTAGGATCGCTAAGTGTAATTAAACCTGCCTTGGCAAGCAGCAACAGAGCACGGCCGCCATTGGTTGGATCGTTAGGAATGGCAATTGAAGCGCCCTCCTTTAGGTCCTTGAGATCTTTTACAGTATTTGAATACACAGCCATAGGCTCGATATGTACAGAGGCTACTTCAACTAACTCAACACCATGATCCTGACTGAATGACTCAAGATATGGGCGGTGCTGGAAGTAATTGGCATTGAGCTCACCGTCATCTGTGGCAAGGTTTGGCTGAACGTAGTCGTTAAACTCAACTACCTTTAAATCTACACCCTGCTCTTTTACTACAGGAGCTACAAATTCCAGGATTTCAGCATGCGGTACAGGAGTTGCACCTACAGATAATGTACCTGCATTGGCTGCAAATGATGCAGCAAGAACAACTGAGCTTAAAGCTGTGGCAATAATAGTTTTCATTTTTATTCTCCTAAAAGCCAAACAATAGGACGTTATGTCCCATCCGTCTTTGCATTATGTTATTGTGACGCATGAAGAAAATTTCTAATTGAGGGCTTTAGGTCATTTCCTATGCTTGCTCTATTTTTATTCAAATTTAGCTGTTATTACAATGAATAAATTTTAAAGCCTTGTTTTGGTGCAAAAAAGACATCTTTTTTCGCAGGGGCTCAATAGTGTAAAGATAAGCAATATGTTAAAATGTACAGATCAATTATTTGCAATAGAACTGCATTTTGTGCACACATTTTTACATTTGTCAGTTCAGACATGTCACTAAAGTACTGGATTATATAAGTGATAAAGCTTTCAAATATTCAAAAAATCTATAATGAGGGCACCGCATCTGAGGTCAGAGCCCTTAAAAATATTTCGCTGCACATTAAAAAAGGCGAAATCTTTGGCGTCATAGGTCTGTCAGGTGCCGGCAAATCCACTCTGATACGCCTTATCAATCTGCTTGAAAGACCAACCTCAGGCGAGGTTATTGTTGATAATGTCAATCTGCTTGAGCTTAATGAAAATAAATTAAGAGAAAGCCGTCGCAATATAGGCATGATCTTTCAGAGCTTCAATCTGCTCTCATCTGCAACAGTTGAGAAAAATGTAGCTTTCCCCTTTGAGATAGAGGGACGTCTTGATAAAGAGCAGATTCAAAAGGAGGTCTCCTCCCTTTTAGATATGGTAGGCCTTAAGGATAAGGCCAAGATGTATCCTGCACAGTTATCCGGCGGACAGAAACAGCGTGTTGGTATTGCCAGAGCTCTTGCTATGAAGCCTAAGATCCTTTTGTGCGATGAGGCCACCTCAGCTCTCGATCCAAAGACCACATCCGAGATTTTAGAGCTGTTAAAGGATTTAAGAAAAAATCTTGATCTGACTATTGTCATCATTACCCATCAGATGGAAGTTATCAAGGAGTGCTGCGATAAGGTTGCTGTTATTGACGGCGGCGTTATTACCGAGCTTGGCTCCACCATTGATATCTTTACCGATCCTAAGATGGAGCTGACACGCCGTCTTGTGGGCTCGGCCGTACGTCGCGGCCTGCCTGAGATTCTAAAGCACACTCAGATACAGGAGAACTACACTCAAGGCTCCAAAGCTGTAGTTGAGCTTTTATTTTTAGGACCTAAAGCCGATGCCCCTGTGATTGTGGATGTGGCCAGACTTACCAACTGTCAGATAAGTATTTTAGCCGGCAATATAGATCATATTCAGGAAGAGCCTTTTGGTCTTATAGTAGTTGAGCTTGAGGGCGACAGAGAAACCATACATACAGCCATAAGTGAATTTGAAAAGCGCGTCAAGAAAGTGGAGGTTTTAGGTTATGACAACCGTATTCAACTGGCTAAATATTGATAATCAGGAGTTTATAAAACTCTTTAATCTGCTGCTTGACGGTACACTGCAGACTTTATACATGGTCTCTGTTTCATCCTTTATCTCAGCTTTAATAGGTATTCCTTTAGGTGTACTGCTGCTTGTCACCTCAAAAGGCTATTTCTGGGAGATGCCAAACTTCTATCGTATCTTGGGCGCTCTGGTCAATGCCCTGCGCTCTGTGCCTTTTATTATTCTACTTGTGGCAGTTGTGCCATTAACCAAGATCCTCGTTGGCACCAGAATCGGCACCACAGCTGCCATTGTGCCTTTGACCATAGGCACTATTCCCTTTATAGGCCGTCTTGTGGAAACCTCTTTGCGCACTGTATCTTTTGGTCTTATAGAGGCAGCCACATCCATGGGTGCCACTCCATGGCAGATTGTAAGAAAAATTCTGCTGCCAGAGGCCATGCCCGAGATTATTCAGAATATAACCATTACTGTTATTGTGGTTATTGGCTGCTCGGCTATGGCCGGAGCCATTGGCGGAGGCGGTCTTGGTGATATTGCCATACGCTATGGCTATATGCGTTTTAGAGGCGATATTATGGCCTCAACTGTCATTATTCTTATTTTAATGGTGCAGCTGGTACAGGTTTTAGGTGATTATCTGACCCGACGCTGCGATCATCGCTAGTATTTAAAACAGAGCCGTACGGCTCTGTTTTTACATGAATTCACACCCTTTACGTCTTTAAAGGCGCTCTTTTCCTGCAAATTTTTGTATTTACACAGCTTTTTGTTAAATTAACATTTGTTTTAGAGTATTATCTATATAAGATAGCTTAAGTCATATGACTTTAGGATGTGCTGCATGAAATTTGAAATGTCTAAATTTAAGCAAAAATCTGGTGCCACAAGAAAAGACAGTGCCAGGAACTTTAATAAAAGTAGCTTTAAAAATGTATCTTTAAGTGATTCAACTCTAAACTCTGATTTGCATGAGAGCAGCACTATGCCATCTGACAGTCATGCTAGCAAAGCATCATATTCTTTAAATATGCAGACAGTATCCAGCGCCCTTGAAAGTCTTGAGCGCGATGCTGTTGAAAAAAAGGCCGTTGACACACTATCAAATGGCTCTGAAGAAAAATCTGATACATCTACAGGCACAAATCAAAGTCTTAAGGGTAAAAAGGCCCTGGCTGCCTATTCTTTATTTAATACAGACAGTCACAATGAGAATGAGAACAGCCTGGAGAGTAAAGATCTCTTTAGTCATGAGCTTGAAAACTCCATGGCCATGAAAGAGAAAGAGCTGCAATCTGAAGATACAGCTATAGATGCAGCTACTGCCTTAGATTTTGATGACAGTATCATTACTGATAACAAAGATGATGTCAGGATTACAGATGCATCCTATGCTCAGGATCACAGCAGCTTTAATGGCTATGAAGGCAGTTTTGAGGCACAAGGTGAGGATGACAGTGCTTTTGATGATACAGCTGCAGCCTCATTAGATGCCATGTCCCTAAGCTCTGCTATGAACCAGCACAAGGAGCAAAAAGAGCTTGAGCTTAAACAGGAGGCACAAAAGGATCTAGATACAGCAGGCACAGCAGCAGGCTTAACCCTAGCAGATACACAAGGTTATGGCCAAAATACCTACAGCAGTCCTGAGATGCTAAAAACTGACAGCAGCAATGAGGATTTAAACTCAGCTTTATTGAATGTACCATTGTTTAGCGAGCTTGATGTCGATGCCATAAGCGATGAGGATTTTATTGTCAAAAATGAAAAGGGCACCTTTATCTACAATATCAAGACTCAGGATATTGATCATGAGCAGGGCCCTGATTATACCTTCAAGAAAAAAGAGCCAAAAGTTGCCGATCTTGAAAGCTTTGAGCTTATGGGTGATAACACCTATGAGCTTAAAAACCGTCAGGATAAGCCAAAATCGCTCATACGCAACCCTTTGAACAGTTTTAGTCCAGAGAATCTGGATAAAGCCTCTGACTTTGATTTTAAAGACTTTCATTTAGCCACAGACAAAGGTGATGGCGTATCCTTTATAGACAGTATTTTAAAGGCAGAGACTATAAGAGTGCTGCAATCTGACAACAAATCAGAGCCTGTACACGCTACACATCAAAATGAGAGTTTTAAGAGTGCCAAGGAGGCTGTCTTTAATGAGCCTCAGGACTATGCCTATTCTCAAGGAGCAGCTGGCACAAGCTCTGACACCTTCCTGCCTGATGATGCTTTTGCTCATGACAGGTATGAAACAGATGTATCCTTAAAAGAAGACAGGGCAGATGCCAATACTGTCACTTTTAATACTGATGACAATCAAAGCAGAGCCTATACTGCACAACTAAACACTAACAGAGCTTTATCCTCAACAGATGATATAAGTCTTGATATAGACACACTGTCAAATGAGCATCTGCTAAAGGCCTTTGATCATAACGATACAGAGCTTAAAAGTTTTAGCTTTGAGAGCTTTGATGGCAGCAGCGTAAGCTCTGCTCACAGCAGCAGTGTTATGACAGATGAGAATTTAGATAAGACACAGGTTCAGGATAAGAGCTTTGCCTACAGCGGCTCTGCCATACACAGTCTTGATGTGGACTTTAAAAACTCGCTGCGTGAGAATATGAAAATTCATGACAGAGGCTCTGTGCATGATGATTCTAATCTGCAAACTCTGGCCTCTGACATTAAAGAAGCCTTTGCTGCTGATAAGAGCCTTAAGGGCAATGAGGGTCTTGATGAGAGTAGCGCTCTTCCACTTGGCAAGGATAAGATCTCTTTGCAAAAAGATGAGAACACAAGAGATGGTACAAGGAAAAAAGGCGGCAGAAAAAGCCTTAAGGCTGAGCCTATCTTTTTAAAAAGCTCGGCTGCCATTGAATCCTATAAAAAAGAAGATGTCATTGCTGTGCCATCTGGCTATGAGAATACAGGCACGGCCCCTGCTGTTAGTGCTGTGCAGGATAAAAAGATCGGCATATTTAATCTTAAAGCAGATCCTGACAGGACAGTCAGTGCAGACAAGAGCGCATCTGATGCAAAAGCTGATATAAAGGCACACTCTAGGATACAGGATACAAACCTTGACAGGAGCTCTGATAAGAGTCAGGCTGCTGATCACAAGGAAGCACACAGCGCCCCTGCTGAGAATAAGGTTAAAGAGCAGACCATTATTATTCATGATGAACGCTCTGCTGTTTTAGATAAAATTGTTGAGCTTAAAGAGCAGGATCTTAAAGGTGATGAGAATATCATCAGCATGAGTGGTGATGACAGCAAACTTGCGCGCAATTTAGTGCCTGAGACGCAAAGTGCTACCTTTGGTCATTATGACAAGGTCATTAAGAAAAGCTATTTAAATGAGGTCAACATTGCAAGTCACAATGACTCAACTGCGCCACTGCCTGTGCATTTAAAATGTAAGCTTTTTGTAAGGCAGATTATTGCCTCATTCTTTTCAAATTCACTGCTGCGTATACTCTTTCCGCAGATGGCTCTGCGTCTTGGTGCTGCCTCTCCTGCCTCCATGTCGCTGCCGCTTATTGCCTTATCCTTTATCTGTGTGCTCTTTGCCACAGCAGTTTTAATCTTTACAGGCTCGCATTCATTTGCAGCTGCAAGTATCTTTATCCTGACGCTTATTTTAAATGCCAACTCGCCCTATCATGGCATTGTCAAAATAGTCTCTATAATGATCAAAAAGCGCACGGATGCCATTACCTCAGCAAGTATTGTACTGGTAGGTGCTCTTTTATTTATCTATGGCTTTAAAACCCTGTATATTGTAGCTACTCCATTTGAGGTTATAGTGCTCTATACCCTCTCCATGACTGTATCTGCAACCTTTGCCTCAACCATAGCCTTTACGCTAGGTCAGGATCCTGTAGACTCCTTTGGTCAGATGTCAAAGACAGGCTTTGCCTTTTGTCTTATGCTTATTGTGCTGCCTTTATATGCCATGCTCAATATAGTTGTAGCCACCTCTATTTTAGGTACTGCTTTATTTGTAAGAACATTACTTGATCTTATCTATCACAAGGTGGGCTTTACAGCATCAAGAGTCAATGTCTATGCCACAACCTTTTTAACCTTTTTAGCTGTGCTTATAGACTGCATTATACTTGGTGTGCACAATGACTTTTTCAATGAGCACTTTGCAGCCTTTGTAGCCTCCTATCATCTTGAAACATTATTTCCTTATCTATTTGAAATAGGCATTGTCTCATAAATACTCTAAGGCCTTGTACAAGGCCTTTTTTATCTATACACATGAGCATTAGCAAAACTGTATATACCTTTGCCTACGGCACTGATATTAAAGTCTATACCATACTTGAGTGTATGGGCTTTAGCATGATAAGTGTCGCAGCCTTTGTTGCTGTCTATTATCTTTTTGATATAAATACAGCTCTTTTATCCCTGATAGTCACTCTATGCCCTGCCCTTTTTGCTTTGTATCTTGCCATCTCCTTTAAAAGACGGGCCTTAGGACTGCATATAGATCTTAGACACAATGTTTTTATAATGCATGATGTCTTTTGCAACAGATATTATAAAAAAGAGCAGATTGCAGACTACTACCTTGAAAAAAGGCGCTATTTAGATGACTATCTTACAGGCTCTCTCTCCTGTGATTTTATCTTTGTAACAGCAGACGGCTCAAAACTTTTTAGCTTTGACTGTCCTTATGCCTCATATAAGAGGCTGCAAAGTCTTTTAGATAAAATACTATGACACAGTAAATACACTCTCACTTTAAAGGCTGGATATGAGCCTTTGCGCAAAAGTAAAAAACTCTGCCCTTTTACTCAAGAGCAGAGTTTATTTTTTTATAAATCCATTCAAAAATCAGAGCTTTAATAATTTTTCTCTTTTGAAAAAAATCACATTTAAGATTTTTTCTTATTTTGTGTTTTAGCTGTTTTGCTTTTAACGCCGCGGCCTAGATCGCGCATGGCTTTACACTCCTTGAACACGCCGTTTTTATAGGAGCTGCACAGATGGGCTATTTCGCACGCCGAGCACTGCGGTGAGGTGGCCTTGCAGGTATAGCGGCCATGGAGCAGAAAATAATGATGAGCATCTTTTTTAAACTCATCTGGCACAAGCTTTGGCAGCTTGTCCTGAATCTCAAGCGGGGTTTTGCCTGTGCAGTAGCCGGTGCGGTTGCATACTCTGAAAATATGGGTATCAACAGCTATGGTATTATGGCCAAAAGCTACATTTAAAACCACTTTTGCCGTTTTTGAACCTACACCTGGCAGTAAAACCAGCTCTTTTTCGTTATCAGGTACGATATCATTATATTTTTCATGTAAAATCTGCGATAATTTAGCCAGATTTTTTGCTTTGGCACGCCAGAGGCCTATAGATTTAATATATGATGCAATACCCTCCTCACCAAGCTCCATCAAAGCCTTTGGAGTATTGGCTTTTGCAAACAGCCTGTCGGTGACTTTATTGACTGAAACATCAGTTGCCTGAGCTGAGAGCATAACTGCGCACAGAAGCTCAAAGGCATTTGAATAATTGAGTTCAGACTTAGGGTGAGGATTTTTTGCTTGCAGAATTTTTATAAGCTCAAGACGTATTTCTTTTTTGGTTGCCTCTTTAGCAACTGACTTTTTTTCGCATGGAAGTGTCATTGCATCTGCGCTATGATCTTTATGATCTGTTGTTTTCATATTTGATACGGACATTTTAAATTGGTTGAAGCTTTAGTTTTATTTTTCAGTGCTGCCATAGTTAACAACTTTGTGCTGGTACGCTTTTTAGGCCTGTGTCCTTTTATAGGCGTATCCAATCAGCTAAGTGCCGCTCTTGGTATGGGCGGAGCCACCACTTTTGTTCTTATGCTCTCAGCAGTATGCTGCTATGCAGTAAACTCACTGGTGTTGACACCAATGGATCTCATGTCCCTGTCGCTTATAGTAGATATTGTCATCATTGCTATTGCCGTACAGAGTGTTGAAATCCTCATACGTAAAATATCATACGATCTTTACAATGCTTTAGGAATATATCTGCCATTAATTACCACCAACTGTATTGTTTTAGGTCTGGTGCTTTTAAATTCATCTCTTGAGCATACCTTTGTGCAGTCTATTGTCTATGCAGCAGGCGCAGGCTGCGGCTTTACCCTTGTTTTAACCCTATTTGCCGCCATGCGCGAAAGACTTGCTATTGCCGATGTGCCAGCTCCGTTTAAAGGCACAGCCATAGCCCTGATTGCCGCAGGTATTATGTCAATGGCCTTTATGGGCTTTGCCGGCTTTACAGGAAATGCAATATGATAACAGACAGCAATGAAATTCTTTTTATAATCTACTTTTTTGCAGCGCTGCTGATTTTAGGCATTATTCTCTCTCTGCTCGCCCGCGACAAAGGCGGTGAGGATGAAAATTCTCTTGAAAAGAGACTCGAGCGTGCTCTGCCGCAGGTGCAGTGTGCTCAGTGTGGCTATGTAGGCTGCAAGGAATATGCCAGAGCCATGGCCGCAGGTGAGGTGGGATGCAATAAATGTACCCCTGGAGGTCCTGATACTATAAATGATCTTGCCGAGATCCTGGGCATTGACCCGCCTGAGGACAATGAGGGTGATGACATGCTCTTTGTGCCGCGCACTGTGGCCTTTGTGCATAGCTCAGCCTGCACCGGCTGTACCAAGTGTAAAAGAGTCTGTCCAGTTGATGCCATCAGCGGTGCAGCCCGTCAGGCCCATTTAGTTGATCCTGAGGAGTGCATAGGCTGCAATGACTGTGTCAAAATCTGCCCTGAAAACTGTATTGAGCTTATACGCCTTGATCCTACAGTCAACAACTTCAACTGGGAGATTAAATCTATAAGAATTACAGGAGGCGGTGCACAGTAATGGCAAAATCCAATCAGCTTGGCAAAATACTGCAGGGAAAAATATGGAAATTCTTTGGCGGCATCAAACCTGATCCGCTCAAAGCCACAAGTACCCATGCCATTGAAGAGCTGCCACTGCCTTCACTTATAACTCTGCCACTTGAGCGCCATTTGGGCACAGGCGGTCAGGTTTTAGTCAAGGTAGGCGATCATGTCAAGGCAGGACAGATGCTGACCATTCCTGGCGGCAGCCGCAATGTGCCGCTGCATGCCTCAACCTCAGGTCATATTGTAAGTATTGCCAATCAGGTGCTGCCACACCCATCAGGTTTTAGCGGTATGTGTATTACCATAAAGCCAGATATGCTTGACAACTGGACTGATGCTCAGCCTCTTGCCAACTGGCGTGAGCTTGACAGTGACACCTTGATTAAAAAGATACGTCACAGTGGCGTTGAGGGTCTGGGCGGCGCTCAGTTTCAGACTGCCACCAAGTTTGAATCAGCCATTCAAAGCTGCGGCGAGTGCAATGTCTTTATTGTAAATGGTGCTGAGTGTGAACCTGTTGCCACCTGCGATGACAGACTGATGCAGGAGAGAGCTCATGACATTGCCACAGGTATTGATATTGTCAATCATATTCTAAAGCCAAAGATTACCATTGTGGCCATTGAGGATAACAAGCATGAGGCCATAAAAGCCATGCAGGAGGCCCTCAAGGATAAAAGTCAGGTACAGATAAGAGTTATACCTACTATCTATCCATCAGGTGCTGCGCGCAATCTGATTAAAATTTTGACAGGCATTGAGATACCTTACAATGCCCATACCTCAGACTGCGGTATTGTTGTTGACAATGTCGAGACTATCTTTGCCATCAAGCAGGCTATTGTCGATGGTATTCCTCTTATTCGCCGTGTCATTACCATTGCAGGTGAGAATCTGCAAAAATCAGGCAATGCCTGGGTAAGGCTTGGCACCTCGGTGCGCTTTTTATTAAATCACTATAAGTTAAATCCAGAGCGCAGACAGAGAGTTATATTGGGCGGTCCTTTTATGGGCTTTACCCTGCCTAGTATTGATGTGCCTGTAACCAAGGCCACAACCTGTGTCATGGCGCCTTCTATCAGTGAATTTGAAGAGGAGCCTGAGGAGAGCAACTGCATAAGATGCGGTCGCTGTGCCAGGGTCTGTCCGTCACGTCTGGTGCCTTATCTTATGTATGCCTATTCAAAAGCATCAGATCATACAAATGCCAGAAAGTGTGGCATATATGACTGTACCGAGTGCGGCTGCTGTGCCTATGTGTGTCCAAGCAAGATAAAGCTTACAGGCCAGTTTAGAAAGGAAAAGGCCATACAGCGTTTGATTGATGACAAGCAAAAGCGCAATATACGAGCCAAAGAGCGCCAGAATATAAGAAATGAGCGTCTTAAAAAGGAAGAGGCAGCCCGAGAGCTTAAGAAAAAGGCAGCACTTGAGCGTATTGCTAAAGCGCAGCAGATGGCAAAGGATAATCCAGAGGCTGCAAAGGAGCTTGAGAAAAAGCGTCAGGAGGAGCTTGCTCAGGCTAAAGAGCGTGCCCGCCAAAGACGTGAGGCTCTTAAACAAAAACAAAGTGCCGCCGGCACAGCTGCACCACAGACTGCCTCCTCTGCCCCTGGTGAGAGCAAGGGTACTGTCACCTTGTCTACAGATACAGGCAAACTGAAGATTAAAGGCGTTGCCGGCAAGAAGATGGTGCTTGAGAACAACAGCATGCTGCAGGGTGTCAAGTCATCTGACAGTACACAGCATACACAAGAGCAGGACAGACTTCCGCTGCCTTATAATCTGCGACAGGGTGCCGTGGCAAAGCATGCCAAGATTATTGATATCTGGCCTGAGGCTTTAGTCTTTGATCCGCTGCTGCAGAAGGTTGAAAATCCGCCGCAGGATCCTGCCCGCTATGAAAATATAGTCAGCAGTGTCACGCCTTCTGTCTTTGAGCGCAGAATCGAGGAGAGCGGCAAAGTAAAGAAACTGCCTTTAAATCTTACTAAAAAACAGTATTAGGAATATTTTAATGCAAATTACAGTACAGAGCTCCAAGCAGAATCTTGGTATTGAAAATGCTCCGCACCTGCGCGAGAGCATTACAACACAGAAGATTATGTTATATGTGCTGCTCGCATTACTCCCTGCCTTTGGCGTTATGACCTATTTTTACGGTTATGGCACCTTAGTGCAGTTTGTAATAAGCAGTGTTTCTGCCGTATTTTTTGAAATTGTGGTGGCCCTTTTGCGCCATCGTAAAATTGTGCATCATCTAAAGGATCTGTCATATCTTGTGACAGCAGCCCTTTTAGCTCTGACCCTGCCACCTCTTTTACCATGGTATCTGACCATTGTGGCCACAGCCTTTGCTATATTGCTTGTAAAGCATGCCTTTGGCGGTCTTGGTATGAATGTGTTCAATCCAGCCATGGCAGGTTTTATCTTTTTAGTTATAGCTACACCATCTGTGTTCTATTCAACCTATCTAACCCCGACCCACAAGGCCTATGAGGTTGTCACCCTCAATGCCTCGCTTGATGCTATAAGTCTCTATAAATCCCCTGTTATCTATCAGGAGGAGTTAAAAATAAGATCGCAGGGGGCCGAGGCTTTAACCGGCGCCACCCATCTTGAGTCTTTAAAGACTCTAAGAAAAGCCAATGCTGTACATGACACACAGTCTATAGACTTTTCATATGGCGGCAATGAGGCCTATATGTATCTTGCCATTGCCTATGGCCTATCTGGCATCATACTTATTGCCCTGAAGGTTATACACTATCATATGCCTCTTGCCTTTTTGGCAACTATAGCAGGAGCAGGCTATCTGTATCACTATCTTGATCCTGCCATGTCCATTGGCTATATTGAGCATCTGCTTTTAGGCGGCACTATGCTGTGTGCCTTCTTTATCATTACAGATCCTGTAACCAATGCCGGCACACTGCGCGGACGCATAGTATTTTCTATTTTTGTGGCACTGCTTGTCATTGTGATAAGAGTAAACGGCTCATATTCTGATTCTGTAGCCTTTGCCGTGCTGCTTGGCAACTGTGCCGCCCCGCTTATTGATGTTATGACCCGTCGCCGTCCTTTTGGCATAGGTTACAGAGAAGGCGGACTTGACTAGAGATAAATCCATGCAACAGGAAATTAAACAAAAAAAACAGCTCTCACCATTTTTACGTTCACTGCTTGCAGGACTTATTCTGTCTCTTGTCAGTGCTCTTTGTGTGTACCTTGTGCTAAAGGCTGAGCATGAAACGGCAGCCACCATCAAGCTAAACCGTGATGCCAAGATGGAAAACATGCTAATGACCATGCTGCCTAACAATACCATTAATGCAAACTCAAATCTTAAGTGCAAAATTGTAAATAAAAAAGGCATAGGCCGTAATATGAAGGCCTATATTGTCAAAAACAACGGCTCCATTGACGGTTATATCATTAATTTTTCAACGGCCAAGGGTTATACCAATCCACTCTTGCTAATTGCAGGTCTTGATAAAAATCTTAATGTACACCGTGTGGATATTGCTCTGTCCAAAGAGACTCCAGGCATTGGCGACAAAGTAGACAGACGCAAGTCAAACTATCTTGATATTCTAAACAATACCAATGTCAATACACCAAATTTTGATGTAAGGAAGTTTGGCGGCAGCTTTGACTATATCTCAGGTGCCACCGTGACCTCACGTGCCATTGTGGTGGCCACACATGATATGTTAAAGAGTATACAGGATATAAACTTCAAGGAGCTTGCAGACTGCCAGGAGGGTAAGACAAGTGAAAAGTGATCACGAATTTATAGAAGGGCAGATGATTGATGACTTTGTGCCTGCTAAAAAGAAAAACTCACTGTTTAGCATCATAGTCAAAGGCATCTGGAAGGAAAACCCTGGTCTGTGTCAGCTTTTAGGTCTGTGTCCACTGCTTGCTGTAACCTCATCGGCAAGTGCTGCCATGGGTCTTGGCATTGCCACTATTGTGGTCATGATGGCAAGCTCTCTTTTAATTTCACTTATGCGTCGCTTTATTTTAAAGGAAGTGCGCATTCCTCTGTATGTGGTTTTAATTGCCACATTGGTAACTGTGGTTAAATTTGAGGTTGAAGCTTATTTCCCTGAACTGTATGAATCTCTTGGCATCTATCTATCCCTCATTGTCACCAACTGTATTATTATGGGACGTGCCGAGGCCTTTGCAGGACGCAATGGTCCAATTGCCTCAACAGTTGATGCCTTTGCCTCAGGTCTTGGTTTTGCCCTGGTGCTCTTTGCTCTTGGCTCTGTACGTGAAATCTTTGGCAGCGGCACCTGGTTTATGGGAGCTGCCGATATCTTAGGTCCATGGGCACAGTCACTTGAGACCAGACTTATTGGTGAGGACTTTACCTATATTATTGCCATTTTGCCTCCTGGCGGCTTTTTTGTGCTGGCTTTGCTCATTGCCCTTAAAAATGCTATTGAGAGCTATGCCAAAAACAAAGAAGAGAATAAATTTAAGATTAAATCTATAAAAGTATAATTTACACAGATTAAAAAATGGATCTTAAGTCTTTAAGATCCATTTTTTTTGCCCTTACTTTCAGGAACTTTTCCTGCGTGCAAAAAAAATTATGCAGATTAGAGTCTAATCTGCATAATTATAATTTTGTCTTACTGCATAATAGTTGTAACAGCTACGCTACTAGGCTTTCATGGCTCCTACAAAAAGCTCTCTGTCTGTTACATAGTTTTGCAGCTTGCCAAGCTCATTTTTAAATAAAGCCTCTGTATAGCTAAAGGCATTTTTATTTGAGCTTACGAGCTCTTTGAGCTCTTTTTCAAGCATACGATATAAAGCGGCAGCGCCAAGTCTTACGCCAAAGCTGTTGGAGCCGTTGATATATGCATACATCTTTGAGTGCATAATCAGATCCATAGCATCGCGTACAGACATTTTCTTCTGCTCAACAAGTTTATCGCAGATAAAGCTCATATATGAAGCTGCAAGAATGTGTGAACTGGTAATCTGGACTTTTTGTGTAGTAGTATTTGTATCAATAGTCTCATCATACTCCAGCACATCAAGGCTCTTCTCGGAGATAAAGCTGTACATATAGGCAACTTCACCGCCTGAGACTCTGCGCTTAAACTCATCCTTGTCGATGATATTAAGCTCATATAAAGCCAAAGCCACAGATATCTTCTCATTGACTAAAGGGGCAATAACAAGATCATAGTCAAGCTCTGGTCTGATGTTATGACGCAGCTTGAGATAAAAATCTATGCACTCATCATTGATCTCTTTATACTCAAGGATTTTGATACCATTATCTTTGTCAAGATTGAGATTATAGGCATAAATACTCTTATTATTATTTTTAGTATTATTAGGCTCTGTTGTAAAAGAGCATGCCATATCTTCTCTATCTGTAGCACAAAGTATACATGGCACATCAAGAGCAGATATTAAATTATCTGAGCACTCCTGAAGTTTAACGCCACTATAGAGTTTCATTAAATTCTCCTTTAAGAATTTGCAGCAGATTCTCTCCATTAAATCTGATGCCTAGACTGTTAGATAAATCTCACATCTGAATTATCCTACAAATGAGATAGTTTTTTGCAATATTCTTGTTAAATTCCAATAAAGATCAGCTTTTTTTATATATACACACCAGTATAGTGCAAACTTTGTTTGTCTTTTTAATACAAATGCTCACAAAAAAACTAATTTTGCCACCATCATGTGGCAAAGCTTGCCACATAAGAGGAAATTTTTTGCAGGTTTGAAAGTTAAACACAATACAGATGCCTATCTCAATGAGGTCTATTTTACTAAAAATAAGTACATAAAATCAAATATTTAAATATATTTTTTAATTTTTTTAAAAATTGGCACATCAGTTGCAAACTAATCAGGCATAAGGCAAAAGCCATTTAATATAAAAAAATATGAAGCTTAATAAGCTCAGGATGAGAAAACATATAAACTTTTTAAGACAAGAAATCGGAGAATTTTAATATGTTTGGAATATCACTATCTGGTATCAAGAACTCACAGAAGTACCTTGACGTTACCTCTAACAACATTGCCAACGCCAATACCATTGGCTTTAAGAAATCACGTGCAGAGTTTGCCGATCTGTATTCAGCCTCTGTATTCCAGAACCACAAGACCTCTGTTGGTATGGGTTCTCAGAATGTCAGCGTCTCACAGCAGTTCGTACAGGGCAACCTCTCAGGCGATACTGGCAATAACCTTGATATGGCCATTCAGGGCAACGGATTCTTCGTTCTTTCAAATGACAACAACTATGGCGGCACCAACTACGCATCAGACAGAACCTATACCCGTGCCGGTGCTTTCCAGGTTGATAAAAACGGTTTTATCGTTACAGCTCAGGGCGACTACCTGCAGGGCTGGAATGTGAATGACAATGGCGACGCCCAGTCACTTGACATTTCATCAACCCAGGCTATCAAGATCCCTGCTGATACCGGTGCTCCAAAGCAGTCATCAGAGATTGGTATTGGTGTAAACCTGCCAGCCAGCGCTCCTTCAGTCAAGCAGCCTGCTAACTTAGGTCAGAACGCCAACCCTCAGACACAGAATGCACCAAACGGTAAGGCAACTCAGGTATGGAAATCAAACTTTGATCCAAAGGACAGTTCAACCTATACCTGTTCAACTTCACAGACTATTCATGATTCATTAGGCGGTGCCCACACTTTAACCTACTATATGATTAAGAGTGACAAGGTTAATGCCCAGGGTCAGAACCAAAACGGTAACAGCCAGTTCTGGAACGTTGTAGTCTATGTTGACGGCAAGCCAGTTGACGTAGCAGAAGCCAACGGTGAGAACCCAGTTCTTTTAGACGTAACTGATAACAACTCATCAATCACCGGTACCGGTCTTTACGGTTTCCAGGTTGAGTTTGGTCCAGACGGCAAGATGAAGAAGATGATTCCATCTGCTCTGTTCCTTGACCAGGACAATGGTACTTATCAGTCACCACGTCTTGACAACTTTGCAAACGATACATTTGCCAAACCTGGTAATGCCTACCCAGGTCACAACTTTGGTCTGCACAGTGCCTTAGGTCAGGGTGTATCAGATACTCAGGACATTCACATTAACTTTGATGCAACACAGTATGGCAGCTCATCATTCAGTGTTAACAGATCACCTACCAATGATGGTTACTCAACTGGTCTTTTAACCAACGTAACTGTAAGCCCTGAGGGTATCATTCAGGCTGAGTACACCAACGGCCGCTATGTAAATGTTGCCAAGGTAGCCATGGCTGACTTTGCCAATCCGCAGGGCCTGTCCAAGGTTGGTGACACTCAGTGGAAGCAGTCAATTTTATCAGGTGAGGCCACACCAAAAGAGGCCAACCGCGGTGGTGCAGGCTCCATCAAGGGCGCCAACCTTGAAGAGTCTAATGTGGATCTTACAGCATCACTTGTAGATCTGATTGTGGCCCAGCGTAACTATCAGGCCAACTCTCAGGCTCTGCAAACTCAGAATACTGCCATGGATTCAATTATGAATATCAGGTAAGAAATTATTTAGCCGTATCTTGTCTCGTAGGCCTATAGCTTTTGCTATAGGCTTTTTTAAGATAAGGTTTAATCTTCCCCTCGCCTGATTGAAAACATAAAATCAGGCTCCGTTTTAAAAGAACAGCAAAATATCCTTATAACATCCCTATCCAATACTAAGACAAACTCTGTCTTCTTTAATATTCTCTATAATCTGTAGCTACTTTGAGTACCTATTTATACGCATTAAGAGCAGTTTTCACACTTTTATTAATATTTATGTGTATATTGCCCACACTTTTATACATAAATAGCGCATACTGCCTTTTATAGACACTATAAAAGCTCATATCCATTACCTGCGTTTTGGGCATTGTCTGCTTTTATACTTTATAGATTTAAATTTCTACTACTGACTTTTAGTATTGCAGCATGTAATATCTAAAATAGAAAGTTTTACCAGGCAGCTACAAGGAGCGATTATGAGCAGACAGTCTTTTGTACAGAATCTTGATAATAAAGGCATGGCACCTGGTGCTCCTTTTATCATAAAGATGCTTTTTAAAGAGCATACAGCCATGCCAGATAAAGATCTTATGCTCAAAGTGCTTAAAAAACATATAGGCTCTGTTGAGTGTTTTTCCTTTGATGAGCGTATGGCTGCCTTTGCAGCCTTAGATTATATTGCTGCGTTTAAAGATGGCAAATGTCCTGTACAGCTTATGCTCATGCCCTGCGACAGCTTTAAGTGGCAGGATATAGATCCTTTTATAAAAAGTCAGATGTGGGACTGTAAGGATGAGTGCGAGCGCATCTTAGATGAGTGTAAGTATCAGATATTTGCTACAGATATGATGAGCGCTGCGCTTGAGGCACAGGACAGAGCCTGTCTTGATGCTGCCTTTGTCATGGCCCTGTCTGAGCTCTTCCCCTCCTGTGAGGCCTTTTATTTTGTCAACTGCGGCAAGCTTTTAAATGCAGATGATGTACAAAACTGCAAAGCTCAAGGCTGCAATGGCTATATCCACTTTGGTGTAAATGTACGCTTTTTTAATGTTGAGGGCAAGGATGATATGGTAGTTGACACCGTGGGCATGAGCACTTTGCTGCTGCCTGATCTGCAGTATCATTTTCATAATATGGATCCAAATTTAGTGGTCAATCATGCCCTCAATATGGCCTCTTATATATTAGAGCATGATAATCCCATAAAAAGCGGTGAGACTATAGATGGTATAGACAATGGACAGATTAGCCAGGATCTGCAGTGGCTGTGTCAGTATGAAGATGCACTGATTCAGCCTGCACGTGCTGTTATTGATATAAATATGGGTCCATATGCCTCAGGAGCGCGTGAATGAATGGAGTTGTGCTCATAACAGGAGCACTGCTGCTTATAGCTCTTATAAAGCTTATTATAGATAGAAATTACGCAGCTCTAGTGCTTTTTGCTCTGGCCATGGTGGCTGTTTTTGCCTCCGTGCATCAGAGCAGATAAGGGGCTATCAGTGCTCTTTTTATTTGACTCTTAGCTGATTTAGAGGCTGACACTGTTTGCAGCAGGATCTCAAACCACAGAGGTTTTGGGCATATAAACTCTAGCATAAGAGTGAGCCTGTAGCAGGCTCTGGCATTATACCTTCTTATACTTTGTATTGCGGCCACTTCCATCCTGATAGATCAATTTGTTTATAACCATGCGTTTTAGAATACGGCTGGATGTTGTCTGGCTGACATCTAGCAGTTGATCCACATCAGTGCGCACTACATAGCCGTTTTGAGCTATCAAATCCAATATCTTTTCTTCATTGGATCTGCATCCTTTAATTACGTTATCTGCCACTTGGGCAACATTGATGTTTGGAAGTGTAATTTTAAAAGCGTTGCTTGTTACTTCAATTTTAGGCTCCAATTTAGTAGCTGCGTATGCTTTCATAATTTTTGGCATACCAGTTCCATATGCTTCAATCAGTTGCAGGCGATAGAAGACAGCAGCTAACTTCTGATTTCTACAAACAGAGAGACCAAGCATAATATCATCCAAAGAGATTCCTGTAGGAAGACCTCCTACAGATACAAATTCAATTCTGTCATAGTAAATGCTAACAAGTGTGCTGGCGCTAAAGGAGTAATCCCTATGCACCAGAGAATTCATCATTGCCTCTCTTAAAGCTTGTTCAGGATAATCTCTTATATCAGTTCTGTATATCCCTTCAAATGTGGCCTTAGTCTGATTGTGTAGATCAAGATAGGCATATAAATCCTCCATCTGCTGCACGAGCGAACCTGTAAACTCGCGTCTGTCCTGTATTACACTCTTATCAACCCCGGCAAAGGTTGCAGCCTTGATGGTGCTTGGACATTGCTCTGACAGAAGCAATGCTACATTTAAGTAAATACCATCTTGTGACATCATTCGCAAAGTCTGCATCATAGCAGCATCTAGCGAGATATTCCTCCTGACACACTGTTCTTTAGCTGTTTTAAATGACAGATTCTTCTCCAAAGAGCGCATAGATTAAAAACTGTCACCATCAGTTGCTTTAATCATTTTTCTAGTGGCTGCATCAGTTGTCATTAACACCAATATAAATAATGTCGCCTTTTGTATTGGCAAAGACAATCTCTTCTTTGCCAGGATCTGTAACAACTAAAGACCTAAGTTCAATAGTTGAGATCTCAATAAATCTCACAAGACACCTCCTTGTAGTTCTCATAATCACCATTATAGTCATTCTAGTCATTTTATATTTATATCATGACTAGAACATAATATGTGGAGAGAAATTGGTCAATGTGAGTTATCTTTGCCGTTTCTCCATTGCCAATCCAATCAGCCGATCAGTCTGATCCGCCATAAACAGCGGGATGTTCAGCACATCATCATCCAACTTCAAATTATCTAGAGAGAATCTAACTCGGAGCTTGACCTGATCTGGAAACAATTCTTTGAATTTCTTAAAGCTCCTGCTTGTTGTATTGGCTTCGGACTTGATCTCCACAGGTAAAATATCGTTTTCACGCTGAATCAGAAAATCTACCTCATATGGAGGATTTGTCTGCGTCCAGTACCTAGGAGTCACTTCAAACTGTGTAATCAAAGTCTGAAGTACAAAATTTTCGGTTAATGCACCTTTAAATTCGGTAAATAACCGATTACCCTCGCCAAAGGCAGTTGGTGCTAGCTGTGCCAGTCTGCGTAGCAGTCCTACATCTACCAGATAAATCTTAAAGGCAGAGAGGTCATCATAGGCAGCTACAGGCAGGCCGGGGGCAGTACTGCGATAGATCTTATGTACCAGTCTTGCATCCACCAACCACTGCAAGGCATCCTCGTATTCACGAGCCCGTGCCCCTTCTTTGACTACCTTATAGATAAACTTTTTATTTTCTCTTGCCAACTGGGACGGTATGGACTTCCATATCATCGAAATCTTGGGGAATTCTCTGATATTAGGGTGTTTGGCAAAGTCACGCTCATAAGCACCAATAATCCAGGACAGGGCTTCCTGCATAGCATCCACATCTCTTGCCTCCGTCCACATCTTGACGGATTCCGGCATACCACCGGTCACATAGTACATCTTGAGCTTTTCATACAAAGGATTAAAAAAGGCATCGGGAATCCGCTCAATGGTTTTTACTGTCTCCAGATAGTTTGCCAGGTTCTCATCCCCGTTGCCAATAGAAATTCTGTAAAGGTCATAGGATCAATCTGCATGATGCTAACTTTACCAACAGGAAAAGAAGAAGGTTTTGCTAAGGCAATTCCCAAAAGGGAGCCAGCGCAGGCGATGTGATATTGCGAAGCATTCTCACAGAAATACTTCATGGAATTGATGACCTTGGGGCAGTCCTGTACCTCGTCAAAAATAATGAGGGTTTTTTCTGGTGTAATCTTCTGGCCGCTTGCCAGCATCAAATTCTGCAAAATTCGGTCTAAATCTTTCGTGGTATCAAAGAATTGCTTGTACTCTTCGTTTTCATCAAAGTTGAAATAAGCTGTGTTGTCGTAGTAACGTTTGCCAAATTCTTTTAGAATCCAGGTCTTGCCGACTTGCCGTACACCTTTCAAAATTAAAGGTTTGCGATAAGGAGAGCTCTTCCAGTTTAGCAGTTTCTTCAAAATCAATCGTTCCATATATACACCTCATCACACTTTTATTATGAATTTAGTGTTTATTAATCACACTTTTATTATATCTGCCAGCAACAAGAATACAGGCAAAAGCACAAAATTATATGGGTTTCAAGGTAGCTTAATCACATTATTATGAGAAATATCGGTTTGATTACTTTGGAGTTGAGTTGGTGGCAGTCTTCAGGCCCTTTCTCCCCTCTTGTCAAACCCACCATGCCATTTCATAGCAGAGGTCTTTCCCATTAAAGAATAAACAGATCTTGTACTGTATATCCTGCTACAAAGTCAGAGACTGACTGCCATCCTAGCTCCCCATGTAGGATCTTGCTCAAAAACCAAAGCAAATTAAAAAGCACGACAAAGAAATAAGCTCAATTAATGACAGTTTAGTAGCTCACTGATAAGAGAGAGCAGAGTAGAAGGATACAAAGCTGCCTTATTTTATACAGCCCTAGTTTTTGTATACTGCTGTGCTAGACTAAAACAAGAAGGCTCAATAACTCAAGGTATCTTTATGAAAGATTATATACACATTAAAAATGCCCATCTTAATAATCTTAAACATATAGACATAGATATACCTTTAAATACCATAACAGCCATTGCAGGAGTGTCAGGCTCAGGAAAATCCTCTCTTGCCATGGGCATAGTCTATGCGCAGGGTTCAAGCTGCTATCTGTCAACCCTAAGAGCCTATGACAGAAACTTTTTAAATACGCAAAAGGTCATGGCCGATGAGATTTTATATGTGCCTGCAGCTGTGGCTTTGACACAAAGACCTAAGGCTGTTTCTATGCGCAGCACCTTTGGTACAGCCTCAGAGCTTTTAAACGTACTGCGCCTTATGTTCTCACGCCTAGGCTTACATAAATGCCCCAATGGCCATTATCTAAAACCATCTATAAATGCAGCACGAGGCGCCTCTTTAATCTGCCCTGAGTGCTCTGCATCCTTTAAAGCCCCCGAGGCTATAGATTTTGCCTTTAACGGCAATGGCGCCTGCCCTTTTTGTCATGGTAGCGGTACTGTCTTTGATGTCAATCTTGAGACTTTAGTGCCAGATGACACTCTTAGCATAGATGAAGGTGCTGTAGCGCCCTGGAAGTCATTGATGTGGTCTTTAATGACTGATGTGTGTCGTGAGATGGGAGTAAGAACAGATATTCCTTTTAAAGATTTGAGCGCTAAAGAAAAGGACATTGTCTATAATGGTCCTAGCATTAAAAAACATATTATTTACAGACCCAAGAATAAGAGCAGTGCCACTGAGCTTGATTTTACCTATTACAGTGCTGTAAACACTGTTAAAAATGCCCTTGACAAGGTTAAAGATGAAAAAGGTTTAAAAAGAGTTGAGAAATTTTTAAAATACACAAAATGCCCTCACTGTCATGGCTCGCGCTTTAGTGACAAGGCGCGCGATAGTCTGCTTTATGGTCAGTCTATAGATAAACTGTGCGCCATGAGTCTTGATAAGCTCTATGCCTTTGTTCAAAAGCATGCAGCATCTGCAGATATGAGCCTTAAAGTTATGACAGAGGATCTTGTCAGTGCCTTTTGCTCAAATGCCAAAAACCTTATTGATATGGGCCTTGGCTATTTAAGTCTTGACCGAGAGTTAAACAGCCTGTCAAATGGTGAGAGGCAGAGAGTTGAGCTTAACCGCATTGTGCGCAACCGCACCACAGGTATTTTATATGTACTTGATGAGCCTTCAATTGGTCTGCATCCATATAATCTAAAGGCTTTGCATCAGATGATGGATAGAATTATTGCCGATGGCAATTCTATTTTATTGGTTGATCATGATGTTGATGTACTAAATAAAGCCTCTTATTTAATAGAGATGGGACAAGGTGCCGGAGTTAATGGCGGCAGCGTCATTGAACAGGGCTCTGTTACAAAAGTAAAACAGTCACAAACATCACTTATTGCCCCCTATCTTAATAAAAGTGCTGCTATAAACTACAGAGACATCTGCGATGAAGACAAAATCTTTGAGCATGGGACCATAGAGCTTGAAACCTATGGTATACACAATCTTGACAATCTTTACCTTAAAATACCAAAAGGCAGATTTAGTGCAGTTACAGGCGTCTCAGGCTCAGGTAAAACCACAGCTATTCTTGAGTGTCTAAAACCTGCTCTTGACTCTCTTGTCTATAATAAAAAGATGCCAGAGCATATTAAAAGCATCATGGCCTCTGATATTGAACATGTCTATGTTATAGATGCCACTCCTATTGGCTCTAATGTCAGATCAACTCTTGCAACCTACAGCGGCATACATGATGATCTGCGCAAAATCTTTGCAAAAACAAGTGAGGCTAAAGCTTTGGGCCTTAAGGCTGGTGATTTTTCCTATAATACAGGATCATTGCGCTGCACTGAGTGTGACGGTCTTGGTTTTATAAGTCTTGATGTGCAGTTTATGCCAGATATTGAGATCCCATGCCCTGTCTGTCATGGCTCACGCTACAACCAAAAGGCCTTTGATATTGTCTATAAGGATCTTAATACAAACCTGCCTGATCTGCTAAACCTTGATGTAGCGCAGGCTCTATCTAAATGCTCTTCATTAAAGGCCGTGCGCTCAAAGCTTGAAATATTAAATGAAATTGGCCTTTCCTATCTTAAGCTCAATGAGAGTACACCGCTTTTATCAGGCGGTGAGGCACAAAGGCTTAAATTAAGCTCACATTTAAATTTAGATCTAAGGCAAAGTATATTTATCTTTGATGAGCCAACTGTAGGCCTGCATCCACTGGATATTAAAAAGCTTATTGGTATTTTTGACAGATTGTGCGCCAAAGGTGCTACCCTGATTGTTATTGAGCATGATCTTGATCTTATACAAAATGCCGATTACATAATTGATATGGGACCACTAGGCGGTGATAAGGGCGGTAAAGTAGTCTGTCAGGGCAGTGTCAGAAGTATAAAAAACTGCAAAGAGAGTATTACAGGCTGCTATCTTACAAAAGGCTTTATTGCAGATAACTAAAGAGCGCATAGCCATGAACAAATTTACTCAATATACTCATGATTTTAACTCATATCAGATACTGACAGAGCCTCACAGTGCTCAAAACAAGGCCATCTGGAGCCTTGCTGTAAATCTTGTCTTTGAAAATAGTGCAGACTTTAATGGCTATGCTGCCGCTGTGGCACATGAGCATATTTTAAATAATATTGATATAGATAAGGCACAAAGGGCTATAGAGAGCCATTATACAAGTGAGCGTAATATGAATGTAAATAAGGAATCATCTGCCTTAAATATAATCTGCATGCGCGCTGTACATATCCTCTCTTATAAAGCCTTTACCCTATCCCCTGCACTCTTTGCCAATAAACAAAATATACTCTTTGAGAACATAGAATATAAGGGTAGCAACAGCATAGAAGACAGCTTTCATAAATCTAATCATCAATATGTCTTTATAGGAACACATAAGATAGATAAAAGACTGTGCTCCTTAATTGATAGTGAAAAAGCATTTGTGTTTGACAAGTGCAGTCCCAATCAATGTCTTGAGCATCTTGCCTTATTTGCCTGTGATCTTTTATCTATTAAGACACATGACTTTGCCCACAGGCTAGCTAGCCTAATCTTTGTTATACAGTATGCAAGGACTTTTGGCTTTAATCTGCAGCACCATGTGTCAGATACCAATAATAGTTTAAATACAATTATGCACAAGCCTAATGCGCTCTCTGATAAAAGAGCAGAGCAGAACTTGTTGCCAATGTATAGATTTTTATCCACTCTTTTTTTAATAAAGGCTCGCTTTTGAGCAGCTGTCTGCAGCAAAGAGAGGAGAAAAGGCGCATTGTGTGCTAATGGAGCTATCTTAATTGTTTTTAAACTTGATCTTATAAAAAATGTTTACTACATTATTGATATGAACCCATAGGTGGCAAAATTGTCTGTCAAGCAGTAAACAGAGTATAAAACACTGCCCTGAGAGTATGACAGGATACTATCTTGCTCCAAACTTTATTATAGAAAACAAAAGGATAGAATGGCTATGAACAATTACACTCAAAAGCGTGATGATCTAAATCCACCTCAAATACACAATGATCCTCACAGTGCTCATAAAAGTGCCATCTGGAACCTTGCTGTAAATCTTGTCTTTGAAAATAGTGCAGACTTTAATGGCTATGCTGCCGCTGTGGCACATGAGCATATTTTAAATAATATAGATATAGATAAGGCACAAAAGGCTATAGAGAGCCATTATACAAATGAGCAGAAAGCAGGCGCAAGAGGAGTCTCACCTGCCTTATATATAATCTGTGTGCGCGTTGCAAAAATCCTCTCTTATAAAGGCTGTAACCTCTCTGCCGACATCTTTGCCAGCATTCAGGATATGATTTTTGCAAACCTAGAATCTCTTGATAACAAGGCAGGCAGATCTCCACTGTCAAGCAATCAGGCCGTCTTTCATGGCTCATACAAGAAACTGTGCGCTTTAATTGATGATGAAAAGGATATGATGTTTGACAAGAACAATCCTGATAAGATGCTTGAGCATATTGCCATCTTTACCAGTCAGCTTTTAACTGTACAGGCCAATGAGTTTGCACAGAGACTGACTACAATTATCTTTGTCATAATGTATGCAAGATCACTAGGCTTTAATCTGCAGCATGATTTTTCAGACAGACATAACAGTGTTGCCACACTTATGAAAAATCTTGAGGATCATTCAGAGCAGACACAAAGACAGAGCTTTTTACATATATACAGATTTTTAGCCACTGTACTTGGCAATATAAAGTAGTATATAAAGATAATACTTAAAGGATAGATAAGCTTAAAAGTCATATTTAAGGTACTTTTGAGCTTTTGTAATTACACATGAGTGATTTTTTATGATAAATGTACTTTTTATCTGTCATGGCAATATCTGCAGATCGCCTATGGCTGAGTTTTTATTTAAGGATCTGGTCAAAAAGGAAGGTCTTGAGAAGCACTTTCATATAGAATCAGCAGCCACTTCACAAGAAGAGATTGGCAATGGTGTCTACCCACCTGTAAAACAGATACTCTCATCTTTAAATATTGACTGCTCAGAAAAAACTGCAAGGCAGGTAACAGCACAGGATTTTGAGAGCTATGATTATCTTATTGTTATGGATGAGAATAATATGCGCAATATGCACTATCTCTTCCCTAAAGGTGATTTTTCAAAGGTAGCCAAGCTCAAAGATTACTGTGTGCAAAAAGGTGATATTGCAGATCCATGGTATACAGGCAATTTTGCTCTGACTCAAAAGGAAATTACCCTGGGTATACGTGACTTTCTTGATTTTATCAAATATAAAAGCGGTAGAATCAGCGGTATAGCCGAGTGTAGCTGCTAGTGATTTTTATAAATAGCATTTATGCAAAGGGCGCCAGTAGCGCCCTTTTTTAATTAATGTCTTTCATCTGAGTCTGGATCAAACTCGTGACTTGCATTGATAACCTTTGGCTTGTTTAAATTCCAGTAAGGTGATAACTCACGCAGTCTTTCAATAATGCCTGGAAGTACGCGCAGTACCTCATCAATTTCAGCTTCGGTGGTGAAGCGTGATAATGAGAAGCGTATGGTGCCGTGGGCTGCTGAGAATGGAATACCCATAGCCTGCATTACATGAGATGGCTCTAATGACTCTGATGAGCAGGCAGAGCCTGAAGAGGCGGCAATACCATACTCATTGAGCATAAGTAAAATAGCCTCACCTTCAATAAACTTAAAGGCCACATTCAGAGTATTTGGAGTTCTGTCAGTATCCTTGCCGGTAACAATAACCTCAGGAATGGTGCTGACAATACCCTGCTCAAGCTTGTCACGCAGTGCGCGTACACGGGTGTTAAGTTCATCCAGATGAGCCTTTGCAAGCTCACAGGCTACACCTAAACCTACAATGTAAGGTACGTTTTCAGTACCGGCACGACGTCCACGCTCCTGATGACCGCCATGCAGATATGGCAGGAATCTGGTGCCACGGCGTACATACAGAGCACCTACACCCTTTGGAGCATGCAGCTTGTGACCAGAGAAGGAGAGCATACGCACCTGAGTGTTTTTAACATCTATGGCAATTTTACCTACAGCCTGCACCGCATCTGAGTGGAACAGTACATTGTGAGCTGCGGCAATGTCAGCAAGCTGCTCTACAGGATAGATATTACCTGTCTCATTGTTGGCCCACATAATTGAGGCCAGGGCTGTTTTATCAGTAAGCAGTGACTCAAATGCTTTAGGATCTAGTGAGCCGTTCTGCATGGCTGAGAGGTATTTGACATTAACACCACGGGCCTCTAGGAATGAGCAGGTGTCAATAATGGCAGGATGCTCAAGCTTGGTGGTGACAATCTCATTTTTGTTCTTCTGTGTCCACAGTGCTGTCCATAAGGCAGTATTATCAGACTCTGAGGCACATGAGGTAAAGATAATCTCATCTGGATACTGTGCACCTATAAGATCGGCAACCTGCTCACGGGCTCTAGCTATGGCCTTGGCAATAGGAGCGCCAAAACCGTGCTGAGATGAAGCATTGCCATAATAAGTGGTAAGGTATGGCATCATAGCCTCAACCACTTTAGGATCGATCATGGTGGTGGCATTGTTATCAAGATAAATACCGTCACCTGCACCCATATTACTTGTATTCATGTCTTTTACTACCTTGTAACTACAGCAATCTCACGACCAACACTTTCAGCTAATTTCTTGCTGATAAAGGTTAAGGTCATATCTGACATAAGACCATTGGCCACCTGACCTGAAAGCTTGACTGTTACGGTATCACCGTCAATAGCCACAAGCTCTACAGAGCTGCCGTCAGGCACCAGACCTGATTTAACCTCATCTAAAACCTGTACCACATTGTCATAGATCTCAGAACTTAAAGTCTTGTTATCAAGAGCTGCCTGCTCTTCAATGGCAGGGGCTGGCTCTGCTACAGTCTGAATCTTGATGGAAGGAATTTCTGTAGGAACATAACCTGGTCTTGGTACACCGCAGCGCTCTAAATCAACCCATACCTCATCAATGATCTCTTCAATGCGCATGTGGCATGACATACAGCCACCGCCGGCCTTGGTATAGTTGGTTACATCCTCAACTGTGGTTAAATGGTTTTCCCACACTGCTTTTTTAATCTTGTTGACGCCTACGCCAAAGCAGTGACAGACAATCTCACCGTCATCATGGGCATGCTCATAGGTCTTGCCGTGGTAGTGGGCAATAGCTGCATCTAAAGCCTCGCGACCCATAACAGAACAATGCATTTTCTCTGGAGGCAGACCACCTAGATAATCTGCAATCTGCTGATTGGTAATAGTCTCAGCCTCTTCTAATGTCAGGCCCTTGACCATCTCTGTCAGAGCAGATGATGATGCAATAGCGCTTCCGCAGCCATAGGTCTGGAAGGCGGCATCCTCAATAACATTGGTGGTTGGATTCACCTTGAGCATTAAACGCAGAGCGTCACCGCAGATGATAGAGCCAACATCGCCTACAGCGTTGGCATCTTCGATAACACGTGCATTGCGTGGATGTAAAAAGTGATCCTTGACCTTATCAGAGTAATCCCACATTGTAATACCTCGTCCTTATTTTTTATTAGTCACGTTTAATATTCTGCTCTTTTTCAATAATAGCCCAGACCTCGTCCAGAAGCTCTTCAATGCGCATATGGCATGACATACAACCACCACCGGCCTTGGTTTTTTCTGTTACTTCCTCTACGGTTTTTAATTTATCAAGATAGATGGCCTTTTTAATGGTAAAGGAGTCTACACCAAAGCAGTAACAAATCTTTTCATTGTTCTCATCAGTAAATGGCAGGTTTTCCATAGCTAAATCCTAATACTAAAATCTGTTTAAACAAATTGAGGCTCTTAATCTTCACTACAAGAGCGGCTTATATTGTACCTACAAAAGGCAAAAAAGATCACAGTATGTTAGGCAAAATGATCAACAGAATATTTTTATCAGATTTTACATATACTTGATAAAGTTTTTGCACAAATAAAACTGTATACAGCAGGCTTTAAGGCTTTGTGTCAGATATGGCGCTGACGGTGTTTAAATCCTGTTTTTGCACTGTGTACAATATCTGACAATTATAGACTGATTTTTAGTTAAAAGACATCAGCAAAAGCCTAAACTTACAGTCTAAGAACAGTTTTTAAGCAAGATACCCAAACCTGCAATTTATAAAAACAGGGACATGGTGTGCTATGCCCATGGGGAGGTGGGTATCAGGCAGATGCACTTAGTATTATGCCTATCAACAGTGATTGGTTCAGCCCTCTCTTGAGTGTGGCACCTATAAGAGCATCTACATGCTGTGTATTGTAGGGTTAAGCAGTTGCGCTATAAGGTTAAATTAACATCACCTGATCTTAAGTTATTGTATGGTGCCACATAATACCTATCGTCCATCCAACACTTTTATTCAGATCCTCTCTTCTTTGCAATATTGCCCAAAGATGCAGTCTTACATTTTTTCTTGAAAAAGCCTATGCCAATGCCATAGACATGTTTATATTGTGCACTAAACAGATCTGCATATTTCTTTTCTATGATTTGATCTGTAGCCTCATTAGCGACCTCTAGACAGTCATCTGTTGCAGCTCTTTTAAACTCTAATATAACTGCTCTATCATTAGATGAGTCTTTAAGAATGATGTCACTATAGCCAAGACCACTTTCACTCTCATCTAACATAGTAATACCACAATCGGTTACAGCCTCTATCAAAAGACCCTGCATAAAACCATGATAGTATTGCTCATGACCTGAGTGCCTAATACTTATATAGGTTTTCAATACTGTATTGATAATATCCTGAGCCTTGGCAATATCATTACACAGTAATGCATCTAAAAGATTATAACCCTGTGCACTCCAGGTTGCATCGTCCTCTGAATATAAAACACCAAGCCTGCTTTCAAAGGCCTGTCTTACCTCATAATTTGGTATTTTAACTCTGACATTGCCTCTTAGTGCTGAGTCATCAGTTAAGGTAACATAACCTGTCTGCAACAGCATTGTAAAAAAGGTATCAAAGCTCATACCTTGTTTAATATCAGGATAAACACTAAATTCAGAGAGTTTTATTAAAACTGATTTACCATCCATTAAATCCTGTAGCTTTTGTATATTGTCACCGTCATTAGCCTCTATTGAGTTTTTAGTAAACAGAGTGATGATGTCATTGCCAGAGGTGTTGACCCAATAGGCCTCAGGCTCCTCGCTACCATCAGTTACTGATAAACAGTACTCCATTAAAGACCACGGGCAATAGACATTCTCATGGCCAAATCTATAGCCGTTATACCACTTTTTAATCTCATCTCTTTTAGACTCAACACCAAAGTCACTGATGATTTTATCAGTCTGCTCCTGCGTAAAGCCAAAGAAGGATGAGTAAAGCTCATCGTTTATATTAAAGGTGGTAAAGTTATTGGCATCAGTAAAGACACTTTGATGGGCAATTTTTAAACAGCCTGTAATAATGCCCTTATACAGCCAGGCATCTGGATCCTGCTTAAAGGTATTAACACTTATATCGCGGATAATGGCCAGCATTTCATCATAATACGGCTCTTTGGCCACAACTGCCTTTTGCAATGGCACATCATACTCATCTATAAGGATTAAAACTTGTCTGTCATACTCTGTATAGATCATATCTGCAAGTGTTGGTATGAAGGTTCCACAATAAGATATTGCTGTATCAAGCAAAGCATCATTTTTTAATTCACCTTTGTGTTTGAAACAAAAATTGTAAATACTTAAAAAAAGATCTTTTTGCGCCTGAGGAATTTTTCTACTATCTGCAAGAAACAGAAAATATTTATACAGCAGTGCTATCTTAGTAAGAATTTTATCAACGGCCTGATGAAAACATAGGCCCTCAACACCTCTAAAAGAGACATAGATAACAGGCAGCTGTCCCATAACCTTATCACGCAGCTCTTTGTACTCATCCTGAGAGACTGCAAAGTTACGGCCATTGTCTATAAAGAGTTTTTGCTGATAGGATGTGTCACCAGGATTTTTATAGTTAAGCTCACAAAAGGCCTTTATCATGGACATATTTAAAGTTTTGCCAAAGCGACGGGGTCTTGTGAATAAGGCAATTTCAACCTCATCAGAGCTGCAAAGAAGTGTTTTTAAGTATGAGGTTTTATCTACATAATAAGCATTAGATTGAATAAGCTTTTCAAAGCTCTCACAGCCTGGTAATACTTTTGGCTTTGCGTGTGTGTCCATAATAAAAACCTCTAATGCTCCATTTTTATATGTAATACCTTTGTATGCAATTTCATTATTTTAGTGCATCCATGTGAGCACTTTAACCTTATAATACTAGCATTATTTATAAATTAGAACACAGAACTCTGTATACCAAAATAGTTGCAGCAAAGGTGGTCTTTGATATGACAGCTATGCATCTTAAAGGTTACAGATCTAAAGGGTCATGGGTATCTTACGTTTTAAAAGCCTACTGCCAAAAATAAAAATTAAACTCCGGCCAGTTCTTTGCCAAGAGCGCAGCGTGGTGTAATCTCTCTTTTTAAAATAACGCTGACCTGACATCGGCCATAGGTACTCTCAAGCATGCGCACAAAATCATTTAAAGCACAGCTGTCTGTAAAACTGCCTGTAAGCTCATAGCCAAAGGCACCTGTAACACGATTGAGCTCTGTCACCCCAAGATATTTATCCATCTCAAGAATAAAACGCTCGGTAAGACCTACAGGCACATCAACAAGTATCCTGGCCTCAATATTAAGACCGAACTTCTTCTCGCCTATAATCACTCTGTAGGCTTGTATGATACCTGCACCCTCAAGTCTTTTTAAACGCGAGGCAATAGCCGGTGCTGACAAGCCTACAATACTGCTCAGATCGCGTAGTGACAGACGTGCATCCTCACGCAGAGCACTGATTAAAAGCAGATCATACTCATCTAACTTAAATGAGATCATTTGATGGCACTTACCTTAAAGCCAAGAGACTCAACCACACTCTTTAACATAGCATCATCAAGAGCGCTGTTTAAATCAAAGCTGGCCTTTTTCTCATCAAGTACAACCTCAAGATTCTCAACGCCTGGCAGTGCAGATAAGGCCTTGTGAACAGATGAGGTGCAGTGGGAGCAGCTCATACCTTCAATAAATATTTCCTTATGCATTTTTATCTCTCCTGCTTTGGCATTTTCCTGCCTTTGATTATTATCCTCATTGGCTCTTAGATTGATAAAGGACAGTCGCAGTGCATTTAAAACCACGCATATGGAGCTTATACTCATCAAAAGAGCACAAAGCATAGGATTTAGCTTTATATCTGCACTATAGAATACGCCACAGGCAACAGGTATGGCAATAATATTGTAAAAAAAGGCCCAAAATAAATTCTCTTTGATATTTCTTACAGTGCGCTTTGATATCTCAATGGCATTGACAAGTGAGTGCAGTGATTTTTGCATTAAGACCACATCACATGAGGCAATGGCAATATCACTAGCCCCCTTAAGTCCCACGCCCACAAAGGCAGAAGCCAGGGCCGGCGCATCATTGATGCCATCTCCTGCAAAGCACACCTTTTTATTATTATCCTGCTCACTTTGTATATAAAAGGCCTTATCTTTTGGCAAAAGCTCATATTTATAATCATCAAGACAAAGCTCTGAGGCTACATAGGCAGCTGCACTTTTACCATCACCTGTGAGCATAGTGCATTTGATGTGCATCTTATGCAGCCTGTCTATAAGGCCATAGGCACTGCCTTTTATGCTATCGCCAAGAACATACAAAGCTATAACTTTATCCTTATCGCACAAAAGAAGACACAGACAGCCTCTTTTTTCATACATATCAATGCTGTGTAAAAAGCTTGTATCAATTGTAACCCCCAGTCTTTGCGCACTTTTGACATTGACAAAGGCATATTGTGTCCCAAAGATAGTGCCAAAGACGCCCTCACCCTCTTTATAGCTATAATCACTGACCTCCACTGTCTGAGCCTTTAGAGCCTTTTGCAAGGATGTGGCAATTAAATGCGAGCTTTTATGCTCAAGGGATAACACAAGCTGATTGTAAAAAGGCTCAAGAGCATCAACTAAGCCCTGCATAAATAAAAGTTTAAATGAGCCTTGTGTCAGAGTACCTGTCTTGTCAAAAAACACAGTATCAACAAGTCTTAAGCGCTCAATGACTTTGGCTGATTTAAATAAAATGCCATGACGGGCTGCAAGACCTGTTCCCACCATAATGGCAGTTGGTGTGGCAAGGCCTAAGGCACAGGGGCAGGAGATCACAAGCACACTTACACAAAATTCAAAGGCAAGAGGCAGACTGCTGGTTTTTAAATACCAGACAATAAAGGTTATAAGAGCAATGATTAGAATTGCTGGGACAAAGATTGAAGCAATTTTGTCTGCAAGGCGGGCAATATCAGGCTTTTGGGCACTGGCCTTATCCACAAGGGCAATAATTTCAAATAATGTGCTGTCCTTTAAAGATCTGGTCACCTGTATCTGTCCATAGCCGCTGTGCACGCTGCAACCAGATAAAACCTTATCACCGCACATAACGCTCTGTGGCAGTGACTCGCCTGTTATGGCCCTTGCATCAAGGCTTAATGAGCCCTGTATCAGATAACCATCAGCACCAATACTATCCCCTGCCTTAAGCTCAATAATATCGTCCTTTTTGATACTTGCAGCATCTACAATTAAAACCCTGTCCCCTACAATTTTGCGGCAGGTCTTAGGCGCAAGAGATACAAGGGCATCCAAGGCATCCTTGGTTTTAACCCTGGCCTTGTGCTCTATATACTTGCCAATACTGATAAGAGTTAAAATCATGGCAGCTGATTCATAATATAGATTTAAAGAATGATGCACTGCCTGCAATGTCAGATCTTTATCAATTAAGAGCGTATTTACAAGTGAGTAGATAAAGGAGATTAATGAGCCTAAGGCTACAAGCGTATCCATATTGGCAGACTTTGAGAGTATTGCTTTAAAGCCGCTTATAAAATAATGGCGCTGTACATACATAATGACAGCTGTTAAAGCACATTGCAAAAGGGCATTGCCATAGGCATTATCAACAATGTGAAAAGAGAACATGGGCCCCATGGAAAAGAGCATAAGTAAGGAGCACAGACAGGCAGTTACAATAAGCTTTACAAGATCCTTATCAAAAGCGCTGCCAGATTGTATAGCATCGCTACTTA
Organism: Anaerobiospirillum thomasii; assembly: GCF_900445255.1. Taxonomy (NCBI): domain Bacteria; kingdom Pseudomonadati; phylum Pseudomonadota; class Gammaproteobacteria; order Aeromonadales; family Succinivibrionaceae; genus Anaerobiospirillum; species Anaerobiospirillum thomasii. The sequence goes on from NZ_UAPU01000005.1 coordinate 727,202, forward strand.
TTGCATCTGTATCTGAAATTTTATAGCCAAGATCTTCTACACAAGAGAGCACGAGCTTACTATCTGAGCTTTTGTCCAGATCAAGACTTACTCTTTCTTGCAGCAGTGCCACCTGTGCATTGCTCACTCCCTCTATCTTTGCTAAAGCCTTTTGTATTTTAAGAGCACAGGCAGCGCAGCTCATGCCCTCTACTTTATAAACCTTGTGTAATGCCATATTTATCTTTGCACATAACAATATGCCTCAAACTTTTACAAGCTTAAGGCATACAAAAGAGTTAGATTAGGATTGCTTCATGCCAAATTAATGACAGAGTTATAATAGCACATTTTTTACAAAAGTTAGCAGAAGCTAACTAAATTTTTAAAAAACTTTTATTTCTCTATGATCTTTAAGAAAATTTTATTGTAATTTTGTTGTCTTGTGTGGTTCATCACTGACAAAGCGTATGGCTGTAAGCTCTTTGTTTATATATTTTATCTGAGCTTTGACTTTGTCAAATTCTACCTGTGACTTCATCTGTCTGTACTGTGCACCATAAGTTTTAGCTACAGGAAAATTTACATAATCCTTGTGCAGAATAAAATCCTCAGACTCAGGACGTACAAAGATCTGCGTGGCATCATCAAGATATTTTTTAACCACACTTGAGCTTTCATACAGAGCCTGACTGTAGCTGAAAGTAGCGTAGACATAAAAGGCAATGTGCCCTAAAAGAGATAGAAACACTGTCAGCACAAAAAGCATCAGAGCCTTTTTGCGATCAAAGGCTACAGTCTTTAGAGATCTTAAATACTCAGCCTTAGTCAGCATAGACAACCTCTTTACTTATAAGAGATTTATGCTCCCTTAAAAACAGAGACTGCGTCAGTGCATTGATATCCTTATTATAATTGTCAGCATAATAGATAATAAGTGCACGTGACATGGCATCTGTTGACTGACTCTCAAGCCTGTCTAGCACATTTTCTTTTACATAGAGGCTAAGATAGGCAAAGAAGGCTTCCTCTCTGTCATCTTCTTTAATATGGCGATAATCGCGCACAAAGTCTTTATAAAGCTTTTCGCTGCGGGTGACAAAAACCCTCTTGTACAGACTTACAAAGCGGTTAAAGGCCATACTTTTTACCGCCATCTTCGCATAAGGCAGCAGAGCCTTGTCATAATCAAGCTCTAAAAGCTCCTCAAAACCTTTAAATTCTGATCTAAAGCCTTTAGTCTGTGCACTTTCAGTGCTGCTTTGAGTTTTTTGCCTGAAGTTTTCAAAAAGATCTATAAGGGCAAGAGGCTGCAGATAGATATAAGATCCATTGTAAACCTTATCAAGGTATTGACGTCTTACAGTCCAGATATGTCTGTCAAGCAGGATCTGAGCCTTACTCTCATCTGCATACATAAGCACTGCATAAAAAGGCATGAGATTTTCATCAAGCAGTGATATGACAGCCTTGCTCTTGTGCTCTAAAAGCTTATCTAAAGAGCCGTTGTGCTCGGTGCATTTTAAATCTATGGATTCAATATCAGCACAGCTTGAGAGTGACTTGTCACTCTTTTGATAGCCTGCAAGACGGATTAAAGTATCTGTGGCTCTGTTTAAAAACAAAGACTGCCACACATCAAGATTGAACTGATACAGATTGCGGTTTTTTGAATTTTTGCCCGAGATGACATTGTCTATATAGTTTTGATAGGCATCGGCTACACTTTTATCATAGTTCAAAGCCACATCAATGCGCCTGTCATAAAGCTCATCCTTATAGATTTTATCGCCAAAGAACAAGGAGGCTGCAAATATGGCAAAGGAGACACACAGCGCAAAGGTTATAACCGAGAGCTTGGAGTAAAACGCAAGACCTGTAAGCGAGCTTTTTATGGCTCTGAAAATATCCTGCACAAAGGTGCTTTCATTTAATGACTGAGCTGCAGCTTTTCTTAAGATAAAGCTGTCAACCATGTTCTTCTGTCTGTCACAGGCAATGGCCAGAGCTCTGTCAGCTATAATATTGATAGTACGTGGCAGACCCTGTGATTTATGATGCAGCAGCGTTATAGCTCTGTCTGTAAATAAAGGATGATGGCATCCTGCCTGCATAGTTCTGAAATTGATATAGGCCTGCACTTCATTTTTCTGCATGGCAGGAATGGCACAGAAGCTTTTAATACGGTTTAAAAACATCTTGTGGCAGTCCTGCTTGATAATCTCAAGCAGATCTTCCTGACCTACAAGTAAAAAGTTGAGCATCTTGCCAAAATCGCCTTCGATATTGTAGATAAGTCTTATCTGCTCAATCACTGCATCGCTAAGGCCCTGTGCCTCATCAATGATAACAGTGGTGACAATACCCATCTCCATTGAAGACTCAAGCATATTTCTAAGCTTGTAGGTTAAATTGGCAATACCCTCATTGCGGCTTGCTGCAATATTGCATGAAAGAAGAATAGTACACAAAAGCTCTTCACTTGACAGACGCGGATCGTCAATAGCAATAATTCTCATGCGTCGCGGCAGAGATTTAATAAGCATGCGCACCAGCGTAGTCTTACCGGTGCCGCTTGGACCTGTAAGCACACAGATTACGCCTGAGCGTGAGAGTGAATCTTTAAGCACGTCCAAAGACTGATGCTGATTGGCGCCTACATAGTAAAAATTCTTGTCAGGTGTTCCTTCAAAAGGCAGCTCTGAAAATGAAAAATACTTCTGATACATACTAAACTCAAAAACAATATCCTGCCTATTTTAACATATAAGCACTAAACAAGAGTTCAATCGTGAAGGTAAATTACACTATAAAAGAAAAATATTCTTTAAAAAACAAAGTCCGTCACAGCCCCAGGCCAACTTTGTCTTGGACATTTATACAAAAACAGTAACCTTTAATGCCCTATTATATAACTTGTCAGAGCAATCTTAAAATCTGCTATGGCTTATAGACACAATGACGGTATATTAAAACACATCTCTCATGCCTCCCCTAGCTCACCTTTTTACACCAATGTCATGTATATTCTATAAGCTAAGCCCTGTATGTGCCTCTTTTAAGTCTCTTTTAAACCTTCTGCAGATCTGTTCTGATCCTTACATTGAGCATAAGGCCCTTTAGATTAAATGCCATCTACACATAAGTGTGTATTAAGACCAGTCTTTGAATTTAAAGCCTATTGTGCTTTAGCCTAAAGTGGCAAAAAAACGCACATAAAACTTTTTATATTACATTACAAAGCTTTTTAGATTATTATAAATAAAAGTAAGGAAAAAAGGCATGCAGATATATCTAGTTGGCGGAGCAGTAAGAGACAGACTTTTAGGTCTTGAGTGTAAGGATAAGGACTATGTGGTGGTGGGAGCTAATCCTGATAAAATGCTCTCACTTGGCTATACACAGGTTGGCAGTCAGTTTCCTGTTTTTTTACATCCAGATACGCATGCTGAATATGCCCTGGCCCGCACCGAGCGCAAAAGTGGCCTTGGATATAAAGGATTTATCTGTGATTTTTCACCTGATGTCTCACTTGATGATGATCTCATACGCCGCGACCTTACCATCAATGCCATTGCCTATGATGAGGCAAATGACACTTATATAGATCCTACAGGCGGTCTTGACGATCTTAAAAACCGCGTGCTACGTCATATCTCACCTGCCTTTTGTGAAGATCCACTGCGTATTTTAAGAGTATGCCGCTTTGCAGCCAAACTGCACAGCTTTGGTTTTAAAATAGCGCAGCAGACACTAGATCTGATGCAAAGCATGACACAAAGCGGTGAGCTTGCCACACTGACACCAGAGCGTGTCTTTTTAGAGATTGAAAAGGCTTTAAACACCCCATCCCCTGCTGTATTTTTCTACCTGCTCCACTCTATAGGAGCACTTGAGTATATAATGCCAGAGCTTGAGGCTTTGCATGGAGTACCAGGCCCTAAAAAATGGCATCCTGAGATAGACTCTTTTGTACATACCTTGATGGCCCTAGACAGAATAAGTTACTACAGCGAGGATAGTGTCACCAGATTTGCCGTTTTATGCCACGATCTGGGCAAAGCCCTGACTCCAAAGGAGCTTTGGCCTCATCACCCTGATCATGGTCCGCATGGCATAGGACCTTTAAAAACCATGTGTGCAAGGCTTAAAGTGCCACGCGCCTATGAAGACTTTGCCTCAGTTGTGGTCTACTATCACTCCTTTATCCATCATCTTTATGATAAAGGCGCTGAGGGTATTGTAAGTCATTTTGAAGATCTTGACGGTTATAGAAGACCTGAGCGCATTAAGCCTTTTGCTCTGTGCTGCAAGGCTGACTTTTTAGGCCGTAAAGGCTTTGAAAACAGACCTTTTCCACGATCTGACTATTTTCTTGCCATGTTCTCGCTTACAACTACAGTAAAAGCCGCCGAATTTGTAGCACAGGGGCTCAAAGGCCCTGCCATTAAAGAGGCCATGCATCAAAAGCGGGTGAAGCTTGTAACTGAGTTTTTAAAGATGCTGCCAAAAACCGAACTTGATGGCAGCGCCAATGCTCTGCCACCTGATGTGCTGCAATCACTTGAGATTGAAAAGAAAAAAGAAGGTCTGAGCGCCCTGGTAATCTAAGGTAGCTCTCTTTATAGCCTTTTAGTATAGATGCATAAGATCCTATAATTTCAAAAAAAGGTCAAAGTCATAAATCATATAAAATGCCTAACAGCAGTGATTGATTTTGTTTTGTTCTGTTTTGTGTATGTAAGATGTGGCAGAACCAAAAACTCTAAGTATAACGCTAGTTACCCTGTTGCGCTATAAGGTTAAATTAAAATCTCCTGATCTTAAGTTATTATATGGTGCCACATAATACCTATAGTCCATCCAACACTTTTATTCAGATCCTCTCTTCTTTGCAATATTGCCCAAAGATGCAATCTTACATTTTTTCTTGAAAAAGCCTATGCCAATGCCATAGACATGTTTATATTGTGCACTAAATAGATCTGCATATTTCTTTTCTATGATTTGATCTGTAGCCTCATTAGCGACCTCTAGACAGTCATCTGTTGTAGCTCTTTTAAACTCTAAAATAACTGCTCTATCATTAGATGAGTCTTTAAGAATGATGTCACTATAGCCAAGACCACTTTCACTCTCATCTAACATAGTAATACCACAATCGGTTACAGCCTCTATCAAAAGACCCTGCATAAAACCATGATAGTATTGCTCATGACCTGAATGTCTAATGCTTATATAGGTTTTTAATACTGTATTGATAATATCCTGAGCCTTGGCAATATCATTACACAGTAATGCATCTAAAAGGTTATAACCCTGAGAGCTCCAGGTTGCATCATCCTCTGAATATAAAACTTCAAGCCTGCTTTCAAAGGCCTTTCTTACCTCATAATTTGGTATTTTAACTCTGACATTGCCGCTTAATGGTGAGTCATCAGCTAAAGTAACATAACCTGTCTGCAGCAACATAGTGCCAAAGGCATTAAATTTCAGACCACTTTTAATATCAGGATAAACTGTAAATTCAGATAGCTCTATGTCAATAGATTTGCCATCCATTAAGTCCTGTAATTTATCAATATTACCTTGCTTTTTAGCCTCAATTGAGTTTTTTGTGTACAGAGTAATAATGTCATTGCCTGAGGTGTTAACCCAAAAAGGCTTTGGCTCATTGCTGCCGTTGCGTTTTGATGAGGCGCAGTACTCCATTAAAGACCACGGGCAATAGACATTCTCATGGCCAAATCTATAGCCGTTATACCACTTTTTAATCTCATCTCTTTTTGACTCAAGGCCAAAGTCACTGATGATTTTATCAGTCTGCTCCTGCGTAAAGCCAAAGAATGTAGTGTAATTCTCATCGTTGACATTAAAAGTGGTAAAGTTATTAGCATCAGTAAAGACACTTTGATGAGCAATTTTTAAACAGCCAGTGACAATGCCCTTATACAGCCATGGATTACCCTGCTGTTTAAAGACAGATATGCTTATACTTCTTATGATGGAGAGCATTTCATCATAGTAAGGCTCTTTAGCCACTACAGCCTTTTGCAATGGCACATCATACTCATCTATAATAATTAATACCTGTCTATTAAATTCTTTATGTAAAAGAATTGCAAGAATGCTTATAAAAGATTTACAGAAAGAAACAGCCTGATCTAACTTAATAGGATCAGATAAGTTTTTATATTCAGCTTTACAAAAATAATCAATATCAGTAAATCTATATAATTCATCAGCAGCTAAAATCTTGCTGTTTTTTAAAAAAGAGTAATTTGAATATACCTCATAAATAACTCTTAAAAATTCGACTATGGCCTCTTTAAAACAAAGACCTTCAATACCTTTAAAAGAGACATAGATAACAGGCACCTGTCCCATAACCTTATCACGCAGCTCTTTGTAATCATCCTGAGCTACAGCAAGATTACGGCCATTTTCTATAAAGAGCTTTTGCTGATAGGAGGTATCGCCTGGATTTTTATAGTCAAGCTCACAAAAGGCCTTTATCATGGACATATTTAAGGTTTTTCCAAAGCGGCGAGGTCTTGTGAATAAAGTGTTTTTATCACCTCTGTTTATAAAGAGATCATTAAGATAATATGTCTTATCAACATAATAGCCATTATTTAAAATATGACTGGCAAAGTCCTCTTCACCAGATAAGATAACTGTACCATTATTTTTAATCATCATACATCCCTTTATCCTGATTCTTTATAGCAGCTTTTGTATAAAGATGCGTGCTTTATACAATCTTACTTTACAATCAATATGACACATGGTCATAGATACATAAAAAAGCTAATCGTTGTCATTGTGAACAAATATATAGTCTGCTTCACTGTATATGGTTTTATGAGTTTGAGCAGCAGATAAAGATCTCTGTCTTGCACCATTGAACAATCTGCCTTTGCCTGTTTTGCAACATTACCAAAAGATGCAAACTTATATAATTTCTCACTTTTCATGTATCAATATAAGCACTTTATTCCTATTATACTAGTATATCTGATAAATAAAATGCTGGTGATTTATACTTGATAAAGACGGCTCACAAGGTGATATGTAATATATATTTCAAATTTTTAAATTGATTGAGAACTAGATCAACTTTAGTTAAGGGCTTTGGCATGAAATGCATATAAAAATTAGGAAAAGTAGCATGTATGCCAACAGTTTATTAATTTTTTAAATATATGAGACAAAAATCAAATCAAGAAATTAAAATGTGAGATAAGAATCACGGCGCAAACTTTATAGTTGTAACTAGATCTCTTTTCAAAAATGGTGGATTTAATTCATTTAGATAACAAGAGCTATGTTTTATGATCCTTTAAGAAGTGCCGTTGTTGACATGATAGATAGAGTGACATTTACCAATGAACGTCAGCACTCAAAGGTAAAATATCCTCTTGCTCCTAGTATCTTTAGAATAATTATGTCCTTGATTTCCTTCTAATGCCATGTCTCATGATACAGTTATGCACTTGATGTGCTATCTGTGCACTAAAAACCACAACTTTATCAGAAACTCAATATTGCTAAACAAGATAGCCTTAAACAATCTAAGGCTGGTACAAGAAGACTATACAAAGAACGATCAAATGTCTATTAAACGCCTTGTAGGCAAGTGCAATAGCAATGTTCTCTTTACAATGAAAGCACTCTGCAAGCTACTTACACAAGATCAAACCACATAGTAATTAAAAAAATGAGGGTCAATTTTTAATAAAGCAAAAGAAATTTATGCCAAAACCCTAAAAAAAATCCTGCAGAATGTATATAGTGCAGGATTCTTTATTTTAGAACAG